>CALWOU010000043.1 GCA_944383245.1 uncultured Clostridia bacterium | reverse complement strand
CATTCTCTTTGGTAAGGCTGGCCCTGATAATCTCTTCCGTAGCGTCGTCATGGACCAGCACCGCCACGGTAGACGTGGCTGCGCGCTCCACAGGAATCTCTACCCGGGCGCTGAAGCCCCGGGTCAGCTCTACTGTGACCGTGGGGGCCTCGTCCCAATCCCCGGATGAAGCCACAGCGGGCATGGGCAGAGGAACCGCCTCATCCCCAGCGTTATCCAGCACGTCGGCGGAGAGCGAAACTTCTACAGCTGCCTGTCCGTCCTCGTTCACCGCGGTGACTGAGCGGGAGCCATCGGCACTCTCTACAGTGATTTCTGCAGAGCCGTCCGGATTTTCTACCACTCTGGTCTGACCGCCATCTGCGTCGGTGCTGGTCGTGGTCACGGTGCCGTCTGACGCAGTTTCCACCACCTCAGATGAGCCGTCTGCGTATTCAGTAGTCTGGGTGACCGTGTCTGTCCGCCCATTGGTGACGACGATAACTGTCGTGCCGTCCGGATACTCTGTTGTCTCCGTCACCGTGTCAGTGCGGTTGTTGGTGACTGTGGTAGTCTTGGAGCCATCCGGATTGGTGACGGTCTCCGTCGTGGTGCTGGAAGATGTGCCGCTGCCGGAAGACGGTCTGCTTCCGGAGCTTTTATAGGTTACCTCCACAGTGCAGGTCGCCTCTTCGTCTCCTGCAGCTGCGGTAAACACATAGGTCCCGTCGGTGTTGGGCAGGGTGACGGACCAGACGCCGCTGCTGTTCTGAGAAGGATTGTAGCGCGTGTTATCACAGGTCACGATGACCCCATCTTCCGGGGGATTGTCGATGGTAAAGGTCACAGTTCCGCCGCCGGTGAGAGAATCGTCGCTGGGCGTGATGGTGAACTTAGCAACAGTGTAGCGAGCCGTGGCCACAGAGCTGACCAGATTGTTTTTCACTGCGACTGCTTTCACAGTGGTGTCCTCGGTGATTGTGATGGCTTCGCTGTACAAGGTGCTGCTCGTGGTCGGGTCATTGCCGTCGGTGGTGTAGTAGATAGCTGCCCCTTCATCTCCGGAAGCCGCAGCGATTGTAACGGTCTGGGAATCCGTGAATATTGTGCCGCTTTCAGGGGAGAAGGTGGGAGCTTCGGGAGCAAGGTCATCCCGCCATGTGGTCAGGGTGGTGGTTAAGGCAGGAGCATTAGGATTTTTTTCTGCGGCGCTAACATCCAGCCCCTGATCTTTCAGAAAATCAAAAGGGGACCCCGATTCTTCCTCTGCCAGCGGCGCGGCACTGAACAGAGAGATAGCTTCCTGTGTTTCAGCTGGAATACTTGTTGTAACACAGTCCTGGAGCAGTGCAGCTACCTGGAGGTTGGACACCGGGGTATGGGGGTGGAAGGTGGTTCCCGTTGTGCCGTTGATAATCCCCCGCTCATAGAAGAATCTGATTGCTTTTATCTGCTCATCTGTACAGCCAAACAGATCGGTGAAGGGACCATTGGCATCAGTCCAACTCCTTGTGGCCTCCAGCTTGGACAGCTCCGGATAGAATCTGTTGTAGAACTCCACCGTCATTTCTGCCCGGGTGGTAGCGCCAGACTCGGTTTTCTCGATAAAGGTTTGTTTGTTCTCCGCATATGCGGTTAGAAAACTGTTTACACCCTTGACAGGAATCGGGGTTTCGCCAGAAAACGCTCCACTTGCAGTACCTTTCACCAGACCCGCGCCGTAAAAGCAGTTAACGGCGGGGGCGTACCAAGGCGCCAGTTTATCAGTAAATTGAACTGTCATCGCCGTTTTGTTGCTCCGGCAGCCGGTGGCACGCCACAGCACCACCGCAAATTCGCCGCGGGTAACAGTCCCGGTCGGGCCGAAAGTAGTCGCGGTAGTTCCGTTGATGATATTGGCTTTGTAGAGGGCGATAATCGCATCACGCTGGTCCGGTGTTACCCCGCCTTCTCCCACCTCTATGTCGGTAAACTCCGGCGCCGTGCCGCCGCCAGCCAGGGAGTCAATGGCTGTCTTGAGCTTTTCATGTTCATAGACCATCTCCGCCATCTGGGCGCGGGTAATGGCTTCCGACGAGTTTACAGACGTACCGTCACTCAGCGTTTCTTCGTCAGTTTCGCCGCTGCCGGCTTCTCCATTGTTGGTTCCGCTGTTGTCAGCTTCGCCGCCGCTGGTTTCGACGTCGCCGCTGGTCCCGCTGCTGTCGGTTTCGCCATCAGTTTCGCCGCTGCCGGTTTCTCCAGTGTTGGTTTCGCTGTTGTCCGCTTCGCCGCCGTTGGCTTCGACGTCGCCGCTCGTCTCGCTGCTGTCGGTTTCGCCATCAGTTGCCTCGGTTCCCCCGCCGTTTGCCAGCGCCGCCGTGGGCAGCAGTCCTGCCGCCAAAACCAGAGCCAGCAGAAGTGCCAGCCATCTTTTCCCTCGCTGCATTGCGCAACCCTCCTGTGATTTCATAATCCGGTCATAATCAAGTATTATATTTAGTTATTATAAAGTATTGCATTGTTTTAGTCAAGCCGCGAATTGATTACACTAGGGGCAAGAGGTGATAAAATGGCCCATGCGTGAAAAAAAGGAAATCAATATTGAGGTGGGTTGCCGCGTGCGGCAGGCCCGAGAGGCCGCCGGCCTGACCCAGGAGCGGTTCGCCGAGCTCATCGGTGTTTCGCCCCAGAACGTTTCCTGTGTGGAGCGGGGGCTGGCCGGTGTTTCGCTGACAGTGCTGCGGAGGATATGCGAGACCCTCCATGTATCCAGCGACGCACTGCTTTGGGGCAGGTCCGGGGGCAACGATGCGGAAATCCTTGCCCGGCGCCTTGAGCAGCTCCCCCCGGAGCAATTCCGGGTCGTGCAGAATGTCATCAACAGCGTTCTGGAACTGACCGTTCTGCCGGAAGAAAAAAAGGGACCGGAATCATGATAATCGTATCATGATTCCGGTCTTTTTTGGTGTGCAAACCTGCACACTTGTTATCACAGCTAAAAGCCCCGCAGCTCGAAGGTGTGATTTGGGCACGCCGCTTCCACCAGCGCTGTCTGCTTCTGCGGAACCACCACATAGCCCAGCGCGGGCAGGTCCGCCAGCGGGGAGAAGTCCGTGACTTCCAGCCCATCCAGTTGCAGGTAGTTAAGCCGCTCCAGCCCGGACAGGGGGGATAAATCAGTGATGCCGTTATGCCCC
>CALWOU010000042.1 GCA_944383245.1 uncultured Clostridia bacterium | reverse complement strand
TTGAACAAGAAAGCGTAGAATATGATTTTTTAAAAAATAAATGATAAAATTAAGGGGTAGTGTAAGCTACACTAACCTCGTCCAAAGGCAATGAATTTTGCCTTTTTTTATTTAAAAAAATTGTAAACTTTTTATAATAACAACATATAATATATTAGAAAGTGAGATGATTGAGATGTTAGGACATCCAAAATTTATTGAATTTAACGAAAAATACAAGGCTTTATTAGACCATTGGAGAAATGGGAATTGTACAATGCAACAAGTATTAGAAGCAATAGAAATTTTAGAAAAAATTGGATTTTACAAAAAATAGCATTTCATTGTTTTATGCTTTAATACTTTTCTTAAAAGACTCAATAACCGGTCTTTTTTTGTGTTTAATAGATTAATGTGATAAAATATATAAAGAGGTGGTAAGCAATGCCAGATATAATTAATTGGGAAAGAGTAAATAAAAACAAAGGTGGACGACCTATGTTATATGACAATGCAGAAGATTTACAAAAAGATATTCAAGCTTATTTTGATTCTTGTTGGCAATACAAATTTAACAAAGACGGCGAAGTTGTTGTTGACGAATATGGAAATCCTATTTGGATGCAGACCATCCCTTATACTATGAGTGGTTTAGCTTTAGCAATTGGAATGGATAGAAGAACGCTATTAAATTATGAAAAAAGAGATGAGTTTTTTCCCACGATTAATGAAGCTAGAAAAATAGTTGAAAGATATGCTGAGACTAGATTATATGATAAAGACGGTGTAAATGGTGCTAAATTTAACCTACAGAACAACTTTAAAGGATGGGAAGATAAAAAGAAAATTGACGGCAATATGTCTTTAAATTACGAAGAAACTCTAAAGAAAATGGCTGATAAAGATGAATATTAATACAAAAAAATATGTAGAAAATTTTATCAAAATTAGAAATAAAGAGGGCAAAATGGTTAATTTAATACTTAATCAACCTCAAATGAAACTTTATAATATTATTAAAAAATGCAAAGAAGAAAAGAAACCAGTACGCATAATAATATTAAAAGCACGTCAAATGGGATTTAGTACTGCAACTGAATCCTTTTTGTTTAAAGACACAGTTACAAAGTTTAATAGAAGAACAGGTATAATAACGCACTTAGACACAGCAACAACAAACCTTTTTAATATGAGTAAATTAATGTATGAAAGTTTACCTTTAGAATTAAAACCTAGTGTAAAAGCGAGTAATGCTAAAGAATTAATATTTGATAATGACACAGGAACAGGACTTAAATCAAAGATTAAATGTATGACAGCTGGTACTAGTGGTGTAGGTAGATCAGATACATTCGACAACTTGCATTTATCTGAGTTAGCTTTCTGGCAAGGAGATGTTAAGGAAACTTTAACAGGTTTATTTCAAGCTGTACCTAATTTGCCAGATACAATGATCATAATTGAATCTACAGCAAATGGTTATGAGATGTTCAAGGAATTATGGGATAAGGCTGTAAAAGGAGAAAACGATTTTATTCCGCTATTTGTTGCATGGTATGAAATGGATGAGTACAAAATGCCGTATACAGGTTTTAAGCTAACCAAAGAAGAAGAAAAAATGAAAGAAAGATATAATCTTTCAAATGAACAATTAGAGTGGCGTAGATGGTGTATAAGAAACAACTGTAGCGGTGATGTAGAACAATTTAAACAAGAATACCCTAGCAATCCAGAAGAAGCATTTTTGTCTACTGGTAGATGTATTTTTGATAAGGAACAAATTTCATTAAGGTTATCAAAAGTGCCAAAGCCTATTAAAAGAGGTTATTTTGTATATAATGAAGCAAATGCTATAAAAGGCAAAATGACTGATATAAAATGGATAAACGATGAAAAAGGGTGCATAAAAATATATGAAATGCCAGATAAATTTACAAAGTATGCAATTGGTGGAGATACAGCAGGAGATACACTAGGAGATAATTTTACAGCCGATGTAATTAATTCTAAAACTTTAAAGCAAGTTGCCACTTTAGAAATGCAAACAGATGAGGATTTGTATGCAAAGCAAATGTATTGTTTAGGTTATTTTTACAAATATCAGTACAGAGATGCAAGAATAGAGCCAGCTTTAATGAGTATAGAAGTAAATTTTAGTACATTTCCACAAAAAGAATTAGAACGATTAGATTATTCTAATTTTTATGTTAGAGAAATAGTTGATAGGTATGATAAAGAATTAGAACATCGTTTTGGTTTTAGGACAACTAGACAGACTAAACCGATGATACTTAGCAATTTAGTTCAGATAGTCAGAGATAATGTTGATTACATAAATGATGAAAATACTTTAAGAGAAATGCTTACTATGGTAAGAAAAGATAACGGAAAACAAGAAGCAGAAGAAGGATTTCACGATGATCATGTTATGAGCTGTGCTATAGCTTATAACGCCGTTTTACAAGTTGTACCAGATAATGATATAATTGAGATAGAACAACACTACAATTTTGAATTTGAAAGACCTGGTGTTGAAGAAATAGGAGAGGAGATACAGATTATATGAAAAAGAAAGTTTTTAGAAAAATAAGAGAACTATCTAACAAAGTTTTAGGAGAAGAAGAAACAAATAAAATAATTGATGAAACTATTGAAAAAACAGCAAAAGAATTCAAAGAAGAAATAAAAACAGAAAAACCTAAAAAAGAATTAAAGAAAAAGGAAGATAAATAATGGCTGAATTAATAGTTTTTGGCGTATTTATGATTATTTCTTTTATTTTAGGAGCTTATGTTGGACAAAAAGTTGTTAAAGGAGAAAACATAGAAATAAATCCTATAAAAGTGATAGATGAATACAAAGAAGAAAAGAAAATAAAAGAAAAGATTGCTGAAGAAGAATCAAAATTTGATATTATGATGAATAATATAGATAGTTATGATGGAACGGGAATAGGGCAAAAAGATTTACGATAGGAGGAGATTATGAATTTAGAAGAAATACCAAAAACTGATATATGGACTTTATACGAAAAGATGAGAAATTATAACAATTTAGTAAATCTTTACGGAGATACTGACAAAAACTATCGTATGTACAACGGAAACCAATGGGAAGGCTTAAAAATTGATGGAATAGAGCCTGTTTCTTTAAATTTTATAAAACCAATTGTTAAATATAAATTAGCTGTTATACATAGCAACAATTATGCTGTTGTTTATAGTGCAGAAAATATTGAAGAAACAGATTTTAAAGATATTGCTAATAAAACTTGTGAATTATTAAACAAAAAAGCCAGAAAAATATGGGAAAAAGATAGATTTGACAAAAAATTAAGAAAGTTTACAAAAGATAGTGCAATAAACGACGAAGGAATAATATATGTTGATTATGACGAAGAAAAAAATATGCCTATAAACGAAGTTATTTATAAAGCCGACGTTGGTTACGGTAACGAAAATAGTGATGATATTCAAAGTCAACCATATATTATAATTAGACAAAGAAAATCAGTTTCAGAAGTACAAGAGTTAGCTAAAAATAAAGGATTATCCGATGATAAGTTAGAGTACATTGTTGGAGATAATGATACTAGCGATGCAACAGGAGATAGTGCAAAGTATGAAATAAACGACAATTGCTGGTTTATAACAAAAATATGGAAGGAAAAAGGTCAAGTATGGTTTGCCCAATCAACAAAATATGTTGATATAGTAAAACCTACTAACACAAAATTATCTTTATATCCTTTGGTTCATATGTGTTGGGAGGAAAAAGTTGGATATTCAAGAGGAGAAGGAGAAGTAAGACAACTTATACCAAACCAAATAGAAGTAAACAAAACTATTATGAGAAGAGCTTTAGTTGCTAAAAAAACAGCATATCCTCAAACAATAGTAAATACTTCTAAAATAAGAAACCCAAAGGCAATTAACAGAATTGGAGGTGTTATAGAAACAGATTCACAAACAGTTGATGATGTTAAAAAAATAATTAACACTACACAACCAGCACAGATGAGTACTGATGTAGATAAATTACAAAATGATTTAATTACTATCACAAGAGAATTAGCTGGTGCTGGAGATATTGCGACTGGAGAAGTAAATCCAGAAAGTGCAAGCGGAAGAGCCATTTTAGCGGTACAAAACGCTAGTCAAATGCCAATGAATGAACAACTTGAAACACTAAAAGATTGTGTTGATCAATTAGCAAAAATATGGCTTGATATGTGGAAAACTTATGCTGTAGACGGATTAACTGTAGAAAACGAAGTAAAAGACACATTAACAGGACAATCAACAATGCAACTAGTAAAAATATCTTATGAAATATTAGATAGACTACAAGCAGATGTTAAGGTAGATATAACTCCAAAAAGTCCTTTTGATAAATATGCTCAAGAAATGAGTATTGAAAATATGCTAAAAGCAGGATATTTTAATTCACAAAAACTTAGTGAGTTAGAAGTTTATGTAAGTCTTTTAGATGACGATTCTTCTATGCCTAAGCAAAAAATGGAAGAAGCAATAAATCATATGAAAGCTGTACAAGAAAGAATTAGTCAAATAAATAGCCAAGCTCAACAATTAGAAGCACAAGCAAGCAAATTTATTGGAGAACAACAAGATATAACGGCAATAGGGGAAATTGGGGCTAATTTGTATAATCAAGCAAATATGGTATAATATTAGTGTACGACCAAGCATTGTATGTCAATAAAAGAATATGGAACGTGAAGCAAACACTTTAAAATAGGGAGGAAAATTATGGAAAATGAATTAACCGATGTTTTAGAAACTGAAAATACTGTTGAACAATCAGTAGAAGAAAATGTTGAAGGTATAGAATTAACTGATACCACTTCGCAAGAAGAAAAAAAAGAAGTTAAAATGTATTCAGAAGAAGAATTGAATGCTAAAGTAGATGAAATATTAAGCAAAAAAATTGCAAGAGAAAGAAGAAAAATAGAAAGAGAGTACGAAAGCAAATATTCTGATTATATGGATATCGGCAATATAGTTAGCAAGGGTCTTAATGCGAGCGACATTAAAGATGCTAAAGAAAAAGTACAATCATTCTATGAAGAACAAGGAGTAAAATTTGAAAAAGGTTTTACTGATAGAGAAATGAAAATACTTGGCAAAAATGATGCTAATGAAATAATCGAACTAGGATTTGATGATATGAAGGAAGAAGCCGATAGGCTTGCAGGAATTGGATACGATAATTTATCTGTTAGAGATAAAGAAAAATTTAATATTCTTGCTAACACTTTGAATTTTGAAAAAAACAAGCAAGAATTAAAAGAAATGGGAGTAAAAGAAGATGTTTTAAATGACAAGGAATTCAAGGAATTTTCTAGTCAATTTAATTCAAGCACTCCATTTAAAAAAATTTACGAACTTTACAAACAGACTAAACCTAAAAAGGAAATTAATACTATCGGAAGCATGAAGGGAATCACTTCTAAAGTGGAAAAAGACTATTATACTGATGAAGAATTAAATAAATTGACTTTAGATGATTTAGCGGATGATAAAGTTTGGGAAAAAGTTCGCAAGTCCATGACAAAATAAAAAAAGGAGAGTGAAAGAATATGGACGGAGCAAAACAAACAATTTGGCATCAAGCTTACATTAGAGCACTAGAAACAATTACAAGTTTAAGAAATCATTGTGATTTTGTATTTGAAAAGGATGCAAAAAATGCAAAAGAAGTTAAAATATTAAATGCAGTTAGACCAGCAGTTAGAGCTTATGTACCAGGAACAGCAATTACAAGAGATGCAATTAGTTCAACAGACCAATTATTAAAATTAGACCAATATAAATATTTCAATATTGGATTAGATGATGTAGTTAGAGCACAAACAGTACCAGGAGCTATGGAAGCAACTTCAAAAGAAGGAGCATTAGCATTAGCAGAAGAAGGCGACAAATATGTTGCTGGAATTGTTAAAACAGCAGTAGAAAATAGTTCAATTAGTTCAATTGCTGCTGCATCTATCACAAAAACAAACGCAGTAGAAAAATTAGAAGATGCATTTGTAGTATTATATGGAAATAACTGCCGTGTTACTGACACATTCCACGCTGAATTAACACCAAACTATTTCTCTAAATTACGTCAAAACTTAACTGAATTATTTACTAACAATGTTGAAATGGCTAAAAAAGGTTATGTTGGAAAATACGCTAACGCATTAGTATCTATTGAAAACTTATTACCAACTTCGACTGATACAAATTCTAAATATAATATTTTAAGAACTTCAAAAGCAATTGCATTCGCAGAACAAATTGACAAAGTAGAAGCATATAGACCACAAGATGCATTTGAAGATGCTTTAAAAGGATTATATGTATTCGGTGCTAAAATTGTAAGACCAAAAGAAATTGTAGTAATTAAAGAAACAATTGCAAAGGCTTAATAGCCTTTTCATTCTTGTTAGTAGTAAAAGTTGGTGCAACTCCAACAAACAAGACCAAAGGAGAAGTAATATGGAAAATAAAGAAAAATTAGAATTTTATTGTGTAAAGCCAAATTTAAAACAAATATACGGAAGAAAAATAACAAACGAATTAGAATTTGATGAATATACTGATGATAAATCAGTACATCAAATACTTAAAAATAGAGTACTTACAACAATAATAGAAAAAGAATATGAACAAATGGGTTGTAAAGTTAAAGAATACTCTAAAACTGAAGTAGAATATCCTGAAGGGGCCGTGCTTTTATGGAATGTAACAGTTGGATATATAATGCCACAAGTACAAGTATGTACATTAGAAGAACTAAAGGAAGAAATAGAAGATTTTAGA
>CALWOU010000041.1 GCA_944383245.1 uncultured Clostridia bacterium | reverse complement strand
AAAAATAGGTTAAATAAAAGTGAAGTTGTGCTTGATGATAGTGAAGTTGTTTTGTTAGATAGAGAAGCAAATGAGTTTTTCCCTAAAGAGGGTAAATGGTTATATTCTTGTTATAATAGACCGCGTGAAATCAATAAAAACAATTTGCCTTGCCATTTAAGAGATGTTGAGTGGCTAAGCAAATTTATGCAAAAGAAATTAAAAGTAAAGGATTTGAATATTGATTTACAATCTATTAAAAAGTATATTGAAACGTCTAAAACATTCAACGATTTAAGGCATAATTACGAATTGGAGATTGTTCGCTGGGAGATAGATTGGATTATTGCAGGAGGAGAAAATTGGAGAATGCCAAAAGGTTATAGCGAACTTGACTTTTTGTTTAGTCCAGATGTTGATAAAATTTTTAGAAACTCAGTGTTAACAACCTTGCTCTCAATTGGAATGGATAGAGAAGTAGTTGAAGAGGGCATTGAAAAATATTCAGATTTGTGGCGCGAAAAATATATGAATTTAGCATTTTATCACAAATATGAACCTGTCGCCTATCTAGTTGACCCAATCGCTCCAGCAGACGATAACTTTAGGCAAAATTGGCTAAAATTAAGGCGCTATGAGTACTACACCGAACATAAAAATTCAGTGGATAAATACGGCACATTGACCGATGATATGCAATTAAATATTACAGATTTGTGCAAGTTGATAGATATCGTTGACGAGCAAAGCAACGAAAGAATGAAAGTTGTAAATGATTGGAAAAATTCACCAACAAAAAACGGCAACCTTTTAAATAAATAAAACTAAAAACACAAAATTAATTTAAAATTTATAAAACCTTGCAATTACCAAAACAATTTATTTAAAAACATATTTTTCAATTAAATCACTTAAAATTTATTTAAACACAAAAAATTACTCGGAAGAGTAATTTTTTTGATGCTGGACACGACGGAGTAGATAATGGCGGGAATTGTTATTAATTAAAAAATATTTATGGAAAACACAATATTGACGCAGACACTAAGTATATTAATATACTTGACGACTCGAAATTCTACTCAGATACTAATAAAAATGACCCCTAATTACCACACAATATATAGTAATTAGAGGAATTAAAACCATTAAAAAAATTGAGGGCTCCCACAAGTGATAAAATCGCGCAGTGGGAATAAAAAAAATGAACGTCTGCAAGTGGCACATTTGCGATTATAATTATAATCGCAGTGTCCAAAAGACGTGTCATAATTAATATAACGGGGTTCCCACAAGACGTAAGTCGCAGTTGGGGTAAAAAAACAAGCGTCCGAAAATCTTACTTATGCAGTTTAATTTCTTAAACTGCTGTAAGAAAAGGACGACTTGTTTTTTATGGAGCGGGTGAAGGGAATCGAACCCTCGTAACTAGCTTGGAAGGCTAGCGCTCTACCATTGAGCTACACCCGCAGACTTTAATAATTTAGCAAACACTAAATTATTTGTCAAGCAAAATTAATAAAGTTTTATAAAAATTGTTAATTTGAAAATTTTAAAAATAAATTTTAACATTTTTGCAAATATTTTAATGATTATTTATTAATAAGATATAATTATCTATTATTTCAGCCTGTCAGCGCTTAATCTACCACAATCTATACAAGAAATTATTTGTTTCATTGTTTGTGTTTGATAATATAGTTTTTTTAGAAAATTCTAAATTTCGTTTATTCAATTCGCGCACTAATTCGTGATATTTGTCAAAATATATGTTTTTCTCATCAAATTTATTTGAGTAGTTAAACAAGATATACGAAAGGGCATAGTGTGAAATTTCGCTCATTGTATAGATTGCTAGATTTGTGTTGCCATTAAGTGCTTCGGTTAAAATCGTTTCGTCAGTGTCTGGCACTGTTTTGTGACAAATATTCATAAACATACTTGCGTAAAATTTGAAGTCTTCTTTTTTGATTTCTTTGTCAACAAAGGACGCGCGGACTAATTTATCATATGCAGTCAATGTGTCTGTTGTGTTTAACTCTTTCATTTTTGAGCATAAAATTTCTATGCTTTTACGCATCAAAAATAGGTCTAAATTTCCACATTTTGATAGAGTTACACTCGACTTTGGCGCCTCTTTTTCATTTCGAACGATAATTTTTGCCACTTCATAAGCGTCGCAACCCTCAGTTATTAATCTTTTTAATGATTCGCTTTTTCCAGCCTTTACAATACGTAAAAGATTTTTGTTGAACTCTTTTTTGTCAATTTGAGGAACGGATTTTGCCATTTTATTGTAGCAGAAATCAAAACAATTCCATAAATCATTAGGATTAATAAAATATAGGTAGTCATATAATCTTAACTCTTCAACAAAAGCAACCACGTGGTGCAATGAGCCAACTTTTTGAAGCATTTCGTACTCGCGTTGTTTATCTGCATCCACAATATTTCCAATTTTTCTATACTTTAATCTATCAAACAATCCCATACTAACTCCTTTAAAATTTGCATTAATAATATCATAACAACACTAATTTGTCAATAGCACAATTTGACTAAAAATTACACAAATAAATAAAAAAAGTACGCTAACACGTACTTAATGGGGTGGATAGAGGGACTCGAACCCACGACAACCAGATCCACAATCTGGCGCTCTACCAACTGAACTATATCCACCATATAATATTTAGTTTATTCAACACGTTGGTAGAGTGCCTCTTCCAACTCGTGTAAACACTCGTACTCGTCACGCTAAAATATACCATTGAAAATCTCACGTGGATTATAATTT
>CALWOU010000040.1 GCA_944383245.1 uncultured Clostridia bacterium | reverse complement strand
TCTGGGCTTTGGTAAGGACCGTGCCAGTCGATTGACACATTGTCCTTTGGTATCCGTTGCAGGTCCGACCTGCTAAGACAGTTAGAACTATGGCTACTCGCTAACTTCTTACGGATGTGTTCTCTTGATTTACATTAATAAAATATTTGTTGGACATTTACGAAAATTTATAGTATAATTCGATTGAGGGGGAAATTGTCATTTTTCTCCCTCTTTTTATTCATTTCAACTTAATCTGTCGATAGATGTTGTTATGAGAATTTTAGTTTAAGGAGTTTAAAATGAATAGAGGGAAAAAATATTCTTCTTTAATGGAAAAAGGCGACCGTTTATGGCGCGCTTCGTTTAAATCTGACGGGAAGGGTCATAAACGAAGAGAAAAAGCCAAAAGATATTATCGCCAGGCTGAAATTATTAAAGTTGAAGCAGGAGCATCAAATGTAGATAATTCATCAATTACTATTAAAGGTACATACAACAATAATAGATTCAGCATTTTTAGTTCTCTTTTCAGTTTTGGGAAAAAGAAAAAGAACTAATTGTAAGCCGTCCTTTTGGGCGGTTTTTTCATACTATAAATTTGTAATTGTCCTGTGCCAGCAGGTGCTGGCGGACTGCCTAACTGTTCAGGCAGTCCTTTTTGTTTTGAGAGAGAATAACAAAACTCTCAAAGTTCTAAAATTGTCAGCCATATTATTTGGAAGTACATATGGAAAACAATATGATTAAGATTTAGAAAAAATCTTATACTAATAGTTAAATACTAACTATTAACATAAATATATAATTAATTTTAAACTATTGTCAAGCGATTTTAGTTAAAAATTTGTATTTTTTTATAAAAAATGTTAAAAATTAAGTGGAGGTACATATGGAAGACAACATTTTTTATCTAAAAAAACTGCGTGAACTAAGACAAAAACGCAAATTAACGCAAGAAGAGATGTCTAAAATTCTTAATCTTGGTAGCACTACATATAAAAATTATGAAAACAATATAACAGAGCCTAATATTAGCACTCTGATTAAACTTGCAGATTTTTATCACGTTTCACTTGACGAATTGGTTGGACGTCCAACTAATTTGATCAACAAAATGGTTTTAACAGAACGTGAACAATCAATAATTGAAAAGGTGTTAAATATGAATAATAAACAACAAGAACTGACAGAATTGTACATTGACACAATGTTAAATAATTTATAGGAGACTTATGTACGCAAAAAAACAATTTATGATTATATAGCTTTAATTAAAGAAGGAAAAGCTTATCTTGCAGAAGCTGAAAGTATCTTTAAAAAAGGAACCAGCCTTGTCAATGACGGACAAGCTGGTCTCATAACCTACATTATGGCTATGGAATCAGCAAAAAGATATAAAGAAGAAAATAAAAACAAAGTTCCTCAACTTTTAGAGGAGGAACTAAAAATGACTTATCGAGGAATTAAAATTCACAAAACAAAAAATTGTGATACCTGGTATACTAGATACCGTAAAAATGGAAAACAGCACTATATTAGTGCAAAGACACAGAAAGAATGTTTAGACCTATTAAAAAAACGTCTTAATGAAAAAGATGATTTTAATTACAATTCTACTACATTGAGCGAATGGATAATAATTTGGTTAAACACATACAAAAAGAATAAAGTTCGTGAAAGTACATTCAATGCTATCCAATATCTCATAAAAAATCATTTCAAAGGAACCATTTTCAAAAAGAAATTAAAAGACATACGCCCTATTGAAATAGAAACATATCTGAATGAATTAGAATTTGTTAGAGTCAAAGAAAATGCATACATCTACTTAAAAGACGCCTTCAACAAAGCTTTAAATAATGGAATTATTAGAAACAATCCTTTAAACACAATAGATAAACCAACTCACGAAAAAGCAATAAAAAAAGCTTTAACTATTGATGAGCAAGCCAAATTTGAAGAAAAATGTTTGACCAACGAAAAATATTACTTGCTTCTAGTATGTTTATGGGAAGGTTTAAGATTGGGAGAACTTAGGGCTTTGGAAAAAGAAGATTTGGATTTTATTAATAGAAAAATAACTATCAATAAAAGCATAAACGATGTTGGTACTGAAAATCTTACAAAAAATAAATATAGCAACCGAGTTATACCTATGTTTGAAAAAACTTACAATCTACTTATTAATTACAATTCTAAAACTGATAGGCTCTTCTATCATACAAAAAACTACATTTCAAAAATTTTGAGCGAAGTGTTAAACGAATTAAAAATCAAAGATATAACAATGCATTCATTAAGACATACATTTATTACGAGATGCCAGGAAAAAAATATACCATTATACATTATTCAGAATTGGGTTGGGCACGTGCAAGGAAGCACTGTCACGTCCAAAATTTACACACATGTACAAAATGAGGCAGAATTACAATATATACATATTGTAAACCAGTAAAGATACTTTTTTTATTCTACTCAAATTCTACTCACAAATAAAAATGACTAGGTTTACCACCACCGAATGTAGTACCTAGCCACCTTAAAAACACAAGATATTGTGTTTATGGAGCGGAAGACGAGATTCGAACTTTCGAAAAACCATCTATATTATAGGCATCTTTCGGGGTTCTCTACTCATATTCTACTCAAAAATTTAATTTATGAGGAACTTTTTATTTATCTTCTTCTTTGTAAATTTCATGTTTGTTCTCCAGATGTTAGGTTTACTATCTTTTTATTTGTTTCCATCCTTAATTTCAACAATTCTTGCTTATATCTTTTGCATTCACTCCTTAAACCAGCATTGATTTTCTCGAATCTATCATATCTTCGATTTAGAAGCTTTAACTCTTTTAACTCATCTGAACACTGTTTGTATTTCGATTTATAATATTCTGTATCTGCTCTTGCCATCATAAACTGATAATCATATTCTCTATCCATTGCAGATGTCCGCTCTTTATAATTGTCAAAATCTTTCGTCTGTTTTAGATATTTATCAATAATATAATCAATATTTCCTTTTGAAAATCGTAATTCCCCATCCACAATGTCCGGACAAATGCCAAGACTTAAATAATTTTCGTATTTATAATCCATTTTTTACCTCCAAATCACATACTGGTCAAATTCGTGTAAATAGTATAATTTATCAATCATCTCTAATTCAGTTTTAATGTTATTGCTAAAGCATTCGAAAGTCACCAATCCCGAGTCAAGGTTGATCATTATATCTACAATAGTATCAGGTGTATAATACAGTTTTTTATGTAAGATGTTGCCTCTTAATCTAAATCCAAAAGTTTGAGCCAACATTAAAAACTCTTTCAAATTGCTAATGTAAGGTTTTTTAACCTTGATCATATTTGTGTTTGCAAATATATTATTTACATTCATAAACATTCCAGGTATAATTGCTCAATCTGTTCCACAAGCCACTCAACAGCAGGTTGATTCCTATCTTTGTAATATGTATTCAATCTTGCCGGGCTAATTTTTAAAAATAGTGCCAGTCTGGATTGAGTCCATTTCTTAGTTTTAAGAATCTTCTTTATTTTATCTGATAACTTAATTTCCATATTATCTTTGGTCGCTACTGTTTGCGTCATCTTCTTCCTCCTGTAATTTTTGAAAATTTTTAAAATTTTGATTTTTTTGATTTTTTTAAGTTTGAGGCACGCAGGCTAAAGCCTGCGTCTTAATAAGTTAAAACTTAAATCAATCAGAAATCAAATCCCACTGGCATATTGCCGTCCCGACAAATATACCAATGTGATATTGCTTTCTTTTTGATTGATTTTAAGTTGATAACACAGTTATCCAACCGAATCACACTAATAAACTTGATCACGTGTTAGACTTGGATATTCTCTCATATCTACTATTCGAATGTCTAAACCCCATCGTTAGGATCATCCAAATCTGTGAAGAAAGAATCAATCTGTTCTTTTGTGTAATTATTGTGGATAAATCCACCCCACGAAGACTGTTTATTGTTGACAGCCTTATGTTTTTC
>CALWOU010000039.1 GCA_944383245.1 uncultured Clostridia bacterium | reverse complement strand
CTTTTATCTCAAAAAGAGAGGCAATGAGTTTATCTCTTTAACCTTTTTCGAATTTTTTGCATATGTCTTCTTTTTATTAAATTTACATTTTCATCCTTACCAAATATTTTTTCACATTTATTTACATATGTAATAAAGTTCCCCCATTTATTTTCACTATTTGGTATAGCTCCATTTTTTGAATATAGAGCATATAAATTATTACAAGAAATAGGATTTCCATATTTAGAAACAAAATTGTGCTTTACTATAGTTTTAATTTTTCTATAAACTTTATTGTAATATTTGGATATTGTCTTATCTCGTAAAGATACCTTTTTGCCGTCAAATGAAAAACCTAAATAATTTAATTTCTTGGATTTTGTTTCTACCCCATTCAATACATTTTGTAATGGTAAAATGGTTTGATTTTCATATGAAAATAATTGTGTTTTGTCAGATTGTAACATTAGTTTTGCATCTTTAACTTCTTCCAACAACTTATCATACGTTTTCTCTAAAACTTCTTTTTCTAGATATGGGACTATGATAATAAAATCATCAGAATATCTTACATATTTACCATTCATTTTCTCAAGAAATAAAGATATTCTACTATCAAATTCTATCATATAAATATTTGCCAAAACAGCACTTATAGATGAACCCTGTGGTATGCCTATTTTTTTATTATGTTCAACACATCTATTAACATTGTTCTTAAACTGACTACGGTTTAATATAATTCTACCATATCTTATATCATCTTCATTTAACTTTGGATCTTTTTCTTTTCTTATCTTAAAAATATCTTCTATATTCCATTTAGAATATCTAGTAATGTTTTTATAAACTGCATACATGTCCGCAGGCAAACTTGTTACATTTAATAATTGTTTAAGTCTTTCTTTCAAATATTTATGATCTAAATTATCAAAAAAACTTTTAAAATCTCCCACAATTATTCCACATTTATTCGTTCCTTTTATAAAATCAAATACTTCCTTAGCAAAATCTATATTTGTTTTACCAGGAAGATTTGTTCTATAAGCCTTAGAGCACTTATCAATAAGTGTGTTTTTTATATAATTATTATAATCTTGATTTAATTTATAAGAATAGTATTGATATATACAACGATCTAAATGTGCGGCATAACAAATTGGCCTATAAGTTTTTTCAAATCTTCCATCTTTTGGTGATTTTTCCGTATGCACCTTTAACTTTGGCCTACTATCAAGAATAAATGGATAGAAAGAATGGGTAGCCACATTTTGAGGGTTAGATATATAATCATAAACCTCTTCTAGTTTTACTCTAATATCAAAATGTGAATAAGAACGATAGTAATCGTTTTTTACAACATCTTCAAAAGTCTTATTTTTTCTCATAAATGCAAAAAGCCTCTTAACCCTATAGTATGACGTCATTAGGTTAACAGGCTTCACACAACTACGTCTAATCAAAAATTATTTGTTTCTTTACTTAATTAACTTTTAATTACACGGTCATAAGTTTGCTCAATAATGTACTATGATATAATAATACATATAGGAGGCGTTGTCGAAATGTTCGAACTTTTAAAGAAAATATTAAATATTCTTATCTGTTTCTTTAACATTCTCAAACAACTTTTGTCAATCAACACTATTTGTTTAGAATTGTTGACAGAAATGTCCTGCCCATGTACCCATGCGTACAAGGTATTATTATAATACCACCTTTTTAATAATTAGTCAAGTCAAAACAACTTTTAATAAATCTCAAACAAAATAAAAATTTTATTGGATTTTATTAATTTTAATATTTAAGATTTGGTAATACCAATTGCAAAATATGCATTAAAACATCTACTACTATAGAATTTCCCGCTTGTTTATACATTTGAGCACGTGAAACTACAATTTTAAAATCATCAGGAAATCCCATTAATCTTAAAGCTTCCCTCTCTGTAAGCATTCTTAATTCACCGTTTACATAATGATAATTATCAATACCTGCTCTATGTCTATTCCCCATGGTAGACAGTAACGTTCTTGCAATATCTAGATCAACCTCAGGTTTTTGATAAAAGTTTTTTGTCCCAGGACTTAAAACATATTTTTTTACTAGCGGAGATAAATAATATCTTTTATCTACATCTTGACCGTCTTTTTTTATTGTTAATTTGCCGTCAATTGATTTAAAATTCCCTTCCTTACAATTTTCTAGAAGTATATCTTTCATTTTAAAGTATAATTTTTTCTCAGGCGAAGGTGGATAGATAAAGTTTTGCTTTAAATATTTTTCTTTATACCCTACAACGTATAATCTTCTACGATTTTGAGGTATTCCATAATCCGCAGCATTAAGTATCTCAAATTTAAATTGGTAATCCAATTCGCTAAAGGTAGATTGTATAACTTTCCAAGTATTCCCACTATCATGAGTATAAAGCCCTCTTACATTTTCATACAAAAACATCCTTGGTTGTATTTCATCAACTAATCTTGCAAATTCATAAAATAAAGTCCCTCTAGTATCTTTTAGTCCTCCACATTTTCCAACTGTAGAAAAACTTTGACAAGGACTTCCACCAACTAAAAGATCTACTTTACCTTTAAAATCCCTACCATCAAGCAATTTTATATCATAAAAAAACATATCATCTTTTATCTCGTAGTTGGCTTCATATGATTTTTTTACATAATTTGTTTTTCGTGAATTGTTCTTATATAAATTTTCTACATACTCTTTTTTCTCTTTTGCACTTGATAAAGAATCTACAATTTTTTTCTCTTTTTCAAAATCTATATTATCTAGCATAATATTGCCATTATCACAAGCAAAAACAATTTCATATTCTATACCAAGTCTTTTCAAAGCTTGTTCTATAGCACCAATTCCACTAAATAATGTTGCTATCCTTAACATATTTATACTCCTAAATAAGCTTATTTTGTATAAGCAAAGTTAATATTTTTTCCAATACATTTACAACAATTGAATTCCCTGCTTGCCTATATAATTCGACATCATCAACAACAATTTTAAATGAATCACTAAATCCCATTAATCTTAAACATTCACGAGGTGTCAACTTTCTCACTACGCCAAGTTCACCATTATATTCACCAATGTAAGCCGTGGTTAAAACATCAGGCCTATCTTTTAGTTCTTCAACACTTTCAAATACAAAATCTCCATTCCAATTAAATTGTTGGTTAGCTTTTTGTGTGGATATAATCTTAGAATTTACTCTAGCTCTTTTGTTTGTAGTAACAAATGTAAAGCCTCTTTCCTTTAAATAATATTTTGCCGCAACATTATTCTCTAAAAAATCGAACATTGTAGTTTTCAATTCTTGTTTTTCTATTTTATTTGGTAAGGTATTTTCTTTTAACGTACCAACTAAAAATATTCTTCTCCTATCTTGTGGGATATTAAAATCCTTGGAGTTTAGTTCATAAAATTTTACATTATAACCAAGTGATAGAAAAACATCATTAACTACCTTCCAAGTATTGCCTTTATCGTGGCTTAGTAAACCCTTAACATTTTCATAAATGAATGCTTTAGGTTTACATTCATCAATTATTCTAGCATAATCATAGAATAATGTCCCTCGGATATCCTTTAATCCCGCTCTTTTACCTATTATTGAAAAACTTTGACAAGGACTTCCTCCAACAATTAGGTCAACTTTGCCTAAATACTGTTTAGCATTAAGAAATCTAACATCTTGGTAAAAATGATCCTTTGATAGATTATAATTGGCCAAATAAGAGCATTCCATTTTGTTCTCTTTCTTGCACCTACTTTCATAAATTTCATCTATATATTCTTTTTGTTTTTTATAAGATAACCCAGCGATTTCTTTTTTTATAGCATCCACATCTAAGTTTATGTTTCTCTCACCATTATCACACGCAAAAACGATTTCATGATCAATGCCCAATTTTAAAAAGGCTTGTTCTATTGCACCTATCCCACTAAAAACAGTGGCCAACTTTATCATAAACCTCTCCTCTATTGTTTATTCTACTTTTTTTTGAAAAAATTGTCCAGAAATGTTATGAAATTTTATATTTTTCTTCAAATTTTGACTTCTCCATTATTTGAACTTTCCAATTTATAAAATCAGCAATAAATATTAAGTCATCATCAATTGAAAATTGTCCTTTCTTTTCTGATGCCTTTATAATTTCATACATAGCTCCATTTGTTTTTGTTTTATCTCCCTCTTTACTTAGCAACGAAACCTTTAGCTGAAACTGCCCATTTGGCTCATTTGCATTAATTGTAATTTTCACAAAATAATCTTTTAAACAATCACAGTTAAATATTTTATTATCAAATTCGCCTAAATTTTTTTCTCTCCCTAAAAAATATGCTGTTACAGGATTTTCAAACCTTTGTTTTATATCAAGCAATCCAAAGTAAAGACTATTGTCCGAACCAACTGCTTTTTTGTTTGCGTTTGTCATTTTCCTTGCAATAATAATCCCTTTTTCTTGAATATCATAATAAAATTCAAAATTTGATTTTATGTACCTTTTCTTCATAATTTAATCCTCCATCTATTCTGGAAATCCCTCAATTCTAACCTTATTTAAAACTTCAAGAGCCCTTTTACTTTGTTTATCAGATAATATTTTATTATTTGCTGCCAATTTCAAAATTGATCTTTCATCAAAAGTTAACAACCTTCTTTGCTCTGCCCATAGTATAACATTACTCCAATATTCAGCTCCTTTATTGTAAACCTCCATTATAGCATTGCAACCATCTTCAATCTTTTGATCTTGAGTTGCATCTTTGCGATCTTGTTCTACTTCCTCTACTAAAGAAAAACAACTCAACGTATCTCTACTAAATTCATATTCAGTAGATTTTATTCTCTTCCAGCAGGCTTCTTTTTTACACCATTCAGAAACATTCATAATTTCTCTCGAGTCATCAGTTATTTGTTCAAATATAAATTTACTTATTTTTGTTAATTCTTGTTTTATTGCTGGAGCTAACTCTTGATGCTGCCAAACATATTTATAATTATAAGCAAATTTTGAATATTTTGTTTGTAAGGTATAAAAGAACTTAGACATTGTATATGTAACAATATTTGATCTATACCCCTGCTCATACCAAGG
>CALWOU010000038.1 GCA_944383245.1 uncultured Clostridia bacterium | reverse complement strand
TGTAGAGTTTGATCCTGGCTCAGGACAAACGCTGGCGGCGTGCTTAAGACATGCAAGTCGAACGGAGGTTAAGTGTTCCATTAAGTGTTCTCAATCGAAAGATTGTTAGCGGGTTTAAAACTAGTGTAAATTGGTTTAAACATTGGCTTAGGGCATTTAATGGAATGCTTACCCTTAGTGGCGGACGGGTGAGTAACGCGTGAGTAATCTACCTCTATCTGGGGGACAACAGTTGGAAACGACTGCTAATACCGCATAGGACCACAAGTACATAAGTACTAGGGGTGAAAGATTTATCGAATAGAGATGAGCTTGCGTAGCATTAGTTAGTTGGTGGGGTAATGGCCTACCAAGACGATGATGCTTAGCCGATCTGAGAGGATGATCGGCCACACTGGAACTGAGACACGGTCCAGACTCCTACGGGAGGCAGCAGTTAGGAATATTGGGCAATGGAGGAAACTCTGACCCAGCAACGCCGCGTGAAGGATGAAGGTCCTCGGATTGTAAACTTCTGTATTATGGGAAGAAGAAAGTGACGGTACCATAATAGAAAGCTTCGGCAAACTACGTGCCAGCAGCCGCGGTAAGACGTAGGAAGCAAGCGTTGTCCGGAATTACTGGGCGTAAAGGGTGCGTAGGCTGTTTTTTAAGTCTGATGTGAAATCCTGTGGCTTAACCATAGAACTGCATCAGATACTGGGAGACTAGAGTGCGGAAGAGGTTGACGGAATTACTAGTGTAGCGGTAGAATGCGTAGATATTAGTAAGAAGACCGGTGGCGAAGGCGGTCAACTGGGACGTAACTGACGCTGAGGCACGAAAGCGTGGGGAGCAAACAGGATTAGATACCCTGGTAGTCCACGCCCTAAACGATGTATACTAGACTATGGCTTTATCGACAAAGTCAGAGTCGTAGCAAACGCGTTAAGTATACCGCCTGGGGAGTACGAACGCAAGTTTAAAACTCAAAGGAATTGACGGGGACCCGCACAAGCAGCGGAGCATGTTGTTTAATTCGACTCAACGCGAAAAACCTTACCTAGGCTTGACATAGGATGCATAGCTGTGAAAGCAGTGAAGTTATAGCAATATAACATCCATACAGATGGTGCATGGTTGTCGTCAGCTCGTGTCGTGAGATGTTGGGTTAAGTCCCGCAACGAGCGCAACCCCTGTCGTTAGTTGCTAACATTTAGTTGAGAACTCTAACGAAACTGCCGTAGATAATACGGAGGAAGGTGGGGATGACGTCAAATCATCATGCCTCTTACGCCTAGGGCTACAGACGTGCTACAATGCTCATTACAAAGAGACGCAATACCGTAAGGTGGAGCAAATCTCAAAAAGATGGGCTCAGTTCAGACTGAGGGCTGCAACCCGCCCTCACGAAGATGGAGTTGCTAGTAATCCCGAATCAGCATGTCGGGGTGAATGCGTTCCCGGGTCTTGTACACACTGCCCGTCACGCCATGGGAGCCGGGGGTACCCGAAGTCAGTGGGCTAACCCGCAAGGGAGGCAGCTGCCGAAGGTAAAACTGGTGACTGGGGTGAAGTCGTAACAAGGTAGCCGTATCGGAAGGTGCGGCTGGATCACCTCCTTTTAAAGAGTTATTCTTTAAAGTCGATTTCAAAGAATTTCGGTTCTTTGAAAATGTTACAATCAATATTCTTTGAAACCTCAATATATTCGTAAGAATATTTGAGTCATATAAAGAAATTGTTTGAAAAATTAGTGTAAGTGAGTAAACACGTTAAAATCAGTGGCAACACTTTAAATTAAAAAACTTAGTACTTATTTGATATAAATTATAAGAAGTCAGTCTAACCCGCTGACTTCTTTTTTTATTTAGATATTGACAATTTATTACTTATGTGTTATTATAACAACAGAGGTAAATATGGGTAAAAAAATTGATTTTGATAATATTGATATTGATAAATTAAAAAACTATTTTTATTCAGTTGAAAAAGAACATTATAAAGAAGTCACATCCAATTTAATCAACAAACATATTATTAGAAATTATGGTTCGAAACCTTATAATAAAAAAATTAAAGCAATATTTGCCTTAATTGTTGCTATGGAGCAAGGTTGGTTTAATTATAAGGGTAATGTTGTGATAATAAACGATATGATTGCTGAAATTCTTGAAAGAAAATTGATTATGCTTTTTGAATCTCTTGATGATGACCAATTGCAATTAGAATTGGAATTAACTTTATAGAAAATAAAACAAATTTAAAAAGAAACAGTAAAATAGTACTTAAAAAATGATTTTAATAAATTAAAAAAGCATATTATATTTGAAGTTAGAATTAGTTTTCTTCATATATAATATGTTTTTTATTTACAAATTTTTTTGCATTTGGTCTTTCAATTTGTGCAAAATCTTTTTTTCAAGGCGCGAGATGTAACTTTGCGAGATGTTCATACTATCTGCTACTTCTTTTTGAGTGAGTTCGTCATACCCGCATAATCCGTAACGCATACACATAATTGTTTTTTCGCGCTCATTTAGTTTTGAAATGCACTTCATAAGGTAGCTTTTTTGGTCTTTCATCTCAATTTCGTCGTATGCTTTTTTCTCATCAGGAATAATCTCGGCAAGAGTTAAACTATTTCCCTCATCATCGCTAGAAAGAGAGTCGTCTAGGCTTAAATCATTAATACTTTTATTTACTTTTCTTAGATACATCAAAATCTCGTTTTCAATGCAACGGCTGGCATATGTGGCAAGTTTAATATTTTTATCTAACTTGTAACTATCCACCGCTTTAATTAGCCCGATTGAACCAACACTCACTAAATCTTGCATATCCAACTTGTTGTTTTCAAAACGTTTTGCAATATACATAACAAGGCGCAAATTATGTTCAATCAGTTCAGATTTTGCAGACAAATCGTGGTCATCTTGAAACGCGCGCACAAGAGAATTTTCTCTCTCCATTGAAAGTGGTTCGGGCAAACTTTCAGCAGAAAATATGTAGTTTACAATGCTATCTGGCGACAAAAAATCGCGTTTAAACAACTTTTTAAAGAAATTTTTAATTTTTAATATAAATTTTTTAAACATAATACCTCCATTTTTGATAATTATTAGTGAGAATAAGAATATTAATTAATTATTTTTTAAGTGTAAGTAGGTAAAACTAATAAAGTAATTTTTAGTTACATTAATAAAATAATTAGATAATTTAAAGTGAAATTAATATAGTTTTTTTAATATAAATTTTAATTAGAATTAATAAAAGTAAATTGCCTTTGTTTTCAAACAATATTTAATAATTTTTAGTTTTTAATTATCTAACATTCACAATAAAAGAGGAGAGAGGAGCGCTTTATAATTTGTGTTTTTAAAAGTGTTTGATAAGTTAACAGCCACTAGTTGATTCGTATAATTTTTTATTTCTTTTCCAATTTTTAACTGCATACTATCAATTTTAAATATTTTTAAATTGTCACTACCGCAAACTGTGTTAGTTGCAACCGTTTCGCCTTTATATAAATATAGGTTAATAAAATTAATCTTTTTTAGTTTCATTATCTCACGCGCATCCACAACAATAACAGGTTCGCCGGCGACGTTTAGCAAATTACCCGTGTCTAGATACGCGTCGATTTTAACCTTGTTTCCGTTATCAATCAGTGTGATAGGAAAAATAAGGTTATTCGATTTTATTTTAAATTTAATATGTTTACAAACAAGTTCAAATATGTAACTAAACACAATCACTAAAATTGCAATTAAATTTAAGTTTATCTTGCTCGCCGTCACAACTCCAAAACTCGTAAAATAACTAGCGCTAGATAGAGCAATAATTGCTCCAAAAACAGCATACGTGTAGGCAAAAAGGAGTATAAAATCAAACAAAAACTGCTTAAAATTCACATTAAAGGCAATAATAATCATAGCAATTGAGGTAATGAGTTTTATTGCGTTCATTATTAGATTAGACGTTAACAAATACGCACACACAACACTAAAAATAGCCCCCACAATTGCACTCAACACTAATTTAAAGGTGGAAGTTTTAGATTTTGTGGTTAAATACACCAATCTAAGTAGACAAAAATTGATTAAAATGTTTTGTATTAAAAATGATTCTATGTAAATTGTCATAACTCGATTATACGATTAAAATTTTTGAATTTCAATGCTAAAAATTTGTATACTTACAATTTTTAGGTGGATATTGTCGCATTTTATCTAATTTAACTTTTCGTGCATAATTTTATAAAACTTATGGAACAATATATTTATTAAAAGGCGCCTGTATGTTTTTTTCTAAAATTTTTATTGGCGCAATTATTAAAGAGGTGGAAATGTCAAGACGAGTGTATATCTGCGGGGTGGACACAAGCAGTTTGCCAAAACTAACTGCAGAAGAAAGCGCTGAATATTTAAAAAGAATAAAAGCGGGCGACGAGCAAGCAAAAGACTACTATATCTATTGCAATATGCGCCTTGTTTTAAGTTTGGCGCAACGTTTTGTGAGTTCAAAAGAGAATATGGACGACATTTTTCAAGTTGGTTGTGTTGGACTTATGAAGGCAGTAGATAATTTTGACAGCAGTTTAAACGTGCAATTTTCAACCTATGCGGTGCCAATGATTGTTGGCGAAATTAAACGTTTTTTACGTGATTCGTCCGCGCTAAGAGTGTCAAGAAGCCTTAGAGATACGGCATATTTGGTGTTAAAAAGCAGAGAAAGATTGCAAGAAAATAGAAGTGATGAAGTGAAATTAGAAGAGGTGGCAACCGATTTAAATTTAACAATTCGTGAAGTTTACGACGCAATAGATGCAATCTCAACACCGCTTTCACTTGATGATTCAATCCGCACTGACGGAGATGATGAAATGCGACTAGACGAGCATATTGCAGACAACGAACACTCAATCGAAAAGTGGATTGACCATACCGATTTATTGGACGCAATTAAAAAGCTAGACGAGCGAGAAAAGCAAATTTTAAATCTTAGATACTTTGTTGGCAAAACCCAAATGGAAGTTAGCGATTCGGTTGGTATTTCTCAAGCACAAGTTAGTAGGCTTGAAAAAAATGCGCTAGAACATATTAAACGCAGTTTATAAAAATTAGGTTTTTCCTAATTTTTTTAATAAACAATATGATTAAATATTAACTATGTAATGTTAAAATTTTACTAACGCAAAATTTTATGTTTATTTCATAAACACCACAATAAATTGTGGCATTACGTTTGAATTAACATCGGATTTGCTTGTAAACACACACTGCTTGTGCGCTTACAGACAAATCCTTTCGATAATATAAACTATGTAATGTTAAAATTTTATTAGCATAAAATTTTATAAATGTTGACACATTTACCACAATAAA
>CALWOU010000037.1 GCA_944383245.1 uncultured Clostridia bacterium | reverse complement strand
CATTTGTTTGTTAGTTTTTGGATGAATAAACGTAATTTTATATGCAAATAGGAGTTGACCTTCAGTGTAAATTTTATCTTGACCGCCATAGAGTGTGTCGCCAACAATTGGATGATTTATAGATTTTAAGTGTGCGCGAATTTGGTGAGTTCTGCCGGTTGTAAGTTTGCAATTTAAAAGTGTGTAATGGTCGAAAACTTTATCAATTGTGAAAATTGTTTTGCTATATTTACCGTGATTTTCGTCAGTCAAAGCCATTTGTTCGCGATTTTTAGGGTTTCTGCCTAAATAGCCCTCAACAACAAAATCTTCTTTAATCCTGCCTTTAATAAGCGCTTTATACTCGCGATTTAGCGTTTTATCTTTCAATTGATTTGATAAAATTTTATGTGCACTATCCGTTTTTGCAACAATCATAAGCCCGCCCGTATCTTTATCTAGCCTATGCACAATTCCTGGGCGCATAACCCCATTTATTGTGGACAAATTTTTAATATGATAAACTAGCGCATTAACTAACGTGTGTGACTTTGTTGTGGCGCACGGATGAACAACCAATCCTCGCTGTTTATTTATCACTAATAGTTCGTCATCTTCGTAAACAATGTTTAGCGGAATATTTTCAGGTCTTGTGTCTATTTTTTCAACTTCTTTTTCATAAAGCACTATTTCGTCGCCAGAATTAACTATATACCCCGCCTTTTCTTTCTTTCCGTTTACTAAAATTCGCCCTTCATCATTCATTGTTTTTATAAAACTGCGCGAAAAAGAAGTGTGTTTTGTTAAATACACATCAAGGCGAACATTGTTTTCATCACAAATAAACGTTTTTTGCATAATTAATTTGATTTACTTTCATTATTATCTGAACGGTCTGTTTTATTGTTTTTGGACTTTTCTCTGTTGGATAAAAATAGTAAATATATCGCCATAATAATAGCGCCAAGGCATAGGAAAGTGTCTGCAAAATTAAACACAGGGAAAAATGGCATAAAATCAAGATAAATAAAGTCGCGCACGTAACCAAGTATTATTCTATCATACAAATTTCCAAGCGCTCCGCCAATGATAAATCCAAACGCGATAGAATACACTGTGTTTCTGTTTTTCACAAAATGATTAAAGATAAATAAGGCTATTATCATTAAAATGCTAACGATTATAAGTGTTATAGTTTGCCCACTCATTATTCCAAACGCGGCGCCCGTGTTTCCCCCGTTTGACATTATGGAAATAACACCTGGAATTAGGTTGAAATAGTCGATATCAAACAAAAAATACTTAGTGATTAAATCAACCGCTAACACCACAACTAAACTAACTAATATCTTCCACCATCTTTTTAAAAACGTCATTTTCCCTTTACATATTTATTATCGTTTAAAAATATTTTTAATCATTACACTAATTTGTTTTTACTTATTATACTTTTTGCTTTTGTTGCACTTTACTTTTAATACTTAGATTTTTTACTTACACTAAAATAAAGCAAGTAGAAGTAACTAAGCAGTTCGAGTAAAAAACGCATATTTATATTCATATAAAATTTTTAATTTTTAGTTTAAATTAAAAGTTATTTATTGGTTATAACTTTGGTTTAAAAGGTTATTTATTGGTTTCTTCTTCGCTTGGGCGCAAGATTTTGTGACCTTCTGGGGTTAACAAAAACAAATCTCCATACCAACGATGGATGCTTCCATTAAGACCGTAAATTGCACCTGAGAGAAAATCCAAAATACGTTGATTATCTTCGCTTGAAATTGCCTCTAAGTTGACCGCCACACTCTGCCCTTGTTTTAAATAGTCCACCACCTTTTGAATTTCTTTTTGACTTTTTGGCTCGACCATAATAATGTTACTTTCCGCTTGCAAACCAAACGAATTAAAAGTGGTTGCATTTAAAGTTGGTGGTGCGCTATTTGTTTCGCCAGCAACTTTCTCGTGAAGATTAAAATTTGCGTATTTATCATCCTCTTCAGTTTTCGTTTTTGATTTAGATTTATCTTTTTTATCTTTGCTTTCAAAACCTAAACCGTGCATAACCCAATCGAAAAAACCCATTTTTCACCTACTCACTGAAAATTTGTTTTCTAAGCATATTATACTCTTCATCAGTTGCTATTTTAAACTCGTGAACAACGCGTTCGTAAATATCTAACACACTTTTTTTGTTAGTTTTAGTTTTTGCAGTTTCAAGCATTTTTTCTGCCACTGCAATTGCTTGAGCTCTGGTTTGTTTTGGACTAATACATACAATTTTTTCAATAATGTCCATACATTTATTTTCAAATTCTTCCATAGTTAATTCTGCCATAGCATCCACCTCTTAGATTAATTTTATATAATACAAAACAATTTGTCAACTTTATTAAGTTAAAATTTAATTTTTTGTTATGAAACTATTAAGTTGACTTTGCATATTAAATAAAATAAGTCAATTATTTAACTCGCTGTTAATATTAATATTAAAAATAGTTGGTATACAAATGTGATAATAAGTTTAATAAGAATGAAAAAACTTTGCAAAGTTAGTTGGATGAACTTTAAGTTTAAGCAACTTAACTAATATTGCAAAGTTTTTTGGTTTATTTTTTCATTTGAGTTTCGCAGTAAGTGTCGTAGTCAATTTCTTTATCGTACTCAAGGGTTGAATTTATGCGCATAATGCGGTTTGCAACGGTTGAGATAATTTCTTCATCGTGAGTTGAGAAAATCATACAACCTTCAAATCTTTCCATACCCTTATTTAATGCGGTTATGCTTTCTAGGTCTAGGTGGTTGGTAGGTTCATCAAGTAGCAAGAAATTTCCGCTTTCAAGCATCATTTTTGCAAGCATACATCTAACTTTTTCGCCACCAGAGAGCACTTTCGCTTTTTTCTCCGCTTCTTCGCCTGAAAATAGCATTCTTCCAAGCCAAGAGCGAAGGAAAGTTGCATCGTTTTCTTTTGTGAATTGACCTATCCAATCAACTAAAGATAAATCGCAGTTTTCAAAATAATCATTGTTGTTTTGCGGAAGATATGTTGTGGTGATTGTTTTACCCCATCTAACTTCGCCCGTGTAGTCCTTATCCTTGCCTGCCAAAATATCAAAAAGCGCGGTCACGACATTACTATTGTCACTCATAATGGCGATTTTGTTATCTGGGCGCACAGTGAACGACACATTTTCAAATAAACCTTTTTTAGTTAGGTTTTTAACAAATAAAATGTCGTTACCTATTCTTTGGTCAAATTTAAAGTCGATATACGGATATTTTCTGCTACTTGGCTTAATATCTTCAATGGTTAGGCGCTCCAACTCTTTCTTTCTGCTTGTTGCCTGCTTAGATTTTGACGCGTTTGCCGAGAACCTCGCAATAAATTCTTGCAACTCTTTTGCGCGTTGTTCTGCCTTTTTATTTTGGTCCTTTTGTTGCTTTAGGGCTAGTTGGCTAGTTTCGTACCAAAAATCGTAGTTACCAAGATATAGGTTGATTTTTCCATAGTCAATGTCGCAAATATGCGTGCAGACTTTATTTAAAAAGTGCCTATTGTGGCTTACGATTATGATAGTGTTTTCAAAATTTAGTATGAAATCTTCAAGCCAACGAATTGTTTTAACATCTAGGTTATTGGTTGGCTCGTCTAAAATAAGGTTATCAGGATTTGAAAACAATGCTTGCGCGAGCAAGATTTTGACTTTCATTTTGCTGTCCACGTTCGCCATTAACTCGTGATGAATTTCTTTTGGAATGTCTAGCGAATTAAGTAGGTTTTCCGCCTCGCTTTCTGCTTCCCAACCATTAAGTTCCATAAATTCGGCTTCAAGTTCGCCTAATTTAATGCCATCCTCTTCGGTGAAGTCGGTTTTTTGATAGTATACCTCTTTTTCGTCCATAATCTCAACAAGGCGCTTGTGCCCCATTAAAACAGTTCGAAGAACGGTATAATCATTATACTTTTCTTGGTTTTGCTCTAAAACAGACAACCTTTCTTTTGCTGGAATTATAACCTCGCCTTTGTTTGGCTCAAGTTCGCCAGACAACACTTTCATAAACGTAGATTTACCAGCACCATTTGCACCAATCACACCATAGCAATTGCCTTTTGTAAATTTGAGATTGACGTCGTCAAAAAGTTTTCTGCTACCAAATTGCACACATACATTATTTACTGTTATCATAAAATTTCCTTTTAAATTTGATTTTTCTTTATTGATTATTTTTGATTTGCTTTAAATATGAAGTTAAAATAACTTGCATAAATATTTTAATTTACGCTCCAATATACCATATTTTCAATTAATTTGCAATAAGTTTTCGATTTTTAACTTAAATTTTAGTTTGGTTTATTGGTTTTTATTTTCAAACTTAGTGATTTTAAGTTGTATAACATTATAAATATTGTAATGATTATTGCTGAAAGAAGAAGGCCTGCTAAAATGTCTGTTAGATAATGCACACCTAGATAAATACGCGAATAACACACAGACAAAACAAGAATTGTTGAAATTGACCAAATTAAAATTTTGAGCCAAGTTTTGCTAGTCTGTGTTGATAAAAAATATGCAATCATTGTTAGTGTGGTGGCGGACAAAGTCGCGTGCGCAGACGGAAAACTAAATCCACTTTCATCAATTAGCATAATATCTTCTGGACGAGGATTTTTTATTATAAATTTTATTAAAAATGTTAAAATAGAAGCAAAAATTAACGATAAAACTAAAAAAACTGCGTCTTTTTTTTGCTTTTTAAATAAAAAACACATTGAAATAATTAAAAGCACAAAAAAATTACCAAGATAAGTGAATACTATAAAAAAGTTAGTTAAGCCATTATTTCGAATAGGTTTTGCAAAGGTGTTATAAAACCAATCATTTAGCGCGTTCACCTTACCTAACATAACAAAAATTGCAAGAACTACAAACAAAATAACACACAAAGTTATTAGTGTGATACCAAAATATAATTTTGTATTTTTACTTTTTTGCATAATTATATATTAAACTAAATCAATAAAAAAAGAAAATAATTTTTAAAAATTTCAATAAATTTTAATATTTTTATTATTTTTGTAATGAAAATTAAATTTTTTATTTTATCTAAACAATGTTATGCCTAACAAAATACCAAATAAAAAACTGAAACAAAATCGTTCCAGTTTTCATTATTGATTTAAACCTGTTGAATAACGAGTATCGTATTTTTGGGGTCTTGATAAATAAATGCTAGTTCTTGAAGGCAATGGTTTGTCAACATTAACCTTTTCATTTTCATTCGTTTTTCGCTCAGTGGTTTTAACAATCAAATTTTTTCCCTTTTCCATATCTTTCTCCTTACACGAATTATACCACACCCAAAAAAATTGTCAACATTAAAAAATAAAAAAGAGTTGCAACACTCTTTCTTTTTCTTTCGAATTATCTATTGATAAAACGGCGGATGCCGTCGAAACTATCGCAATCGGTATGTTGAGTGTAGTAAACAAGGCAAGCCATTGTGCTATACTC
>CALWOU010000036.1 GCA_944383245.1 uncultured Clostridia bacterium | reverse complement strand
CATAAATGTTCGTACTCGTTACGCTAAAATATACCCATTGGGGTATATTTCTTAACGCTACTCCCCACCGGCACCACGTCACAATACGCCTTCTTTTATCGTTTTGCTATGGCAAAACTTAGTGTAAATTTTCTAAAAGACGTATGTCGCATTAGAATAGAGAAGTAATCTACTTTTAGGCATACGTTTGTGTATAACAAACTAGCAAAAAGTAGTATCACGACGAGGTTGTGCCGATAATCCCAATGCGCACAAGTGCTTATGGGAACCCCAATAAAATTTAAACCTAAAATCTCAGTTATATAAGTAATTTACTTATTGATTTATGTTAAAAATTTAAATCGATTTGTGAAGTATAACATTGCAAATTGATTTGGCATATAAAATATAAGTGGCACCATCGCCAAGAGGTAAGGCAAAGGTCTGCAAAACCTTCATTCACCAGTTCAAATCTGGTTGGTGCCTCCAACACTTTAAAAAGAACTCACGATGTGAGTTCTTTTTCTATTTCAAGTTAACAATTAAATCAATAATGGTGGTTTTGCTCTTTTGAGATAATTTTATTCGCTTCTTAGGGCGATTACAGGGTCTTTTTTAGAGGCAATGCGTGCTGGAACTAGCCCTGCAATAAATGTGAGCAACACACTAACAACAACCAAAATCAAACTAGGCAAGAATTCGAGAGTTGCAAGACCTGAAATTCCTGTTAATGCTTTTAATATTAATGAAATTGGAATTGTTAACAACGCGCTTACAATCACACCAATAAGTCCTGACATTAAGCCAATAATGATTGTTTCTGCATTGAACACATTTGAAACATCGTTCTTTGACGCACCAACACTTCTTAGCACTCCGATTTCTTTTGTTCGCTCAATCACAGATGTGTAAGTTATAATGCTAATCATAATGCTTGAAACAACAAGTGAAATTGCAGCAAATGCAATTAGAACGTACGAAATAGTGTCCACAAGTGTTCCCAAAATGTTTGTTAGAAGTGCTGAACTATCAGTGTAAACAATAGAATAAACACCTTCTCTATTGTTCCAACTATTTACCATATTTTCAATATCTTCTTTTGCCTCAAAACTATTTGCGTAAAAGTAAATTCCGTTTGGAATCTCGCTCGCGCCATACATTTGAAGATACAAATCAATAACTTCTTCAGCGGTTAAGTTAATTCCAAACTGCTCACTTTTTAATATTTGTTGCATTTGGTAAGGAGATGTGTAAGTAAACATTGAATCATCCATACCTAGTTGAGATAATTCAGATATCCTTATAACGTAATCAATAGGATATGATTCTATTCCGTTGTTTATGAAATTGCCGTCGGAATCAAGATATTTATTTCTTATACTTTCCGCCACCTGAGAATTCACTGAATTTTCGTGATAGAATTCTGCTAAATCGTGAGTGTACATTATTCCGTTTGAGAATATTGAACCGCTCGCGTCCTCTTTTATCTGTAAAACGCAAGTTATTGTAAGTGTTACAACCTCTGTGTTCTCCTCTCCACCATATAACGACTGCAAATTTTCTTGGCTAATCACATTATCACTAAAATCAAATTTCGGTTGAAGAGTTGTTTCATCATAATATGCGTCATTTAAAATTAGTTTGTAAGTTTTTCCTATAACGTCCGAATAATTTAGGTTTTGAAGATTATCTTCAGTGTCATATGTTGGAGTTATTCCAATAGACATCAACTCGCTAATAGACAACCCGTCACTTCCAACCACGAGTGCCACTTCATTTTTATTTGTTGGGAAATGTGCGTCTTCACCTTTCACATCGTATAATGACAAAATGTAATCTTCATCCACTTGTTCAAAAAAGATTGATGAGGTTGTGCCAGACAGTGCGCTGGTTGTGACCGTGCTGTTTATTTTAGTGTAACCCATTGTTTCATCTAATGTAATTAATCGCATATCGGATGCATAACTAACAAGATAATCGTTTAAATAGTCCATTTTATTGTTATCTTCATAATACTCATTAACATAACTTATAAAATCAGGACTTATGTAGTTATATTTGCCCATATTTATAAAAGTGTCGCGAGGGTCATAGATGGTGATTGTGTTATCATCATCGGATGTGGTTGTTTCTCCACCTTGCTGAAGAGCGTTTCTAGTGGCATTATAATCTATAGCAATCGCAGAAATTGAAACAGGATAACTAGATAAACTTTCGCTTTGCATACGATTTATGTAGTTTGTCATACCTGCGCTCACAGCCAATATTAGCGCTATTCCTATTATTCCAATGCTTCCCGCAATTGAGACCATAGCAGTTCTACCTTTTTTGGTTAGCAAGTTTTTAAAGCTGAGCGAAAGGGCTGTGAAAAACGACATTGATTTTTTCTTTTCAGTCTTTTTAAAGCCTGATTTTTCTTCTTTTTCTAACTTTTCTTTATGTTTTTTAATCTCTTTTTCGCTTTCTTCGTGAGTGTACGGCTTGCTATCTTCTATTATTTCTCCGTCAAGCAAACGAACTATTCGGCTAGCATATGTGTTTGCAAGGTCTGGATTGTGAGTGACCATTACTACTAATCTATCTTTGCTAACCTCTTTTAATATGTCCATAATTTGCAAACTTGTTTTGCTATCTAGCGCGCCTGTCGGCTCGTCTGCAAGTATGATTTCGGGGTCGTTTACTAGCGCACGAGCAATAGCCACTCTTTGCATCTGACCGCCTGAAAGTTGATTAGGTTTTGATTTTAATTTGTCGCCCAAACCGACTTTATTTAAAACTTCAATCGCACGCGCTCTTCTTTCTGCTTTCTTTATTCCGCTTAAAGTTAGCGCGAGTTCAACGTTTTCTAGTATTGTTTGGTGCGGAATTAGGTTATAACTTTGAAAAACAAAACCAACTCTGTGATTTCTATAGTTATCCCAATCTTTATCTTTGTATGCTTTGGTGGACACTCCGTCTATAATAAGGTCACCAGACGTGTATCTATCCAGCCCGCCTATAATGTTTAATAAGGTTGTTTTGCCACAACCAGACGGGCCAAGCACAGCCACAAACTCACTTCGCCTAAAACAAATGCTGACCCCTTTAAGAGCGGTCACTTTTTGGTCTTTTAAATCGTAAATTTTTTCAATTTTAGATATTTCCAGCATCTACAATCCCCTCACTTAATTTATTCATTAATTTAAATAATGTTTGTTTTTCTTTTTGCGTGAATTTTTTAAAACTTTCATTAAGGAGACAATCAATTTTTCTTTTAAACTCTTTTGCTATCTCTTCACCTTTTTTACTTAACTGCAAGTCAAACTTTCGCTCGTTTTCGCCAACTTTTTCAACGATGCCTTTATTCATAAGGTCACGCACGGCACGAGTTGTGTTCGCCTTATCAACGCATAATAGATTATTTAAATCTTTCATTTTTAACCGCTTAAAGCGAAACAAGTTTGCAATGTAGCGCGCGTGAAAATGAGTTAGATCGGATTTTTTTAAAAACTCATCTTCAATCTTCATTATTATCTTGCTAACATTTTGCATTAAGCCAAGCATTTCAATTTCAAAAAACTCATTCGCTTCCATATTGATATGATAGCACAATTAAGTTGACAAGTCAACATTTAATATGCACAAAAAATAATAAATTTGTAGTATTTGATTAAAAAATTTATGAAAAAAATTTTTGTAAAATGCTTAAATTTAGTTGACAAAATTAATTTTACCTATATATTTGATGCTTTTTATGAAGATGATTTCATTAAAAAATTTAAAATACAAATTTTGGTTCTAAATGTAAAATTTTGAAAATAAAATAAGAAAAATGGCAAAAAATTATTAAAAATATTGATTTTTTCGCGATTTTTTGCAAAAAATTTAAAAAAGTCAAGCAATTTTTAACTTTTTTTTAAAATTTTTTAATTTTTGTTTGACTAATATTTTTAACTTTGTTATTATAAATTTAAGATTTTAAATTTGAAATTTCTAAGTTGAGAATTAATTTGTAAGCATAATAAAAAATTAAGGAGTTGTTATGAAAGAAAATGGTGGTTATAAAACAAGAGAATTAAATTTGCTTGAAAAAACTTGGCTTAGACTAAGAAAACAACTCGCCGATTACAGAGAAGCCACAATGTATTCAAATAAAGTTGATGAAATATTGTCTTTCGTGCCTCAAAATGATGAGGAATTAAATGAAGCAATTGATTCCGCCACCAAAATGTATAATTTTATTAGTTACACCCTTGTTATAGGTATGTCTAAATAAAAAACTTATAAATTTTTAGTATTTCTAATTTAAAAAAGTGCAACATAAATATAAAGATTTAAACGTTTATATGTGTTGCATTTTTTGTTTTTATTAAAAAATTTTAAGAAATTTGCAAATTTTCATTATTTTTTACATATTTTTTAATTTTTTTAGTTATTTCTAACAATTTTTAAAAATTTTATTTTATTCTGCAATATTTGTTTTTATTTTTTGTTTCATATTTTTATATCAAAATTTTAAATATTAGTTTTTTAGATAACTTTTATATTAATAATAAAAATTTTCTTTTTTATTTAATTACTTATTTATTAGTTCGTGCAATTTTTACATTATCTTTCTTTCTATTTTGAAGTTCTTTTATGGGGTTGGGTTTTGTTTCAAATCGATAGTCCTTTCCTTTCTCTTTAATCATTTTATCTATAACCATATGGCTTGGAACAATTTTTTCGTCAGGTATCACTTGCTCTTGATATTTGAAGAAGTCGGCATTAGGTTTTAATTTCATAACATCTATATAACCTTCTCTATCTGCTGTTAGCATAATTGTTCGGTTTAACACTTCTCTAACGTAATCGATATTTGTGCCAAGAGTTAAAAGTCGCGGAAATTCTCCCGTACCTATCACTTTTTTATAATCTATTTTATCATACTTTTTCAACAGTTCGCAAGCAACGCGAAGATGTGCACATTCCATTTCAAAATGGTCTAACCAAATATTTTTAATATACCCATCTTTCTCTTCGCAATATGCACTGTAGTATAGATATGCCTCGGTGTACTCGTGCAACACCCACTGCTCAAGCCAAGTGCAATTAGGGTCTTTTAAACTTTCATATTGTGTGACGTGCTGTTCTTCAATAAGTCCAATTTCGGCATACAATTTTCTTCCTAAATCGTTTTTATACCATTGGCTTATATTCATATAATAGTTCATAGTCTGTTGTTCGGCTGCGGTTATAATGTTTGCAACAAGTTTTGAATATAGATCACTTTTATTTGCCACCATTGCGCGCTTTACGTCGTCTTTTGGATATCTGTGGTGCGCTATGGTTGGTCGCCCTGGTGTGATTTCTGCCATACTGCCAACCAAAAATTCAGGGTCGGCACCTTTCACGTCTAACATCATAAGATTTGAAAACCTATACAAATGGTCAAAATCTTCAAGCAATGCAAAATTCAGTGCTTGCCTATTGTTCTCATCCGTGTCGTTTTGTGCTAAGGTGGCTGTTAGGTCGATTGCAAGTTGCTCGTAAGAAAGTGTGGTTTCCAAAATGCTTTCATTTATCGGCTTTAAACAGGCTATGCGTTTTTGTTGCTGTTGCTCCTGCTTTCTAACAACTGCAATTGCCTGCTTCACTTCTGGAATGTTACAATTTCTAGCAAATTGATGCAAAAACCATACACTCTCATACTCTGTTCCATTCATCAGTATCACACGCGTTTTTGTGTATGGATTTGTTTTCTTTTTGTCGTACGCTTTAGGATACAACTTATTAAAATCCATAAAATAACTATCAATATCTTTTGTTTTATACTCTAATGGGTTCATATCATCCTCCACCAAAAGTATT
>CALWOU010000035.1 GCA_944383245.1 uncultured Clostridia bacterium | reverse complement strand
ACAAAACAAGAAAAAAATGTTTGCGCATATTGTGGAACGCGCCTTTCTCCAAACTCATCAAACTGCCCAAACTGTGGCGCTCCAAGGCAAGTGAAATAGTTTGATAAAAACAATTAAAAACTAATCTAAAGAAAAATGTTATTTTCAACTTCATTGAATGTAAAAATAAAATATGTCACTAAAATTAGTGACATATTTTTTTGGCTGGGGTAGTTGGATTCGAACCAACGTATGCTGGATTCAGAGACCAGAGCCTTACCGCTTGGCGATACCCCAATGCACACCTATAGCACTCGTAGGGACCGTTATAAAAAATCTTTCAAAAGTTTAAATTTGCGTTTATGGATTTGTTTTATGAAAATTTGAAATTTTGTTTACAAGTAAAGCCGATTGCAAAAAGGTGTATATTTATAACACGATAATTATCATAGCAAATTTTGACAAACAAGTCAATGATTTTGGTAGTTATTTATTCGTATAAAATTAAAGAGAAATTATTGACAATTATGTCAATTTTGTATAAAATTGAATTAGAATAGTTTTAAATAAAAGTTGAAAATAAAATAAAGAATTTAAATTTTAAAACTTTTGAACATACAATTTAATAAAAAAATTATAAAAGGAAGCGTATGAAGAAAAATATTTTAGTGAATATAAATAAGGGTTATGTAAAGCATTTTTTAGTGATGATGAATTCGCTTGCAACAAGTAACCCTGAAAGCGAGTTTGATGTGTACGTGATGCACACGGATTTAGATGATGAAACGAAATCTCACATTTTAACAAAAATAAAACCAAACATAAATCCTATTTATGTGTATATGGATAAAGAGATGTTTAAGGGTGCGCCAAAAGTTAAGAGATATCCTTATGAAATTTACTATAGGATTTTTGCGCCAATAATGCTTCCGAAAAATGTGGATAGAATATTGTATTTAGATAGCGATTTGGTGGTGCATAATAAGATTGATGAACTTTACAATATGAATTTTGAAGGAAATTTATTTATTGCTTGCACACAAATTAGAAAGTTTATGCAGTGGTTCAACCGCATTCGACTAACAGTCAACAAACACCACGTTTATATAAACACAGGTGTAATGTTAATGAATATAAAAGAGTTAAGAGATTTGATTGACACAGATAAAATCTTCAAATTCATAAAACGCAACGGTTGGAGAATGTGTTTATACGACCAAGATGTTATATTTAAATTTTTTGGCGATAGAATTAAATTAGTGGATGCCACTATTTATAATTGTGCTGATAGGACAATCACTTTTTATAATCTTCATAGACCAAAATATAAAATTGACCACGATTGGATGGAAAATAACAATGTTATAATTCACTATTTAGGAACAAACAAACCGTGGAAAGACAACTACAGGGGAATTCTAAAAGATTTCTACGATAGATATAAAGTTTAGTTTAATATTTAATTTTAAAATTTTACTGACGCAATTTTGTATTATATAAGTGTGTTTTATACAAATATACATAAACGCTAACATAAATTGCTGACAAACACCTTTTTGCTTACAATTAAATCATTTATATTAGCAATAAAAAATATAATATTTCACAAAATAATTTAAATATATTTAGCATATGAAAAAATTTTTCAAAATTATTTTTAATAGGTCAACACTTGTGATAATTGCAATTTTGTTGCAGTTAGGTCTTTCGTTTTTGCTTCCTTATATGATAGCGCATTATTATGAGGTTTCATTTAGTAGGGTGTTTGTTCCTGTTGACTTGGTGTTCACAATAATAGCGATCATTGTTTTAATTCGCCTAATCAATTCAGATATGACGATTGAAGGGCAATTAACCTGGTCAATTGTGCTACTCATTTTCCCTGTATTTGGAGTTATAATATATTTTGTTTTTGTAAGGAATCGTCCACCTAAAAGACACACAAAATATTATAAAAAGGTACGAAATGAGGTAAAACAGTATCAAGTAAAATACAAAGAAGAGGATGAATACTTAAAATCTCAATTAAAAGACTATTATGGTCAGTTTGAATACATTTACAATGCAACGGGATTGAAAACATATGAAAACACAGATGTAAAATATTTAAAATTAGGCGAATTATTTTTCGAAGAATTGCTAAAAGAATTAAACAAAGCGGAAAGATACATTTTTATGGAGTATTTTATTATTGAGCGCGGGGAAATGTGGGATAAAATTTTAGCAGTTTTAAGAAAAAAGGTGAAAGAGGGTGTTGAAGTTCGTGTGATGTACGACGACCTCGGCACAATCTATAAACTTCCAAACAACTATCCTAAAAAACTCAATAAAATGGGTATAAAATGCGTCAGATTTAATTCATTTGTTCCAATTATGAGCGCTGTTCACAATAATCGCGACCATAGAAAAATGACAATAATTGACGGAAAAGTTGGCTTTATTAGCGGACTAAATATTGCCGATGAATACATAAATCTTGTTTCTCCTTACGTTCATTGGAAAGATACGGGCGTTAAAATTGTTGGCGACGCGGTTAAAAATGTGTTGCTTATGTTTTTGCAATTATATGAAGTTCAAAATCAAAAATTTGAAGATTTTTCGCAGTATTTTCCAAAGGAAGTGACAACAATCAAACACAGCGGATTTGTTTGCCCGTATGGCGATGGACCAAAGTATTTTTATAACGACAATGTGGCAGAAAATGTATATCTAAATATGATTAACCAAGCCAAAAATTATATTTGGATTACAACTCCTTATCTTATTATAGATAATAAACTAAAAAATGCTTTATGTAGGGCAAGCAAGCGCGGGGTGGATGTTAGAATTATAACACCTCACATTCCAGATAAAAAAATGATTTTTGCCTTAACGCGTTCAAATTATAAGCCACTTAAAGAAGCGGGTGTTAAAATTTATGAGTATGTGAAAGGCTTTATTCACGCAAAACAAGTGCTTTGTGATGACGAAATTGCAGTTGTTGGAACAATCAATTTTGATTATAGAAGTTTGTTGCATCATTATGAGTGCGGTGTGCTTATGTATAAAACTGATTGTTTAAAGGCAATGAAAACTGACTTTGAACATCTGTTTACACTTACAATAGATATGAAAAACTATTCACAAAATCCATTTATGCGTTTGATGTGTGCGATAATAAAATTATTCACCCCTCTATTATAAACATTAGTAAAGTAATAAAAAATAAAGTATTGTTTTAAGGAAATAAAGCGTTTCCTTATTTTTTTATTGTTCCATATACTTTAAAATGGCAGTTTTTAGAAGTTTTAGATGATTTGTTTGATATAATAATGCCGAGGAGAAAATATGGAAAAAATTAAATTTAGAGATAGAATTTCAAAATATCCTAATAGAAAAAAATTAAAAATAATATCGCAAAACGAAAATGAAATTGTTGCAGAAGTCACTCCTGCAGACGAAGCACAAGTCGAAGGTGTTGAACTAAATGCAAAAATTTTAAATAAATGGCAAGACGTTATTTCAACAAGCGAAGACAATGCAATGCTTGCAAAAAACAAAGTGCATATCGCGGAAGATAATGCAAAATTAGCGGTTAAGTATTCAAAAGAAGCAATTTCAAAAGCAGAACAGGCAGAAATGGTGGCGGAGTTTGTTTCAAAATCGGTAAACAACACGTTTATTCCTATTAAAACAAGCGAATTATATAACGATAACCAATTCATTTCTGCAAAAGAACAAAATTTGACAGACGAAGAAAAATTACAGGCACGCGAAAATATTGGTGCGGGTACATCGAATTTTAGTGGTGATTACGAAGATTTAATTAACAAACCATACATTCCTAGTTACGAAAACGTTCCAACTAAAGATTATATCGATGAAAAAATATCAGATTTAGTTAATTCAGCACCCGAAACGTTAGACACACTTGGCGAAATTGCCTCCGCATTAGAAGAAAATGAGGATGTTATATCTGCATTAAATAGTGTAGTGTCAAATAAGGTGGATAAAGTTGCAGGAAAAGGTTTATCAACAAACGATTTCACAAATGAGGATAAAACTAACCTAGAAGAAAACTCACAAGCAAGGCACACTCACACAAATAAATCGATTTTAGATTCAACAACTGCAAGTTTTACAACTCAAGAAAAAACAAAACTATCAGGCATAGAAGTTGGCGCAGAGGTAAATAATCCAATTGATTCGACTCTTTCAACCACAAGTGAAAATGCAGTGCAAAACAAGGTCGTAACTGAAGCGCTTAACAATAAAACAACAGTTAACATTTCAAGTGTTACACAAAACACAATTAATTTTACAAGCGACCCACAAACTCAACTTAACGAAAAATTAGATAAATCTGGAGGCGAGGTTAGTGGCGATGTCACAATAAATAATGGCAATGGAATTGTTTTAGAGCCATCAAGTGCCGGGCAAACTTACAATGCTTTTAAATTCTACGCGCAGGGCGACGACGTTTACGTTGAAAAACAAAAAGTTGAGGGAGGCGCAGATTATCAAAAAATATTGCCACTAGATAGCGAACTTTCTTTAACTAGCATAAATGCCGTTCAAAATAATGTTGTAACTGAAGCTTTAAATGATAAAGCAAGTTTAAGTCAAAATAATACATTCACAGGAAATCAGTCTTTTACAGGTGATGTAAATATAAAAAGTTTAAAACAAAGTGATGACTTTGTATGGGGTACACTTTACGGAAATGGAGCACCCACCACAACAACGGTAGGAGCAGTGGGTCAACTTTATATAGATATAACAAATGATAAAATGTATGTATGTGTACAACTTAATTTTCCTAATTATGTGTGGAAAGAAGTCGCATTTATTGATAATGCTAATAGTTATGTCTTAGATTATTCCTCTTCTACAACACCTAACGCAACTTGGGTAGGTATAGCCTATGATTTTGATTTTAATAATTATGACTATCTAATAGAATATAAAAATATTGCCAATAATTCTGATGGGGATCATTGGGGCTTTATAAATTCAAATTTTGATTGGTTATATATGTCTATGAGATGGGTATCCCTTAGGGCAAAATCTTTAACTACAAGTTCACAAAGTTTGTCACCTGAGGGCTGGGCGTTTGTAAACGATAATGTAGATAATGTTTATGGATTAGACAGCGTAGGTAACTCTAATAGAGAGATATATGCACAAATTAAATTAACAAAGTTTTCGAATGGAAATTATATTCATTTTAGATATTGGGCAGATTCTTCGTATTCTGGCACTCTGCAAGAATTTATAAACTCAGGGCAAATTTATGGAGATAATATTTCTAATATTTCAGGGATTTATATTAATAGGTCAGGTAATATAACTTCTAGCGAAGTAAAGATATTTAGGAGGAAGAGATAGTGAAAGGTTTAGTAATATTAAAAGACGGCACAACTCAAATCATTGAGGACGATAGGCAAATGGACACTAGCGAATATGACAAACAAAAATCAATAATGGAAAAACAAAAAAGGCTAGCAGAACTCACAAAAGACTTTGCTCAAGTTGAGGCAGGACTAATAATTGACGACCTAGAAGAGCGAAAACAAGAGTTTAGAACCTTGCTAAATGAAGTTAGAGTCCTGCAAGGAAAACAGCCAAGAAATGAACTATAATATGTTTATAAAATATATTTGTATGCGTTATTAACTAAATTAATCTTAACAAAAAACTGATTGAAACAAGTAAAGTTACTAAAATTTATCAATCAGTTTTTTTGTTTAATTTATAATAATTAGTTGATAGTATTTTAAGGTTAATTTTTAATTAGATTAAATATTAATTTCTAATTTTTTTTACTCGGAATAAAATCATAAACCATCACACCGCCAACAAGTATTCCGAAAATTAGATTCAAAATATTTCCAAATCCAATGTTTGTTTGTAAGTTTGTAAGTAGATTTTCGAGTATAAACTCAGCAGTCACATTTTGCATTCCTATTGCTTGCAAACTTGATAAGGCATTGTTAGCAATGCTTAAATCTAATCCGTTTGATAGATAACTTGCAGTTGAAGAAATCACAGCAATTCCAAGCAGGGCAATAACAACTGCGATAATCATATTAATTAATTTTATTATCTTATTTGCGCCAACTGTTTCTTTTATAACACCTGTGTTAACTAGCAAATTATAAATTGACAAAGCAATCATAACGCCAGCAAGTATTGCCATTAAAAACAGCGAAAATACCATAATTATAGATGCAACATTTCCTTCACCGCCAACAAATAAATCATTGATTAATTGATATCCGGTTTTTGTTTCAGAAATAGGGTTAGTTGCCACATTTGCACTGAACGAAAAGAATGGTTGACTTAAAAATATAAAAATTAAAACACCAAGCAAAATAGAAATAGAATTTGTAATAATAGATTTTTTGTTTTTCATTTGTTTCTCCTAAGTTTAAAAATTTGTGCTAATAGAAATTTTTATACGTACATTATTAATTTATACATTCATTATTAAAATTTTTGAGTATGATAAATTTGTTCTTTAATTTAATGTTTTTATTTTAATATGTGCTTTGTCCTCTCGATAATATGTGCTTACATAGAAAATTGAAATCCAAACCACATTTTCAACATACTAAAACCACATCCTTAAATTACGCACGCAATTAAAGACTACCATTAAATAAAACATATGTCAACAAAATAACGAAGAATTATCAACATTTGTTTATTTTTTTAAACAACCACTCTAAACTTTTAATATTTTTTAGGACATACTAGTTTTTTATTAGGCGGTTGATTTGCAATTATGTTTCTTTCTATAAATAGTTTAATTTTTGTCATTAAATCTTGAGTATATAGACATTTTCTCTACCAAAATTGTGTTATCCAAGTTTATCTCTTAACTTATAAATTTGTCTAAAATTATTTCATTTTTTGCAGTTTTCTTTTAGACAGTTATAAAAATAATTTATTAATAATGTTTTATACTCTTATTTGTTTGACTTTTTTGATATAATATTATAAAATAATGATAAAATAATGTTAACATTTGGAGGATGATATGCAAAATTCACATACCACCACACTTCTTAGAAATGACTTAAAAGAATTTTTAATTAGGTTAGGTAAGATTTTTTCTAACATTTCAATATTAGCTCTA
>CALWOU010000034.1 GCA_944383245.1 uncultured Clostridia bacterium | reverse complement strand
ATTTTTAAAAAATTAGGGAAATTTTGTCAATTTAATTGTAAAATAATGTAAATAATGATATAATAAATTAGTACTTTATCTTTTAATAGATATATCTACTTAAATTTAGTTTTTCTAAAAGGAGATTTTATGAAGGGAAAGCAAGTGGTTAACTTTTTAGCGTACATCGCGATTGCTTTTATTGCTGTTGCTTTAATTTTAGGTAAGATTTTTTCAGCAGTAGGGTTAAGTTCAGCAGTTATCAACGCGTTAAGTTTAATTGCGCAAGTTATAGCATACGCAATCACTGCAGTTTTCGCATTCTACTACGCAAAGTCTAGGCGTAGCATTGGTTGGATGATTGCCTACGTTATATTTGTGATTGCAATTATTGTGTTCTTGGTGTTGAATAATATCTAATGAAAAAGAAATTTAACTTAAAACTCACCATATCTTTGGTGAGTTTGTTTATAAGTTTATTAATACTCATTTTATTTAACCAAAACAAGTTTGGCTTGTTTTTTGGTTTTTTATTGCTTGGTTGCGCACTATTTTTGTATGGTTATTATAGGTCAAGCATATTAAAAACAGTTATAGATAAAACAAACGAAGAATTAGAAGAAAATAGCGACTACGAAACAGAAGAAGAGGTTATAGTCTACAACGAAGTGTTAAACGAACTAAAACGCGTAAAAAGAATGAAACGTTCCACTCAAATAACGTTTTATCTGGCAGGTGCGCTAGTTATTTTGCTTGCGATTTTAATGCTGTTTTAAGTAAAACGTTGAATTTTTTATGTTTTATAGTTTCAAATTTTCGTTTATTTTGCCAAAATAATGCTTTAAATATTTTATTTATATCAAAAAAAATTCTAAATATTTTATTGATTTAATTTTTTGTTTATGCTACAATACACATTGATTTATTAAAGGAGACAATTATGAAATACAATTTAGAGAAAAAAGAGGGCGGAATTTATGTTGTTACCGCTGATATTGATTACAATGAATGGCAAGAATATTTAAACTCTGCCTATGAAAAAAACAAAGGAAAATTTAACGTTCCAGGCTTTAGAAAAGGCCACGCACCACGTAATGTTATTGAAACGCAGTATGGAGAGGGCGTTTTTATCAACGATGCACTCGATGAATTTTATTATAAGGCGTACACTCAAATTTTAAGAGAGCACGAAGAAATTAAACCAATCGAAGCACCAAAACTTGATATAAAGAAAATGGACAAATCGGGTATGACAATTGAACTTTCTATTCAATGTGTTCCTGATTTTGAACTTGCTCCTTATAAGGGACTAACTTTCACAAAGCAAAAGGCTGAAGTCACCGACGAGCAAATTCAAGAAGAAATCAATAAAGAGTTGCTTAGGTCATCTCGCCTTGTTGAAACTAAAAAACCAATTAAGAATGACGATTATGTTAACCTTGATTTTGATGGCTACATTGACGGCAAGCAGTTTGACGGCGGAAAAGCAGAAAACTATCAATTAAAAGTTGGAAGTCATTCGTTTATTGACACTTTTGAGGACCAATTAATCGGTCTTAATATTGGCGATAAAAAGGATGTTGTTGTAACATTCCCAAGCGATTATCACGAAAAATCACTTGCAGGAAAGCCTGCAACATTTAAGGTTGAAATTAAAAACGTTCGCGAACGTGTTATGCCTGAGTTAAACGAAGAATTCGTAACAAACAGCACAGAGTTTGAAACAGTTGACGCATACAAACAAAGCATTAAAGAGCGCCTAACAAAAGAGGCTGAAAATAGAGCGGATATTGAGTTAGATAACGATATTTTAGACAAAATTATCGACGACACTAACTTTGTAGCACCAGATAGTATGGTTGAAGAAGAATACAATCGTCAATATAACGGAATGCTTGCTCAAATGCAATATCAAGGCATTAAATTTGAAGATTATGCAAAATATATTGGAAAAACAGAAGAAGAATTTAAGCACGAAATCAAACTTGCATCATCACGTAATGTTAAAGCAAGAGTTGTGCTTGAAAAATTACTCAGAACTGAAAATATTGACATAACCGAAGAAGAAATCGACAAAAAAATGGAAGAAATTGCAAAAAGTGCGGGAAAAACTTATGAAGAATTCAAAAAACAAGTCAACAATGATTTAGTAAATCGTGTTGCAAACGAATTGCTTATGAGTAAACTTATTGATTTCTTGCACAAAAACAACACTATTAAATAAATTGAAGTTTAACGTTTAAGTTAGTATGGAATGCAAAGGGCGGGCAAAAGCATTCAAAACCTCCGTTTTTGAATGAATGAGGCAACTAAAGTTGCCTCATTGAAGCGCCTACAGGCGCTTCCTTTTGCCCGCGTAGTAACATTCTTAAAGTATTAAATCTGATTAAATTTATAAAAATGTTAATTTTTAAATAAAAACAAATAAAATTAGGAGGAATTTATCATGATACCTATGGTAATTGACCAAGTTGGAAACGTGGAACGAAGTTATGATATCTATTCACGTTTACTTGAAGATAGAATTATATTTTTAACAGGCGAAATTAACGACCAAATGGCAAACACTATTGTTGCACAACTAATTTATCTTGAAGGTAAAAATCCAGATAAAGATATTTATATGTATATCAATAGCCCAGGTGGAAGTGTAACAGCAGGCCTTGCTATATATGACACTATGCAATACATTAAATGCGATGTTTCCACATTCTGCATAGGAATGGCAGCAAGTATGGCAGCAGTTATTTTATCTAGTGGGGCAAAAGGAAAACGCATTTGCCTTCCTCATAGCGAAGTTATGATTCATCAACCACTTGGTGGAGCGCAAGGTCAAGCAACTGACATTGAAATTCAATCACGTCACATTCAAAAAACAAGAGAAATGCTCAACAAAATCCTTTCAGACAACACAGGAAAATCAATGGAAGTTATTAATAAGGACACAGAGCGCGATAATTTCCTAGACGCAAAACAAGCCCTAAAATATGGATTAGTTGACAAAGTTTTAGATAAAAGAAAATAATTAGTGTTAAACATTTTGTAACAAAGCATTTTTGGTGCAAATATTACTAGCAAAATAACCAAAATTTGTTTGTAACAAACAAATCGCAAAATTATTTAAAAATTTACATTGTTATCTATTATAAAAATGCAATACTAACATATAATTTTATTATAACTATTATAGTTTCAAGGAGAGTAATGAGAGAGATAGACACAATTTGTTCTTTTTGCGGACGTCCTGCGCGCGAACTAACAGATATTATCAGCAATCCAGAGGGCGATTGCTTTATTTGTAAAGATTGCATTAACATTGCAAAAGACCTTATGGACTTTAATGCGCGCACTAAAGAGAGCGGAAAAACAAACTTAATCGAATTAATCAAACCGCAAGAGATAAAAAAACGTTTGGATGAATTTATAATTGGGCAAGATGAGGTTAAAAAAGTCCTTGCAGTTTCAGTTTACAATCACTATAAACGCATCAATTATAATATGATTAAGCGCGAAAATGATAGTGATGAAGTTGAACTTGAAAAGTCAAACGTCTTATTGGTTGGACCAACAGGAAGTGGAAAAACCTTGCTTGCAAAAACACTTGCTAAAATGCTAAATGTTCCTTTTGCGTCGAGCGACGCAACCGCGCTAACTGAAGCAGGTTATGTTGGTGACGACGTTGAAAATATCTTACTAAAACTAATCCAAAACGCAGATTACGACATTGAAAAAGCGCAACGCGGTATTATTTACATTGACGAAATTGATAAAATCGCAAGAAAAACTCAAAATGTTTCAATCACGCGTGATGTTAGTGGTGAAGGTGTTCAACAAGCGCTCCTTAAAATTTTAGAGGGTACAATTGCATCCGTTCCACCTCAAGGCGGAAGAAAACACCCTCAACAAGAAAACATTAAGATAGACACAACAAACATTCTCTTCATTTGCGGTGGCGCGTTTGTTGGGCTAGATAAAATTATAAGTGAAAGAGAAGGCGCTTCAAGTTTAGGCTTTGGTGCAGACGTTAAAAATAAGCAAGAAAGCGAACCATTAAATAAATTTAAGCACATTCAACCGCAAGACCTTATTAAATATGGTATGATACCAGAATTTGTTGGTAGGCTTCCAATAGTTGCCACTCTAGATAGTTTAGATGAAGAAGCACTTGTTAGAATTTTAGTTGAACCTAAAAACGCAATCACAAAACAATACGTTCAAATGTTCAAAATGGACGGCATAAATCTAACCTTTGAATTAGACGCAATTAGAGCGGTTGCAAAGAAAGCGATTGAACTAAAAACGGGCGCAAGAGGGCTTAGAACAATTTTGGAAGAACGTATGCTAGATGTTATGTATTCTTGCCATTTTGAAGACGACATAAAGCAAATAACCATAACGGCCGACTTTATAAACAAACAAGGCAAACCAAAAATCACAAAATTCACCCACAAAAAACAAAAACAAACCGCCTAACCACAAAAATCATCACTCTAATTTATATATTAAACACAATAAGCAAAAACTTTATCGTTTGGATAAAGTTTTTTTTGTTTAAATTTATTCTGTTTAATGAAAATGTTTTACTCAATTTAATCAATCATTTGCAGAAATTGTAACGCAATACAACAATTTAATTGAATTAAATGTAAACAAATCTTTATAAAATAGGCTAAATGCCTATTTTTTTGTGTATTATTGTAAACATAGCACAAAACACTATAAATCTAAAAAGTGAATTTATATAAACTTTAATTAAATGTTAAATTTGTAACATTTTCTAACATTTTTTTAATCAACAGATACGTAATAAAAAACTAATGTATCAATTTTAATAAAAATTTTTTATTTACTAAACTATTTGACCAAATTTTAGCAATTTGATAAAATGGAATTATGCAACTAATTACGATTGATATTAAAAGTGAAAGGCAAACGGTGGCGGAAGCAATCGCGCAATTTTTGGTAGAACTTGAGAGTTATAAAAAGGGTGGTTTTAAGGTTATGAAGGTTATTCACGGGTATGGTAGCCACGGGGTAGGCGGAGCAATTAGGCAAGCGTTTTTAAAAAAGTGCGAAGAGTTAAAACGTAGGCATATTATTGAAGATTATGTTTGTTGCGATAGTTGGACTCCGAAAAATATAGTAAGGAAAATTGCTATCAACTATTGCCCAGACCTACTTGCTGATAAAGACCTATACCTATTAAACCCTGGTTGCAGTGTGATAATTATCTAGTAAATAAATTAAACCTTTTTATAAAATAAACAAAATTCGTGAAGATTTTTTATAAATTTGTCATAAATGATTTTATTTTTGTTTAATTTTGTGCCATAATAGTGTAAATAGAAATTTGGGGGTATGTATGTCAAAACAAGCGGGAGAAATAACGCGCAAAACAAAAAGCGGAAGTGTAGGTTCGTTTTTCTTTGGTTGGTTTATAGGCTTTTTGCTAACAATTGCTTTGATTGGAGGGCTTGGCGCGTTCATTTATTTCAAAGTTTCAATTAGTTGGGTTAACAACACGTTTAATCAAGAAATTGATTTAGGTAGCGAGGAGTTAAACAACCTAACCTTAAACACTTTTGTAAGTCACGCAATAAATTTAGGTCAAAATATTGACACTTACACCTTATCCGACCTAGAAAATGATTTTGGCATAAATATTGGCGATGAGATTATGGGTATTAATATTTTAGATTTAAAATCAGTGCCAATCACAGAACTTCCAGATGCTTTTCAAAACAAATTGTCAAATATCAGTGCGTACGAACTAAGAAATGTGCTAGATTTAACTGATTTAGATAATATTTTGTCAAAAGAAAACACTTATTATTACAATTCTTTAGATAATAAATTATATGAAGATGAGTCGTTTGAGAGCGAAGTTACATTCGATTATGCTATTGCCTATGAAATTGTAACAATCAAAGGTCAAAATTTTGGAGTGGTGGATGGAACTGTTACTATAGAACTAAGATATTTGCCACTCACACTTGCAATGTCAAGTTTTACGTCCGACCTTGGAGACAATATCACAATAGGCGAGTTAAGGCACGATTATGGTGTTCAACTTCCAGAGTTTTTAGATAGTGTTAGTGACGACACAACAATCAGCGAACTAGGCGACGCAATTGATAATCTCTACATTGCCGATTTCTTAGATTACACAATTGCAGGTGAAAATGTGTTTGATAGCACAGGGCTACCCGTTAATGGCATTATGGAAACCCTTGCCAAAATGCAAGTTAGCAACTTATCTAATTTAAAACAAGAGATTGACAATATGTACATTGCCGACATTTTAGGTTATAATTATGATGAAACATTAGATAGTGTAACAGATAGTGAAGGCGAACCTGTAAATGGCATTTTAAATGTGATTTCAAAATCAAAAGTAAGCGAATTAAACGCAACTCTTGAAACACTAACTATAGGTGATTTATTCGATTCTAGCGAGTTTGAAAGCGGAGCACTAAGTTTGATTTCGCCAGAAACTGAAATTGATGAAATTCCAACTGCTTTGTCGAATGCGTTAACAACTAGCACTCTTGATGAACTTATCTCAGCGCAGATTATATCCGCACCTACTAATTACACGAATGAAAACAAGGTTAAATATATTCCGATAGGGCAAGATGGGGGCGGTCAAACAATTTATAAACAAGTGCAAAATCTACTTTTAGAAGATTTAATCAAAATTGCATTTGATAGTATCAATTTTGACGATTTGCCAACAACCGACCCAAGCATTAGTTAAAACTTATTAAATCTAGCACATAATTTGCTAGATTTTTTTTGCACCTTTGTTTCAATAATTATAAAAAATAGTTTTTGATAGTTAAGTTGATCTATAAAACATCAAAAAACATAGAAAATTTGCTGAAAATTAAGACATTTTAGCGAAAAATGAAAAATTTTGAAAAATTTATAAAAAAGTTTTGAAAAACTGTTGACATTATTTTTATTATATGTTAGATTAGAAAAGCATTCGAGCGAATATAGTCATATATTGATTATAAGTGCTGAAATATTGCCAAATTTTATAAAATATTGAATTTTTATAAAAAAATTTGAAAATTTTATAAAAAAGTTTGAAAAAACTGTTGACAATATAAAAAAACTATGATAATATAGTCTTGCATTCAGCATAAAGCGAGTGCCGAACGTTATCGTTCGTAGGACAATTTATATCTTAATAAGTACAAGGTAAGAATTTTGTTCTTATCAATTCCAAGTTTTTTTGAACAACGAAATTAGCCAAGCGAATGAGCAAAGGTTATTTTATAAAAAATTAAAATTTTTTGTAGAGTTTGATCCTGGCTCAGGACAAACGCTGGCGGCGTGCTTAAGACATGCAAGTCGAACGGAGGTTAA
>CALWOU010000033.1 GCA_944383245.1 uncultured Clostridia bacterium | reverse complement strand
TCACTTAAATCGTCATAATCTTTTTGAAAGCCCTGAATAAATATATGAATATCGTTTAAGGTCATTTTGCCCATAGTAAAAGACTTAAAGAAAATCATTGGAATGTTGTCAAAATGAGCAAGTATGTCGCCATCGCAAACGCATAATTCTTCTATATTTTCTGCATTTTTTGAGCTTCTGTGGTGCAAAACACAATTCACAACTCTTTCTTTTTTGTCTAGTGAATATTTTAGTTTTGTTAGGATTTCTTCTGCAATTTTTGCACCCTGAATATGGTGGTCTGCTTTTGTGCCAACGTTAGAAACAAGGGCAATGTCGTGTAATAAGGCACCGAGTTCTACTATTTCCTTATCAGCACCATAAACACTTGCAAGTTTTAACGCTTCATCAACCACAAATTTGATATGATTATTCCAAAAATCATAACTATCAACTTTTTCTATATACTCTTGATTTCTTCTTAACAATTCATTTCTAACTTTATCTATAATTGTCATAATCACTCCGCTAATTATAAAATCTAATTTTATTCATTATAAAACAATGTCCAAATTATTACTAATTAAGAATATTTATAAAATGAACAAAAATTTGTTAGACTAAATACATAATTAGTAGTGCGATGCCGACTATTCCGAGGGCGACAAAGAGTGCGGTTAGGAACACGCGCAATTTATCTTTTGGCAAACTTCCAACTTTGCCTGTTTGACCATTCATAACAACTTTATGGTGTTTATTTTTCTTATCTATTTTATTAATAATGTAAATTGGAAGGAGGCAATAATTATAGCGCTTATCTGAATAGGTTGTGTTTAAATTCAATCTTTCTATTCTATCGCAGTTATATCTTAGCAAAATTTCTCTTTCTATTTGTTTTTTTGCGATATTTTCCGCCACCTTAAAGCAATCATCCAGCATTCTATCTTGATATTCCAAAATATAACCATTCATAAAATCATCTTTGAAAGCAACTGCGCCTGAGTAGTCAAATGGCAAAATCGAAGTGAGTTCTTTTTGCTCAATGTTACTATTTGCCTCAACTGAAACATTATTAAATTTTTTATCAATCACACCGCTAACATCTCTATATATTGTTTTAGTTCTGCTTGTACCGTCCCTATCTCTCACAGTTTTAGTAAAACTCAACGTGCCATAGTATTGGCTAGACGCAATAAAGTCAAATACGAAAGTGTTGACGTAAACACCTGATATGTCGTCACCTGTTAGGTTTTTGAATGCTTTTTTATTTGCATAAAATTTCTTTTTTAGAATTGATTTAAATAAGTCCAGCGCCTCGTTTTTAGAATACGAAAAAGGAACGATTGAATCGATATACAACAATTTCTTTTTCTTACCCTTAACCATAGTTGTGCTACCACAATACGGGCAAACCGACTGCATTTGAAACTTATTAAACATCAAATTTGCGCCACAAGAAGAGCATTTAACATTTTCAAGTGCGTCAGCAAATTCATCCTTTTCAACTATAACATTTTCTTCAAAAGGTTTTTTACTGAATTTATAATCATAAACAACCGGAAAAATGGACGAACAATTTTCGCAAACATTTCCCTTGTTTTTAGGGCTGAAATACAATTTTCCGCCACAATTAGTGCAATTTTTTAACATAATTAGATTTTACCAAATTTTTTTAATTAAAACAAATATTTTACGCGCTTTTATTAGAAATTATGAAAATAAAAAAAACATAATCCTTAAAATTATGTTTTATAATCAAATTGTTTTAATAAAGTGTAAAAATATTAAACTAAAAAAGATATTTTCAAAAGAAATAACTATAAATCAACCCTAAATACAAATAAATATGTAGTGACCCAAATTAGGTTCACTTTAATTATCGTTTGTTTTTTTGTTTGTAATGATATTTATTTTTTTCTTTTCCTTATTTAAAGAGGAAATGTAACCTTTAACGCGAGAATGGAGTTTGTAAATATGGTGAGTTTGAACGTTTGCTCTATCGCTATTTTCGCGAGTTATCGCCATTGCACTTAGACCGTTATCTAATTTTATCACAGCGCCAACAGGAAGAATTTTGACAACTTCTCCCTCCACCTCATCGCCTAGTGAAAGTGAATTGAAAATTTTATCTCTAGGGTTTTCTTTGGTTTGTTTTAGCCCAACATTAATTCTTGAAAAATCGGTGTTGCAATCAAGAACAATAAAATCATACTCTTCGTTTAAATTAACTGCATCGCTAATTTTATCAATGTGTTCGTAACTTGCATCTTGAATTGATAGTTTTGCTTTGGCGCCCGTAGTTAACATAACAAGCGCATACTTATCTTCAATCTTTATAATAGTTCCGTGAACAATGTCTCCAACTGATACAGGCGTGATTTCATTGTTCGACATTAATTTTGTGCTACATACGATTGATTTTTTTAAACTATTTAATTCAATGACAATCGCATCAATTTCACGATTTAACAAACTATCACGATTTGTAAATTCGTTTTGAGTGCATTGAGAATATGGAAGGAACACTCTATACCCCATAAACTCGCTAAGAAGCCCTGCAGTTTGAATTTCACTCACTTTGAATGTTAACTCGCTTCCAACTTTTAGGGTTTTTAATTTTTCTTTGTCTGCCAACGCTTTGTTTACTCCCGCGTGAGTTACAATCAAACAACCTTTATCGTCTATCTCACCTGTTACCATAACTAAAATTGCATCGCCAATTTTAAATGCTTTGTCCTCTAATTCGTTGATATTAAAGACTCCTTCTTTGAGTCCGCCAAGAGACACAACAACCTCATTTTTTCCTATCATTACGATTGTGCCTGTTATTATATCTCCGCGGTTATATTGTGTCATACTTATGTTAAAATCTTTCATTTTCATAGTTCTATTCCTTAAATTGTCTAAATTATTTTTTGTATATATTGATTGTTTTTTTTGTAAAAAATTTTAAAAAAATTAAAAATTTACAATAAATTTCACATTTTTTATTAAAATTTTAGCAATTTTTAATAATTTTTTACGCTTTTACTTTTTTCTTGCTAAGTTTTTTTGCCCGTTTTTCTTCAATTCTTTTTCTTTCATTAATAACTAATTCATTCATTTTTTCTATTATCAAATTTGAAAATTCATCCATATACTCTTTATCTTTCTTTCTCTCTGGGTCTGGATAAATTGGGTCACCAATTAAAAGTTTTGTTCTGTGGAATGCTTTAATTTTTCTATCAAACATCATAGGCACAACAGGAGTGTTTGTTCTAATTGAAAATAATGCCACACCTTCCTTTGCGCTACCTTCTTCAACTGTTACGGTTTTTGCGCGCGTTCCTTGAGGGAAAATGCAAATATGTTTATTCTTTTTGATTAATGAAAATATTTCTTTTATTGCCTTTGGGTCTGCGTTTCCTCTATCAACAGGGACTGCGCCAAGTGAACGCATAAATTTTGTCATAAACTTATTTGAAAACAACTCTTTTTTCGCCAAAATTCTATGCTTCCTAACAAACCTAATATCAATCATAATAGGGTCAAGATTAGACATATGGTTGCAAGAAATAATATAATTTTTTCCTTTTAATGGCTTTAATTTCTTTTTACCAACCTTTTTTATAGGAAATAAAATTAAGAACGGAATACAAATTATAATATACGCTATCCAAAAAAACATACTACCTCACTTTTATGCTGTTTCCAGCAAGAAAACCCGTTGACCACGCAACTTGAAGATTGTAGCCACCTGTTAATGCGTCCACGTCAAGCACTTCGCCAACAAAATAAAGTCCACTAACTAACTTGCTTTCACAAGTTTTTGAATTTATCTCGCGCGTGTCAACTCCGCCGGAAGTTATAATCCCCGTCTCTATATTATCTAACGATTTTATAGAAAAGTCAAATTTTTTAATTAAATTTATTAATTTCGTTCGCTCTTCGCGGTTAATTTCAGATATTTTCTTATTTATAACATAATTTTTATCAAATAAATACTCAACAAACAGCCTTGGCAAAACTGAATAAAGATAAGTTTTCAACTCTCTTTTAGCATTTTCTTTAAACTCTCGAATAAATTTGTTTGTTAGTTCCTCAATGCTTAATGCCGGCTTAAAATCTATCGATATTGGAAGATTTTTTATATCAAATTTGTTAATTTTGCTAGAAATTGTTAGTGCAATTGGACCTGTTAGCGAATTATAAGTGAACATCATTTCACCAAATTCTGAAAAATTAGTTTTTTCAATTTTAACACTTAATCGAACATTTTTTAAACTAAGTCCGTTTAAACTAGATATATCTTCATTAACTTTAATAGGAACAAGTGCGCCTTTTGGCTCAACCACTGTGTGAGAAAATTTTTTAGCAATCTTATAGCCAAATCCCGTTGAACCTGTGCCTGGATAACTTACTCCGCCCGTTGCTATAACAACATTATATGTTGTGTATTTAATATTATTACTACACCTTATATAGAATATACCGTTATTATTAGAAACATCCAAAACGTCTGAATTTAATTTGACATCAACCTTAAATTCATCTAGGTATTTTGTTAGCGCTTTTATAATATCGCTTGATTTATCACTAAATGGAAACACTCTATTCCCGCGTTCAGTTTTTAGTTTAACATATTTTGAAAAAAAATCAATAGTGTCCTGTGCCGAGAAAGCATTAAGTGCAGAATACATAAATTTATTGTTGGTTACAATATTATTTAAATGATTTTCAACACTGCTATCATTTGTTAGGTTACATCTACCCTTGCCCGTGATATACAATTTTTTGCCTAACTTTTCATTGTGCTCCAAAATTAAAACTTTTAGCCCACGTTTTGCCGATTGTATGGCACACATCATCCCAGACGCACCGCCACCAATAACTATAACATCATAATCTACCATATAATCATAATACCAAAAATTCCAAAAAACGCAAAATAAATTTTAAATAATTTATTAAGTGCTTATTTTATATTTAATTAATGTTTCACATTATCAAAACAATTGTCGGATATAAATTTTCATAGAATCATTTGATTGTAGCCGATTACTCATAATTTAATAGTAAAAAAAAGAGATAATCATCTCTTAATTGAATTTATATATTTTAGTTCTTTGCTGTTTAGTGGTTGGTATTCACCGCGAGAGAGCCCGCCAAGTTTAATTTCGCCTATTTGAACGCGCTTTAAGAAAGTTATGTTTTTATTAATTGCTTCAAACATTCGCCTAATTTGTCGGTTTTTACCTTCAGTGATTGTAACTTTTAATTTGGTTGAATTATCTTTTTCTTCCATCAATTCAACGTTGCAAGGTTTAGTAACATAATCGCCTATATCAATGCCTGAGGACAATTTTTTAATTTCATCTTTATCGATTTGCCCTTCAATTATTATAATATAACTTTTAGCAATATTGCTATTTGGTTTGGTTAAAATATTTGCCAAATCTCCGTCGTTAGTTAGCAGTAACAGACCCTCAGTGTCATAATCAAGCCTACCGACAGGAAACACGCGGATATGCACTCCACACATTAAATCCATAACTGTTTTTCTATCTTTTTCATCACTCGCGGTAGTAACATAACCTTTTGGTTTGTTTAGTTTAAAGTAAACAAAATTGGTGGCGGGTTTTACTAGTTTATTATCTAGTTTAACAATATCTGTCGGCTTAATATCAGTTGCCAAATCTTTTACCATTTTCCCGTTTACTTTAACTCGACCATTGATAATAAACTCTTCAACTTTTCTTCTACTTGCAACTCCCGCACTAGCTAAAAACTTATTAATTCTCATACTCTCCTCTTTTGATTAATTATGTATAAAATTTCAATAATTTCAATAAAAATTTTTAAAAATTTTGATTTTTTGCATATTTATTAATTTTTTTGCAGTTTTTATATCATTTTTTTAAATTTTTTTATTTTTTATTAAATAGATTAATTCCAATTAGGTTCATCAAATTGCAAAATGTTGCTTTCAATTAATTTATCTATTTTATTCATTGTATATAATTTTAAAGTTTTAATCAACTGATTATCGTAAAAAACTTCAATAAATCCAACTTCTTCGTTTTCGTTTGCGGTTGTTTTATTAATTGTATATTTAACTTTTATTTTGTCTTTTTCATTATCTTTCAATGGATAGTAAAAGTATTCGTTAGCATACAAATATAATTTATCGCCAGCACTATTTGTAATTGATTCGTTTTGAATTTCTTTGTTTTTATCAATAATTAATGTGTTTTTATATTCATTGAAACTAGCATTTAATAAACTTTCACTTTCTTCAAACATTGGCCCGCAGTTTAGCACCACGCAAACAGTTGTCATATCATCACGTTCGCACGCACTAACCAAACATCTGCCCGCTTTTGAGGTAAATCCTGTTTTAACACCGACACATCCATCAAGACGCGACAAAAGTTTGTTTTTGTTTGTTAAATATCTTGTTTCAGACATATTTGTTTCAGGTATAACATAATTTTTAGTTGACACAATCTCTTTGAAAATTGGATTATTTAATGCATATGCTGTAATTAAGGCTAAGTCGTAGGCGGTTGTGTAATGTTCTTTGTCGTCTAGCCCGTGCGGATTAGTAAAGTGAGAATTTTTTGCACCAATTTTAACTGCTAGTTCGTTCATAAGTTTAGTAAATCCTTCAATTGAACCACCAATATAGCAAGCAAGCGCCACTGCCGAATCATTTCCACTTCTAAGCATTAAGCCATACATTAAATCGCGCACCTTAATTGTTTCATCTTTCCTTAAATAAATACTCGTCCCCTCAACTCCGACTGCTGAATCGTCAACTTGAATGTATTGGTCGAGGTTGTCACAATTTTGTAGCGCGGTTATAAGCGTCATAATTTTAGTTGTGGAAGCCATAGGAAGTTTTTCATCTTTATTTTTTGAATACAACACCCTTCCGCTATCCTTTTCTATTACACACATACCTTTTGCGCTAGTTGACGAAGCAAATGACAAAAAATTTTGATTATTTATAAAAATAATCGAAAAAATTGAAAAAATTGTGAAAATAACCATAAAAATTGGTAAAATTTTAAATTTTTTTATCATTTTTGCTTCTCCACGAATTTTTTAATTGCTTCAGTTGCATTTTTAATTAGTTCCATATAGGCGGAAGATTTGTCCGCGTGGATTATTTTAAATTTGTCTTTATTCACAACAAAAAAACCAATTGGTTGCACTGTGAAGCCACCGCCTGTTCCGCCTGCAAGCGGAAAATCTGCTGAATTTCTCTTTGCGTTTAAATCGGAATACTCGCCTCCGCCAACCACAAAACCAATGCTAACTTTTGAGATTGGAACAATTGTGCTTCCGTCTTGCAAGGTTATTGCGTTTCCAACAACACAATTGACGTCAATCATAGAACGAATTTTTCCAAGAGAAGCATCGATTAATGATTCCAATTTATTGTCTTTGTTCAAGTCTACTCTTTCCACTTTTTTCATATTCTCTCCATACATAAAATTTTGTTAATATTAGTGCGTACAATATGTCAAATATAGATATTCGAACAGTATTTTGTACCCTGATATTTAAAATATCTTCGTTATATTTTGGCTTAACATCTATTAAAATATGTGTACTTTTTTTGTTATTTTTTATTTTTCCTATCATTGATTTTGTAATTACGTCAATTGTGCCGGAGATTACAGCGGTAAGCATTGCATCATACATATAACCAAAATTTGAATGAATTTCTAAATTTAAAAATTGTTCTCTAAAATACAACTGCTTTATAAAATTTAAAATAAACATAACATTTACATTCTTATCACTAATCTTTTCTTTGCGTTCTTTATTTTTGTGATTTATATAAACATATCCGTGTTTTATTCGAATTTTGAAGTCGATAACATATTTATTTAAAATTTTAATATTTAAACTTCCTTTCAGGCGCAAAATGTTAAATCTAATGTCAAACTCGATTAAAAAAGGAAAAATTATTAAAAACAATAGCAAAAAAATTGCGAACATTAAAAAAAGATACCACATAAAAGTAGTATCTAAAAATTAATCGTTTTTATTCATTTTTAAATTCAATTTGTAAAGTTATTTTAGAATCTTCTTCGTTTGTTAAATAAAGTGTAATATTAGCAATACAATCCTTCTCTGCTTTAAAAGTTAAAAATGGAGATGAATCATTAATCAATTGCACATTTGGATTATCAATTTCAATTGTTATATCTTGATAAACATTTGTTTCAGAATTGTTTAAAATTTCATATTCTATTGTACAGAAAAGATTGTTTAAAACAATATTTTGTATTCTAATATTATAAAAATCTGCTGGCAATATGTTGATTTCATATTGTGTGGCAAGAGCTACATAATTTTTAGTTGTATATACTTTTATAATTGTGCTACCATTCGTTATTGGTGTGAACGTGTTATTGCTATATTCAATCATACTATCGTCAACTTCAACTTGAATTTCTGCATCTGTTTCTACATTAAATACGTCCAAAATATTTTGTTCTTCATCAACTTTGAGAGTCTCAATATTTAATGATATTGCATTTTCGTCAACCACATTTACAACAACATTCTCGTAAATGCTTTTATTTTCCGAATTTGGCAAACTAAATTTCAGATTGTAAATTCCCTCTTTTTCAGCATAAAATGTGTTTCCATTTAAAGTTAAACCTTGAATATCACTTCCCGTTTTCGCACTGATTTCACACTTCAAATTAACTTTTGCTTCGGCTGGAGTGACAGTTAAAAAGTTTGATTCAAATTGAAAAGTTGAGTTTAATGGAACGTTTATAGACCTCGGACAATTGAGCATTATTTCGCTAGCATAAACCGTTTCATTACCTACAGTTTCATCCTGACCTTTAGCATTAAAAACTAAAAATAGTGCCAAAGACACTATAATTAATACTGAATATATAGGATACAGCAGTTTTGTTTTCTTCATTTGTACAAATCAATAATAAAATATTTTCCAAAATTTGGCAATTGATTTGTCGATTTTTGTCGAAATATTTTTTAAAATTATGTTTAATTTATATGCTTTACGAACAATCTAAATAAAATTTGCATTGTAAAAAGATTTAG
>CALWOU010000032.1 GCA_944383245.1 uncultured Clostridia bacterium | reverse complement strand
TTATAATGGCGGTGGCTATGGTCGCTATGCTCGCTTTCGGTGGCACTTTCGCTTACTTCACTGCTAAAACGACTGAAAAATCTGGTAATGTTACTACTGGTACAGTTCAACTAGGTGAAAACACTATGGCAACTTTAGTTGCTGATAAAGTAGTTTCAGGTCAACAATTATTTGATGCTGATTCTAAAGTTCTAGTAACTAGCAAGTCAAACGTTGACACTTGGGTATTCATTACATTTTCTGCAACAATGGATGGTGGTACTCGTGTTGATAGTTTAGATGAAATGGATGCAGATGGTGAATACTATCTTGACATAGACCAAGCTGCTGAATGGGCTGAAGTTACTGATCACCCAGGCGTGTTACACAGAAGAGTTGATGCAAATACAGCTGCTCCAATGGACGTTTGCACAGGTATTACTTTCTATGGTATGAGCGCAAGTACTGAAAGCGCAGTTGGTACTATCATGAATAAAACTATTACTGTTACTATCACATCAGAAGCTATCCAAGTTATTGGTGAAGACGGTGCAGAAATGACCGCTCAAGAAGCATACGAAGTTTTACACCTAGTTGGTGGCTAGAATTTAGTAAATTAAATTCTTTACATAAAAAACTTGCATTAGCGAGTTTTTTTTTGCTTTTATGTAATTTTTAGTGCTTTTATAGATATGAAAATTTTAAAAAAATAAATTTTAATCTTGTGAAAAATAAACGTATATATATTTAATTAAAATAGTAAAGCAAATAAATTTGCTTTACTTAATTTATTAAATATAGAGAACATCGATTTAACAAACAAAAAACTCGCTAATGCGAGTTTTTTAGCAATTGTTATGGACCATCTGGAGTAAGTAAATCTACTAATTGAGTTACAGCTTCTGTTCCTGAAACATGGCTTGATTGGATTGAACGGGCTTCCATTGTGATAGTAATGGTTGCTTTCATTAATTTATCATCACTATGTGTTTGACCTTGAGTCCAATTGTCTGTTGCATCAAATACGAAAGCTGAAGTATTTACGATTACTTCACCCGTTTTAGCAACTGCAGTACTTTCATCAGTACCATATATGTATATGTTATTATCTGCATCAGCCTTATACCAGCCTTCACCATTAGAAGCTAAAATACTATCGGCATTAAGTCCTAATCTTGATACGTCGATAGGTGAACCATCTTCTGCCACAGCAGTAATAGTAAATTTAATTGCAACGTAGTTTCCTTTTGCTTCAGAAGTGTCAACAGTTAATGTTATACCTCTAGCCGCAACTAATTCATCGCGAGGCATAACATTTTTTAATTCAATTTTGGCTAAACCGCCATTACTATTTAATTTTACATATCCTGTTGTTATATCAGCAGAATCTTGTTTAGCCGTAGCAGTGAAGTAAGCGAAAGTGCCACCGAAAGCGAGCATAGCGACCATAGCCACCGCCATTATAATAATAACAAATGTTGACTTGGTCATTTTCTTTTTTGCTTTTGTCATTTTAAATATTCCCCTTTTATGAAATTTTTTAATTAAAATCGACTTTAATTTTTTCGCCAATAAACAAATTTCTCATTGGCATTTTTCTCAAAAAATATGTATTTGAGAAGTTTGATAAGATGAACTTATCTAATAAATAAATTTGCAAATTTATTTGTTTTAAGAGTATTGCTCTATAAGTGCGCTTAATCGACATCACGCATTTATGTAATAATACTAGTAAATAAAAAAATTAAAGTCAAACAAAAAAGTGAACTTTTTATAAATTTTTAGCAATATACGAAAAATTCTTTTGCTAGCAGAATAAAAAATGGACTTAAATTAGTCCAAATTAGGTGTATGTGTTTGAGAATATGCGGTATTAGAAAAATCAATAGCCTGTTGCCCGATTTTTTCTATTGCCTTTAAATCTGTTTCAAACACACCTTTAAACTTATGGCAATTTTTTATTTTTTTAATTAAATTTAGATGATTTTTTGCTTTAAGAAAAACATCGTTTCCGTTATCTGACATATCCCAAAAAATGTTAAAGTCGCGGTTAGACTGACCGGTATAATAATCGGTTGATATTTTTTTAACGTCGTAGAACGTTTTTTGAATATCGTCATAAGACGAATAAAAATCTATTAAGTCTGAATATCTTTCATCGCTTTTTAATCTTTTTAAATCCTCATTTATGTTTTTCATTAAATTTGTTAAATCGGCTCTATCAAACGCGCCAACTTGAGCGCATACTTGGTCAAATAACGAAAAAACATCCACGTCATTATAAAAATAGTTTGGCAACATAGTTGGTTTGACGTACAAAGTAATGGATCTTGTAAGCAAAGTGTAGGCTCTGTAGGTTTTTAAAATATCATCATCATATTTTAAGTCATAATTTTGATAAGCATTTGTGAAACTTAGCATTGATTTAATCGGCACTTTTTTTATTAACGCGTACAGCATCATCCAAGATTTTGCGCCATAATTTTTAACTCTAATAAGAGTGGAATGTTTATTGAATTTTGCATACAAACTTCTGCTAGTTTTATCGAATTGGCGGTTAAGAGAGATTTCCGCCTCACTCAGTTGCTGTGACAAACTTTTTAAATCGACCGTTTGAGCAGATAAGTTTATAAAATCCTCAAAAACGTTATCATCCAAATTGAAAATTTTTTTATACACTATTGACACTTGCTCCAACATTTTTAAAACCGCCATAGCATATTGTTTTAGCCTTACCCACTCCCAATAATCGGGCGAAGATTTATCATATTTGGAAATTTTTTCGTCATAATATTCGCGCGTAAATTCTTTTGGAAGACAAATAACCTTTTTAATTTTTTCATCGTGAAAACCAAATTCCTTTTTTATTAATTCGTTAAAATTATCATCCCACTCGCTAGGTTTTTCATACACTCCATTTTCATCAATCTCTCCACTTGAATAATACGCAAAACTCATAATTCCCTCTCTTTTAATTTGAACCAATTTTAATATAATAATCCTATTGATAATTTGCGAAGTGATTTGTTTATTTAATTTTTGTTTTTTTGCGAAGTGACAACACGGGCGGTTGAAACGCATCGCGTTTTCAAATTGCCTCTAGGCAATTTGCCACCAAGCGAACAAATTCGCTTGGTGCAACCGCCCGCCCTATCCTTTCATAAATTAAATATCACTTATATATTAATACATATTGACACAAACAAAATACCTTATTTAATCAACTCGTTTATTCTTCCGCCACCATAACACATTCCGTCTGCGCCATACAAAACAGCAAATTGACCGATTGTAACTGCGCGTTGCCTATCTTTAAATTCTAATCTTAATTTATCGCCCTCAAAATGCACTCTCACTGCCTGGTCTGGTTGGCGATATCTAAGTTTCACGTAACAATCAAAATCTTGATTTGGTTTATCTGTTATCCAATTAAATTTTGTAACAAAACAACCGCTACTATACATTTCATCGCACTCGCCACAATTCACATACAAGGTGTTAGTTTTCACATCCTTTCTAACCACGAACCACCTATCATCGTCATAGCCATTTTTTCCGCCAATGTTTAAGCCTCTTCGTTGCCCAATGGTGTAGAACATAACTCCGTCGTGCTCGCCAACCACATTTCCGTCTAAATCTTTAATGGCTCCTTTTTGCGCGGGTAAATATTCTTTTAAAAATTTTCTAAAATTGCGCTCGCCGATAAAACAAATTCCTGTGCTATCTTTTTTCTCGGCAGTGGACAATCCTAGTTTGCTAGCAATCTTTCTAACCTCTGATTTATCAATGTCTGCAAGAGGAAATAATGTTTTACTCAACTGCTGTTGATTTAGTTGATTTAAAAAATAGGTTTGGTCTTTATTTTTATCGTGAGATTTGTATAGATATACCTTTCCGTCCCTATCAACGCGCTTGCAATAGTGACCGGTTGCAATGTAGTCTGCGCCTAAACTTAATGCGTGAGTTAAAAACGGACCAAATTTGATTTCTTTGTTGCATAATACGTCTGGATTTGGTGTGTAACCATTTTTGTATTCCTCTAAAAAATAACTGAAAACTTTATCGCGATACTCTTTTGCATAGTTCACAGTGTAATAAGGAATGCCGATTTTATTTGCCACGCGCTTTACATCCTCATAATCGGATTCTGCAGTGCAATAACCATTTTCATCCGTTTCTTCCCAATTCAACATAAACAAACCAATTACATTGTACCCTTGCTTTTTAAGTAGGTAGGCAGCAACACTTGAATCCACTCCACCAGATAGCCCAACAACAACCGTTTTCATCTTTCCTCCTTTTAAATTTTGTTTTCCTTTTGATTTTTTTTGTTTATATTTTCCTTATTTTTTGTTTTTTGGTTTATTTTTTGCTTATTTTTAAAATTTTATTTTTATTTATTTTGGAATTTTATTTATTTTTAATTTATTTTTGTTTGGTTTTAAATTTATTTTTATGACCCAAAAGTGTCAAGCATATTTAAATTAATTTTAAATTGACCTACACTTTTATTTTTTCTTTCTTACTTTTTCTTTCTTGACGATAGTCAAGTTTAGGTTCTGCTAACAGGGATTTTGTATTTGTTTAGGCAAATTTTAACAAGGTCAATTATCCACATTACAATCACAATTCCCCAGATTAAAACAAGCAGGTAAAAGATTTGGAATGCGTCAGTGTTAACCACTTCGGGGAAAAACACTGTTACAAATGCGTTGATAACTCCAACAAGAAAGAAACAACTATAAAACAATCCCCAATATTTTCTGCCAACGTAATAGTGATGACCGCCCGCGTACCCTAAAAAAATGCACATTAAAATAAGTTTCCACCTTTTAACGTCGCTTGGGCAACCTGTTCTATATAGCACTCTATCCTTTTCGCCCTCTATCATTGCCTGTTTTGCTTCTTTGTTGGTTGCTTCGTTGAACTTTATATAATTTAACCCACAAGACGAGCAGACCATTGCCTGCTTATCTAGTTTTGTTCCGCATCTTGGACATTTCTTACTATTAAATAACATAAGTATATTATACCATTAAAATATCAATTTGTATATAGTTTTTTAAAAATTTGCTTTTAGTTTTCGATTAATTGTTGAAAATATTTTCATATTTATCTAATACTTTTAAGTGAAAATTAACAAAATTTTTGTAAAATAATTAAATTTTGCACGTTTTTGCTAGATTTTTTTAAAAAATTTAACTAAAATAAAGAAAAAGGAGAAATTATGTTAATTATTTCTTGTGACCACGCAGGGTTTGATTATTCGCAAAAGTTAATGAAGTTTTTAGATTCTAAAAAAATAGAATACAAATATATGGGTCCAAACGAGTTTAATAAGGATGACGATTATCCCGACTTTATAATTCCAGCAACAGATGAAGTTTTAAAAGATAAAGATAATATTGGAATTTTCTTTTGCGGAAGTGGAATTGGCGCAAACATTGTGGCAAATAGAAAAAAAGGAATTCGTGCAGTTTGCGCGCAGGACTACACCACCGCCTACCTCGCCCGCAAAGACGAAGATGCAAATGTTTTAACCATCGGCGCAAGATTAGTCAGTTTCCGCACCGCACTAAAAATCATTAAAGTTTTCCTAACCAGCGAATTTGAAGGCGGTCGCCACATAAGGCGCATAAATAAATACTAAAAAGAACTTTTAACAAGTTCTTTTTTAAGTGAAAATTAAATAAATTTATTTTTATTATATGTTTAATATATCTTTTATTAATCCAAATTAGTTTTTTTATTTATTAAATAGTTTTTTATTAAATAAAAAATTCCACAAAATGTGGAAAATTTATTTTTTTAGTGTTTTATTTGCGTACATATTTTAATTAAAATCAACTAAAAAAACGAACAAAATTGTTCGTTTTTAATTTAGGCAATTTCTGCAGATTCAAGTTGACTTTCTAGATATTCAATAACCCACTCAGGAGTTGCAATTTCGTTTTCATATTTAGAAATTGTTAAAGAAATATAGCCATTGGTTAACAAATGCCCTACATAACCATAACTTGGTTGAGATTCATTAGTCATAATTATGTTAATAGATGCAATTTTATCATTTTCAAAATTTACGGTTATATACCAATTTTCTGATTGGCGTTCATCTTCAGGACGAGATTCAAAACTTTCTAAAACTGATTGATAATACTCTTCGAATGTTTCATCATCGACATAATCTTTTTCCATAATCCAATGTGCATAACAAACACCTTTAAAGTTTAAATTTAAAGCAATAGAATAGCCATTTTCAAATGTTGTTTTAATTGCGTTTTCTTCATATCCTCCATTATCATACACACCTTGAGATAATGCTAAATCACATATTTCAATTTCACCTGCTATTTCATGATTATTTTCAACAATTTCTGTTGTTGATTCACCATATACTCCTAATTTATAAGTTACCTCACCATTAAAATAATAATAAGTATTACCATTATATGTTATATATTCATTGTATTCACCATTTGTGTAATCAACATATTGTTTAAAACTCTCAGACATTTGACGACCATATACGTCACGCTCTTCATAGACATATTGTAATTCATATTTGCCGAAATATTTAGCAACATCAATTTCACTTTCGCCGTTAAGTAATAATGCAGTTTTAATTGTGTTATAAGCAGATTCACTTGTTATAGTCTCGGTTGTTGGTTGCTCTGTGGATGCTGGTGGAGTTGGTTGCCCATCGCCATTGGCACAACCTGTTAACACTAACATACTCAAGCAACATATTAGCATAATAACTGATAGCAATATTTTTAAATTTATTTTTTTGCTCATATTTTTCTCCTTTTGTTTAATTATTCCTAGTATACCCCACCCCATTAGACAACCTTATCCAAGAGTTATTTAATGAGAATTTTACTCCTTATTATCTCTGCCTTTCGCCAGGAGTGGTTAGCAAAATTCTCGTATGAAGTCAACGGAAGGAAATATTGCTTAAACAGTTTAATAAGATAATGTACTCATACTCAAGACTAGGTTTTTAACCTAGTCTTTTTTTTGTTGTCAGTTAAAAAATTTCAATACAATATTTTCTTCTTTATCATTGACTTCCTACTAAAAAATTACAAAGAAATGGCTATTGACCGGATTTTGCTCTTATTGGTTTCTGTCGAAAGACAAATCTAATAAGGAGGTAAATATGGAAAAAGAAGTAAAGAATTACTGGTTACAAGAGTTTAGTTACTTCGATGGCGAGTTTGATGTTACATTTAATATCTTGGATGTCGATACAGATAAAATGCTCATTAAACTTGCTGTTACACGTGCTGGCAAAATATTTGTAACCGAATGCGATTTAAAATTCGATGAAGATAAATCGCTGTATTTTCAATTTGGTGTGGACAATACCAAGATTGAATTAGATGACTTTGAACACATTGAAGATTAAAAGGAGAAAATTATGAATGATGAAATCAAAATTGTTATAGGTTCTTGGGGTTCATACAATGCCTGTAACGAAAGAGCATTAGGTTCAAAATGGCTTACTCTATCAGACTACGATGATTGGGAAAAGATTGAAAAAGAACTTAAAAAAGAAGGCTTTATCCTTAATGGAATAGACGAAGAATTGTTTATTCAAGACATTGAAGGTATTAATGCCGACAATAATTGGGATTATGAGAGTCCTAAAGATTTATTTGAAATCTTAACCGAGTCAGAAGTGTTTATTGACAGTTACAAATATGAGACAATGCAAGCATATTTGGAAATCTATACTTTTGACGATTGGAAAAACTTAGTTAATAAATACGGAAGTTCTTGGGACAGCGATATTAGTCTATATAAAAATATGGATTGGTATGATTTAGGTTATGAATTATTGCACGATTGTTATGAAATTCCAGAATATTTAGAAAGTTATATAGACTATAAAAAGTTTGGCGAAGAACTTAGTTATGACGGATATGCAGAATACAGCGATGGAATAATTGCTGTTAGATAAGGAGAAATTATGAACAAAAGACTAAAAAGAATATGTGAAAATTTTGGCTGGTCTGTGTGGGATTATGATAACGACATTGAATTTCATAGATACTCACCTGCTGGCGAAGATTTTTTCTTTGCAGTAAACAAAGATAACTATTTAAGTGAAGTTATTGAATATGCTGAAAACTTTGATGCAGATGACCACGCTGAAATGTGGGTTAATAATATGCACAATGTTAAAGGCGTACCGCAATCAATTAGAGCTTTAATTGATGATGCAGATGCAATTAAAGAAATGTTGCTTGAATTAGCAAAAAATTTATCTAAAGGAGTTAAAAATGGAAAATTTAAAAATTGAACAAAAATTAGAAGCAATAAAAAGAATGAAAAAACTAGATATTTACACTCAAGCAATTAAAGAATTTGAAAAAGATAATATGTTAAATAAATCTGAAAGTGGTGGCATATTATTCTGGCTTGACGAAAACGAACAGAAAATGGTTAAAGAGTTTGAAGAAAAATACAATGCTACAGTCTATCACTTAATACATAACTACACTGAATTTGGCGAGTTATACTCTTTCCTATTTGTATCTCAATATAAAGATGATTGGGATTATGACGATGAAGATTTGAATAACAACAGAAGTCTTGTATATGTGAAAAATATAGATGAAGATGCTTTCAGTGAATTTGGAACTATTGGAATAAGATCTCAATTTGGTGGACTTATTAGAACTTGTTAAGGAGTGAAACAATGGAAAAAGTATATTTAATAATTTTTGAATATTCAACTGAAGATTGCAATGGAATAGATACTTATCTCTACTCTACAAAAGAAAAAGCAGTCAAAAAGTTAAAAGAACTTATAAAAACAGAAAAAGAGTTTTACAAACAAGAATATTCACATTTAAACAAAAACGAATTTGAAATTGATACTAACATAGACGATAAGAATGCTAGTGAATATTGGTGGAATATTCACTGTAAAACTGATTGGTATTTACGTACAAACGTAGATTTAAGAATAAAGGAGATTGAATAATATGTCTAACATAAACAAATTAAAACAATATATAAATTATGAATTTTCAACTGGTTGTTACACAGGTAACGACTACAAAACATTTCAAACAAAATATATAAACTATTTAAAAACAATTTGTAAAGAAAATAATTGGAGTTTAATTAAAGTTAATAAAAATCACTATTGCTTTTCTGCCTTTATTAAAGGTGGAACTGAAAACAAATATGTATATATTTCAATTAGTGA
>CALWOU010000031.1 GCA_944383245.1 uncultured Clostridia bacterium | reverse complement strand
CATTTTCTTATACCTAATGCGTGATAAAATTTCTTTTCCCACAAAAATACTTTATAAATTTTTTTATAAGGATTCATTAATTTTTTAGGAAGTTTATGAATTATTAAAGCAACGACCGCATCAATTAAGAGCAAGCAAAGAAGCGACAATAAAATAACAAGCAACACCTCTCCGTCGGTTGCTCCTAGAAAATTTACTCCTACCGAAACTCCTAAAATTGCAGTGAAAATTGACGCAATAATTATAATAGCAAAATATAAATACATATTTAACCTTTTTAATATTTAAGCATAAAATAAAAATTTTGTCAAATAAATGTTGATTATTAGTTGTTTTGTATATATACAATTTATGTTTATTATAATATCTAATCAAATATTACGAAGGATTTCTTTTATATAACAAAAAAAGTTTAAAAAAATTAATAATTTTTTTTAATTTTTTTATATTTTTATGAATTTGTTTAATATTTTTTTAAATTTTTAAAGATTTTTTCAATATTTTTAAAATTATCTACGTTTTTTGTTAGATTTCTTTTTATTAAATTTTTGATTAAAAGAGGATTTTTTAGAAGATTTAGTTTGTTTCTTTTTTGGTTTATTTACAACAAAATTTTTCAAAGTTTTCTCAACTCCAGCAAGTTCAAAATCAATCTGACGAAGATGTGTGTTTGCGCTTGCGACAATAACATCCACTTCATCGCCAATTGAAAATTTATTGTGAGAACCTATAAGAGAAAGAGAATCTTCATTGTATGTGTATTCATCGTTTGGAAGATATTCAAGCCTAACTAAGCCTTCAACTCCGTTTTCAAGTTCCACGAAAATACCATATTCTTGAACTCCTGAAATCGTGCCCTTAAACTTTTCACCTAAGAACTTAGTCATATACAAAGCTTTTTTATAATCATCAACTTCGCGCTCTGCTTCATCAGCATTTTTCTCAGTTTCACTCGACCTATCGCTTGCGCGTTCTACTATTTCACTAAAATGAAGTTTTAAATCACTAATCGGCACTCCACCCAAATATGCCTTTATTATTCTATGAATTAATAAGTCTGGATAACGCCTAATTGGACTTGTGAAATGGCAATAAAATTCACTTGCAAGACCAAAGTGACCAAGGCAGGTTGGTGCATATCTTGCTTTCATCATAGTGCGGAGAATAAGTTTTGTTATAGTTTTTTCATAAGGTAGACCTGTGATTTTATCAATAATTTTTTGATAACTCATAGGTTGATCGCCATCTGTCTTTAAATCGTTTGCGACACCCAAATTTTTTAATAGTTCGGATAAGTGATTAACTTTCATTTCATCTGGTTTTTCGTGCACGCGGTAAACAAAAGGAATTTTTAAGTCACTAAATTTTTTAGCCACGCATTCATTTGCCAAAATCATCAAACTTTCAATAATTTCGTGCGCTTCATCCTGCTCTCTATTTTCGATTGACACAATTTCGCCTGCGTCGTTTTCCAAAATAAAAGGTTCAGGGAGGTTCATTCGAATTTCTCCGCGACGTAATCTATCCTGCTTTAACTTAGCACTAATTGCGCGGTAAGTTAGAATATCTTGATACACGTCAGAATATTTATCAATCATAAATTCGTCCGCTTTAAGCAGTTTCATAACCTCGGTGTAGGTCATTCTGTGGTGACTTTTAATTATTCCCTCTTTAATTTTACTAGAAAGCACTTCATAATCTTTGTTTAGTTCAATTTCAACTGTTAAAACAAGCCTAAAGTTGCCCTCACTAAGCGAACAAACTCCGTTTGACAATTCTTTAGGAAGCATTGGAATAACTTGGTTTGGAAAATATACGCTTGTTCCGCGGTTATATGCCTCTTTATCAAGCGCTGAATTTTCGATAACATAATTGCTGACGTCGGCAATGTGGACGTACAGCATATACCCGCCATTTTTAGTTGGTTCAATTGAAAGTGCATCGTCAAAATCGCGCGCATCCTCTCCGTCTATGGTTATGACGCGCATTTTCGTGTAGTCCTCGCGTTTTGGAAAGTTTTTTATATCTACGTTTTGATTGATAGATTTTGCGTTATTTAGCACATTTTCAGGAAAGCGCTCATCCAAATTAAATGAACGAATTATAGACAGTTGCTCTGCTTTTGGTGTGTTTGCGCGACCTAAAACTTCAATAATTCTTCCTTTTAGCGAATTTTTTTCGATTGAATTTGTGTCTATCTCAACCCAAACTTTGTCATTATTTTTTGCTCCAACTTGATTGTCTGTTTTAAAAATGCGCACTTGTGGCAGTTTATCGTCATCCGGAAAAACCACGTTTTTGCTTTTACCCTCAATATATGTTCCAACCACGTGCGTTGTGTTTCTATTCAAAATTGTTACAACCCGTGCTTCAATGTTTTCATCAGTTACGCGTTTTGTTATCTCAACCAAAACATCATCACCTGAAAATGCCCCATTAATTTGATATGCTGGTATGAAAAAATCTGTCATACCACTTACTTGCGCAAAACCATAACCTTTTCTATTGACTGTTATTTTCGCTTTAATGTATCCTCTATCTGCAGAAATGGAAATCTTTTTGTTTTCGTCTAAATACAATTCCCCCGAATGAATAAGCGAATTGATTTCTTGCTTTATTTCATCGACACTTTCACTTGAAAACTTTTTTAATTCTTTAACTAACTTATCCATTGTGAGATAAATCAAATTGTTTTCTCTAATAATTTCAATAATACTCATAATGTTATTTTATCAAATAATCAAAAAATATCAAAACAATTTGCATAATTTATGTCATTAAAAAATCTTGACTTAATTGTATGACGCAATGTAAAACAATATACATATTCAAAAAACTTAGTGAGATATAAACTATATAGCAAAAAAATAACACCGCCTTAGCGGTGTATGTGGAGCTAGTGAAGGGCTAATGCGTTAAGAAAAGTTGCCCCAATGGGCAAGTTTTTAGCAGTTAGCGGAAGAAATCTTTTCGTCATTATATTAACTTTACAATATAGTAAGATTTCGACCTGGCCTCGTTAGAGGTCGAACCTCGGTTCGATTCCCGTGTGGCAAAAAAATAACACCGCCTTAGCGGTGTATGTGGAGCTAGTGAAGGGAATCGAACCCCCAACCTGCTGATTACAAGTCAGCTGCTCTACCGTTGAGCCACACTAGCATATTTTATTTAAATTTTCTAACATGTAAAACTTTTTAATACTATTATATTGTATAAAAATACTTTGTGAAATGCAACAAATAGTTACAAAATTAGAAAATGGTGGGAAGAGGTGGATTCGAACCACCGAAGACGAAGTCGACGGATTTACAGTCCGTTGCATTTGGCCGCTCTGCAATCTTCCCAATGGAGCTAGTGAAGGGAATCGAACCCCCAACCTGCTGATTACAAGTCAGCTGCTCTACCGTTGAGCCACACTAGCAGACGACACACATAATGTGTGGTGCCTCGAACCGGAATCGAACCAGTGACACAAGGATTTTCAGTCCTTTGCTCTACCGACTGAGCTATCGAGGCAAATTTATTTGACGTTAATTCCTGTTGACAATAATCGTTAAACAAAATCACCTTTTATATATTAACTGAGTCAGTGAGAAAATGTCAACCATTTTAGATATTATTACAAAATTATTTTAAATAATGTAATAATTGGCGACCCGAATGGGGCTCGAACCCACGACCTCCAGCGTGACAGGCTGGCGCTCTAACCAACTGAGCTATCGGGCCATAATGCTTGTACCACACAAAGTAAGATCTTTATAAATTTAACACAATGATTATGAGCGTCACTTCAAATTTTATCAACTTATAATTTTCATTCATTTGTGTGATTAAATAGTTTAGATAATTTTATTTTTAAGAATTCTCTTAAACGAGCCTTTCGGCTGGTGGGCCTTCACGGACTTGAACCGCGGACCGACCGGTTATGAGCCGGTTGCTCTAACCAACTGAGCTAAAGGCCCGTATTGGTCGAGGTGAAGGGACTCGAACCCCCGGCCCCATGGTCCCAAACCACGTGCGCTACCAACTGCGCTACACCTCGACGCGTTACTTTTCTAGTTTAAACTAAAATGAAATAAATGTCAATAAATTTTTACTAACTTTTTTAAAAAATATTAAAATTGTTTCTATTATATTGAATTTTGTTTGTATGCGCACAACAATAAAGAATGTAAACAACAAAAAATTTAATGTGCACTATTATCTATTTTGACTTTTAAAATATATTATGTGACTAAAATCAATCCATAGATCGCTTAATAACATTATATGTATTATTTTCATAATTTGCGTATAATTTTGTGAGGTTATATTTATTAGACAATTTACATATTTGTTAGTGAAATTAAAATTTTTAAACTATACAAATAATTAATTTTATTATAAATTTAACAACTAGTATTTTAAAAAAACTATTTATTCTTTTATAAACAATTTACATTTTTAAATTTAAGATTATTTTAGCCAAGTTGGAGATATTTCGAAGTTTAGTTTGTTTAGATAATTTAGTTTTGATTTTTTATCAAAGTTGAACGCGAGATAGTTTGCTGTTAGGTGCATTTGCTTAAAATCATCTTTACCATATTTATTATCTCCCACTATTGGATAACCATAGTATGCAATATGTGCGCGAATTTGATGAGTTTTACCTGTTATAAGTTTTGCCTCTAACAAAGTTTTATCGACTAAATATTGAATCACACTGAATTCTGTTGAAATTGGTTCAAAACCGCTTGTTTTAACTTCACTTATCCAAACTTTTGATAGATTTTCAACCTTTTTTAAATAGACTGTTCGTCTGATTTTAGAGATATCAACCCGCCCGTGAACAAGCAAAGCATAACGTTTATCAATAGATTTTCTAGTTTTAAACGCATTCAACAATTCACTTTCGATAGTCTTATTTCTTGCAAAAATTGTTAAACCCTCTGTGTTTCTATCAAGCCTATGCACTGCATAAACCTCTCCAAACTCAAGTTTTAATATAGACAACAAATCGCGCTCATTTTCGCTTACTATCTCAATGCCCGCGCGCTTGTTTACTATTAAAACATTATCGTCTGAATAAACTAAACTATACCACTCTTTCTGCTCTTTTTCGATATAGTAAACGGTTATTTTATCGCCTTTTTGTACCACAATGTCTTCTTTTTGGCGAATGTTATTTACTTTTACATCCTTATTTGACAATATTTTTTTGATGTTGTGCAAAGAAAAAACGGGCAATTTATCAACAATTGCCTTAGAAAGTTTCATTTCTTTTTCAACCACAAATTCCAACTTCTGCATATGTAAATTTTATGATTTTATACTAGATAAATCGCAAAAAGATAACAAAATAATCTTAATTAAAAACAATCGAAGAATAATATATATAATTATAAAAAATTTAATTAAAGTAATTTGTATTAGATTATTTCAATTCTTTATATTTATCTAGCATATATTGTGCGCCGATTTCTTGAGTGTCTTGCGCTTCACTTATAACCCAAGGGTCAATATCTAACTCTTTTAATGCGGTGACAAAATCATCCAAATTTGGCTTACCCTCCTGCCCGTTTGGCATAGTTTCGCCGTGTTTTAAATGTTTTATTTCGCCTTTTTCTCCATAATTTATTGTGTATGCGTGAAAATGAATGAATTTGAATTTTTCTGGAATTGCATTTTTTATTTTTGTTAGTTTATCTATAATATCTTGCTTTGTTTGAATGCTTCCAATCTCGCGCGCGTGCAAATGTGCAATGTCTATACAAGGATAGCAATATTCACAACGCGAACAAATCTCAATTATTTCGTCAAGCGAGCCAAGACTTGCAGTTTTCCCGCCGATTTCAGGATATAATCTTACATTTCCCATATCAATTTCGTGAGTGAATTCATTTATTGCGTCAACTAATTGGTCGATTGCTACTTTTCTACCCTCTTCTGTGTTTTTATGACCTCCGCCTGGATGAAAAATTATGCGCGTTACACCGATGGATTTTGCAAGTTCTATACCTTCTTTCATATTGGATTTACTTCTACCTACAACTTGCTCATTTAAACTGCCAAGATTGATATAATATGGTGCATGAATGGAAAAATAAAAACCTTGCTTTTGACTATCTAAAATGATTTGCCTATTTTCTTCACTTATTTTAAAGCCATAAACGCATTGAATTTCGTATCCATTAAGTCCGCGCTCAGCCAGCCACGGAAACAAATTTTTAAATTTACCTTTATAATTAGTTGGCACTCCTGCCACACCAAAAACCATTTTTAACTCCTAATGTTTTTTAATTTTTTAAAAAATTACATAATAATATAATAATAAAATTATCATCAACATATAGTGTATTTACATTGTTAAATACACAATATATTATTATACTAAACTTTTAAAAATTTTTTCTCTTAATAGTAAATATTTTGCATTGTTCACTTTGTAACTATTATCTATGCATTTATTGAAAATGTTATTATAATAGTCGACTGCTGATTTATCCTCAATAATTACAACATTTTGAAGTGTGCTATTTATGTGTTCTCTATCTATAATATATGAGCCTGTTAAAACGTGATTATCGTCGATTGTTATTGCGTTGAAACGAATGTAGCCGTCATATAAATAAACACTCGCGCCAAAAAGTGCCAACTCTTTTGTGTATGCTCGAGAGGCAAAATATTTTGTGTATCTATTAGATCTCATAGGTATCATTAAGCGGACTTCTATGTTTGAATTAATTGCGTATCTTAAAAGTGAAGTTATGCTCTTTGTTGGAACAAACTGCTCTAATTGAAGTTGAATTGATTTTTTGGCAAGGCAAATTGCATTAATTATCAATAATTCAATATCTGAGTTTATTTCATTTGATGCGAATTGAATTTTTGTTTCATTGAATTTACTTTTCTCCACTTCTGGATATTCAATATATTTTCCGCCAGCAAAGACCACATCTTGATATAAACTTACATTCATACTTTGAACAACATCACCCTCAAATCTTAGGTATAAGTAAGACTTTTCAAACTTGGATTTTTTTTGCTTTGATGTGAAATCTAGCGAACCTGAATAAATTATTTTTCCATCTATTGAAATCATATTGCGTAAATTTGAATATAGCCTGCCAAGAGGATTGTGTTTATTGAATTTATAAATTTTAACACCTGCAAGTTTCAACTCTTTTTTCGTTTTTCTTGAAATATGTAAATCATAAACGAATTTAACTAAAACGTTTTCTTTTGCTTTATTTATTATTGCATTTTTTAGATCTATAAAATCTCCTAAATTTACTTGTGATAGTTCTATAAGTACACTTGTTTTAGCAACACTAATATCATTTATTAAGGATTTTATGTAATTATCCAAACTATCAAACATTTCAAACTTGCTGTTTGAATTTAGGCAAGTGTTGAATGCGCGATTGTTAAATTTATATAATGTTTCATTTGTTTCAATTGGATTTAAATTAAGTTTGTTTGATATAAGGTTAAAATAAATTTCATCCTCTCTTATCTTTTTGTTAAGCGCTTTTTTCTTATTGTAAACTGACATACGCGAACAAAAATATATAATGTAACCTATAAATTGAGTTATAAGAAAAACGGATGACCATATAATGATATTTCTTGGCTTATCGCGCTCAAAAATCACCATTATTGAGGTCATTATTATGTATATTATAACCAATAAAACGGCTAAAACAATCCATAATGCTAGCATTTTAATTATTTTAACAAAATTTGAATTACAAATCAAGTAAAACAATGTGTTTTACGCCATTTTTTCTCTTTTGCCACTAATCGTAAACACAATTCCAGCAACCACAAAACCAAAAGCACAAATTCCAACCACTATTAATCCATTATCCTTTTCTAGAATAATGTCGCCTGGGTCATCCTTATTGTATTTTATTTTCACTTCGCTATTTATTGCAGGCGGGTTGGACGAATATGTGGAATCTTTTTTTGTGTAGGTTATGCCATCCACGACGTATTCATAAATAGGCGCATACAAATAAAAACCTTCAGAATCAAAACGTTCATCATAGTCAACAACGATTGCGGTTGTTTCAACATAAACCTTTCGCTTATTTATATAGTTAACCAGCATAACAACAAAAATAACACCTATAATCAATCCTATAATTAAAATTACTATACCAATTTTAAATTTATTTGACCTTTGCCCTTGCATTTTTACCTCTATCTAATTATATAAATTAAGGATATTATTGTCAAACTTATAATGTGTAAAAAAAATTTGTATTTAAAAAATGGTGATACTTAATTAAAAATTGCGCGTCTATATTCAAACTAAATTTATTGTTTTAACTTTTAGGTTGTATTCTATCTCTTTTAAAACAAAAAAATAAATGTGATTGCATTTTAACTAAGTTTGTTATGATTAAGCTAATTTTATAGTATTATTCATTAAATTTTTTGCGCCTAAATATAAAATCAAAACAAAAAGGAACGCGAAATTACGTTCCTTAGTTTCCTCACAACAAATTTTGTGAGGGTTCATTTAGGTGGCAGTTTGGTCTATAAGCCGAGTTCTGTATTTGACGGTCATCTATCTAAACTTACTATTGCTAGCAAGTTTTAGCGGTATTTTTAACGTTCGAGCGAGCAACTCATAGAACGTTTTAACCTTGCTTCGGGTGGGGTTTACATGGACCAAGATTGTCGCCAATCTCGCGGTGAGCTCTTGCCTCGCCTTTTCATCCTTACTTACCACTCAGGGGTATAGCGGTAATTTTCTGTTGCACTTTCCTTCTAGTTGCCTAGACTTGCCGTTAGCAAGCACCCTGCTCTGTGAAGCTCGGACTTTCCTCAAATTGGACATAACACCCAACTTGCGACCATCTGACCAAGCTGACACAAGCATTATAACACTAAAAAAATAAATGTCAATACCTAATTTTAAAATTTTTTGAAAAATAATTGAGTTTTTTAGAATAAAGTATGTTTTAATGAATTGACCTATATCCTTGAAATATTAAAGCTTTTTCTATTACATAATCTCTTGGATTATATAATAAGGCATTTACTATGAAACTACCTTATCTTCTTATAGCACTAAAACCTTTTTAATATTTCATAATCTCTTGGAAGATATAATAAGTCAATTTTTACAAATTGCCTTGTTATGACTTGTTAGCATAAAAAAATAAGGTTAAAACCTTCGTTTAACCTTACTTTTCTTTCTTTTCTAAATTGATAATCTGTTCTCCGTCATAGTAACCACAATTTTTGCAAACTTGGTGAGCCACTTTCTTTTCGTGACAATGAGGACATTCAACAAGTGTTGGAACAGATGCTTTCCAATTAGCACGACGTTTATCGCGTCTTGCCTTGGATACTTTTCCCTTAGGAACTGCCATATATACCTCCAAAAATATTAGTTGCGACTGCTGTTTCCTTAAAAAACCACTTAACAAAAATGTTATCTAAGAAAATTATTGTTTGTTTTTAAAAAATAAAATAAAATGTGTTAAAATATAAAAATTGTTAAACTAATAGTCGCAATCTCGACAAAATTTATGACTTGATTATATCAAACCAAGATAAATTTGTCAATTAGTTTATAAAAAATTTTGAAAATTTTACAATTTACCCTTTAATCTAACAATTTATTATTCAAAACGTAGTTGGATACAGACAAAAAGTTATCATCATAATCCGTTTTATTTTGCCCATATTTAATCCACATTTCACTAAGAGAAGATGAATTTTCAACTAACTTATTTACATATTGATTATTTATGGATTTCAGCGCTTTTTGGTTGTTCATATTTACTTTACACTCTTCATCATATAACTTGCACTGAATATCGCACTCTAATTTATCGCAAAAATGAGCAAATTTTGCTTCTTTGGTTTTTCTATCATTGAATTCATAGATTAAATTTTCGATTGATTCAGCATTTTCTAAAACTGAAAAAATTTTTTTAACTGCAACAGTCCCTAGTTTATTTTTCTCCTCTTTTGAAATATGAAAAGGTGTGAAATCGCCAATAATTAATTCTTCAGTTTCGTGAACAGCAATCATTGTTATAACTTTCATAATGTCTATATCATATTTATATTCTGACCACATTGCAATGGCGAGCATTTGAACGCCGAAAATATGTTCTGCAATGCTTTCCAATCTTTCGCGCTTTACTTCCCACACTTTCCAACCCGTACGGACAATGTCTTTTAATTTGTTGCACATTACGTAAAATTCAATAACATTTTTCTCTTTCATTTTTTCGCCTTATATCAAATATTATTAGTTAACAAAATTAAGATTTGAAAACAACAAACAAGTGTCTAACTTACATTTTAGACTTATATTTCAGTAACATATTATATTTGTAATGACCTTAACAACCGCTTGTAATCAGTTTTTAAAACTTAATAATTAGTAATTAGATAGTAGATATTATTTTGCAAGGTTGGCAGTGTCTAGTGCTATCATATACTCTTCGTTAGTTGGAATGCGGTATACTTTAACCTTGCTTGTTGGTTTTGTGAGTTCAACAAT
>CALWOU010000030.1 GCA_944383245.1 uncultured Clostridia bacterium | reverse complement strand
TTTGATGAAGTATGCGAAAGAGGTTTTGATGAAAATATTAAAGATGCTAAATGGGATTATGATGATTATTTTATAGAACAAGTCGATTTAGAAATAGAAGGAATAACTAATCCATTGGGACTTCCAGCAGGAGTTTAAATATTTATCAAAATGATATCAAAGGAGAAAAAATGTCAAGTTTTATTTTTATAGATTTTACTTTTAATATTACTAAGGGTAGTAACAACTGGGATGACTACTTTTCGACTCCACTTTTACAGCAATACTCCAATATATATAAAAAAATGGGGAACACAGTAAGTCCAACAATAAATGATTTTAGAAGATTCATCAATGTGTGTTTTAGTACGTATATCGAAAATTCATATTTTCTTTCTATGCCAGCATATGACAGAAAATGTGATACTGATAGAAAAGGATATAATGTTTATAGGAATATTGTAATAAGGCCAAAGAAGACAAATTTAATAGAGCCATATTTACCAAAAGGTCAAAATGTAATTTTGATCGGCGATATAAAAGTAGCAAAAGTTACAACTTTTGTGGTTAAAGGTATTGAAACGATAGACGAAACCAATCGGGGTGTCGAGGAACAGGAATTAAGGTGTTTTTGTGCTTGTGCTTTTGAAATGACAAGTTTGTCTAATGGAATCAAAGTTCCACAATATGGTGAAGGTATTTCAGTACAAAACAATGCTCTCACAAATGACTTTATATATAAACTTTTAACAGGACCTTATTATGTAAAAAATTATAATACCGTTATAAAAAAATATAATGATTGGCAAGATTACATAAATTTTAGAAAATATTATTTGGATGAGCAGACAAAAAAGAGCATTAAATTTAACAGGTGTCAAGTGCTTGATACATATATTTTGCCCAAAACGGTGTTTAAGGTAAATGAAGAAAGATATTCTAAAATTTTACTATATGAAGAATTTGCTAGAGACGATCAAGTTGTTATAACACAAAAAGTTGACAATGCAGAGAGTTTTCCTCTTATGCAAGTGGAGATAGACTACAACAAGAAAACATTGCTTGCAGGAATAGAAGAAAATGCAAAAAAATCACGAGAAGAAATTTTATTAAATATGTTTACAAGGCAGGAAATTTCTTTTACGGCGGACAAACCAGATGACAACCAACGCAATATTGAAATGCTTCAACTTGATGATAGATACAAAATATTTTCAAAAGATATAAAACCTGATGTGTCTGATGTCGAAAGCGAGTATTCAGAGAAACTTCGTAATAAAAAAAATAAAATTATCGAAAAATATAAAAGTAAAGTTGAATATGAAGTAAACGAATTACTTTTGAATAAGATAGAAGAATTAAATATTGAATTAACAAATAGATTAAGTTTACTTGCAAACAATAAGGGAAAAGATGATAGTTCAATTGAAAAAATTAAAGCAAAATTGCAAGATGAAAATCACAACAAGTTAAGCATCTATAAATTACAAGAAGAAAAAAGACTTAATGAAAAATATAAATATGATGTAGATATAGAAATAAAGAAAATAGAACGAGAATTAAATATTGAGAAGGAAAAAGATATCAAGAGAAAAGTTGAAGATGAAACTATTAAAAGATTCTATATTTTCTTTAAAATTGAAGAAGCAGATATTGAACTGGTCAAAAATAAACTTGAAAAAATAAAACCTAAATTTATGGTTTACAATAGTGTGGCAGAAGAAACAAAAATAAAAAGGCAGGAAGGATCTTTAAATGCATTTTTTAAAGGGTTTGTTAAAAATCCTTATTTGTCGAAATATCTGTTTGAGCCATCATCTTTGGCAGAACTAAGCGGAGCAATCAGTGATGACATTGAATGGAACCTAACAAGTTTAAACGAAAGACAAAAAGAAGCAGTTAAAAAAGCAGTAGCGAGTGAAAGTTTGTTTTTGTTGCAAGGACCTCCAGGAACGGGGAAAACGCAAGTTATTGCAGAGATAATCTCTCAATTGGTGAAAAAGGGTAAAAAGATTTTAGTGTCAAGTGAAACACATAAAGCCATTGACAATGTTTTTGAAAGACTTCCAAAAATTCCAGAGATTAGGCCACTAAGATTGATTCCAAATGCAAATGGAAAAGAATCAGATTATAGTCCTGAAAAACTTGTTGATAATTTTTATGTAAACATTACACAAAAAATTGATAACCAGATTATAAAATTCGAGAATTTTACCGAACTAAAAGATAATTTTAAAGAAGAATTTGACAATCTTAAATTAACGTATGTAAAGATACAAAAAACAAGCAATGAAATAAATCGCATAAAAAAGGATATTGAAAAATTAGAAGAAATAAAAAAGCAAAAAAATGATTTAATAAGTGAAAAAAGAAAAAATCTTTTGATATATGAAAACGCTTCTAATAACTATGAATACTTGATTAAAAGAATTGAAAATTATAATATTAGTATTGAAGAAGAAAGCGATTTTAAAAGTAATTTTTTAGCACAATTAAACAATGATATACAAAAAATATTTGATGAATATAGTATTTTTAATATAAAAAATTTAAGAAACATAATGAATGTTGATGTTTTAAAAATTCAAGAAGAGATACCATCTTTCATTGTCAATCCAAAACTGCAAGAGTTAGAAACAAAAAAAGCAAACATTGTAAGGTCTATACAATCTAATCTTGATGATGATTCTGGCGAAATCATTGACGGTAAAGAAGCAGAGGTTAAAAATTTAAGAATTCAATTACAAGAAATAAAAAAAGATATAGAAGCAGAGAGAAAAAACGGTGTTAATTATAGTTATAGCGACTTGCTCATGTCTAAAATTGTTGAACCGCAAAAATTGAGTAAAAATGATATTGATAACTTTATGAGTTCTTTAATTTCAATTCGTGAAAAAATTCAAAATGTTATAAATAATAATGTGGAAAAATTGCAAAAAGAAAGAAGTCCAATAGCTGAGCAAATTGAAGACATAAACACAAATATTGGCGACATTAAAATAGATATTATGCAAATTGATGACAAGATATCTGCCAATAGGGAAACTCAAAATTTTATTGATTATAACAATTCAATGTCGGATTTAAAACAAAAAATAAGTAATTTTTTTAGTAATTTTAATATTGTTAAGGATTATCGTGACATTTCAGAAGCACTAGGAATTATAAAGAAAGAATGGCAAGAGTTATCATCAAATTTTGACAAAAAAGAAGACGAGAACAAAACACTTATTCCAATGTACAAAAAAATTTGCAAGTATTTAAGAAGAACTGATATAATCGAGAACGACAGAGTTCTTTACACAAAACAGTTATTCGACAATGCAAATGTGTTTGGAATTACTTGCACAAGTAGAGATAGATTTAGAGAAAGAGATTTAAAGTCGTTGGCTCTATATAACCTTGGCGATTTAGATATTAGGACACAGGGAATAGATGTTGTTATAGTTGATGAAGTTAGTAAGTCAAGTTTTCTTGATTTATTGATACCAATATTGTATGGCAAAACAATTATTTTGGTCGGAGACCATAGACAACTGCCACCTATGTATGATTTAAGGAACTTAAAACCAAGCGATTTTTTAGGGCTTGATGAAAATATTATCAACCCTGACATAAATAAACATTATACAGAGTTATACGAGGAGTGCTTTTTCAAAACCCTATATGAGCAAGTTCCAGCAAATAATAAGATTATGATAAACCAACAATATCGTTGTCATGAAGATATCATGAGAGTATTCAACCATTTTTATGGTGGAAAGGACAATAAAGGTTTGATGCTGGGTTATAAAAAACAAAACGATGAAAAACAACACTATCTTAATATAAACATCAATAACAAAAACATTATAGAACCGGATAAACATATTTATTTTGTGAATTGCGACAAGCACGACTTTAATGATAATGGAAGTACTTCAATTCAAAATCCACAGGAAGCAAATGTCGTTTGCGAACTGTTGGACAGGATAGACAAAGAGTACACACAAATGATTGAAAGTGATAAGTTGAAGGTCGTTGTCAACAAAGAAAGGCACATAGATACAAGACCAAGTATAGGGGTTATTTGTACTTATGGGGACCAAGCGAGACTAATAAAAAGAAAGTTAAGAGCAAAAATTAAATCGTTTATGGGTTTCAACCAGTTAAACGACAGTAGGCTTATCATAAGTACAGTAGATGATTTTCAAGGTGATGAACGAGATATCATCATTGTGTCTATGGTTAGAAATCCTATTAAAAGAACAGGAAATTATGACTTTATTAAAAAGTTTGAAAGAATAAATGTTGCACTCAGTAGAGCAAGAAAACTTCTAATAGTTGTAGGAAACGAAGACTTTTTGTCAAATTGTGGTGTTATAGATTTGCCGGACATAGATGGCAACAAAGCATTGGATAGGCACGCATACCCAATTTATAGAGAGATAATTAACACTATAAATGTATATGGAAAAATTTTACAGGCAGATGATATTATAAAGGAGGAAAAGTAATATGAAATTTTTAAAAATCAAAACATCTTTTCCATTTCCATTTCAAAAACTTATATCAAAAGTTGATTATACCGAAGTCAAAGAGGCCTCTGGAATACAATATATTATTCTTGCACTAATAAACAACAACGCAAACAAAGAAGAAAAGTTCTATGATATTTTAAGAAAATTTGGTGTGCCAAACGACTTGATGTTTATGTTTGTTGATGAATTGAAAAAAATGATAGATTTGGATATCATCAAAGTTGTCAAAGTCAACTTTTTGTTAGAATTATTTAAAGAGTACAGTATATCCTGTTTTGAATTTACTGACAAGGGTAAAATGATATTTAAAGATGGCTCTGTGCCAACCGGCAATGAGTTGACGAAGAAAATAAATTTATACTATGAAATGCTTATTGATAAAATATATGAAAAAAATCCTATTCCGTTAATTCCTGTGCAAGATGACAAGATTGACATAGCAAAACTTGAAAAATACAATTTTAAAAATATTGATACAATTGCAAATTTTATACAAGACAACAAAAATAGCTTTGGATTTAAAGAAAAAGAGGAAGTTATAAGAGCAATCGTTGACGAAATGCAATTGCAGATGGGGAAATATGAAAAATGTCTAGAACTTGAAATAGAAGATGATGAAATTGTTTTAAATTTTAGCAACAGCAGAATGGAAGATTTTGTCAAACTCTATTATTCAGGTGAAAATATTTCAAAAGAATTAAATGGAAAATCAAAGTTTGAGTTTAATAAATCATTAAAGCTAATTAAACTTGAAAAGTTGAATGAGATTAAAAATGTTTCTAATATATTTCTGCCATCACAGATATCGACAACCCCGGTAGAAATGCCCGAATTACTTATAAACTTTAACGCCGATTATGAAATTAAAAGAAAATGCAATTTATCGTTTTCATCAAATAATGAAAAAATAAATAATATTAGCAAAGGAATTAACCATATTGTCATTATTAACAATGAGATAAAGGCGTACATACCAGCAATTGTTTCATTTAAAGAAGTCAATTTAGACAAAAACCTACAACTTGGCATAATCATTGAAAAGTCATTGAATGAACAAGAAAAAATTGAGTTTTGTGAAATGCTATATGATGAAATTAATAGTCAAGAAATGACGACTAATGGCATTAAAATAATCAAGATAATTTCCGGATTTGGTAATTTTATGGAAAGATATATATATGACAATGTAGTAAATAAAGACAACATTGTCATTCAAGTGACAAACCTTAACCAAATTTATAAACTTATTGACGAAAAAGAAACATTGCAAAATGTGGCTAGAAAAATTTATCAAAAAACTATTCAGTATATTACATTAGACAACTTTAAAGAAACAAAATATTTGTTGTGGGATATAAAAGACATAATAGAACTTGATGATGAAACATTCTTAAACGGCCTAATCAGCAGGCTTGATAAAGATGAAAAATTGTTCAATGTTATTATGCAATCTGGACTCAGTACAGAATTATGCTTAAAAATAGTAAATATGTTGCCAACTTATATGCATAAAATTCTAAATCAAGAGGAGATACAAGGCACAAATGATTTGGCCATTTTATGTCAGACATTGAACGAAAGGCTAATGATTCTCAAAAATTTGTTGGGAATAAGGAGTATTACTGACTATGTAATAAAAGATGATTATAACTTACAAGATTTGATTGACAATTATGTTATTTTTGAAAAAAAATTAAGTGAACTTGACAAATTTGCTAAATATGATTTAGAGTCCTCTGTTGTTTTGCATAAGTACAACGATTTAATAAAGCCAAGTTATCAATATGCTTTACTAGAAAAACAAACTTCTAACAAACCTGACAAAATAACTTATGACTTTATAGAAAGCAAAATAAGGAAGGGAGATTTTAAATCTGCAGTTGCTGATATGGTGATAAAAATAGATTATGATTTCAGCAATATGCCAGAATTAAAAGATTATAAAAATTTATCTCTATTTGATAAAATTCAAAAGTTGACGGAACTAAATGTTATAAGTAGAGAAGATTCAAATATCTATCATCAAATAAGAAAATTTAGAAACGAGCTTTTACATCCTTCCAATACAAGTTTAAATTATGATGTAAATAAGTTGCTTATGTGGAACAATTTTATATTTAAAAAGGAGAAAGTATGAGTCATCAAGCAATAATTGATTATGAAGGTGAAGCGATAAAATGCTGTGCTATTTGCAAAACAGCAAAGGAGACAATAAGCAAACTTGACAAAATGTTAAATGAAATCGATGAGAAGTCTTCCTTGCTATTAGATGCAGAAACGGAAAGCCTTAAAAATTCAATACTTAAAGAAAAAAGTAAATTGAATATTAGGATAAAAGAACTTGAGACCTTAGCACAAAAACAACAATCTATGGGAAAGATAAGCGGTGAACAGTCTCAGGTAAGCAAAAGTAAGATTATAGTCAATAAGGCAAGCGAAATTTTAGCATCTTGTCAAGAACTAAATGGTTCAAAGTTGTTGGAATATCAAACATTACTTAATAAATTGCTTATAACAAAAGTGGAACAGCGCAACAAAATTTTACAAATGATGTCGTCAGGGACTATAATTTATAGTGATGAGTTTGCAAAAAAATTAAATGCCGTTCAAGATGATGTTCTAAGAAATTATATATATTTAGAATATATAGAGAGAGAAAATGCAGGAAAATCATTTGAAGAACTTTACGGGCAGGCAAAAGATAAACTTGATTTAGAGTTGCAAAATACTATTAGCGAAAAAAGAGAAAGTATCATAAACGATGCGATTGAAAGATTAAAGAGTAATAATGTTGATGAGAAGACTATAAGTGAAATAACAAATGTAAAAGAATTAAACAAAGACACTATTAACCAACTTCAAGAAAATGTAAACAATGAAATTGTCGATGAGCATATAAGAAAGGAAACAATAAAAAGTATTATCAAAGTGATTGAGAAAAGGGGATTTATAGTTGATAGAAAAAATATAAAGTTACAAAAAGATAAAAATCAAGTTGTTGTTATTGCTCAAAAAGTCAACGGACAAACTGCCGAGTTTAAAGTTTTTCTTGATGGTAAATTCATATATAAATTTGTAAATGGATATGAAGGAAATGCTTGCCAAAAGGATATACAACCTTTTATCAAAGACTTAGATGAGATTTATGGTATTAAAGTTAAAAAATCTCAAACAATATGGAGTAATCCAGACAAAATTTCTACTCAAAAATATCAAAGTTTTAAAGAAAATAAAAATAATAATTAGGAGGGATTTATGGCGTTAGATACAGGTTTTAATAGGATAAAAAGAGAGATTGGCATAAAAAGATGTATAATCATCGATGGGAATGTTGGAGATGTGTATTTGGATTCCAAGAACCGAATTGTCGATTTAAAGACATATCTAACCTCATTGCTCCAAGATATGCAATATGATGATATTGTGTATTGGGATAGAGTGAATGGCATTGATGGAGATATAAGTGGACTTAAAGTTGTAGACGAGCAACAAGTTGAAGGTGAATCTTATAATTATGGAGAAGATGACAGCAAGACATCAAGCACTGGCAATGGTATGTTTAAAGAGCCATCAGAAATATTCAATTTGGTTTTCAAAAACTTGACAAACGAAAATAGGAAAACTGCTTTTATTTTAAATTGGGCTGATTATTTGTTTTCAAGTTCAGGACAATTTGACAACGAAGAAAGACAAAATCTAACTTTATTAGGAAAAGCAATAAAAGACAAAAAAGTAAGTTATTTGTCAACAGATGTAAACGAAAGCACAATCATTCTTATTTCAAAAAAATTAGCACATTTTCCAATAAGTTTTTACCAGTCAAATCCAGAAGTTGCTACTGTAACATTGTCAAAACCAGACAGAATTGAGAGGGAGAAACTGTTAGAAAAAATAGAAACCGGATTTGAATTAAGATTCAATGCAGGGGAGTCGTTATTAAACTGTGATAGAAAAAATGAATACATAGATATGTTAGAGGACTTTACTAACAGAGAAATAATACAAATGGCAAGATTGTCTCGCAAAGAAGAAAAATTGACTTTTGATAAATTATATCTGTTATTTAAGTATGGAGAAAAAGACAATCCTTGGGAAAAGTTAGATTATAATGAAGTTAAAAACATAAAGAAAAGGTTATCATCAAGAGTTGTTGGGCAAGATGAAGCTATTGAAAAAATAGAAAAGGCAGTAGTTAAAGCCTATATGGGATTGACAGGACTGCATAAAACATCATCAAGGTCAATGCCAAAAGGAGTATTCTTTTTTGTTGGACCAACGGGCGTTGGAAAAACTGAATTATCAAAGGCACTAGCAAAGTTCTTGTTTGGAGATGAACAGGCGTGTATAAGATTTGATATGAGTGAGTACGCACAGGAAAATTCTGATCAAAAATTGATAGGTGCACCACCAGGATATGTTGGTTATGAGCAAGGTGGACAGTTGACTAACGCAATAAAAGAAAAACCTTTCAGCGTAATTCTATTTGATGAAATTGAAAAAGCAGCAAAACCAAATCCAAGAATACTTGATATTTTCTTACAAATTCTTGAAGATGGAAGATTGACTGATAGCAAGGGTGAAACAGTTTATTTTAGTGAAAGCATAATAATATTTACTTCAAATTTGGGTGCTAGTGAAGTTAAACCATCAAACAATAAAGAAGAAACAGCAGAAGAGTTTATAAATATTGTAAAAAATTATTTTGACAATGAGATAAAAAGACCTGAGATATTAGGCAGAATTGGGTACAACAATATAGTCCCATTTAACTTTATTTTAGATGATGAGTTTGCAACGAAAATAGCAAAAAGTAAATTGATTCCAATAAAAAAAGGAATACAAGAAAAATATAGGTTAGATTTAGAGTTTGATAGCGAAATTAAATTCATAAATTACATACTTAAAAATGTTGACAAAACTAAAGGTGGAAGAGATATTTTAAATGCTATTAATGATATTTTACTTGATCAACTTGCGATGTTTTTATTCAAAAATAAAAATGACTTAGGGCTTTATAAAGGAGCGAAAGTTTTAGTTACAACAACCGAAAAAGGTTTGGAGTTTTCGTTTGATGAATAAGTTTAATGTTGCTCTAATCAATATGTGTACTGAAGTCGAAGGTCCTTATAAAAGACTGTGTATATGGTTTCAAGGGTGTGACAGAAATTGCAAAAATTGTTGTAATGTAGATTTTCAAAAAAAAATCAAAAAGAACATAATGATTGACCAAGAAATAATTGAAATTGTAAAACAATCTATTAAAAATTATGCGATAGAGGGCATAACATTGTCTGGTGGGGAACCACTTTTACAAATAGGGCTACCAAATCTATTACGACAATTTAAAGAACTTAATTTAGGTATCATTTTGTTTACAGGGGAGAAATATGAGAATATTCCAATCGATATAATATCATATTGCGATATTATAATAGATGGTGAGTTCAATGAAAAAGTTATCGACAACCAAAGGGCATTGATTGGCTCCCAAAACCAAAGACTAATATTTGTATCAGATAGATATATCAAAGATAAAGATTGGTTTTTTAACCCCATTTTAAAAGAAGAAATAAATATAAATACAAAATTTTATTTTAATGGAGATAAGTTATAAAAATTAAATTTTGTAATTTTTAATAATTATAAAAATTTTAATTTTTTACTTTGTTACTTCTTAATTTATTAATCATTATTGTTTACACAGGGGAAATAAATGTGTTTGTAAAAAAAAAGAGAAAAAAAGTATTTTTAAAATCAAAGATAACGCAAAATAGAATTTATCTTAAAGGTCAAAGGGGTGTTAGGAAATATTATGACTATGACAAACTTGATGAATTAGGGTTTGATGAAGCTTATGATAAAGAAAAAGATAGACCAACTAAGTGTGTTTTTACAAAGAATTTACGAAGAGAAAAGTTGTTTGCTTATCTGAAATATATGAATGGGCAAAAAGTTGCTTTGCGAGATTTGGCTTGGAAGTTTGCTGTTACTGAAAGAACAATTCAAAGTGATTTAAAATTTTTTGTAGATAAGGGGTTTATAGAAAGAAAAGTAAATAAAACACATTTTGGTAGAATGACAAAAAATTCATATATTGTAAATAAAAACAAAGAAAAGGATTTAGAACTTAATGACCAATATCTTTTTGATGTGTTTATTACTAAAAAAGACTATAAATATTATATTTTAACAAAAACAGATTATGATGAAAGTAATAAAACATTCTATCAGCAAAGAATTGAAGATTTTGAGTTTGAACTACCAAATGTAAAAATAGAAAATAGCAAAAAGATAGATGATATTTCTA
>CALWOU010000029.1 GCA_944383245.1 uncultured Clostridia bacterium | reverse complement strand
AACTCATTTGCTTCTCTATCTAACAAAACAACTTCACTATCATCAAGCACAACTTCACTTTTATTTAACCTATTTTTCAATCTCTCCAACAATTTCATAAGCACCTTCTTTAGTCATTGTATCACTATGAAACAAATTTGTCAATAAAAACATATTTAAATATAATAAAACGTTGATTGCGTCATTACTATACAACAATTATAATTCAATTATCTTTGTTTATTATCCAAATAAACTCATATTGTTTAGATTTTTAACCTCACATATTAGATTTAAAAAACCTCAACTCTTCTTTCTTCTTTTTTATTTTTTATTTCAAAAATAATCCGTTAAAGAAAAGTGAAAAACGAAAAGTGAAAAAATAAGAGTACAAACAAAAATAACCCAAGAACAAGCTCTCGGATTATATTCATAAAGGGTTCCCACAAGTGTCGCAGATACGCAGTGGGAAAAAGGAGCAATCGATTGCAAACTCACTAATGCAATTTTTTTGAAATTGCGGTGAGTAAATCGTGTTGCTCCGCGGTGGTGCGTCAAGAGGGGGCGTCGCGTTAAAAAAACCTTTCAGTGAACGGTTTTTAGCGTAAGCCAACCCCCGAGGGGGTTCGAATCCCATCATAATACATAAAATAATTTTGTCTGGTGCGTCAAGAGGGGGCGTCGCGTTAAAAAAACCTTTCAGTGAACGGTTTTTAGCGTAAGCCAACCCCCGAGGGGGTTCGAATCCAATCATAATATATAATATAATTTTGTTTGGTGCGTCAAGAGGGATTCGAACCCCCGACCCCCGCCTTAGAAGGGCGATGCTCTATCCAGCTGAGCTATTGACGCATATTTTAATTGTTATTTAGGTTTTCTATTTTTATATTAGTTTAATTTGGAAACTAAAGATAGTATGTATAATTTGAAATATTCAATCTATTGGCAACTTAATGTTTTAAAGAAAATTACTAGACCAAAATTTCACCTCTTAATTCCGTTTAAAACAAACTGCAACCAATGATTGACGTTTTATTTTAGCATTTGTTTTATGTTTTGTCAATAAAATCAAATAAATTTATGCAAATATTTGCTAATTAGACATTTTTTTGTTAATATAAAAACGATGAAACGACTATTTAGCATAGGTTTTAGCACAGTTATACACTCACTCATACCTATTTTGAGTTGGTTTTTGTTAGGATTAACAATATCTTCTGAAATTGCAAACACATTTTCAATAATTTATCCAATTGCGTTTTTGTCTATAATAATTGTTAGCATTTTTGGTTCTGGCGCGAACATTAAAGGAATTAAAGAGAAAAATCTAAATTCAGTGCCGAGCGGATTGATTTTAGGAACAATTGTAGGCGCAATACTTTTTATACCATTATGTTTTTTAGTTAAACCTTACTTAAATTTTATGAATATGGACTACGAGATTTATCACATATTTGTTCTTTATTCATTTATTGAAATGTTTATATCTCTTATCTTTCAACTGATTATGCAAAAATATTATTATGAAGATAAAGATAAGAAGGCAAGTATTCACACAATAATTTTTAACACAATCAATCTTGTGTTGCTCGTTGGTTCGTCACTTATAACAAAAAATCAAATTATAATTATAGTTCTTCCTCTTGTTGCCATAGGTATTTACACGTTTATTTTGTTAATCAAGCAGTTTAAAAAATTTAAATTAGAGTTTAACATTTTATCGAATTTAAAATACACATCAAATGACATTGTTTCAAATTTATTAATGTTTTTTAGTTATCTTTTTGGATATGGAAATATTTTTTCATTTGGAATTGAATATGCAACCGCTATTAATTTTGTAACACTCATAACTGACACTCAATGGGATGCCTGCACCGCTATTGAAACGTGCGCAAAAATTGATATTGCCAACGACAACTTTAATTTTAAAAAGCATTTAAAAAATGGTTTTATTTATGTTTCGATTTTGATTGCCACAATTTTGATAGCATTCTTTGCATTATTTAATTTATATAACGTTACATTTAGTATTGGGTTATACTATTTAATTTTCCAGATTGTAGATTTTATTTTGGCAACCTCGCTGTATGTGGCATCGCCTTTTGTGCAAATAAATCATTCACCAACTAAAAACACGGCAAACGAATTGGTTGCATTTTTTGTTCGAATGTTGTTATCCGCATTTTTGCCAACAGTGTTCTGCACTGGAATTGGTCAAATAACTTCTACGTTAATTTCGGTTGTATTTTATATTTACATTTTCGCAAAACACTATAAAATTAATAAAGCGGGTTTTGTTGAAAACAAAGAAAAGAAAAAATTGTTTAAAAATTTACCAAAACAATGATAAAAATTTATTTTAAATTTTATGTTTAAAATGAGTAAATGAAAAAAATTTTTATAATCTTTGAAATTTATAATTTTAAAAATAAAAACAAAATAAAACAAATAAGTAGACTTATTACAAGTTTATTTTTTTATTAAAAATTTTTCAAATTTAAAAAAAATTACACAAATTTTTAACTTTTTTGCAATTTTTTATTAATTTAAGTTTTTATTTTTTGATTTTAAAAAATATTTTTAAAACAATATAACAAATAAAATAATGGAAATTTAATAACATTTGAAAATATGCAAATAATAAGTATGGGAGTTTATTATGGCATATTCATATAAAACTAGCATTGCGTTTGGATTAGTATACATTCCTGTAACGTTACACAATACAATAAAAAATAACGACATCGGATTTAATATGTTAGATAGAAAAACAAAATCGCGTGTGCAGTACAAAAAAACCTGTGTTGATTGCAAAGATAGAGTAATTAAGCAAGAGGACATTGTTAAAGGTTTTCAGATTTCAGAAGATAAATATATCACTTTTGAAGATAGTGAACTTGAAAAATTAAAAACGAAAAAAGATAAAAGCGTTGTGATTGATAAGTTTGTGTCACTTAATGAAATCAATCCTATTTATTTTGATAAAACATACTTTGTTGTACCTGAAAAAAAGGATAGTGAAAAAGCATTTTGCTTATTAAAAGAAGTTTTAAACAAAGAGAAAAAAGTTGGAATTGCAAAGAGTATGCTAGGTTCTAGTGAGTGTGTGGTAGCACTTTGGGTAAAAGATGACGACCTGCTCCTCTCTCGCCTATTCTTTAACGAGGAGGTGCAGTCAAACCCAGCAAGTAGCATTAAAGCAAAAATCAACAGCAAAGAATTAGAACTTGCTAAAAATATTATAAAAGCAATGGAAGGAAAATTTGACCCGTCTGAATACGTGGATGAGTATAATGCACGCGTTAAACAAGCAATTAAAGACAAGGCAAACGGAAAAGAAATAAAGGCAATTGACCAAGAAAAACCAATAAAAATAACCGACCTAATGGACGCACTTCAACAAACCTTAAAAGAAAAAAAGTCAGCACGTATTGTTAAAATAAAGAAGGCGGAATAATGGATTTATTTGAAAATAAAAATATTTCTCCTATGCTACTCAATTCTGTATCCTCCCCTTTTGATGATAAAAATTACATTTTTGAATTAAAACTTGACGGAATTCGTTGCATTGCGTATTTAGATAAAGACAAAACAATTCTTAGAAACAAGCGAAATAAAGACGTTACTGAAATCTATCCCGAACTTAAAAATATTCATAAATTTGTGAAACATCGTTGTATTTTGGATGGAGAATTGGTGGCACTAAATAGTGACGGCACGCCAAACTTTTTTGCTCTTCAAAAACGCAGTTTAATGACCGACAAATTTAAAATCGAACTTGAAAGCGAAAAAAATAAAGTAAATTTTGTTGCGTATGACATTTTGTACCTTAAAAACAAAGATTTAACCACTCTACCCTTAATCGAACGAAAAAAATTACTTGAAGAAAATATTGTTGATAGTGATTTTATTTCCAAATCGCGTTATATTTTTGAAAATGGAATTGAATTTTTTAATCTCACTAAAAAATTAGGTTTAGAAGGAATTGTTGCAAAAAAAGTTGACGGAAAATATGTTATCGGGAAACGAACGAGTGAATGGATAAAAATAAAAAATCTTATTGATGAAGATTTGATAATTTGTGGTGTTTTATTAGATGAAAACAATCAAATTAAAGACCTAATTTTAGGCGAAAGCAAAAATAAAAAGTTAACATATCGTGGAAAAGTTTTTTTAAACATTTCAAAAGAAGTGCAAAAAATCATACTAAATTTTGCGAAAAAATCTAAAGTTGCCACACCTCATTTTAAAAATTTAAATCCAAACATTATATGGATAAAACCCAGCCTCATTTGCACTATTCAATATATGATGAAAACGCGTGACGGCAATATGCGTCAACCTGTATTCAAAGGTTTACGTTTAGATTAAAAAGAAAAAAATTCATTAAATTTCAAAATTTATTAAAAATAATTTAAAATATTAAAAAAATTTACTTTTTTATTAAAAAATAATAAAATTTATGCAAATATTTTACTTTTTTGAAAATTTTTTATAAAATATAAATATGAATATAGATAAATGGATAAAGCAAAACGCACATAATTTAGATGGGCAAACTATTGCAATCACAGGGTCAACAGGCGGAATTGGAAAGCAAGTTTGCAAAATATTGGCTAGTTTGAATGCAAATTTAATTTTACTTAATAGAAGTATGGATTCGTCAAACAAGCAAAAAGAAGAACTATTGAATGTAAATCCTAAGATTAAAATTGATATTTTAACAATTGATATGTCCGATTTTAATTCGGTTAAAAATTGCATTGAAAACTTGAAAAAATTTGATAAAATTGACACACTTATTCTAAATTCAGGCGCGTATGCAATACATAGAAAAATAACTGATATTGGATATGATAATGTGTTCCAAATTAATTTTGTTTCGCCCTATTTTTTAGTTAAATCGCTTTTACAGTTTTTAAGAAAATCTAAAAATCCCAAGGTTGTTTTGACCTCTAGCATTGCGCACAATTATTCTAAAATTGATGAAAAAGATATTGATTTTAGAACTCGAAAAAAATCGAACAAAGTGTATGGAAATTCAAAGCGATTTATAACGTTTTCTTTAATGGAATTGTTTAAGGAAAATAGTGATATTGCCCTATCAATTGTGCACCCTGGAATTACTTTCACAAATATAACAAATCACTATCCAAAACTGATTTATCATATTATAAAATATCCTATGAAAGTTATTTTTATATCAAATAAAAAAGCGTGTTTAAATATTATTAAAGGAGTGTTTGATAAAACTGATTATATGCAATGGATTGGTCCAAGTGCCTCAAATATTTGGGGTTATCCAAAAAAGAAAAAATTAAAAACCTGTACCAAAGAAGAAAGCCAAAAAATTTTTGAAATTTCAGAAAATATCTATAAAAAATTAAAAAATTTATAAAAAAGTTCGTCAAATTTTTAAATTTCAGCAATTTTTGTGTATTATATATTTAATATCTCATCGTTTTAAGCACCCTATCGTAAGGTGCTTTTTATTTAAATTAGCACTAATTTGAAGCACGATGAAGAACAAAACACATAATCATTTTCTCTATAATTAGTGAATAAATACTTATAAGAAAACAAATTTTAGCAAAATTTTGTTTAGTCTTACTTAAAATAAAAATTAAAATATTTTTCAAAATGGTATTTACAAATTAAGTTATGTGTGATAAACTAGCCAAAACTAAGGAGATTTAATATGATTTATAACCGCCTTCTACAATCTCGTGAAGAAATTGAATATTATGAAACTAAAGATATGGTCGAATATCACTTAGATGATTCATTGAAAAATTTAAATTATGAAAACTATAATCGTTTAAGCAAAATATTAAAAATTACTAGACAAAGATCTAAAAATAAAGTAAAAATTTTTTCCTTGTTAACTTATGTTGTAATTGGACTAGCATCTATATCAGCATTGATAATTCTCTGCTCACCATATTTTGTGTTTCTTTCAATACTTTTGTCTGCTCCACTTTTCTATTTATACGAAAATATAGAAGAACTAAAAGAAACAAAACAATATAAAAAATATAAAAAATTATATGACATTATTAAAAATAAAGGCAAAATCAAGGAAGTTGAAGCATATTTGACTGTTTTTGAAAAGAATGAAAAATATGAAGAGGAAAAACGTCAATATAAATTGCAAGAAAGTAAAAAAGACTTATCCGAATTTGTTCAACACTCCTCATATGAAATAACTTATTTAGAACGCAAACGAAATGAGTTGGCAGGAAAACCGGATAACCTTCTCTCAGCCCCTGAAAATCCAATCAAAATAATTGACGAAAAAGGAGCTGAACATTATTATTCTGGTCTTGGAACTGCTCTTCCTTTAATTGCTAGAATGATAGAAAACAATAAAGTTAAAATTACCATTCAAGAAAAAACCGAACCTTCAGATGAGCAACAAGATGAAATTTTAGCAAACAGCGAACGAATAAACTACTAAAAACAATAAATCAAATTTTTAAATGTTGTTAATATTATTAAAAATAATCATAAATTGTACAACACTTTTAATAATAAAAAATCGCATTAATTAAACATAATATTTAATGCGGTTTTTTATTATATTTGTTCGCACATAAACAAATTTATTTATTTTATATATAATAAAACCATTTTAAAATAAAAAATTTTTAAAATTTTTTATTTTTTTTAATATTTTAGTTAGATTTTTATTTATTTTTTAATATTTTTTAAAATTTTATCTGTTTTTTGATTATTTCTATGATTTTTTCTTTTCCGTTTTGAGGTGTTAGTTTTAAGTAAATGTTTTTATAGTTATTGATATTTTTATAAAATTGTTGGAGTTCATTTAATAGATATGTAGGGGTTAAATCGGCTTCTCTAATTATTTTTGCAACACCTAAATTTTCATAATATTTTGCGTTTAATAATTGGTCGCCACGTGATGCCTTATTTTCAAGCGGAATAAGAAGCATTGGTAGTTTTTTATAATAACATTCTGCCGTCACTCCCGCCCCACTTCTACCTAAAATAAAATCTGCAATATTATATAGATTAACCATATCGTTTGTTGACTCAATCGCATTGTAATTTTCAAAAGATTTTATTGTTAAATTACCCTTTCCTGTTAAGTGAATAACATTAAATTCTTTAATCAAATCTTTAATAATCGGCATTAATATATCGTTTATTTTTTTGCTTCCAAGCGAACCGCCAACAATAAGCAATGTCGGTAAATTTTCTTTTAAATTTAATTTTGATTTATTTTTTCGATTACTTTGAAATTCCGCACTAAAAATTGGACCCGTGTAACAAATTTTTTTATTTTTTCCTTCTAAATTTTTAAAATTTACACACATTGTTTTGCAAAGTTTTAAAATGATTTTATTAGAAAGTCCAAAACTTGAATCGCTCTCGTGCGCCACAATTGGAATCTTTAACATTCGCCCTGCTAAACACACGGGAAGTGCAACATATCCGCCTTTACTAAACATTACATCCGGTTTGATTTCTTTTAGTACTTTTTTTGCTCTATGTATAGACTTAATTAACATAAACGGAATTTTTATATTTTCTAAAATTTTATCTCTATTAAATTTAACGGTTGGAATTGAATAATATGCCACGATATCATCGTTTTTATTATCGCTATTTTTAACTTTTAATTCGTTGTTTAAATCTTTAATTCGTTCATCCTCTATTTTATTGCTACCGATATAAAAACAATCATATTCTCCAATCAAATCTTTTATTAAATAAATGTTTGGCATAACGTGACCAAGTGTTCCGCCACCCGTAAAAACAATTCTCTTTTTCATACATTTATATTATGCAAAATTGATAAAAATTATTAGTTTATTTAATATCTTTATAAAGCGTTATTTTAGATTGTATTTTTAATAAAAATTGAAAAATTAATAAAAAATTGCAAAATTTAATTATTTTTTGCATTTTTTTAAGTTTTTTATTAAATTCTTAATGTTTTTTTAAAATTGTTAATTATTTTATTTTTTTCTTAATACGTCCACTATGTGTGAACCTGCGCCGATAAGTTCAGGTTTTGAACTGATTTTTTCAATGTAATTAAGATAAATTTTAAAGGTCTCTTCATCCATATCATTGACTGTTTTTCTAATATAATCGGTGGGTCCGTCTGGTGAAAATATTATTTCGCGTTTCAAATCTGAGGCTTCTTTTAATTTGTTTATGGTTTCAAGTATGTCGTACGAATACAAATCTTCTTCGCTCGTTTTTGTTATAAAATCGCTTGTGAGTTTCCTATTTTTAATCACTTCTTTGATATGATTTTCAACAAACGCATAGGTTATAATTGAATAATCATTTAAGCAGTACGCAACAAAAATTAGTCCGCCATTTTTTGTAATTCGCTTTGCCTCATTAAGCGCTTGTAATTTATCTTCGTAGTTAAAAAGATGATACATTGGTCCAAATAAAATTGTTACGTCAAAAGTTTCACTTTCAAACATAGATAAGTCCAACGCATTTGCTTGAACTGCTTTTATTTTTGGATTGGTTGCGTGAAGGACATCTAAATTGTGTTTAATTAGTTCAACCGCAGTAACATCGTAACCTAATTTATCAAGTTCAATAGAATATCTACCCGTACCTGCTCCAACGTCTATAATTTTAGGATTATCATATTGTTTTAAATACTTTAACAAATACCTCATAGAAATATTAAACTCAACTTGCCCGTGACGCGACTTTAATCTCCTGTTTTCATTAAACTTATTGTAATACTCTTCAATATTTTTAAATTTCATATTTTTATTATATCATAAAAAACAAAATTTTCAAAGTTTTAAATAAAATGCGTTAACTTAAAATTTATCTTAATTACAAAGTAAATTAATTTTTATTTAATAATTAGTATATGACAATTGTCATCTAAATAATAGTTGCTATCTAACTAAAACATATCTTCATTAAATCAATAAATACTTGTACGTTGTTTAACGAAGATGTAAAGATTTATAAATATTTTTAAAAAATACTTTTTAATTGACTAAAAAGGATAATTTTTGTAGAATATTTGCAGTTTTGGAGTTTTTATGTCTTATACATATGATATTAACACAAGTAAGCAAGATAAACGTTCAAGTGTTTGCTTGTTTTCTTGCCACACACTTTACAACATTATCGTGCTTTTTGTTTCCACATTTTTAGTGGCACACGTTTATTCGCTTTCTGACAATGTTTTTGATTACATTAAAAATGTTGCAATTTATGAGATGAGTCAATATTTGTTTATGCTAATTTTGTGCCCTCTTTTTGGTTGGATTGTTGAAAAAACAAATCGCACCTGGATTTACCGCCTTGGGATGATTGTTATGACCGGAGTTGTTATTTTTGCAATTTTTTATGGCGAACAAATTAGCAAATACATATTTTTAGTTGGTGCAATTTATGGCACTGCAAATGCTATCTATTATTCTGGCTATAATACTTTAAAACACGAAATGGTAAGCAGAAAATCGATTAAATCGTTTGCAGTTTTTAGCCAAGCAACTTCGTATGCAGTTAAAATAGTTGTGCCGATTATTATGGGTGCTTTGATAGATGTTTCCACCTATTCACAAGTTGCTATATATGTACTAATAGTTTGCGCTATTCAAATAGGATTTTCGTTTGGAGTGCGCGCTAAGCGACCAGATAACAGCAGCTTTAATTTAAAATCTTACTTTCAAAAATTGAAAGAAAATCCTGAAACTTTTAAGAAAGTGAAAATTTTATATTGGTGTGCTTTTATTTATGGTTTCACCACAGTTGTTTCAACCTCTATTAAAATTTGTGTTATGATTCATTTTGGTTCAAGTTTTAGTTTAGGTGCAATGACTAGTGCGTTTTCAATAGTTTCAATTGTGACAATCCTATTATTTAATAAATTTACAAAATCTGGCAAACGAAAGTGGATTTACATTCTTTCAGCAATTCTTCCAGCAATTTGCACTTGGATATTTTGCATATCTCCGCAAGTTTGGTCGCTAATTTTATATTATTTAGGAGTTGCTGTTTCAAAAATTATTATGTCAACAATGTTTGATGTCTACCGCAATGGAGTTTTAAAAGAAGCGGGTTTATACAGCGAAATAACCGAACACCAAACAATGTTGGAAATTTTCCTTGCCATATCAAGAATCATATCATTCGGTTCATTAGTGTTGCTTTCACTTCTAAACAATTTAACAATCTTTTACATTTTCTTATCAATCAGCATTCTATCCTACTCTGCAACCACGATACTTCTTTTATACTACGAAAATAAATACATTAAAACAAATAACGATTTAAATGTAGATAACTAACTATTAAAAAACTTAAAATTTGATTGATATATAAAAACTCTAGAATGTATCACAATATAATTATTTTTTTGTTATAAATAACGAAATATTTTATAAAATATATTGACTTTTTTATTAATATCTACTATAATAAACAAGTTAATAAATCTAATTTTGGACTGCTAGCTCAGCTGGTAGAGCAACTAACTCTTAAATCTCGCTCCGAAACGAGTATAAACTATAAACGTGGGCTGTTAGCTCAGTTGGTAGAGCAACTGACTCTTAATCATACGCTCCGAAATGAGTATAAACTACATTTATGGACCAGTAGCTCAGTTGGTAGAGCAATTGACTCTTAATCAATGGGTCCAGGGTTCGAGTCCCTGCTGGTCCACCATTTAAATCCCTTATTTTATTAGGGATTTTATTATTTTTACATAACTAATTTTTACTTAAAAGTGTCTAAAAATTTTGTCAAAAGTGTCTAAAAAATGTCATTTTTGCATGTAAAATTTTAATATTTCACATTGCATAAAAACATCGAATTTTACTTAAAAATTGCCACTGTCTAAAAAATTGTCTAAAAATTTTTGAAAAAATTGCATAAAAAAGACTGAGAATTATCATAAATTCCCAGTCATTTTTTTACATTTCAAAATCTTTTTGTTTTTTCTTTTTACGCATTTCTTTTTCTTTCAGCCACTCTAAATATTCTTCATCTTCTTGTTGGGATTTCAGTTGTTCTTCTAATTTTGCAATTTTTTCTTCAAGTTCTTTTGTTTTGTCAGGTTCGTTTGTTTTTTCGTTTTCTTCTTTCTTTGAATTAAAGTTAAAAACATTTGAAATTGTTATTGCCGAGTTTTGTTTAGTCTTATAGTCCAAGTGGCTGTAAATGTTCGCTGTGGTGCCAAAATCGGCGTGTCCAAGC
>CALWOU010000028.1 GCA_944383245.1 uncultured Clostridia bacterium | reverse complement strand
GTAACCACTCGCGCTTTGCTTGAGCGCTTCCAGACAAATCCTTCCGATAATATAAACTATGTAATGTTAAAATTTTACTAACGCAAAATTTTATGTTTGTTTCACAAACACCACGTTGCACGTGGCATTACGTTTGAATTAACATCGATTTTGCTTGAAAACACCAATAGTGCTTTCAGACAAAATCTTCCGATAATAGAGACTTCGCTTGAATTATCTTCGATTTTGCTTGAAAACACCAATAGTGCTTTCAGACAAAATCTTCCGATAATATAAAATTAAATTAATAATGATAATTGTTTAAAAATGTTAAAAAATTAATTTAAACTAGAGAAATATATATGACTAAAACAAAAGAGATAAAATCAAATGAAAATATTTTTAAGCGGTGGTATAAATTGTGCCAACCGCATAAGTTTTATTGGTTTTTACAAATTTTGTTTTATTCTGGATATTCTGCATTGCTTGCCGTTTTAACAATTTTTGCGGCGCGAACAATTAATGCAATGTATGACCAAAATTGGCACCTTGCTTTTTTAAATCTTGGAATTGAATTAATTACAATTGTTTCACGAAATGTTCTATACCACATTCAATATATCTATTATGGAAAGCAAGTGAGGCATATTCGGCAAGTGGTTGCTAGAAAAGTTTATGATAAAATTTTGTCTAGCGACAATAAGCGAGTTAGTCTTATGACAAAAGAAAAAATTCTAAATATTGTGCTAAACAATTTAGAATATATGAGCGAGTTTCCAGATTCTGTTGCAGGTTTTATTGCATATTCTATAACTGTTATAATTTCGCTTGTTTCAATTTTTATTGCAAATATTTTGGCAGGTATTGCGGTAATGTTACTTGGTGTGGTTAACTTTATTGCATATTTTCTCTTCAATAAAAAACTAGGAAGAGTAATGCTAAAAAGAAATGAAAAACGAGATGTTATTTCAGATAAATTTGCAAAAGTTATTGATGGTCAAGTAGTTATAAATGAACTAGGCGGAAGAGAAAAATATTTAGAGCAAGCATTGAAGAGTATGGATGATTTTTCTAAAGAGTACACTCATTATTATATGGTTTCATCAAGCAAAACAAATCTTTGGTATGCTTTTTGGAATGCGATAGTTTATGCGATTGCTGCCTTCCTGCTTTATACAGTCTCTCAAGGAACACTACCAATGGAAACATATCTAGTCGTTGTGCCGTATCTCACAACTTGCACAGATAAACTTTGCACATTGTTTGATAAAACAACCTCGCTTGAAAATATGCGTGTGGATGTTGATAGGGTGAATCTTATTTTGTCGCTCACTGATAAACAGATGATTCAATATGGTCAAGTAAACACAATTGCGGAAGGGTACAATCTTGGTTTAATCGGTGTTACATATGAAAGTAGCGACAAAAATTATTCTCTAAAAGATGTTGATGTTTCTTTTAAAATGGAAGGTATAAATCTCATTAAAGGCGAAAAGGGTAGCGGAAAACGCGTAATTTTTGACCTATTAAGGCGAAAAATTGAACCTCAATCTGGCATAATTTTATTGGACAACTTAAATTTGTATTACTACAACGAAAAAACGTTTAAAAACCACATTGACTATTGTGCCTCTCATCCTATTTTTATAAAAGATAGTGTGAAAGAAAATCTGCTTTTAGTTGAAAAAGATATAAATAACATTAATAAATTAATTGACGAAATAGGAATAAGAAACGATATTGATAATCTTCCAGCAGGGTTGGATACGCATATAAATGATATAACAAATCCCGCAACATTGTTTTTAATAGGTCTAATTCGCGCGTTGCTAACAAATTGTAAAATCTTGATGATTTACGAACTTCCAGAAAACACACCAAACACATTTAGAACAAAGATAAAACGCATACTTTCAAAATTTGAAGGTCAAAAAACTATAATATTGTTCACCCACACAGATATATATGACCCAATTGCAGATATGATTTACGTTGTTAAAAATCAAAAGGTTAAATTTGTTAAGATTAAAAAACAAAAAGTGGAGAAATCAAAACCAACAAAAACAAATAAATCAAAATCGGCAAAATCAAAAAAATCAATTAAATCAAAAACTGAATAATTTGTTTTATAATGGAGCATATTGATACAATTAGCAAAAAGTTATAAATTTGTTATGCCATTAAAGTTCAACTTAGGTTGTTTATTTAAAAATAGAATGTTATTATATAAAAAACAAAAAAATCACGATGAAAAATCGTGATTTTTTAACTTTTGTGAGTGTATTAATTGTTAATTTTATTTATATTTTGCAAATTAGTTAATTGTATTTTATTTTTAGTGATATTTAATTTGAATTAATATTTATTTTTATTACGCTTATTCATTTATTAATACTATTATTTTGAGAGGTTGTTTTTGGTTGCTTTTTTAGAAGATGATAGTTCAATTTATTTGATTGAATAACTGCTAGCGCGTTCCAAAATTCGTTTACAAATTCTGGATGTTCACTTTTTAGTTTTGTGAAATTATTTTCATTTAATAGGCTAAGCAAAAATGGTTTCAATAAGATTGAATATTGAGAGAGTGAGAGCATAGAAGATGCGCGAATTTCTGTTGAGCCAACTGCATACTTTTTGTTATCTTCAAAAAATCTTACAACCAGATAAATTTTTCTCAATTTATCATCGTTTGAAAACTCTTGATTGTTCACCAAAAATTCAAAACTAGAATTTGTGTCCAGCAAAACTTCGTTAAATTTTCTAACACTTATTTGACCCAAACTATTTAGTTCATTATCTATTGCAACACTTATTGATTCAATATGCGATGATTGTTCGCTTGTGAGTTCATCTAAATTCAATGTTTTTATAAGTCTATCTCTTTCTTCAATCAACTTTCTCAATTCAACAATTTTCATATCTTCTCCTTAATACAGTAACCTTAATATGATAGTAGCATAGAAAGTCGGGTTTGTCAATATCAAAAATTAAAAACTATCGATATATTATAAAGTTTTCTTAAAAGATAATTAAAAATGAATTTATGATTTATTGAACAAAATTTTATATTCTTATAATTATACCGGTAAAAAGCAAATATATTGCAAAAATAGCAATATAAAGTATACCACCATATATAGAGGCTTTTCCAATTATACGTGCATTTTCTGGGCTTTCTTGCCTCCATAAAAGCCACAAAACAAAACCAATTATAGGCAAGCAAACACCTAAAACAGACCAACCAATATTTCCTTTTTTATTTTCCATAACACACCTTTTAAAACTAAGTAAAGTATATAACAAATTTTATTATAAGTCAATTATTAAATAGAAAAGCATTTGTTTGAATTCGCAAATTAAATGTAAATAGTTGAAAAAATTTTGCGTTTGATATATAATAGTGTTGTGAAAAAAGATTTTAAGATTTTGGCGATAGAGAGTAGTTGCGATGAAACGAGTTGTGCCGTTGTTGTTAACGGCAGGATTTGTTTGTCCAACATAGTGTCTAGCCAAATTGATATTCACACTAGATTTGGTGGAGTTGTGCCAGAAGTTGCAAGCAGAAATCATATAACTGCGATTGATAATGTGGTTAAACTAGCCCTTAGCAAAGCGAGTTTAACATTTAATGATATTGACGCGATTGCGGTTACATATGGCGCAGGGTTAATTGGGTCGTTGCTCGTTGGAGTGAGTTACGCAAAAGGGCTTAGTTATGCGCTAAACAAACCACTTATTGCGGTCAATCATATTTATGGGCACATTGCAGGGAATTATTTGACTTATCAAGATTTAACTCCACCTTTTATTTGCCTTGTTGTGAGTGGTGGGCACACTGCAATAATTAGAGTGGATGATTACAATCATCACGAGATAATCGGCGAAACGTTAGATGATGCTGTGGGAGAGAGTTTTGATAAAGTCGCGCGAGTTTTGGGCTTGGGTTATCCGGGCGGACCAAAGGTCAGTGCACTTGCAGAGAATGGAAAAAACTTTATTGAGTTTACAAAACCAAATCACGAACTTGGCTATAATTTTAGTTTTAGCGGAAAGAAAACTGCAATAATAAATTACGTGCACAGTTTGGAGCAAGCGGGCAAACAAATTCCAAAAGAGGACATTTGTTATAGTTTTGAAAAGAGCGCTGTGGACGAACTTGTTGAAAAAACGATACGCGTAACAAAGCAATATAACTATAAAAAAATTGTGCTTGCTGGAGGGGTTAGTGCAAACAAAAGATTGCGGGCAGACCTTTCTAAAAAAGCACGCGAAAATGGAATAGAGTGTTACATTCCAAAAATGGAATATTGCACGGACAATGCTGCAATGATAGGAAGCGCAGGTTATTATGCTTACATAAACGGAGTTGGAATCGCGGACTTAACACTTGCTCCAAATCCAAGTTTGAGTTTGTAAAATTAAAAATACTAAGTGAAAATTAGTAAAAAAATACAAATTTTTAAAGTTATAAAAAATTTCAGGAAATATTTAAAAAAATTTAAAAAATATTTAAAAGAAATTAAAAATTCATAAAAATATAAAAAATTATACAAAAATAATAAAAAATCATTAAAAATACTTAAAAATAGTTGATTTTAATAAAAATTTTTAGCAAATTTAATAAAAATTTAATTGATAATAAAAAAATTTTAAAAAAGTATTGACTATATTTTTGTGCTGTTTTATTTTATTAAAGTAGGAGGAATGTATGCAAGAAAACAAACGTATTTTAAGAATTACAGGAAAAGGAGAAAGCGCTAGTGCACCAGACACAACTATTATTTCTCTAAATATTTCGGGTGAAGATAAGAATTATCAAAAAGCAATGGAGAATGCGGACAATGCTGTTATGAAATTAAAAAACGCATTAACTCGCGCGGGGTTTGACGAAAAGAGAATAACCACTGAAGATTTTCGCGTGCAAACGGTCAATAAGTATGTTAAAAAACTAACCGAAGAAAAATATGTGTTCGATAAATACCGCGTTTCAAATTATCTTCAAATTAAATTTGAGTTTGACACTAAAAAATTGGCAAAATGCGTTGATGTTATTATAGATAGTTTGGCAGAACCTAATTTTAACATAGATTTTTCTGTTGAAAACACTGAAAAATTGAAAGAAAAAGCGCTAACTAATGCGGTTCAAAATGCAACTCGTCAAGCAAAAATTTTATCTAAGAGTGCAGGAGTTAGTCTTGGAGAAATTATGTCTATCGACCATAGTTTTAGCGAGGTTAACATTTATAAACCACGCGCAATTGGAATGCAGTATGATGGTGCGGTTGCAAAGATGTCAAAAGCAAGCGCAAGTATGGAAAGCCTTAACGTGCAAGATATAAAAATCAATGCTAACGTCACAATCACGTGGGAGATAAAATAATGACACACTTTATGAAATTAAAAAATGAACCATTTATGAGTATAAAAAATGGTTTAAAAACTATTGAAATGAGATTGTTTGATGAGAAACGCAAACAAATTAAAGTGGGCGACACTATTGAATTTACAAATATTGTTAGTTTAGAAAAATTGAAAGTTAAAGTGATTGCTCTTCATAAATTTAAAAATTTTGAAGAACTTTATTCTCATTTCAATAAAACGCAATTAGGTTACAAGCAAACGGAAAACGCAAATCCTAACGATATGAACCAATATTATACTAATGATGACATTCATAAATATGGCGTGTTAGGAATTGAAATAAAAACCATTTAATCTAAAATTGTTAAAAATGTATTGTACAAAATATTTATAATTTTGTACAAATATATGCTTCCGTGGTGTAATGGATAGCACAATGGTCTTCGGAACCGGCTTGGCAACTGCGCTCAATCATCAATTGCTCACATATTCGCAATTTCAGTTTTTGCTTGTTGCCTTCGCTTTCCCACTTCATACCTTTGGTATTTGTGGGAGCCCTAAAAAGAACTAATGGTTCCTTGACAAATTAACAAATATATTTAAAATAAAAATATGCTTCCGTGGTGTAATGGATAGCACAATGGTCTTCGGAACCATTAGTTCGGGTTCAAATCCTGACGGAAGCACCAAATTATTCAAATTTTCTTCTCATTATTAAATTTCTTTATTTTTGCGCTCGGTTGTGATATAATTATAAAATAAAAGGAGTGTTATGACGGAAATTTGTGTGCAAGCATACACTGCTTTGGAAGAATTGCAAAGAAAACTAGAAAATGCAGGATATGAATTTGTTGAAAATTACAATAATTCGGACACTTATTTTTCAACATTAAGCAAAAGAGATATTAAAAAGCTAGACTATAAAGCGCTTTTAGATAGTTCTTTAATTGTTCGACACATTGAGGGAGATAATTGCGACATTAAAAATCTAGTTTACAAAAAGAAAACATTAGACGAAAATGGCAATGTTATCAAAGAAATTAAAACAAAACTAAAAATTGACGACATTGATAAGGCTAAACAAATGTTTTCAAGTTTAGGATTGACTTGTTGGTGCGATTATGTAAATCAAAATTATGAATATAAAAAGGGTGAGATTTCTATAATCGTGCAATATGTGGATAGTTTAGGCGTGTTTATAGAAATTGAAGAGTTTAACTCAATAAAAGATAAATCGGATAAAGAAAAATTTGGCATTTTAAAAGATATAGTTAATGCTTTAAAACTTCCTCTCGGCTTAGATTTTAGTTGCAAAAAACCATATATGTTTTTAAATAAAACTATAAAGAATAATCATCAAATCTAGTTTAAATTGTTGAATGTAACAAATAAATTTTGAAGATATAATTAAACAAAACACAAAACATTTGTTGTGTTTTTTTAAAAATTGTTTTATAATGGTTGAGAGTTGCAAAGTTTAGTTTAATAATTTGTTATAATATGAAATTTGCGTTTTTTGTGTGAGGGTTTTCGAGGTGTGGCGCAGTTGGTAGCGCGTATGGTTCGGGGCGTAGAGTACCTGAATTCGAACCTTTGACGGAAAATGCGAGGGTTGAGGCTGGGAATGGGCAAGCTGATACAAAAAATAAGAAAACGCACAACAACATAACAATGACCAATGAGAAACTAGAACCCGCCAAGAAATTTTCAAACCACATCAAATTCATCGACTACATTCCAACCCACGGGATTATAACATATAGGCATTTATTTGCCTATGGGTTTTATGTGGAGTAATTTATAATAAAATATAGACAGACAAGCAAAAATATGATATACTAACATAGTAAGTGAATTTGCTATGAAATTTATTTATTTCCTGTTTGATATGTTATATCAAACCCCCTCCAATTCAAACTTTAAGGAGGTAAAATATGTCGTTTGAATATGTGCCGAAAGGCGAGTATCAACCTTTTAAGTTGGAGGTTGATGAAATATTAAGAAAAGTGCAAAGATTTTTAAGAGAAAATAAAATCTTAACTTTTCAATTCAACTTAATTGGAAGTGCTGGAAGAAAGTTTATTACTAGAGTTAAAAATGGTAATAAGGGTTTTGATTTGGATTATAATATCGTAATTCAAAAGATATTTGATGAAAAATATGAAAAGCCCAAACTACTAAAAGAAACATTTATTAAATTGTTTAATGAATATTTTGATAACAGTTATGACTATGCTGAAGATTCAACTTCTGTAATTACAGTTAAGAAATTAAATGCTAATAGAAATAAAATTTTGCATAGCGTTGATTTTGCGATTGTTAGTTACTACGAAGATAAAGATGGTAAAGAAAGACAAGAATATGTTAGATTTGATAAAAATACAAATACATATTCTTGGGTTTTAAGAAAAGTTGCAACAGACCATAGATATGTTGAAGACTTAATTAAAGAGAAGAATGTGTGGCAAGATGTAAAAGATTTATATCTTGAAAACAAAAATAAAGAGCCAGAAAAGAAATCTAGAATAGTTTATTATCAAACTTTAGAAACTATCTATAAAAGAAACTTCCAATGAAACTTATCCCTACATCAAGTAGGGATATTTTTTATTTTTCTTTAAAACCTTCTAAAACCGATATCAATTTAATAAAAAATATGTTATACTGATTATGGAAAACATTGGAGAAATTTATGATGTTTAATATTTATTTTGGTTGCGGTGAAGATTTTTCAAAACAAGAACTAATTAATCCGTTAGATAATATTGAACAAGCTGAAAAATTTTTGCTTGATTATATAAAAGAACATCATCCAAACAGCGGTTACATTAGAATAAACTTTATTTCTGACACTCAAAGACAATATGACTATGGTCACCATACAAAATTTTATACAATTATAGGCATTAACAAACAAAAAATTGCAAAAAAGTAAAATTTAAGATATTATATGTTATAATATTCTTATAGTTAAAGGAGTAATAAATGAGAGATGTAGAGCTTCTACCTATAGCACCTGATTTAATTGAATCTACTAGAGCGATTGGATATTCATTTGACACAGCTATTGCTGATATTATTGATAATAGTATTAGTGCAAAAGCTAAAAAGATTTCAATAGATATAAATGCTTATGATGATCCTTACGTAGCTATTTTAGATGATGGCTGTGGTATGGATTTAGAAGAATTGAAAAATGCAATGAGATATGGTAGCACGAATCCAAATGCTGATCGAAATCCTAATGATTTAGGAAGGTTTGGGTTAGGTTTGAAGACTGCTTCATTGTCACAATGTCGAAAACTTACAGTTGTATCAAAAAAAGATGGGGTTATCAATGCTTGTTCATGGGATCTAGACTATGTAATTAAAACTAGAGCTTGGAAACTAATTGTTTTTGATAAAGAGGAAATTGGAAATGATTTTCCATTTATTAAGAGTTTGTTAGAGCAAAGAAGTGGAACAATTGTAATTTGGAGAAATTTTGATTTTTTAAAGGAAAGTTCCATAACCTTAGAAGATAGCTTAAATGAAAAGACAAATGACATAATTTATCATTTATCTTTGGTATTTCATAGATATTTGAATAATGAGGATATTAAAAACAGAATCAGTATTATTGTTAATAATCAAAAATTAACACCGCTTGACCCTTTTTTAACAACTCATACAGGGACTCAAGTTTTGCCAGAAGAACCATTAGAAATTTTGGGTGAAAAAATATTGGTTAAACCATATATATTGCCACATTTTAGTAAATTATCGCAAGAAGACAAATACATGGTAGGTGGTGAAGAGGGATTTAAGAAAAATCAAGGTTTTTATATATATCGTAACCGACGTTTAATTCAATGGGGAACGTGGTTTAAGATGTCAAGACAAGAAGAATTATATAAATTGGCAAGAGTTATAGTTGATATACCTAATACTTTGGACTCAATTTGGAAGATCGATGTAAAAAAATCATCGGCTGAATTGCCAAATGTTATTAAAGTAAATCTATGTAATATTATAAAAAATATTGTAGACAAAAGTGAAAAAGTTTTTACATATCGAGGGAGAAGTGTATCTTCTAAAAGCATAATGTCAATTTGGAAAAAAGTTGATAATAGAGGAACTTTTAGCTACCAAATTAATAGAGAACATCCTTTAGTAAAATTTTATGAAGAATCTTTAAATAGAGATGAACATAAAAAGTTTGAGAAATTTATAAATTTAATTCAAGATTCTTTTCCTTATGATGCGGTTTATGTTGATGTGAGTAAAGGTAATATAAAAAAAGAAGAATACGACATTAAAGAGATAAAACAAAATATGAGAGAGTATATTGAAGCAGGGTTAAAAACTAACTTAAAACTTGATGATTTATTAGAAGCTTTAAAGATTATTGAACCCTTTAATAGATATAAGGATGCTAGAGAAGATATAATTAAGGAGTATACGGATGTCAAATAAAGAAATAGTTTTAGCTTTATTAAATACAGTCTTAAGCAAGCTAGATATAGTTAAAATGGATGATATAGTAGAAAATATAGAAAAATTTTCATTACTATATTCTTTAACTAATGAAGAAAAAGAAGAAATAAAAAATGTGATTAATGCCAAGTATAAAATATTTATGGAATTAGGGGCTGTTGTAAAAGGAAATAGTGTCTATGATAAATGGTTTGATGCAAGAAGAGCAGTAAAACCAATGAAATTTTGGCTAAGGTATAGAGATTATTTGACAGTTGAAAAAGGGTTTGCAAGTAATGTTGTAAACTCTATAGATGTAGCTACTGATAAAATAGTAGACTTACTTGGAGATCCAGAAGGTGCACCCTTCAATAGACGTGGATTGGTTATAGGTGATGTTCAATCAGGTAAAACAGCCAATTATACTGCAGTTATAAATAAGGCAGCTGATGTTGGGTATAAGGTTATAGTTTTATTGACTGGGACATTGGAAAACCTTAGAAAACAAACACAAGTTAGGTTAGATGAGGGATTTGTTGGGCTAGATAGTCTATATGTAATAAAAAAGAAAACTAATTCTTATATAGGAGTTGGTAAATTTGATAGTAGTATTAATGCTTTATCTTTGACATCAACCATTTCTGATTTTAACACAGCAGCAGCTACACACCTAGTTGCAACAATAGCCAATATTAATGCACCTATACTTTTAGTTATAAAGAAGAATAAGAGTATATTAGAGAGGGTTATAGATTGGCTTAACCTTAGTAAGGGTTATTTACAAAAGGTCGATGAGCCTATTTTAGTAATTGATGATGAAGCGGATAATGCATCTGTTAATACTAAGGCGGATGAAGATGATCCAACTACTATAAATAAAAAAATAAGAGAAATACTTAATATGTTTACTAAATCCACATATGTTGGATTTACTGCTACACCTTTTGCAAACATTTTCATTAATCCAGAAACTGACAGTGAAATGATTGGTGAGGATCTTTTTCCAAGAGATTTTATTTATGTTTTAGATGCACCTTCCAACTATATTGGGGCTAGGAACATTTTTCCATTAGTAGACGAAAATGGGTTAGATGTTCCAAATAAGTTTGATAATATGTTAGAGCAAATTGATGAAGATGAACTTGAAATATGTTTACCTGAAAAGCATAAAAGTGATTTTAAGATCTCTAAACTTCCACAGGACATATATGACGCAGTTTATTGTTTTATGTTAGCTAATGTCATAAGAGATCTTAGAAGGGATAATAAATCTCATAGATCCATGCTTATAAATGCAAGTAGATTTACCAAGGTTCAAAATCAAATATATGAAATTATAGATGCTTTCGTAAGAGAAGTTCAACGAGACATAAAAGCTAATTGTATGTTTGAAGAAAGTAGAGCATTAAAATGTCGACATATTGAAAACCTAAAGTTATGCTGGGATAAATATTATAAAGATTCAATAAATACATCATGGAAAGATATACAACCTAATTTGTCTCAATCTATTGGCCCAATTGT
>CALWOU010000027.1 GCA_944383245.1 uncultured Clostridia bacterium | reverse complement strand
AAAATATTAAGATTTGAAACTGAGAGGGATTTTTGCTTTCAGTTTTTTATAAAATTTATGAGTTTTGTAAATATTGTTTTACTTTTTTATTTTATTTTAGTAGAATAATTTAGTATTGAAAATACGAAACGTTAAATATTGTTAAATTTAGCAATTTTTTTGTGAAATTCAAAAACAATATTTAAAGATAAGGAGAAATTATGAAAATAGTTGTTGATGCTTTTGGTGGAGATTTTGCACCACTTGAAATTGTTAGCGGTGCAATTAAAGCCTTGCAAGAAAATGAAAAATTAAATGTTGTGTTGGTTGGAGATAAGGATAAAATAACTGAGATTTTGCAATCTTTGGTGTTTTTATCAGACCGACTTGAAATTGTTCACGCACCAGACGTTGTAACTATGGACGACGTTCCAACCGTTGCAATTCGAACAAAGAAAACGTCTAGCATAGTTGTTGCATACGATTATTTAAAGCAAAATGACGATGCAACAGCGCTAGTTAGCGCTGGAAGCACGGGTGCCACTTTAACAGGTGCGGTTTTAAAATTAGGCAGAATTAAAAATATAAGCCGTCCAGCGCTTGCTCCAATTATGCCAACGTTGAATGATAAAAGCGTGATGTTGCTTGATTGTGGCGCGAACGCAGATTGTAAAGCAGAAAATCTTCTTCATTTTGGAATTATGGGAAGCGAGTATATGAAAGCGATGGGAGTTAAAAAACCGCGCGTTGCACTTTTAAACATTGGCACAGAAGAAGAAAAGGGCAGTGAAATGATAAAAGAGGCGCACCAACTTTTAAAAAATTCTCACCTAAATTTTGTTGGCAATATTGAAGCGCGCGACGTGTTAAGGGGTAATGTTGACGTGGTTGTAAGCGACGGATTTTCAGGAAACATTTGCTTAAAAACAATTGAGGGAACGGCTGAGATTTTGTTTGGCGAATTAAAGGATATTACTCATTCATCATTCAAAGCAAAAATGGGTGCGTTGCTTTTAAAGAAAAATTTGTATGGATTAAAGAAAAAATATGACTACAAAAAAGTTGGAGGCGCACCACTTCTTGGAGTCAACAAAATCGTTATAAAATGCCACGGAAATAGCAAGGCAGATAGTGTGGCTTGCGCAATACAACAAGCGTGGAAACTCTCAAACAATAAACTAGTTGAAAAGGTGGCTAATGCGGTTGAAAAAAACGAGGAATAATTTTATCGAACTCTTCAATAAATGCAGTGATGAATTAAAAAACCTTGCATTCACTCATTCTTCTTTTGCGCACGAAAAAAAGGTTGAAAGCAACGAGAGGGTTGAGTTTTTAGGAGATAGTGTTTTATCTACGATTGTTAGCGACTATTTGTATAAACATTATCACTCAAACGAGGGTAAAATGAGCAAAATTCGTTCAAGTTTTGTCTGCACTGAAAATTTAAGTAAACTTGCAAAATCACTAAACATTGGCGAAAAAATAAAATTTGGCAAAAGTTTTCAAGGAAATATTTCGGACTCTATTTTAGCAGACACTATTGAAAGTATGATTGGTGTTATGTATTTATCGTTTGGGCTTCATTCAATCTCAACCGCTGTTTTGGAAGCGCTCGAAGTGCCAGAAACTTTAAAAAAAGGAGTAAAACCAACCGATTTTAAGTCCACTCTTCAAGAATATACACAATCTAAAAAGCAAAAGTTAGTGTATAAAATTGAAAATTATCTAACTAGCGGAGGTCAAGAAAATTTTAGAGCGTCGGTGTTTATTAACGGCGAATTTATATCATATGGTCAGGGTTCAACCAAGAGAGAGGCAGAGCAAAATTCAGCACATTTAGCACTCGAAAAATTAAATAAAAACAATCAAAACTAAACGTTTAATTTTTATTACATTTAAAAATATTAAAAATTTTTTAAAAAAGTTAAAAAATTGCATAAAAAATCAAAAAAATTATAATTTTTAATGAAAAAATAAAAAATTTTTACATTTTTACTATTTAGCAAAACTTTAAAAATTAAAATATATCTAATCCATATTGTTTGACATAATTTCATAAAAATGTTAAAATATAAATATAATAGTAACGTAAATTAAAAGGAGAAATTATGAACGATAGCGATTTATTTTCACTTGTTTTAGATAAGGATGAAAAAATTATCAAAACATTCCGTCCAAGAAAATCGAGAGCCTGGTTTTCAGCTATTCTTAGCATAATTCTATTGTGCATCATCTTCGTTCCTCTAATCGTGTTTGGATTTATAGATACGGAGCCAGGCGCATTATCTACCGCCATTGGAGGAATTGTATTTTTGGTAGTTTTTTCGGTAATAATGTGCATTATGATTGCGCTTTGGTGCAATAAAACAGTGTATGCTGTAACAAATAAGCGCGTATTAATTAGAACGGGTTATATTGGTGTGGACTATAAAAGTTTAGATTATTCTATGGTTGGCGCATTCACTGTAAATGTAAATTGGATTGATAAACTTCTTAGAAAAAACACGGGCTCGCTTTCATTTGGTAGTATGGCAAGCCCTATGACTAACGGAACAGTTGCAAAATTTAATTTCACATATATAGATAATCCTTATGAAATCTATAAGGAAATTAAAGAGTTGATTGACGATTCAAAATCTAAAAAAGTAAATTAGTAAATTAGTTATTTTGCATTTAAAAACTTAATAAAAAAATGGAAAAAATAATTAAAAAAATATTCATAAAAACTTAAAAATGTAAAAAATTTTAATAAAAAGTGAAAAAATTTAAAAAAAACTTAATATTTTATTAAATTTTGATAAAATTATGCTAAATTTGAATAGTTTTAAAAATTTTTAAATTCATATTTGACAAATTTAAAAAGTTGTAGTATAATATCGTAGTTTAAAGGAGTAAGTTATGTTATTTGAACCACCTATTGATTTATTAACTCATTTAATTGGTAGCCGTTACGCAGTTGCAGCTATCGTTGGCGCTAGGGCAAAGGACCTTATAAATAAAATCCCAACACTACTTAACGGAAGTTCAAATATGGCAATTGAATATGCTGCGAATGAGGTTGCGCGCGGAGAAGTTGTGGGAGTTAGTTCAAAATAATGTACGCAAAAGTTGTTGTAGACATCTCAAACGATGCAGTAGATAGAGTGTTCACTTATCTCGCAAAAGACGACACTAAAATTGGTATGCGCGTACGTGTTCCATTCGGTGGTCGAAATGTGCTAGGTTATGTGATAAGTTTGAGTAAAACAACCGATTACGATACATCAAAAATTAAACCAATTATAAAAAATTTAGAAAGTGTTCCAAAAATTAAGCGAGAAATGATTGATTTATGCGAATTTTTGTGCGAACACTTTTTTTTGCGTATGGCGGATGCGATTAAACTAGTTTTGCCGTCTTGCGTGCGCCTTGATAGTGAGCACGAACAAATTGCATATGTTCTAACTCAGATTTATGATTTAGACACTGCAATTTCGTTAATAGGTCCTCGTGCAAAATCTCAACTTAGCGCTGTAGCATACTTAAATGAGCAAGGCGAATGTGATTACACTAAAATGGTTGAAATATTTTCGCGCAGTGCAATAAATGCGCTAGTTGATAAAGGAATAATTGCAAAAAATCCTATTAGACGAATGCGCGCGCCAACTGTTGATGTAATTAAAGAAGAGAAAAAAACTCTAACAAACTATCAGCAACACGCGGTTGACACTATCACAAATCAAGACAAAACATTTTTATTAAAAGGCGTAACAGGGAGCGGAAAAACAGAAGTTTATATGCAAATAATTGAAAACGCGCTAAATGAAGGTAAAACTGCCATTATGCTTGTTCCAGAAATTTCACTAACTCCTCAGATGATGCAAAGATTCACGTCGCGATTTGGAGAAACTGTAGCGGTGTTGCATAGCGGTTTATCTGAAGGCGAACGTTTCGATGAGTGGGACAAAATATTTAACGGTACAGCGCGCGTTGTTTTAGGTGCTAGGAGTGCAATTTTTGCGCCAATAGAAAATTTAGGTGCTATCATTATTGATGAGGAACACGACGGCTCATATGTAAGTGTAACAAATCCGCGTTTCAACACGCACGATGTGGCAGAATTTAGAGCGCGATACAATCATTGTCCGCTAGTTTTAGGAAGTGCCACACCTAGCATAGATAGTTTTAAGCGCGCAAAAGAGGGCAGATACACACTCGTTGAACTTCCAGAAAGAATAAATCACCGCGAAATGCCAAAAATTGAAATTATCGATATGTTGGGCGAAGTTTTAGACGGAAACACCTCAGCATACAGTAGAAAATTAATTTCAAAATTAAACAAGTGCATACAGAACAAAAAACAAGCAATTTTGTTTATAAATAGGCGCGGATATGCGTCGTTTGTTATGTGTAGAGAGTGCGGTTATAGAGCAAAATGTGATGATTGCGAGGTAAGTTTAGTTTATCACAAAGAAGATAACCAATTAAAATGCCATTTTTGTGGCAAAAGATATAGAATGCTAACAAATTGTCCAAACTGCAATAGCACAAATATTCGTTATGGTGCGCTTGGAACTGAACGCGTTTGCAACGATTTAGCCGAAATGTTTAAAGATATTCCAATTTTTAGAATGGATAATGACACCACGCGTAAGAAAAACGGACATAAAAATATACTTTCCAAATTTGCATCAACCACACCGAGCATACTTGTTGGCACGCAGATGATTGCAAAAGGTCACGATTATCCGCTTGTTGCATTTGTTGGAATTTTAGACGCAGATGTGAGCCTATATAACAGCGATTATAAAAGCAACGAACGAACTTTCCAACTCGTAACTCAAGTGGCAGGAAGGGCAGGAAGAGCGGATAGCGAAGGTTACGTCGTGCTTCAAACATACGCGCCGAAACATTATGTTTATCGTTTTGCATCTAACTATGACTATGACGGATTTTATGAAAAAGAAGTCAATTTGCGTCAAACTACAGGGTTTCCGCCATATAGCGAAATTTTGCGCATTTTAGTTTCAAGCGAGAGTGATAATAGGGCAAAAGAAGTCGCTAAAAAAATTTATGATGAAACGTTAAAACTAAAAGAAAAATATGCTGGTAAAATCATATTTTTGCAAGCAATGGCATCACCAATTAAGCGCATACAAACAAAATACCGCTATCAAATCTTGACAAGATATATTCCAAATGATAAAATAACTAAGGATTTTTATTCAGTTGCAGATATAGTTGAGAAAGATGTTTCAATATTTGTTGAGTTAAATCCAGATAATTTGAGGTGAAAAATGGCAATTAGACCAATAGTTCAACATACAGATAGTTTTATTAGAAAGGTTAGCAAACCTGTGAAAGTTTTTGATGAAAAATTATGGGAACTTCTAGACGATATGTGGGAAACTCTAGATGACAGAATAGGTTCTGGGCTTAGTGCCGTGCAAGTGGGAGTTTTAAAGCGCGTTTTCATTTTGAACATTAACAATATGAAAATTGAGTTTGTAAATCCTATGATAACCAAAAAGTCGGGCGAACAATACCATAAAGAGGGATGTTTGAGTGTGAATCTTCCGTTTGATTATGTTAAAAGACCAAAGCAAGTGACAGTTGTTGCTTTTGATAGATTTGGCAATAAATTTACACTCACTTGCGAGGAGTGGACAGCAGTTTGCGTCTGCCACGAAACCGACCATTTAGACGGAAAATTGTATATCGACCAAATTTGCGTTCCACCAAAAGGTATGGCGGAGGATGACTAGTGAATATAGTATTTTTTGGAACTAATGAATTTAGTGAAACAATCTTGCGCGGACTTATTGATATGGGTCAGAATGTGGTGGCAGTTGTAAGTCAGCCAGACAAAGTGAATGGAAGAAACAATAAAGTAAATTTTAGCGCGATAAAAACTGCCTGCCTAGAACTCGGTGTTCCGCTTTACCAATTTAATAATGTTAGCGCTGAGGGAGAAGAAATTTTAAAAAGTTATTCTCCCGACCTTTTTGTTACGGCTAGTTACGGGCAAATAATTAAGCAAAATATTTTGGATATCCCTAAGTTTCAAACAATAAATGTTCACGCGAGTTTGCTTCCAAAATATAGAGGTTCATCTCCAATTCAGTGGGCAATTTTAAACGGCGAAACTAAAACGGGAATCACAATTATGCAAACCGTTTTAAAAGTTGACGCGGGCGATATCTATCTTCAACGCGAAATTGAGATTGATAAGACGGATACAACATCAAGTGTATTTAATAAACTGTCCACACTAGGGGTTGAATGCCTAAAAGAATTTTTTTCTAACTTTGATTATTATATCAATCATCCAATAAAGCAAGATGAAAGCAAAATGACGTATTTTCCAATGATAAGAAAAGAAGATTATTTGCTTGATTTTGCCACAACGTCTAACCAAATTTTTAATAAGGTTAGAGCGCTTGAAAATTGTTATTTTATTTATCACGGCGCTAGATACAAAGTTTTAAGTTGTGAAATTTTAAGTGAACACGGAAAATCGGGTGAAATAATTAAAGCAGATAGCAAAAACGGACTTATTATTGCCACAATTGATAGCGCAATTAAAGTTTTAACTATTCAACCAGAAGGCAAACAAAAAATGGACGCAAAGCAATATATGAATTCAAATAAGTTAAAAGTTGGAGATATTATAAATAATTCATAAAACACGCATCTTAAGATTCATAATAACAAACTTTGTAAAATTAAAAATTTATTCCATTTTTTTAATTTATTTATAACTGATTTTAAAAATAACAATTTAGGAGTAGTTTTGAAAATTCTTAGCGATTATAGTTTTATTGAGTTAGAAAGTGAGTTGTCTGCTTATCCGCGTTTTAGGGTTAAGCAAATTTTTGATGCCATAATGCAAGCAAAAGACTATGACCAAATTAATTTGCCAAAAGCAATGATTGAAGAACTCAAAAAAAACTACATTTTAAAGCCACTTGAAATAAATAAGGTGTTAGTTAGTAAGGACGGAACAAAAAAATACCTATTAAAACTTCACGATAATAACCTATTTGAATGCGTGTTTTTAACTCAAGATTATGGAAGCACGATTTGTATGTCCACGCAAGTGGGTTGCAGGATGGGATGCAAGTTTTGCGCGTCCACAATAGGCGGGCTTATTAGAAATCTAACTGCCGGCGAAATGTTATCAGCCATTGCAGTTGTTAATGCAGATAACGGAAAATGCAACGAAAGGAATTTTACAAATATTGTGCTTATGGGGAGTGGCGAACCTTTTGATAATTATGATAACGTAGTAAAATGGTTAAGTTTAATAACGAGCGAAAAAGGGTTCAACATTAGCGAACGCAATATTTCTATTTCTACGTGCGGATTAGTTGATAAAATTTATGAGTTTTCTGCACTTCATAGCGCAATCACTCTTTGTGTTTCACTCCACGCAACAACCGATGAAACAAGAAAAACAATTATGCCAATTGCTTACAAATATAAAATTGAAGAAATCATCAAAGCACTTAAAGATTATCAAAAGGAAAATTCAAGGCGAGTTGTGTTTGAATACTGCCTAATTAAAGACGTTAATGATAGTGAGCAAGATATCAAAAATTTAAAACAATTAACACGCGGACTCCTTTGCCACGTCAATGTAATTTGTTTAAATCCAAATGGTGGGAGTCTGCGCGCCACAACAAAATTTGAGGCGCAAAATTTTGTTAAAAAACTAAATGATAATGGAATTTCAGCAACTTTGCGTCGCAGTCAAGGCGACGACATCGCAGGTGCTTGCGGAATGCTCCGCGCCAAAACACTTAAAGAAAATTAAAATCTTATTTTTAATTTTAAAAATTTAAAATTAAATGACAAAGCATTAAAAAATAATTAAACCAAAATTAAATAAACAATAAAAAATTATCTAAATTAATTAAAATAAATTAAATTCAATTTTAAATTTTGAGTATTTATGATATAATAACATTGTAGTTAACAAATTATTTTTAATTGATATAAATTAAAATATTGCATTTTTTATTTATCAGGAGATTGTATGAAAAAAATTGTTGTGTCCGCGTCTAGTTTGCCAGCGGGGAGAAATATGTCTAGCCAAATTGATTATATTGCGCGCGTTGGAAATTTTGGCGCAGATATGTATCACTTAGACGTTATGGACGGAAAATTTGTTAAAAATAAGTCGATTGACCACGCATACGTTGAGCAGTTAAGAGAAAAATCTGCTCTGCTTTTTGACGTCCACCTAATGATTGAAAACGCAGAAAAAGTTGTTAAAAAATACATAAAAGCGGGTGCAAACATTATTTCATTGCAATATGAGGCATTTAAGGATGAAAATTTGCTTATAAAAACGCTAAAAACAATCAAAAATTCGGGTGTTATGGTGGGAATTGCCATTGATATTGACACGAATATTAATGTCCTAACTCCTATTATGAAATATGTTGATATGGTGCTTGTTCTTTGCGTTAAAGTTGGAAAAGGAGGGCAGGAATTTAATAAGTCTGCTATTAAAAAAATAAAAACTCTAAGAAGCGAATATCCAGATATTTTAATTGAGGCGGACGGAGGAATCAACGATAAAAGCGCGCCAGCAGTTGTTCGTGCGGGGGCGGATATTTTAGTTAGCGGTCATTATATTTATTCTAATGATACTTTCGAGGCAATCCAAACATTGAAGGGTAAAAATGGATAACAGATATTATTTTAAAAATATTGAAGGCAATAAGGTTTTCATTGAAAATCAGGAGTTTTCGCACCTTTCTAAGGTTAGACGCGCAAAAATTGGAGATGAAATAATCGCTTTTAATGGTGACGGATTTGATTACAACCTAAAAATAACCTCAATAAACAAAAACAACGCAGAATGTGAGGTTATAAAAAAAACGAAAAACAAAGCGGTGAATGAAAATATAATCGTTTTTTTAGCAATGATTAAAAATGACGCATTAAGTGAGGCAATCGACCATTTAACCGAATTAAATGTTTCAAAATGTTATATTTTTGAAGCAGATAGAAGTGTTGCGGTTTTAGACGACAAAAAAATTGACAAATTAAATCAAATTTCAATTCAGGCGTGCAAGCAAAGTGAACGTGCGCGAGTTATGGATATTGAAATTATTAGTAAAAAACAGATGATAGAAATGACATCAAAACTAAAAAACGTGTTTTTTGCCTACGAAAATGCTGAAACTAAGCCAAGCAAGTTTAGTGGCGAATTTGCTGTGATTATCGGTCCCGAGGGCGGATTTTCTAGTGATGAAGTCAATCTATTTTCAAAATATGTCAAAACAATTAGTTTAGGTAATACAATTTTACGCGCTCAAGTTGCGTGCGTGGCAAGTGTTAGTATGCTAAAGGCGGTGAGAGTATGATAGCAAGTGTTATAACTCTTGGTTGCAAAGTTAACGAGTATGAAAGTCAATCAATTTTGGCACAACTAAAAGAAAACGGTTATGAAATTAAGGAAGGGCTAACTTATGCTGACGTCTATGTTATCAACACTTGCGCAGTAACCAACACGGCAGAGCGGAAGTCACGCCAAATTTTTAGCAAGATTGATAAAATTAATCCAAATGCAAAAATTGTGGCGGTCGGTTGCGCGGTTCAAAATAATCCAGCAAGTTTTTTAAAACCTAACACACTTGCAATAGTTGGAAATTTTGGTAAGCACGATATTATGAAATTTATAAATAGCCAAAATAAAAGTTTGCCACCACTTGAAAACAAAGTGTATGAACCTTATTCTCGACCTATTGAAACGCGTTCGCGCCAATACATTAAAATTCAAGACCGGATGCGACTATTTTTGCACTTATTGCCTTATTCCGTATGTTCGTGGGCGCAGTAGGAGTAGGGATTTAAGCGATATTTTAGATGAAATTAAAAATACCAAAGCAAACGAAGTGGTGCTCACAGGCATAAATATGTCCGACTATAAAATTGATAATAAACTAGCATTAATCGACCTAATAAAAGCGGTTGACAAGCTAAATATTCGTTTTAGATTGTCCTCAATCGAATGCAATGTGTTGACCGATGAAATGATTGATGTATTGAAAAATTGCAAAAATTTTTGCCCACATTTTCATCTTAGTTTGCAGTCCGCTTGTAATGTAACACTAAAACGAATGAATAGAAGGTATTCAATCGAGGAATTTAAAGAGATAGTAAAAAAAATAAAAGAAAACTTTGTTTTACCTTGCATTTCAACCGATATTATTGTTGGTTTTAAAGGCGAAACGGACGAAGAGTTTAACGATACATTAAAAAATCTAAAAGAAATAGAGTTTAGTTTTATGCACATTTTCCCGTATAGCGAGCGGAGTGGAACGGTTGCAAGTAAAATGAGTGGTGCAGTAGATAAATGCGTTGTGAAAGCGCGAGAAAGTGTGTTGCAAGAGTTAAATCGTGAGTTTAAATTAAAGTTTTTTAAAAATAATATGAACACAAATCATAAAGTGCTAATTGAAGAAGTAAAAGATGGTTACTCGCTTGGCTACACTGAAAATTATATCTACACCTATATTGAAAAACCGCTAAACGTTGGCGATATTGTTGACATAAAATTAAAAACAATTTATAATCAAGGTATGATAGGAGAGTTGTTATCTTTTATAGATAAAAATTCTCATTATGCTACGTAATAAATACCACATTTGACTTGTTTAGTTTACTTATTCTTAAAAAGTCAAAACTAAATTATTAAACAAAAAAAGGAGAGTTATTATGATAGAAGAATGCGTATTTTGTAAGATTAGAAAAGGAGAATTGCCTAGCACAAAGTTATATGAAGACGATGATTTTATGATTATAAAGGATATCAATCCACAGGCTAAAATTCATTTGATTGCTATTCCGCATATGCACGTTCCTTATATTGATATGATGACGGAAGAGGGTGCGTTGCTTCTTGGAAAAATTATGTCCAAAATTTCACATATGCAAGAAGAATTAGGAATAACTGAAGGTTACCGCCTCATAATCAATCAAGGCGAGAACGCAGGGCAAACAGTAGGCCACGTTCATATTCACATTCTTGGTGGAGAAAAACTAGACGAGATTTAAAAACTATAATGTGTTTAATTTGTTAAACAATTAGTTTTTAGTTTATAATGAATTTTATCATTAATAAAAACATCAATAAAATATATTTTAAAAACAATAATTTAAAAATTGATTTAATTTGATAATGTTAAAAAGTTTTTGTTTAAAAGTTAAAACAAGTTAAATTGCTTGTTTTCTATAAAAAATTTATATTTTATTTAAAAATTTGTCAAAAAATATTGACAGATTTACTAATTTTTAATATAATAAATAGGTATTGTTAATTGGAAAAGGGCAAACCTAACCAAAATCTATAACTAAAAGTGGGTGAAAGTATGACGACTGTTCGTTGCGGTGAAAACGAATCATTAGAAAGCGCATTGAAACGTTTTAAACGTAAATGTCAAAAGGACGGCATTATTGGCGACTTAAAAAAGAAAACCGAATATAAAAAACCAAGTGTTGCTAAAAAAGAAAAACAAAAAGCAGCAAGAAAACG
>CALWOU010000026.1 GCA_944383245.1 uncultured Clostridia bacterium | reverse complement strand
AGTGCTATCATATACTCTTCGTTAGTTGGAATGCGGTATACTTTAACCTTGCTTGTTGGTTTTGTGAGTTCAACAATGTTATCAAAAGGTTTGTGGAGTTTAATATTCTTTTCGCTATCAAACTCTAAACCTAAATATTCCATATCTTTGCAAACTGCTTCACGCACCAACTCATCCTTTTCGCCAATACCTGCGGTGAAAACGATTGCGTCCACTCCATTCATAGCGGCTGCGTATGCGCCAATGTACTTTTTGATTGAGTACACCATAACGTCAAACGCAAGTTTTACAACCTTTTTATCAATGTTGGACTCAATATCACGCATATCGCTGTAACCCGCTAGCCCAATTAGACCACTCTTTTTATTTAAAATGTTGATTGCTTCGTCAACCGAACAATTTTTAATTTCCATAATTTCCTTAACGATTGCAGGGTCGATATCACCAGAACGCGTGCCCATAACAACACCTGCAAGCGGTGTGTAACCCATTGATGTGTCGATTGACTTTCCATCCTTAATCGCACAAATACTGCTACCACTACCGATGTGGCAAGAAATTATCTTTTTGCCTTTTAGTGTTCCAAAAATCTTTTCACACTGCATAGCAATATAACGATGACTTGTTCCGTGCGCACCATAACGGCGGATTTTATTGTTTTCATAAAATTCATATGGAATTGCATAAATGTATGCTTTTTCTTCCATTGTTGAATGGAATGCAGTGTCAAACACTGCAACGTTTTTAACCTTTGGCATAAGTTCAATGCACGCTTCCAAACCTAAAATTGCAGCAGGGTTGTGAAGTGGTGCAAATTTAATATTTTTCTTTAAATCTTCTAATATTTTTGGTGTTACAACCACTGATTTATTATACTTTTCGCCAAAATTTACAAGTCTATGGCCGATTGCACCAATTTCGTCAAGCGAACCAATCACTCCAATTTTTTTATCAGTCATCGCCGACAAAAATTCCTTAAATGCTTCCTTGTGGGTTGGCATACTCGCTTCGATTACGTGCTTTTCGCTTGTTTTATACGTCATAAAAGAATTTGCTTGACCTATTCTTTCACAATATGCAGAACAAAAAACTTCTCCACTATTTGTGTCCATTAACTGCGCTTTTAGGCTACTAGAACCTGAATTAATAACTAAAACTTTCATCTTTTCTCCTTAAAATACAAAACTAATTATACCACGAAAACAAAATTTTTCAAAATAAAATACATTAAAATATGCCAATTTTAACAAATATTGGGTATGTTTATTAGATAAACCCTAATTTTACCTTGAAAATAAACTAAAATTATTAAATACGAACCTTAATAATTTCAAATTTTAAACAAAAAACGTAACATAATAGATTACGCTTTTATTTTGTATTTTATTTATCATAAACTAACAATTAAACTAGAAGTTTGGTGATGCAAATTGTGTCGATTATCTCGTCTGTGGTGCAACCGCGAGATAGGTCGTTAACTGGTTTGTTAAAGTTTAACATTATTGGACCGATTGCTTTGTACCCACCTAGGCGGGCAACCAATTTATATGCGATGTTTCCAACGTTAAGGTCTGGGAAAATTAGGACGTTTGCTCTTCCGCCAACTTCTGCACTCACACCTTTTCGTTTTGCTGTGTCTAAGTCTAGCGCGCTATCGGCTTGCATTTCGCCGTCAATATAATAATTCGATTTTGATTTTGCCATATTTGTGGCACTAACCACCTTATCAACCATTTCGCTTTTTGCACTACCCTTTGTTGAGTATGATAGCATTGCAACGCGCGGAGTTAAACCTACAACCTTATCCATAAACTCGGCGCTAGAAATGGCGATTTCTGAAAGTTGCTCGCTTGTTGGGTTTTCATTTAATGAGATATCTGCAAAAACGAGCGGTTCCGCTCCGTCTTTCACCATAAGCATTGCGCCAACCACCAATTTTTTATCTGGCTTAGTTTTAATTATTTGAAGCGCTGGGCGAAGAGTGTTTGCAGTTGACCAAACAGCGCCCGCCACCACACCGTCTGCCATATTGTTTTTAACTAACATCATAGAAAAATAGTCGGCTTGTTTAATTAGTTTATTGGCTTCTTCAATCGTCATACCTTTGTGTTTACGTAGTTCATAAAGTTGAGAGGCAAACTCATCTATTTTATCAAATTTTTCAATATCAATTATTTTGCAATGTTTAGTTTTAAAAGTGTCACCAAACTCGTTATCTTTTCCAAAAACGATTATATCGGACAAATTGTTTTTCAAAACGTATTCGCACGCGTCGTACACTCTTTTATCAATGTTTGCTTCTGGCAAAACTATGGTTGCATTAATTTTTTTTGCTTTTTTTCTTATCTCTTGAATTAACAACATTTTTTTCTCCCTTTATTCCTAACAAATCTTTAATCTGTTGAACATATTTTCGCGTGATATTCTCGCCTTTCTTGATAGATTTTTCCACGTTTTCTTTTCTAAAGTCCATTTGACTTATGTGTGGTTGACTTATTTCAATTCTAATATCTGCGTCTTGCTTGCGGTTTTTAATAACATTAGTTGTCATAAGAGTGCAAGCATTCAAAATTGTTTCAATAGATTTAATGCGCATTTTTTCAACTTGTTTTGCGTAATCGCCAATAACATCCACTGAAACAATAACGGCATCAGGCATTATTCTTCGTGCCACATCTTCTGCGAGGTTGTTTACAAGCCCTCCGTCGCAATAATAATTTTGACCTATTTTAACGCGTGGAAAAACTGCAGGCATCGATGTGCTTGCAAGCACTGCCGTAACTAAATCGCCCTCTGTGAATAAGTATTCTTTACCCGTGTTTAATTCGGTTGCAACTGCCACATATTTAATAGGAAGTTCCTCAATCTTTTTTGTGCCTATCATTTTGTCTAGTGTTTTTTTGATTTTTCCTATACTTATTACATTGTCTTTAAATAATGCGGTGTAAAGATTTACGTAACCGATACTATTAAATTTAAGCGCAATTTTTTCTAGGTCTAGCAAGTCGTTTCCGCACACATAACCTGCTCCAACTAGCGCACCCATACTTGTCCCAACGATTAGGTCTGGTTTCAACCCGTGTTTTTCTAAAACTTTAAGCACTCCAATGTGTGCGAATCCTTTTGCTGCCCCGCCGCCTAAAACTAACGCAAACTTTTTCATATTCACCCCGTTTAACTAATATTATTATATATGATTAAAATAAAAAAATCAAAGAAAAAATGTAGTTTTAAATCTTTTTTTAAAAACTCTAAAAATAAAATTATAACCATAATAATTTTGGCAATTTGTTTTGTTTTTATATTAAATCCGTCAGTTTATTCAAAATCTTGCTTAAATGCAATCTCTGTTTGGGCACTGAACGTTTTACCAATGCTACTTCCTTTTTTTATTTTTACTAGGATAATTGTGTCAATTTGTCCGCCTAAAAAAAGCGTTTTGGACAAACCTTTTAAAAAATTTTACAACACACCAAACGGGAGTTTTTTAATTTTCTTTTTAAGTGTGATTTCAGGCTATCCTATGGGTGCAAAACTAATTTCAAATATGTATGAAAACAAATACATTGATAATGATGATGCTTTATCAACGCTCTCATTTTGCTCTATTAGTGGACCAATGTTTATGATTGGAACGGTTGGAGTTTCTATTTTTCACTCGTATAAAACAGGATTGATTATAATGATTGCAAATCTTCTTGCCTCAATATTTAACGGACTTATTTTTAGAAAAAGAATAAAATCAAAACAAATTTACAATAAAAAAGAAGATAATAATTTTTTAAAAGGTTCTAATCTACAAATTAAAAATGTAGACTTAGCTTTAAATCGTGAAAAAAATCTAAACAAAACAGATAAAATTAAAGATTTAAACATTGAAAAAGATAGGACTGAAAATAGATTTATTAAAGAAAATTTAGAAGATAAAACTTATGAAAACAAAGAGAAAAAAATCGAGCAAAAAACTGAAAATAAAAATGAAAGTTCTAACATTTTAGCAGATAGTGTTTACGATTCTCTTAATTCAATATTGATAGTTGGTGTGTATATTATGCTAAGTTTTCTAATCATTGACCTACTGAAAAATATAGGATTTATTTCCAATGTTGCTAGCGCAATTTGTGGTGTATTTAATATAACAGATAAACAAAATGTTGTGGAAAGTGTACTTTCTGGGCTTATTGAAATAACTCGTGGAAACATTGACTTAGCAACCACAAATATAAGTTTACAAGCAAAGACAATTATTTCAAGCGGGCTAATAGGTTTTGGTGGAATTAGTGTGCTTATGCAGTCTAGCGCGTTTATTAAAAATTTAAATTTGCCAATAAATTCTATAGTTACACAAAAAGTTTGTCAAGGTTTACTTTCCACTCTTTTTGCAATTCCTTTAAGTTTTTTAGTGTAAAATTATGAAATATAGTAAGTTTATTTAAATGTGTCATTTTTGTTTGACAAACTAATTAAATACCTTTATAATAATTATAGAGGTTTTTATGGTAACGTATGAATTTACAAATCGTAATGTTCCATATTTGAAAAAGGACATTGTTTATAGGTCAATATTTCTAGTTGCTTTTGTGGTAGTTTTCGCTTGGCAATTCATTTTATTAGTCGTTCGCTACAATGCAAACACTCTATCAAATCTTATGATGGGTATTGCAATTTTGACTATGGTTTGTTCGCTATTTTTAGGAATTGTAACCGGGATTTACACTTATAGAAGTGTCCGCACTGTTAGTGAAATTAAAAAGTCCGGCACAATGACTAGGCGCATTAATCTTCTTGGTCAAAATGCTAAAAAAGGCAGTTTTATAAAAATGTATAACGTGCTTTCTCAAATTTTGGCTATTATTATGCTTATGGTGTTTGCAAGCGGTGTGACGTATGCAATTTTGGAACTAATTTATTATTCAACTCACTCTTTCTACTTGCCTGTTTTACTGCTTGTCACAATTAGTGGTTTTAACGGAGTTTATCATCTTCAAACTGAAATCCACACCATCAACGAAGTGTCAAAATACACACAAATGTATTAAAAATTTGCGTTGTAAAATATAGTTATTTATTTTATAATACTTTTATTTGCTTTCTATAAATAAACTATAATCTATTTTAATTACAACTTATTATTAAACTATTCAAAAGCCAAATTTAAATAATCAAAAAACAAACTTATCACAAGTTTGTTTTTTATTTTAAATTTAAATTTTTTATTTCTTATTTTCCGCGCTTCTAATTTTTCCCTATTAACTTTTCTTTTTTCTTTCTTATTTTTTATTTTCCGCGTGAGCGGTATGTTAGTTATCAATTATTTTGCTATATACATATTCATAGACATTTGCGGCAAGTTCGCGCCATTTTTTGCAAGCGACTGTTGCGTTGTGGCGAGTGTCCGTTTTAAGAGAAAGTGAAAAGATTGAGTCTGTGGTTAATGGTTCTAGGATTTTTAGGTCCACAGTGTAACTTCCGTCCTCATTTTTGTATGATTTTGCAATGTACTCTTGATTGCGTTTAAATTGGAGTTTATTTTCTTGCGCAAACAGTGCGATTTTATCTCTTAAACTTGCTGGAATGCGTGTGTAAAACTGAGAAAGGCACTCCCTTCCTGCAACGGTTATATTATACCTACTCTCATCACTATCTGTGTTTGGCTTGTAAATAAATTTTGAGGCGATTAGTTGAGAAAGCAAATCTTTACAATCCATCCAATTCACCCAATTATTTTGGCTTGAACAAATTTCCAAAATGGAGTTTTCAGTGAGAGGAATTTCCATTTTGTCTAACACATATAGAAGAATAAGTTTATTCACAGTATTATCTGGCACAAAATCCATAATTTTTCACCCTTTGTAAATTCAAACAGGTATATTATACAATATTTAAAAAAATATTACAACAAATTATAAACTTGTAACCTAAGTTTTAGAAAAAAATACATTTTATAAAACACCTAAATAGATAAAACTATACGTGCTAATTAATATTTGTTTTCTAATAAACAATATTTAATTTCTGTTTTATAGTGTATAACATTTTAACATTTAAATTATAGTTTATAAAATTTTACTATTTGTTTTATATGGCAAACAATCCAATATTTGTTTTTTGTATATAACGTTTTTTGTTTGCCTTTTTGTTCGCTTATGTGATATAATAAGTCAATTATAAATAAACAAAGGAGAAGATATGAATCAAGTTGTGCACGATTTAATCAATTTTAACACTGCTTGTGATGAATTTGTAAACGGAAAATACATTTTGGCGGAAGTTAAAATTTCTTCGCTTTTAAATATTATTGCAGAGGACGATAAATTGAGAAACATTGTTGCCTCTACCCTTGAAAATTATGATTTTAAGGAAAATTTAATCAAAGCAACAAAGAGCGAAGGCAACGGATATTCTTTAACTTTGCCTACTGATGAAAAGGAAATTATCGCGTTTGTATATGGCTTATTTTATAGATTCAACAACAAAACTATAGATTTTTACGATTTTATTTCGCAATACTATAAATCAGACGATGAAAATCCAGGCAAAGAGTTTTATAATTTTGCCTTGGCAATAATCACTCCATTTAAAGATGCAATTAATAGCATTTATTCAAAGCGCCACGTGATTGTTGAGTCGGATGATTATCAAAAGAACTATTACAATAAGATAATAACCGCCGTGAAACTTATCGTTAAAAATATTGATAACTACAAATTAAAAATGAACGAAAAAGAAGAGTTCACAATGCTACTAAATTCTCTCTATCTAGCAAGCCAAAAAAATGATAAAAAATTGGTGTTTTCATTAATGGTTGGGCTTGATTATTTCTCTAGATGCAACAAACGAACTCGCAACGCATATTTAACTCTTGAAGAATGCTTCACAAATTAAATACTAAAATTAATGAAATCACCAATCTGTGTGATTTTTTATTATCTAAAAAATGCAAATTAATTAAATCAAGTTGTCACAATCGCAAATTTAGTGAATATATTTAAATAAACTTATGAAAATTTAGCATAAAACAATTTTTTAGTCCGTTTAACAAAATAAAAGAATGTTGAATAATATATATTAGTACATTTAGGAGGTTAAAAATGTCTTTTTACACAGACGCAAGACCAGGTATTTTCCCCGGTCAAACGAACAATGTGATGAACGGACTTTGCGAACGAATTTGTTTGCAAGCAACAAAAGTTTTTGATGCATGTATGAATCAATCTCAACTAGACAACTACGCTCTCACATTAACAAACTTTAATCCACCAGACCCAACAACCCCGCTTACATTTGTTAGTGGTAATTCACTTGGTGGAGAAACTACTGTCAGCGATTTAGTTATAACTCGTTTTGATGACAGACCAAATTTCGCGCGCGTTCAAGCAAACATAAACATTCCTGTGACAGTTACATATACAGATGCTAACAATATTCCAGGAACCGCGACAGGCACGATTACACTTAGCCAAGATGTTGTTTTATATGTGCCACAACCGTCACTCACTCCAATTAGCGTTATCGCATTTGGAAGCGCTGTGATTGCAAGCGGTACTTATGATACACTTACAGGCGGATTTACAATCAGCGCGTGTGTTACAACTATTTTAAAAGTTGTTGCAACAGTGGATGTGCTTGTTCCAAGTTATGGCTACTGCCCTATCCCACCTTGCACACCATTTACAGGTGGAGACGTTTGCCCAGGAGTGTTTGACTTGCCATTATATCCAACCGCAGTCAGCCCACAATCAACTAACGCACGATAAGATAAACTAATTTAAAAATTTTGATTTTTAATAAGTATATTGAAAAGTTTTATTTAAAATAAAAAGAAAATAAAATTAAAGAGACTTTTAAAAGTTAAGATTATCAAAAACTTAAAAACAAAAATAACAAAAATTTAAAAATAGACAAAAAATTTTTAAAAATTAAAAAATAACTCAATTTTTGCGCTTTTTTGCAAGATTTTGAGTTATTTTTTATAAATTTTTGTTTTTTTATCAAATTAAATTTCTTCAATTATATTTTATAATTTCAAAGATTTTTAATTCTATTTATAAATTTCAATATTAGTTTAAAATTTTTAAAAATTTGATTATTAATGTTTTAGAATTGAATTATTTTAAAATTTTAAATAAAATTTAATTTATGTAATCGTCTAAAATAATTCCGATTTTTTCAACACCACTCTTTTTGAGTGCCGAAGTTGAAACTATTCTATCTTTACTATACCTTAATTCTTTTGATAATTTGTCTATTTGCAAGTTTAGTTCACTGCGTGAAATTTTGTCTGCTTTTGTTAGCACTATTAAGGCTGGAATTTGCTTTTCGAATAAATAGTCCATCATTTGTTTATCTAGGTCGGTTGCAAGTATCCGCGAGTCCAATAAAAGCAAAACTAATTTTAAATTTAGATTATCTGAAAAATAGTCGTTCATAACATTATCCCACGCCTTAGCAATACCTTTACTTGCTTTGTGATATCCATATCCTGGAAGGTCAACAAGATAAAATTTATTATCAATATTAAAGTAGTTTACAAGGCGCGTTCTTCCCGGAGTGGATGAAGTTTTTGCAAGTTTTCCGTTATTTGTTAAAGTGTTGATAAGGCTACTTTTTCCCACATTGCTCCTTCCAACAATTGCAACTTGAGCAAGGTCATCAAAAATAAATTCAGACTTTTTACTTGCGCTTTTTATAAATTTTGCGTTTATAAATCTCATAAATACCCCTAAATTTTATTTTATTGTAATTTGATTGCCTTGTGCGTTTTCGTTACTTTGATTTTGTGGTTCGCGGTGAAGAATATTTGTTTTTCTATAATTCACAACTCTATTGTTTTTCTTATCTTCAATCTCACCTTTTCTTATTCTTATTTTTCTTGCAAGCGCGATAATCATATGGTTAGATTGACGTGAATTAAAACCAATTTTAGTGTAGCCAAGATTTCCTAAAACTTGAAGGCTATCTGTATATTCAAATGCGTCATCTCCAATTTCTTTAACATGGACAAGTTCAATATATTTTAATTTTTTGCAACCTTCAAATGCTCGCTCTCCAATCATCTCAACTTGAGGTGTTTTAACATATTCTAATTCAGTACAATCTTTGAAAGCCTCTTTAGAAATTTGAGTTAATTTTGGTGCTACAATTTCTTCAATAGGAAGCCCTGCAAATGTTTTAGACGATATAACCTCAACATTTGGAAGCACTAATTTTTTAATTTTTGTGCCGTTTAGTAAGAAATTAATGTTGTAGTTTACAAATTTCACACTTTCAGGCAAAGTCAACACTCCAGACAAAACATCTCTATCATAGACAGTGTACACAATATGACCATTTTTACTTAAATTCATAATAACCTCTCTTTTTATTTTATTAGGTAGAAGAGATTATATCACTTAAAATAAATTTGTCAAGATTAAATACAAATTTAATCATTTAAATGTGTTTATTTGTAAAATTTAATAAAAATTTTTAAAAATTTATAATTTTTGCTAATTTTTTAAGTTTTTTTATATTTTTTAGGCAATTTTTAACATTTTTTAAAATTTTTTTTTGTTTTTATAACTTTTTAACATCCACTAACATCTTAAAATATTAATCTTAAAATAACTTACAAATTTACTGATTATTTTACTTTGTTTTGAGAGTGGCAAATTTTTGTAATTCTAAATTTTGCGCATTCAATAACTGAATTAATGTTATCTTTTCCATAGTCACGCGGGTTATACTTTTCAGGATGAACGGACAAATATTTCCTAGTTGAAGCGGTCACAGCAAGGCGGAAGTCTGTGTCCATATTTATTTTAGATATATGAGTTTTATATGCGTTTTTTAAAAGATTTAAGTTTCCAATTGCTTTTTCAATCTTTCCGCCATAACTATTTATAGTTTCAACATATTTTGGTTCAACAAGAGATGCGCCGTGCAAAACGATTGGAATGTTTGGAATTTCTTTTTCAATTTTTCTTAAAATGTCGTAATGAATTTTTGCTTCACCGATGTATTTGTTTACACCGTGATTTGTGCCTATCGAAACAGCCAAACTATCAACTCCCGTCAACGCAACAAATTCTTTTGCTTGCTCTGGATTTGTGAATCGCGCGTTGTTTGATTTTAGCGCGTCGTCATCAGCAACGGACAAAACTCCAAGTTCGCCCTCAACAAAAATTCCGCGAGAATGCGCGTATTTAACCACTTTTTTTGTAAGTTTTACATTGTCGCTATAACTTAGAATTGAACCGTCTATCATCACACTATCAAAACCAAGTTTGATTGCCCTTTTTACTACCTCAAAACTTTTTCCGTGGTCAAGATGAATAGAAATTGGATGTTTTATTTTCCTTATTCCTTGGATAATGCCAGACAGCAAATCATCTGTAAAATAATTCATTGCAGACTCGCTAACCTGCAAGATTATAGGCGATTTTAGTTCAATCGACGCATCAATAATTCCTCGCAAAATTTCAAAGTTGGCAAAATTGAAAGCGGGAACAATATAATTGTTTTTCATTGCGTTTTTTAACATTTTTTCTTGTAACATTTCTACCCCTTTTTATTTTTAATTATTGTGTAAATTTAACAATTATATTTTATCACAAAATTCTTTTTTCTACAACAAAATACTTGATATGATTTAACTTTGAATAAAATTTATAATGCTAATCATATATAGTTCACTAACTCGCTAATAAAATTAATTTATTTTATTCATTTTCGCTATCATATTAAGTTTTTCGATAAATTTTTATGTAAATCTAATAAAATAGTAAAATTAATTGGAAAAAATTAAAAAAATGTGTATAATAGAGTTAAATGCTTATAATTAAAATTTGTGATTTTTAAGTTACATTAAAGGGGATTTATGAAAATTGTTTGTGTGGTGGATTCAATTGCCGATTTCAACGAAAAAATAAATGCAATCCAAAATCATTTTGGTAATAATATTTTGTATGTTGTTAAGGCAACTCTCGAACCAATATTTAAAACTTTCAATAAACCTATTAGCGCAGTTTATTACAAAAATTTAACAACGATTATTCACACTCTTTTATTGCGAAGTGAAAAAGAAGATGTGCTTATATATTACACGAGTTTGAAAATTGATGAACCACTTTTAAACAAGTTTAGCGCTAAAATTATTGACCGCTCAGCAGTTGTTTCGCTTATGCCTAGATATAATGCGTTTGAAAGAATTAATAATTCAGCGTACAATGTTTATGTTAAATCGATGTTTAAGGTTAAAGATTCAATGGCAAGCCCAAAACTACAATTTTTACCTGAGAGTTGTGTGAACGAACTATTAAATAGCCATATTGGTAATAAACTATTTGAATTAAATCCAAAACTATCAAAAACTGTTGAAATTGATAATGTTGAGATAAATAAATCCGCAAAAGTTCACGCACCAATGTTAAAACTGAGTTTAATTTCTATTATTGTTGCACTTATTATAACGATGTTTTTGATTATCTCTCTAGCCTTTTTTAGCGCTAAAGCAGGAATAATAATTTTATTTGTTTGCCTATATATTTTAGATATTGTTGTAGCCGCAATCTTTCAATACAAATCATATTTTGACCATAGATTTTTAAAATAAACCTTAAAAAAATTTTAAATTAGCATTAATTTAAAATTTTTTAATCTTCAAACATAAGTCTATATATTTCTTTTGCCTCTTTAAAGAATTTATATGGAATGAAAATATTATACTCACTGCTCTTTTTTGTTGCATAATCATAACCTTGACCGAACGCGGCAACGGGTATATTATTCACTTTTAAATTGCCTTCAAAAATGTTAGTTTTAAATGCAGGAAGAGTGGCAAAATAACAAAAGTCATCCTCTCTAACTTTTCTCAAATTCGATTTACCACATTTAAAACATTTATTTTCATTCATTAGATAGTTACATTTTTCGCAAAAAAACATTTCACCCTCTCTATAGAATACTAACATTTTTATTGTGTTTTGTCAAACAACAATATAATCTTAAATAAATTTTAAAAATTTTTAAAAATATGTTGCATTTTTTATTTTTTTCATATATAATAATAAAGTTTCCGATTATTATGCCGGTGTGGCATATAGGGTTCCCTAAAAATATTAAAATTGTTTTTAGGGCGTGAAATGGCAGACGCGCGTCACAATCGGCGCTTTTACTAAATTGCTCGCTAACTCGCAATTTTAGTTTATTGCTTGATTGCTCCTTACCTACTGCGAACTTTGTTCTTGTAGGAAC
>CALWOU010000025.1 GCA_944383245.1 uncultured Clostridia bacterium | reverse complement strand
GCGAAAGATAATATGTTGGTCATTGCTTCAACTGTGCTTTTAGTTGGATGCATTAAAATAAGGTCACCATTTGATAGGTCTTTTGTGGCGCGTTTATAAATTAGGTCTGCGTCTTGGTCGCGCCAATCGATTGTGTCGTGCGTCCACATAATTGTTTTGTAGTTTAAACTTACTGCTGCGTCTACTGTCGTTATATTGTATGCCCCACTTGGAGGCGCAAATAGTGTCATCTCAATTCCTACGTTTTCACTTATCACTTTGTGGCACATATTTATTTCTTGAACGTTGCTATCAAAATCTAACGTGTCCTGATCCTTATGATAAAATCCGTGATTACCAATCTCGTGACCGCGCGCATAAATTTCTTTAACTAAATCCACATTTTTAACCGCCCAACTACCGCCTACAAAAAAGGTTGTTTTTACGTTGTATAAATCAAATATGTCCAACAAATCTTCTATGTATTCATTGCCTTGATATACGTTTATCATAAAACAAACATTGTTGTTTTGCTCGTTGCCAGCATAGATTACGCGTGAATCGGCTTGAGTGTATAAGGCGCGCGAATTTGAAAAAGAAATTGCAATAAGTGCGATAAACATAGCAACTATAACAATGTTTGCTTTAAATAGACTTTTTTTCATAATCTAATTTATTTAAACTTATCCAATATTATGATAAAACAATGCGTTTTTCTAATATAAGATAACAAAATTTTGTAGCAGTTTTAAAAACAAATTATTTTACATTTAATAATACAATTAGTCATTGACAAACTAAAAATTTAATGCTAAACTAATTAAGTAAATTTTAATTTAAGGAGTTAATATGGCAAGAAAAAGAATTAATCATGATGTTGAATTAAACTATGAACAACTCACTGAGAGACATGATGAAAAGCGTCGTGAATCTAAAGCAAATGCTGAAAAAACAAATTTATCAATTTCGCCAGAGAGAAAAGAGCGTCAAAACAAATATAAATTAACAAAAGAAGAGGCAACAAAAAGAATCGAAAAACTAGAAAAACTTATTGAAACTCTAAAAAAAGATTTAGAAACAAAGTTAATCACACTATCTAACGAGTTTGGTGCAACTTCATCAATTAAAGCAGTTAAAGAAGAACTAAAAGAATTAAAATCTTGTTCTGATGAACTAGTTGAATTGTCTAAATTATTTGGCAAAGAACCAGCTTATGAGTACAATGCCTTATTATTAAAATTGGCATCAAACGTAAATCCAGAATTTTCGCTATATGCCAATTATGAAAAAAGTTTAAATTTAACTATGCTTTTAAAAGCAGTTAAATCAATTGAAGGCAAAAATAAGAAAACTTTGAAAAATAAGTTAGAGAAAATCGGATTTTTTGAAGATGTTTCGGGTAATATCTCTAGCGAAATATGCAAATATTTCCCAGAATATATAAATAAACTAACAGATATAAGTCAAGTTTGTTTTACTCTCACTTTGGACCCATCTAAATTTGAAAAGGTTAATCCAAACATTAAAACTACATTGCTAGAGCATCCTGAATATTTGATGAAGGTGATAAACGCAAATCCAGAAATTTTAACATATCTTCCAAATGATTACTTAGACAACCTCACTAAAAATCACGCAAATTATGTTGGAAAAATGATTGTGAAAACTCCAGAGGTTTTAACTCAATTCTACCCTGCATTCTTTGATGACCGCCACCATCAAAAAGATATTAAATACATTTTTGGCGGAATTAAAAAAGATAAAATTGTTGAAGCAATCACTCCTTATATTTGGAAATTCCCTGAACTAAAAGCGCATTTCAAAATTGAAACTGCAAATAGTGAACTAGAATTATAAAACAACTTTTTAAGTTGTTTTTTTTATTTTTCAATTTTAAAATTATTATACTATTTTACAATTCTTTTGAGGTTTACTACTTTTGTTTTAGTTTGTTGTAAAATTTTTATCATATATTTATAAATTTAAGGAATAGATTATTTTATTAAGTTTTGTTATTTTTTAAATAAAATTTTTGGTTATATAAAAGTTATTTGACAATTTTCTACATATGTGCTAGAATAAATAGGTAGGAGATGAAATATGGTAGACTCTAAATTATGTATCGGCTGTGGTGCGTGTGCATCAATATGCCCTGTAAATGCAATAAAACTTGTTAACGGAAAAGCACAAATAAACAAAGATAAATGCATTCGTTGCGGTGCTTGCCAACAATTTTGCCCTGTTAGCGCAATAGATATTAATAAGGAAGAACCAAAAGAAGAAAAGGAAAATTCAAAAAACGATAAAAAATAAACGAATATTTTTGTTATCTACATATTAATTAAACAAAGTCTAAATGGGGCTTTGTTTTTTGTTTTGGCTTATTAAATATTTTAATTGCAACTAATAAATTTTTTTAATTCTCATTTTAAGTTGCCGCTTATCAAATGAAAAATTTTATAATTAAAAAATAAAAAAGCCATAGATTTATTGTTTTCCATATGACTTTTTTACTATTTACTTTTATTATTAATTATACAATCACAAACCAATTAATTTCATAATTATTATATGGAATTTATTTTAATGTTTGTTTGTATATTTCTGATTTTTGTTTTAGTTCAACACTTGCACGGATTCCTGTTTCGTTGTTCGTTGCCCCCATAAGACGTGCAATTTCAGAATATAACTCATTGCCATTTAATATTGTAGCACGCGTTTTAGTTGTGTTAGATGTTGAAAACTTTTCAACCTTTATATTGTTATCTGCCATAGCGCAAATTTGAGGTAGGTGTGACACTGCGATAACTTGTTTTTTTCTACTTAGGCGTGCCAAATATTCGGCAACCACTGAGGCAATTTGACCGCTTAGCCCTGTGTCCACCTCGTCAAAAATTATAGTCTCGTTTGTGTCTACCTCGCCGACCACAATTTTATACGCAAGCATAACCCTACTCATTTCGCCACCGCTCACAACTTTATTTAATGGTTTTAATTGAAAGCCTAAATTTGATGAAAACATAAATTCTGCTCTATCAATGCCAGAGTAAGAAAACTTTTCAGGAATGCGCGAAAATTCAACCTCTAATCTTGCGTTTTTCATTCCAAGCGAGGTCAATTCTTTTTGCATACTAACGCTAAGTTTTTTAGCGCTTAATTTTCTTACCTCACTTAATTTATCTTGCAAGGAATCAATTTTTTCTAACACATCATTTTGCACTTTATTTAATTCAACACGTTTTTCTTCGCTGTTTATTAAATTATCCAATTTTTTTTGAGTTTCTTCATAATATTTCATTAAATTTTCGTAATCTCCGCCATACTTTCTAAAAGCGGATTTTATTGTGTCAATTCGCTCGTCCACATAATTAAAACGCGCCTCATCAAATGTGTTATTGTTTAAATAATCTTTAATTGTATCACTTAAATCGTTTAATTCAATATATGCGCTATTTAATCTTTCAAACAAATTTTGATAGTTTGGATTTAATTCGCTAATATTTTGTAAACTTTTACTTGCATTATTTAGATTATCAATGCAACTATCTGAAAAATTAGATTTGGTTAAACTATCTAACGCGCTAGCAAGATTTAAATTTATTTTTTCAAATTGTTGCATTTCACGTTTTTCGTTTAGCAATTCTTCATATTCATTTTCTTTAATGTTTAAACTTTCAATTTCGTTTATTTGGAAAGTGTAAAGGTCGATTAAATTTTGCTTTTCTTTCTCGCTTCCGCCAAGCAAATTTATCTCTTTTTCAATTTGTTTGTACTTTTCAATTTCGCCACTTAATTTTAATTTAATATCTTCGGCAACATTTGAAAAAAGGTCGATAATTTCTAGTTGATAATCGTTATTTAATATTGCAAGGTGTTCGCTTTGCCCGTGAATATCAATTATGCGCGAACATATTTTTTTAACAACTGCAACCGGCACAAGTTCACCATTAATTTTGCATACGTTTTTTCCAGTTACGTCAAGAGTTCGAGAGATAAAAAGTTCATCTACACTATCGACATCCAATTCGCGTTTAATAAACTCAATATGGTTTTTAGACAAACTATTAAAGATTGCTTCAACTTTCATACTGCTTGCGCCTTCACGAATAAGTGACCTGTCCGCCCTTCCACCAAAAACAAAACCTAACGAATCAAGCATAATGCTTTTACCAGCACCTGTTTCACCGCTGATTACATTTAGGTTTTTATCAAATTCTAGTGTGGCAGAATCTATAAGCGCCACATTTTCAATCTTTAACGTTTGTAACATACATCCTCACTATATAAGGATAAAATTATTATTTTTTAAGTTTTTCGCGGATTGACTTATCTATTTCATCTGCAAGTTCTGGATGGCTAGTTAGATATGCTTTAACATTTTCTTTACCTTGACCAATTTTATCGCCGTTATAACTGAACCAACTACCGCTCTTTTCTATTAAGCCTAAGTCTATAGCGCAGTCAATCAAGCAACCCATAATAGAAATTCCTTCGCCGTACATAATGTCAAATTCGGCAGTTTTGAATGGTGGAGCAACCTTGTTTTTAACAACTTTAACTTTTGTGCGCGAACCAACAATGTCTTGACCATTTTTAATAGTGTCCGTCTTTCTAACATCCAATCTAATTGAAGAATAGAATTTAAGCGCTTTACCACCCGGTGTTGTTTCTGGCGAACCAAACATAACGCCAACTTTTTCTCTAAGCTGGTTAATAAAAATTACCAAAGTTTTGCTTTTTGCGGTTATACCTGTTAGTTTTCTTAATGCCTGCGACATTAAACGCGCTTGAAGCCCTATAAAACTATCTCCCATTTCGCCGTCTATTTCTGCTTTAGGAGTGAGCGCAGCCACTGAGTCGATAACAATTATATCAATTCCACCACTTCTAACTAGTTGCTCGGTTATTTCTAGCGCCTGCTCGCCCGTGTCTGGCTGAGAAACATACATTGCACCAATATCAACACCTAATTTTTGCGCATAAATTGGGTCGAGCGCGTGCTCTGCGTCTATGAATGCGGCTGTTCCGCCCATTTTTTGAGCCTCTGCAATGACGTGCAAAGCAACAGTAGTTTTACCGCTACTTTCTGGCCCATAAATCTCAACAATTCTTCCTCTAGGAAGCCCGCCAACACCTAGCGCCAAGTCAAGTGTTAAACACCCTGTTGGAATAACCTCAATGCCCTCGCCATAATTATCCATATCCATTTTCATTATAGCGCCTTTACCAAATTGCTTTTCAATTTGTGCAAGTGCGGTTTCTAACGCTTTTTGTTTATCGTCTGCCATTTTCTCTCCTTAAGTTTATTGTATTATATCAAAAATTTATATAATTGTCAAACATTTGTTCGATTAATGTTTATTCTATTTATAATTCTTTAGTTAAATTTTGTGTGTAAATATTAATTTTTTTAACTAAATAATATTTTTTATCAGATTAATTTATTAGTCTTGTTTTGTATCCTCTTTAAATGCTTGGCGATTTTTAACTATGTAGTTTATTCCTGAAATGACGGTTAAAACTGTTGCAAGTCCGATGAGAGTGTAAGATAAAATTTCAAAAGTTAACACAAGTGCGTTTGGTGTGTTAAATCCGCAAGTGTATAGATAACTTAGTACCACGCAAACAGGAATTGCTATCATTTGCACAACTGTTTTAATTTTTCCCCATTTGTCCGCTGCAAGCACCGTGCCACGGCTTGCCACAAGTAGTCTTAGCGCACTGACCATAAATTCGCGTGAAATTATGATTGTGATGATTATTGCTCCGTATGGTGCGGGGATTGTGTGGTCCGCCACCAACATAAATAGCATTGCGGACGTTAACATTTTATCCGCAATAGGGTCTAGAAACTTGCCAAAATTTGTGACTAAATTTCTCTTTCTTGCGATTTGACCGTCTAACATATCAGTTAGCGACGCAATGATAAAAATTGCAAGTGCAACAAGTTTTCCAATTCCGTATGGGATAAAATCGGCAAGATAAAAAAACATCATAAACGGAATTAGCACAACACGCAAAATTGTTAATTTATTAGGTAAATTCAAAACATACTCCTTTTAAATTTGTTTTTACAAAAGCAAATTAATTCAATACGTTAATTATATCAAATAAAACAAAAAACGCCAAACGATTTGACGTTCTTTAAATTTTTAGTTTGCATTCCATTTTCAAAAAACTAATATTTAAATTTGATTACTCACACTTTCAAATTAGTTGACTGCAAAAACGGAAAACTTACATACTTTGTGACTCTTACAAAAAGGTTTGATAAAACAAATAAAAAAATTGTTCTTCCTGACGGAAAATGTATAAGTTTAAAATACCATTCTTACAAAACGCTTGACTTTTCAAGATTATGTGAAGATTTAAAAAGTGAATATTCAGAATTAGAAAACAGCCTTGACATAGAAATTTATAGAAACGGCGAAATTGAACTTTTATACAAAATAAAAAACTAGGTATCGAAGTGCCCACTACGAAGTTCATTTCAGTATTGCCTAGTTTTTATTTTAACTAAAATATGTTTGAAAATTTTTATATGTTGATTTGTTTTAAAAATAAAAATGTGAAACATTTTTGCTAAAATTTTTGCAATTTGTTTCACATATTTTTGTTTTAATCTTTTTTAATTAATATGTTTTTTAGTTTAAGATTTTAAAATAATAACTTTTTATTCGGTTAAAATTGCTTTTATTCTTCTAACACCTGAAGAAACCGCCTCTTGCTTTGCAATTTTAAAGTGCTTTAATTCACTTGTGTTTTTAACGTGTGGACCACCGCAAATTTGGAAGTCGACGTCGCCAATTCTATAAATAGACACAATTTCATCATCCTCTGCTTTGTGAATACCGTATGCGCCTTGCTGACGCGCCACTTTAAGAGGCAACTCAACGCGTTCAACCGGGATTGCGCGAGATATTGCGTTGTTCACAAAATCTTCAAGAGTTTTAACTTCATCGTCGGTTAGTTTTCTATCAAAATTGAAGTCAAAACGAAGGCGCTCGCTTGTGATATTGCTTCCTTTTTGCTCAATATTTGTGCCGAACATATGCCTAAGTCCTGCAAGGAGAAGGTGGCAAGCGGTGTGGAGTTTTATAGTTTCTTCTGTGTCGTCAGCAAGACCACCTTTGAATGCACCAGCACTTGTTGTTCTTGCCAACTCTTGATGATTTTTGTATGCCTCATCAAAACCTGCTTTGTCCACTCCAAGACCTTTTTCACGTGCCATTTCAATAGTGAGTTCGATTGGGAAACCAAATGTGTCGTACAATCTAAACGCAGCCTTTCCGCTTATCTCAGTTTCTTTAACGTAACCAACTTTCCCTGCCATAAACTGATTTTTTCTTTCAATTCCACTCACCACTTTTTCAAATTCTTTATTTCCAAGCGCTAATGCCTTATTGAATTTATCTATTTCTTTTTGAAGTTCGGAATACACAAATTCACGTTTTTCAAACATTATTGGATATGCCTCATCATACACTTTTTCTATAAAGATTTTAGCAATTTCAATAATGTTGGACAAATCTAATTTTATTTCGTTTGCATATCTTACAGCGCGACGAATAAGACGGCGCAAAATATACCCCGCACCAACGTTTGACGGCAAAATTCCGTTAACGTCTCCCATAAGCATAACACTAGTTCTGGTGTGGTCTGCTATAATTCGCATTGCGCGAGTTACTTTTTCATCCTCTTCATATTTAACACTGATTGCCTTTTCCATAAGTGCAATAACTTCGGCAAATAGGTCAGTTTTATACCCGTCAGTTAAACCATTTAAAAACATTAGCATACGTTCAAAGCCAAAACCTGTGTCCACGTTTTTGTTTTTTAGCGGGCGATATCCGTCTTTTAGTTTCTCGTACTGCATATATACATCGTTACCTATTTCAACGTATCTTCCGCAATCACATTCTGGACCGCAGTTTGGTCCGCACGGCTTGTTGTGGCGCGGATAAAACCATTCGTTGTCTGGGCCACAAGGTGTGCCAATTGTGCCATCTAATTCCCACCAATTGTTTTCCTTTCCAAGATATGAAATATGATTAGGCAAAATACCTAAATTTATTAGTAGGTTGGCAGTTTCAGTGTCCTTTGGTGCGCTATTGTCGCCTGCAAAAACCGTGCAACATATATCTTCAGATTTAAATCCAAATTTTTTAGTTAATAGTTCAAACGTCCACGCAGTTTTTTCCTTTTTGAAATAGTCGCCCAAACTCCAATTGCCCATCATTTCAAAAAATGTGAAGTGAGTTGGATCGCCAACTTCATCAATGTCCACAGTGCGCACACATCCTTGCACGTTACATAGTCTTGTTCCTTTTGGATGCTTTTTTCCAAGAAGATATGGCATAAGCGGTTGCATCCCTGCAACATTAAACATAACTCCCGTGCTTCCATCTCCAATTAGCGACACCGCACCAATATTTACGTGCCCGCGCTCAATATAGAAATCTAACCAAGTTTTTCTAAGTTCTTTACTAGTAATTTTCATAATATCCTCTTAAATACTTTTTATTCTACCACTTTTTTCACTTTAATTCAACCCTTTAATTTACATTTTTTATTATTTATTTTTTAATTTATCTCTTTCTTGCTACTATTTTTTATCCTTATCTATTTTTTTATTTTTTACTTTAATTCTTGCCTCTTCCGACGAGGTTCCCCACAAGACATCGTTGCTAGTTTTAACTACCTTTTACAACTTACTTTATTTAGAATGCTACACCTAAGTATCTGGTTTTTAATTTATAAATTGTCCTTAGCTCTTGCCTCCCCGATGGGGTTCCCCGTAAGACAAAGTCGCAACGGGGTGGTGCTTGGGGAGGTGGCAGTTGCAAAGCAACTGACGGAGAGGTAGGCTCAACAAAATACCTTATATAATTTAAATAGGCAGATTAGACAAAATTTCATCGTGGATTGCTTGCACAGATTTTAAATCGTTTAAGTTATCCACGCAGTCAATTGTTAGCCAATTGAATTTTCTCGCCACATAATTTGCGCTATTATATGCGCGCTCTAAGTGTTCCATATTTTCTAAAATGTCCTTATCAAGACCATTTTTTATGTTTATTCGCTCTTTTGCCAAACGGAAACTCACTTCAACCGGCACGTTTAAAAAAATTGTTAAATCAGGGCGAGGAAGTTCAAGTTTGTTATACTCAAAATCATCTATAAAATCCAAGAACTCGTCCATTTCTTTTAGTGACTTTAAATTTGTTGATTGATGAATCATATTGCTAGGAACGTATCTATCGAATAAAACAAAATCATAAGCATTCAAATCAATTTTTTTAAGAGTAATTAACCTATCCACGGCAAATAGCGAACTTGCCTGATACGCATTTAAGCAACTCGATGAATTTCCAAGTTCGCCACCTAAATACATTTTAACAGGTGCACTAGACGGGCTATCATAATTTGGAAAACTAATTTTTAAGCATTTTTTACCTAAACTTACGAGTTTATTGTATAATAAATCCGTTTGAGTTTTTTTGCCACTCCCGTCCGTTCCTTCAATGTCGATAATCATCATACTTCCTCCAAACCACATTTATTATAGCAAATAATTAAAAATTAGCAAATGAATTTGAATGTAAAATTATATTTACTAAATGATAATGTTTTGCTAATCTAATCTCAAAATCTCTATTTTATTTATAGCAAACATACTATTTTCCACCGTAAAACAAAAAATACACAAAAATTTTTAAAAAACTTATTTACAAAATGGTTTCCATATGATATCATTAATAAGCATTAAAATTACAGTAAGGATGAAATATGCAGATTTTTATTGATTTAATTAGATATCATGGTCAAATTCCGCTTCCTTCAACATTGTATGCGTTTATATACTTCTTTTCAAATATCATTTCATTAATATTCGTGTTAATGTACTTACACCAATTCTTTTATCTTATTTATGGCACATTTAGAAAATTTAAATTGCCAAACAAAGAATTTAAACTTCACAAAATAGGGATAGTGATTTCCGCTAGGAACGAAAGCAAGGTTATAGGAAATCTGATAAAAAGCATTCAAGCAAACGATTATCCAAAAGAATTGTATAATATATTTGTTATAGCGGACAATTGCACGGACAACACTGCAGACATTTGTAGAGAATTAGGTTGCATTGTGTTTGAGCGTAACGACTTAGAAAAAATAGGCAAAGGATATGCTCTAAATTCCCTATTCAATCGCTTGCACAATGAAAAACAATTTGCTCCAATTGTACCTGAGGCGTATATCGTTTTGGATGCGGACAATATTATTAAGCCAAATTTTATAACAGAAATGAATAAAGTGTATGATAGCGGTTATGAAATGGTCACATCGTATCGCAACACAAAAAATTTTGGCAAAAATTGGATTACTGCTGGATATGGCTATTGGTTCTTGCACGAAGCAAAGCATTTGAACAATTCACGTATGGCGCTTAAATCTTCTTGCGCAATATCTGGAACAGGATTTTTAATTAGCACGGATGTTGTTAAAGAATATGACAATTGGTCATTCTTCACTCTCACTGAGGACATTCAATGCTCAACTGAATATGCAATGACAAAGCGAAAAATAGGTTACTCAGGGGACGCTGAACTCTTTGATGAACAACCTGAAACACTCCGTCAATCGTGGCGCCAAAGAGAGCGTTGGGCAAAAGGGTTTTACCAAGTGTTTGGAAAAAACGGAAAAAAACTTATTGGAAAAGCATTAACAAATTTCTCTTGTTGGGATATATTGACAACGATTTTCCCAGCATTAATTATAACAATGCTGTTGATAATAGGACTACCCGTTTGCTCTATAATCGGACTTTGTATTGGCGACTATCTTTCTGCTGGTTATGCGTGGGTATGCTTAGGGTTAAATTTCTTATATTTATATGTTATTATGTTTGTGATTGCATTGCTTGTGCTAATCACTGAGGGCAAAAAGATAAAAACAACTTGGCCTAGAAAGATATTCCATTTGTTCACATTCCCTTTCTTTATGTTTACTTACATTCCTATTTCAATAAGCGCAGCATTTAAGAAAGTTACTTGGAAGCCAATTGTTCACACTGCAAATATTTCAATAGAAGATATTGAAAATGATGCTAACTCTTCTAAAAAACAATAACTGAAATTAAAATTTACGTAAAGTTTTTACGTAAATTTTTTTATAGTATTTTTAAATTTTATAAATTCATTTTAATAAAATATCATTAGAAAAAGAAATAAATAGTTTTTAATTATAGTTTGAAATTGTTTTGTTTTGTGATATAATATATTTGTCTGATAAGGAGAAAAAATGTTTGATGTTGTGATTGTTGGTGCTGGACCTGCTGGACTATTTACCGCCTATGAATTGATAACTAAAAATCCTAATTTGAAAATTTGTTTGATAGATAGAGGAAGGTTAGCAAAAAATAGAGTTTGCCCTATGAAAACGGGAGGAAAATGCGTAAACTGCAATCCTTGCAATATTTTATCTGGATTTGGCGGAGCAGGAACGTTTAGCGATGGAAAACTAAACTTCATTCCAAAGTTAGGAAAAAGTGATTTATTCAAATATATGTCTGAGAGCGAGGCGTATAAAATTATTGACGAAACTGAAGAAATTTTTAATCGTTTTGGAATGGACTCTGAAGTTTTTCCAAAAAGTGATGAAAAAAGCGCACAGATTAAAAAAGAAGTAACAAAAAAAGGCGCTAGGCTTCTTATTATCAAGCAAAAACATTTAGGGTCGGACACACTCCCAACTCACATAGACAATATCACAAAATTTTTAGTTTCTCGCGGTGTTGAAGTTATAGAAAGTGGCGACGTTTTAGATATTGATGGCAATGATAAAATCAATGAAATTACATATATAAAAGACGACAAAACCCAGTCAATGCAAGCAAAATTTGTGGTGGTTGCACCTGGGCGAACGGGCGCTAGTTGGGTGCAAGAGTTATTGGATAAACATAAAATTCCTTATTCTTCTCAAAGCATTGAAATTGGTGTTAGAGTTGAAGTTAGAAAAGAAATTTTAGAAAATATAACAGACGTCATTTATGACCCGACCATATTTATAAAAACTAAAACGTATGGCGATGAAATCCGAACATTCTGCACAAACCCGGGCGGATATGTGACAAAAGAAAATTATTATGGCTTTATTTGTGTTAATGGTCACGCGCTAAAAAACGTGAAATCTAACAATTCAAATTTTGCGTTTATTAGTAAGGTTAGCCTCACTCATCCTGTTACAAACACCCGTCTTTATGGGGAAAGCATTGCGCGAATTGCAAACGTTTTAGGTGACAACAAACCAATCATTCAAACCCTGCGTGATTTACGCTTAGGTAGGCGAAGTGAGTGGCATAGAATTAATAAAGGATTTATTGAACCAACGTTAAAGGACTGCGTTGCAGGTGATTTGGCGCTTGTTTTACCTTATAGAATTATAACTAACATTTTGGAAGGACTAGAGGAGTTAGACAAAATCATTCCAGGCGTCAACAACGATGAAACCCTACTCTATGGCCCTGAAATCAAATTTTTCAGCAATGAAATTGAAACGGACAACAAATTCAAAGTTGAAAACAAAAACCTATATTTTATAGGTGACGGAGCGGGAAAAGCGGGCAATATTGTGGTTGCCGCTGCAACCGGCTTAATCTCCGCTCGCGACATTTTAGATAGATTAAAATAGAAAATAAAATATTTAACATTATTAAAAAACAAATATATAATATAAATTTGCAATTAAAAATTTATGATAACAGCAAAACAAAAAAAGTAAACTTAGTGTTTACTTTTTTAAAATATCTTTTGTTTAATTTGTTGTTTTGTGTTTTGAATTTGAGAGGTGAACTCTTGCAATATTTCTTGCTCTATTTTTTGAAGACGTTCGTTTGATAAGTATGCGCTTGCACCTTTATGTCCTCCTCCTCCGCGTGTGAGTGCAATTTGTGAACAATCATAACCGCGTTTCGCACGCATTGAAACGTAATACTCCTCTCCTTTTGGATAACTAAAACACACAAATTTATTTCCAGAAATTGTTGCAAGCCTATTTATAATTCCAACATAATCATTTTCGCCCGCCTTATATCGCTTTGCCTCTTCGTGAGTTATATGGGTGATAATAATTTTTCCGTGGCTAAACGTTACAATATTTTCAATTGCAAGCGCGAATAGTTTCATATTTCTAAGAGTGTTTTGCGAAAAGAAATGATTGTATATTGCTTGCTGGTCGATGTGTGGAAAACATTCGCTAATTATTTTAAAAGTGTTACTATTCATCGCGCCTACTGATAAATTATTCGTGTCCGTTATAATTCCAGCATACACTATTCCATAATCAAAAGGCGAAAATTCGTATTTGTATTTTTTTAGCAGTGCATATAAAATTTCGCAAGTTGAACTAACTTTTTTCACTATCTTTACGTCTGCCTTGAAATTATTAGTGTCGTGATGGTCGATAACTATTTTTTGTTTTGCCCCTTCAAAAATTGCGCCATACTTTCCAACTCTTGGCAAATTCGGGCAATCTAAAATAATTGCTGTGTGATAAGTTTTAATTGGTTTATTGATTTTAATATCTTTTAAAATAACTGAATATTTTTCTAAAATTTCATCGCTTTCCGCAAAAATATCCACCCGTTTTTTTAGCGTTCTCACTAAAAAATTTTTAAGTAGCACCATACTGCAAAGCGCATCCGCATCGGGCGAAATGTGGGCAATGATTGCCACAGACTTTGCATTTTTTAACATTTCAAATAGTTTATCGTTCATATTTATATTATATCACATTAATTTAAATTTTTAAAGTTAAATGACAAACAAAATGCTAATCAAA
>CALWOU010000024.1 GCA_944383245.1 uncultured Clostridia bacterium | reverse complement strand
CCGACTGAGCTACAATCCTATATGTTTGTTTTAGCGAGTTTAGCAACTCTCGAAGACTTGACCCAACAGGTTATCACGCCTTATCAGGGTGGTGCTCTAACCGACTGAGCTACGATCCTTTATGTTTGTTTTAACGAGTTTAGCAACTCTCGAAGACTTGACCCAACAGGCTATCACACCTTATCAGGGTGGTGCTCTAACTGACTGAGCTACATTTCTTCGTCGCAACTCTCGCTATTACTTTATTGCTCGCATGCTTGCAATTTTCGTCTTTTACTCGGTTGCTCCTCTCTCACTCGAACAAGTTCTCGTGAGGATTAAATGATTGGTGGAGAATATATGAATATATTACAACCGCCGATGCTGATTAAAAGCAAAACTGCTAACGCAGTATTATCTTAAAATTTTTTGTTAAACCGAAGAATTTTTCTTCATTTTAAAAAAAATTTAAGATAAACACTACGTGTTTTTGCTTTTGGTGGTGGAGAATATCGGATTCGAACCGATGACCCCTTGCTTGCAAGGCAAGTGCTCTAGCCAACTGAGCTAATCCCCCATACACGCAAATATATAATAACAAGTTTTAAAACGTTTGTCAATGTTTTTTCATAACATTTTTAAATTTTTTCTAAAAAATAACAAACATTAAATTATATCAACAAAATATTTATATATTGTTGAATAAGACTAGAAGATAAAATTTTAAAAACAAGTGACATAGAATATATTAACAAATTTTATGAAAAGTATCCGCGTTTAGAAAAGAATGGTTAACATACAAACAAGTTTTCCCAATTAAGTCGAATATATTTCAAAATTTTACAAAATAATTATTTTTTTCTAAAAATCCATAAAATTTTCAAAAAATTTAAAGAATTTTATTATTTTTTAACATTTTTTAATGTTTTTTTGCGATTTTTTCGTTTTTTATAAATTTTTTAAAATTTTATTTTTGTTATTTCAAATTTTTTCCAAGTTAAGTCAAGTAAAATTCAACATATTTTTTAAAATAATTCAAATAAAATATTTGTTAAGATTTGTCGAATGTGGTATAATAAGTGTACACAAGGGGGGATAAAATGGCTGAAAACATTATAAATAATGAAAAATTAGATAAAGTTAATGAGTTTTATTCAAAATTTAAGGGTAAAACTTGGCGAGAAGAGATTGATGTTGCCGATTTTATAAAAAATAATTACTCTGAGTATAGGGGTGATGATAGTTTTTTGGTGAGTAAAAGTAAACGCACGGCAAAAGTGTGGGGAATTTGTGAAAAACTTATTAGAAAGGAAACAAAAGTCCACTTACTTGACGTCGATTTAAAGCACCTATCAGGAATTGATAATTTTCCAGCGGGGTATATCGATAAGAAAAACGAAGTTGTGGTTGGTCTTCAAACTGATGCACCATTAAAGAGAATTGTGAACGCATATGGTGGCATTCGTATGGCTAAAAATGCACTTAATGCTTACAGTAAGAAAATGGATGCAAACTTGCAATCAATTTATGATGAGGGTATTAGAAAAACACATAATGATGGTGTTTTTGATGCCTACACTCCAGATATTCGTCGCGCTAGAAAAGCAGGTTTAATAACAGGATTGCCAGATGCATACGGAAGAGGTAGAATCATCGGCGATTATAGGCGCGTGGCACTATATGGAATTGATAGGTTGATTGAAGAAAAGAAAAAGGACTTACTAACTCCAAAAATGTTAGAGATTGATAGCGAAGAAAAGATAAGACTAAGGGAAGAAGTTAGCGAACAAATTCGCGCACTTGACAAAATTAAATCAATGGCAAGTAGATATGGCTATGATATTTCACTTCCAGCAATAAGCGCACGCGAGGCATTCCAATGGACTTATTTTGCCTATCTTGCTTCAGTTAAAGAAAATAATGGCGCGGCTATGAGTTTAGGAAGAGTGTCAACTTTCCTAGATATTTTCCTTGAAAAAGACTTAAAATCGGGCAGTATCACAGAAGTTGAAGCGCAAGAATTGGTTGACCAATTCACAATTAAACTTCGTTTAGTGCGTCACCTTAGAACACCTGAATACGATGAAATTTTCGGTGGAGACCCAACTTGGGTAACTGAAAGTATTGGCGGAATGTTGGATGAAAAACATAGTTTAGTGACCAAAAATTCGTTTAGATTTTTGCACTCACTTATTAATTTAGACCCAAGTCCAGAACCAAATTTAACCGTTTTATGGTCAGTTAATCTTCCTAAGAATTTCAAAAAATACTGCGCTAAAATTTCTATTTTAACAGATAGTATTCAATATGAAAACGATGATGTTATGCGACCAATTTATGGCAATGATTACGCAATAGCTTGTTGCGTTAGTGCTATGAAAGTTGGAAAGCAAATGCAATTTTTTGGCGCGCGCTGTAACCTTGCGAAGTCGCTTTTGTATAGCATAAACGAGGGTAAAGATGAAAAAAGTGGCGCTTTAGTTGTGGATAAAATACCTAAAATGACGGATAAAGTGCTAAACTTTGAAAAGGTTAAAAAAGCATACTTTGCAACCCTTGATAAAGTGGCAAAAACGTATGTCGACGCGCTAAATATTATCCATTATATGCACGATAAATATGCGTATGAAGCAGGTCAGATGGCTTTGCATGACACTCACGTTGAACGTCTAATGGCATTTGGTGTGGCAGGGCTATCAGTTGCTACCGATTCACTTTCTGCAATAAAATACGCAAAAGTAACTCCAATTAGAAATGAAGAAGGTATTGCTGTTGACTTTAAAATTGAGGGCGATTTCCCTAAATACGGAAACGACGATGATAGAGTGGATAAAATAGCAGTTGAAATTGTTAAACATTTTATAACGGCTCTTAAAAAACACAAATTGTATAGAAACGCAAAACATACATTATCTGTTTTAACAATTACTTCAAACGTTATGTATGGTAAAAAGACGGGCGCCACTCCAGACGGAAGAAAAGCAGGTGTTCCGTTTGCACCAGGCGCTAATCCTATGCACGGAAGAGATTGTTCGGGCGCATTGTCCTCATTAAATTCGGTTGCAAAAATTCCTTATGCAAATTGCTGTCAGGACGGGGTATCAAACACATTCTCAATCATTCCAAACGCGCTTGGCCACGATATGGATAGCAGAGTGAATAACCTTGTTAAAATTTTGGATGGTTACTTTATTCAAAAGGCGCAACACATAAATGTAAATGTGCTTGATAGAGAAAAGTTGATTGACGCTATGAACCACCCGGATAAATATCCAACTTTAACAATTCGCGTTTCAGGCTATGCGGTTAATTTCAACAAATTATCTCGAGCGCACCAAGAAGAAGTTATCGCCCGCACCTTCCACGAAAAAAGATAATAAATATTTTAATTGAACTATAGTTTTTATTATTAATTTTATTTAATGAAAAAATTATAAATCGTGTAAAATTTTAAAAAAAACTAAAAAATAATGAAAAATTTGATATAATTTAAAAAAATATTAAAAAAACATTAAAAATTATTAAAAATTAATAAAAAAATTAATAAACTAAAATGTTAAATTGATATAGTTGAAATGTTAGGAAAATAGTTTAAATAAAAAAGATTAAAATGACAAAAAAAGAGATTCTTGGTAATATTAATAGTTTTGAGAGTATGGGGCTTGTGGACGGGCCAGGCATTCGCTACGTCGTGTTTTTGCAAGGGTGTAAACTAAGGTGCCTATATTGCCACAACCCTGAAACGTGGGATGTAAATAAAGTGTGCGAAAGAATCACTCCAAGTGATTTAATCAAAAAAATTATCCGTTTTAAAAGTTATTTTGGTAATGACGGGGGAGTTACATTTTCAGGTGGCGAACCGCTTTTGCAACCAGAGTTTTTGCTAGAATGTTTAAAATTATGCAAACAAAACAACATCAACACAGCAATCGACACGGCAGGTGTTGGCTTCGGTGAGTATGATGATATTTTAAATTACACCGATCTTGTTATTTTAGACGTAAAAGCGGTGGACAAAGAAGATTATAAAAAAATAACGGGGCTTAATATGGACGCGTTTAACAAGTTTTTGTCCGATTGTATTAGGTTAAATAAAAAATTATGGATAAGGCAAGTAATTGTTCCGAATTTAAACGACACAATGGAAAGTGTGACGAAACTAAAAGATTTTGTTTCAAAATTAAGCAATGTTGAAAAAGTGGAACTTTTGCCATATAAAACAATAGGCGTTCATAAGTATTCCGAACTTAAAATTCCATATCGCTTAAAAGGTGTTGAAGATATGGACGAGAAAAAATGCAAAGAATTAGAAAAATTATTAACCGATTAATTATAAAAATCAACAAAATAAATAAATATATTAAACATTATCAAATCATTTCAGTCTTTATTAAAAATTAAAAAATAATAAATAATTATTAAAATTAAAAAAATCATTAAAAAGAAAAAATATTAAAAATTTATAAAAAATATTAAAAATTTATAAAAAATAATAAAAAATTCAAAAAAGTGCAAAAATTTTTAAAAAAATTGACGAATTTTAAAAAAATTTAAATAATTCAACGTTTTAAAAAAAACAAATTAGCATCACACTAATTTGTTTTTTTGCATTGCTCATTTATATTATGTGTTTGTTCGTAATGTTAGATGGTTTTAGAAGCAATATTAAAATCAAATATGATTAATCAAATCACATTTTTAATAAAAAAGTTTAACTTTTTGTTATCCTCTTGATATATTTGCCGTAATTTGGTTGAATATTTTGTAATTTTTTGCTATAATTTGACTTATTAAAAAAATATTACAAAAACAAACATATTTAATTCCTATGGATGTTATAACGAACATTACAATTGTATATCTAGTGCTTATAGTTTTTAATTAAAAATATTTTATATTTAAATTTAAGGAGAAAAAATGAAATCAATCTATAAGTATTATAAAGAACGTCTAATTGAAATAAGCGGAAAGAACAGAAGCTTATATTCGCGAAAAATTAGCAAAAAGTATTCATACGATATTGGCGAAATCATAGGTCGCGATAAGGATGATTTCCAAGAATTTTTTGAATTTTTATGGAAGGGTAAACGCACAGGTTACGCACTTATAGAAAAAAACAAGAAAGAAAAATTGTTTTCAACTTTCGGTTTAACTGCAAAATTAAAAACGCAATTTAAAGATTTAGATAAGTTGTCACCAGATGAAAAGCGAAGCGAAAATTTGCGTAGAGAAAGGTTAAAGCGCGAAGAAGGAAAGAAGATTATCAGTTCGCAAGTTACTGCTTTAAGAAACTTAAAGCGCGAAATTGAAGAGTTTGCAAAAGAAACGGGTAGATATGAATTGTTCATCGGCTATCCTTTTGTTACAGGCAATTTAAATAAAGATTTAACAATTAAAGCGCCACTAATTTTATTTCCTGTTATAATAAATATAGAAAGTGACACTACCGTTTCAATCGAAGCAAAGCACGATGAATTTATCCAATTCAATAAAGTTTTGCTTCTTGCCTATGCTAAAGAGCACCGCCTAAATTATGATGGTATGGTAATGGAATTTGATAACCTACTTGATTACAAATTAAGAACAGTCAAAGACGTTTTAGATTATCTATCAGCATACGGATTTAAATTTGAAGTTGATAAAAATGTGGATAAGGGGTTTTGCAAGTTTGCAGATATTAAAGAAGACGACCTTCCAATGGGCGACTTAAAAGTTGTGAATTCGTGCGTTATAGGAAGATTTCCGCTTGCAAATTCTATTTATAATGACTACACAATGCTTGAAAAAAAGCACTTGTCTTCGCTCGCAATAGAGCAGTTGTTGCAAGGTAAAAAATCAAAGAAAAATAAAAAAGTTGATGACCACACATATATTATCAACGACCTAGACTATGCTCAAGAAAGCGCAATAAATAAACTAAACGAGTATGGCAATCTCGTAATATACGGACCGCCAGGAACAGGTAAATCACAAACTATTGTTAATATTATTTCAGATGCACTTTGCAAAAATAAACGAGTGCTTGTTGTTTCGCAAAAGAAAGCAGCATTAGATGTTGTGTTTAATCGACTAAAAAATTTGAATTCAAAGTGTATGTTTATAACGGATGCAGAGAAAAATAAAGTTGCGTTTTATGATAGATGCAATCAAATGCACCAATCTGTTATAGGTGGCGGATTAGTGTCAGAATCTAATAAGGATTTTGATAATGTTGAAGCAAACATTCAGTCAGAAGTTGGCGAATTAGAAACTATTTCAAACACGTTATTTACAAAAACTCCTTTCGGGCTAACCCTTCAAGAGATGTATGCAAATTCATCACGAATTGGAAAAACTAGTTCGGACTATGTGCTATACAAATTGATGCTAAAAAATAAAAACCTTATGGCAATGGATTATGATAGATTGTCGTCAACTTTGCGCCTAATTAAAGATAAAAATAAGGCAAATTTATACTATCGTTATATCGAACTTAAAAAGACAAATCCACTAGTAGACCATATCAAGCCAGATGTTGAAATTCACGTAATAAACCAAATGAAAGCATATTTAAAAGATATCACTCAGCGAAACATCGTTCCGTTTGACACTTCAAAGCACCCACACGCTAGGCAACTAATGGTGTATTCACTTGAAAACGACGTGACAGATATTAATGAAATGAAACCGCTTATAAAAATGATTTCAACCTTGGAAGATAAAAAATTGCACTCTTCGCTTAAATGGTCAAAAATTTTCTTTCCAGCTTATCCTTTTGTGAAACACAAATTAAATCAAAGAGAAGAAGATATTGCAATAGATTTTGAGCGCACAATGCAAGAGATAAAAAGTTATATTAGCGACTATTCACTTCTTACAAAAGTGCTTGATAATAAAGGTTATTTGTTAACAATTGATAACATAATTAATGGTAACACAATATTTTTACGCCTGCTTCTAAATGCGTTAAACGATTATATTGAAATTCGAGATGTTAACAATGCATTGAAGGGTCTAACGGATGATGAACGTATAATTTTAAATTTTGCATACGAAAATAGCAAAAACGCACGCCAATATCGTGAAATTGTGGATAAATTGTTGCAAATAAGAGTTTATCACGAAGCAATTAAGTACGAAGAACTCAATAAAAATAAATTGTCTAAAATTATAGATTTTGACAATATAACTAACCGCATATTGTCACTCAAAAACGACGAAAAAGAAATTTCTAATAAAATCTGCTTAAATAAATTTAAAAATGACTACATAAATTATTACAACTCAAGCGATGAAAGCAAAAATTATCTTTATCAGATAACAAAGCAACAAAATTTATTATCTATTCGCAAAATGATGGATTTGTATGGCGACTTTTTGTTAAAGTTGTTCCCTTGTTGGTTGCTTTCTCCTGAAAGTGTTTCCACAATTTTCCCACTTAAAAAGGAAATGTTTGACATAATTTTGTTTGATGAAGCAAGCCAAGTATTTATTGAAAATACACTTCCAACCATTTATCGTGGAAAACATATTGTGGTGGCGGGTGACTCTAAACAGTTAAGACCAAGCGCAACGTTTGTTAAACGTTATATGGGTAATGATAGCGATGAGGATTTAGACCTAGCAACTCAAGCGGCACTTGAGGTTGAAAGTTTGCTAGATTTATCAACAAGCAGATTAAACAGCACAAACTTAACCTATCACTATCGTAGTAAGAGTGAAGAATTAATCAATTTCTCAAACTATGCATTCTATGACGGAAAATTGCAAGTTGCACCAAATGTAACAAAGAATATTGGAAACAAACCTATCGAGAGAATTAAAGTAAATGGTAGGTGGATAGGTAGAAGAAACGAAGAAGAAGCGCAAGCAATTGTGCAACTATTAAAAAAGTTGATTAAAAATAAACGAAATAAATCATCAATCGGTATTATTTCGTTCAACACAGAGCAAGAAAATGCCATTGAGGATGCGATAGATGCTGAATGCCAAAAAGATTCTCAATTTAGAGATGCCTATCTTCGCGAACAAAATAGAAAAGAAAATAATGAGGACACTTCAATTTTCATCAAAAACCTAGAAAATGTTCAAGGTGATGAACGCGATATTATCATTTTTAGCATTGGTTATGCGCAAAATGAGTACGGCAGAGTTGTGGCGCATTTTGGTCCACTTTCGCAAGAGGGCGGAGAAAATAGGTTAAACGTTGCTATCACACGTGCTAAGGAAAAAATTTATGTTGTAACAAGCATAGAACCTGAAGAACTTATTGTTGAGGGTAGTAAAAATGCGGGACCTAAAATTTTTAAAAGTTACTTAAAATATGTTCGCGCGGTGTCAAATAAAAAAGATAAAGAAGCTGGATTTATTTTAGATAGTTTCAAACCAGCACTTCCTGAAACAAAAGATATTGTTAAGTCAAATCAACTAGAAAATGAAATTAAAGATGAACTCACAAAATTAGGTTACACAGTTGAAACAAATCTAGGTCACACTAACTATAAATTATCCCTTGCAATCTATAATAAAAAATTGGATAGATATTTGCTTGGTATTGAATGCGATTATTCAGCATACAAGAGTAGCGATTCAATAATGGAACGCGACGTTTATAGAAATAAATTCTTAAAGTCGCGCGGTTGGGATATTATGCGTGTTTGGAGTAGAGATTGGTGGCTAAATAAAAATAAAGTTATTGCTAGCATTGTAAAGGCGGTAAATGCGAATTTAAAAAAATATGAAAAACCAAAAGCAATAGATAGCAAAGTTGAACAAACTAAAGCGGATAAAACAAATGAAAAAATTAATCAAGAAAAATCTAAACAACCAATCAAAGAAAAACAAATTTTAAAGACCTCAAAACAAGAAAAAACAGCAACCGAAAATAAACTTGATAACAAAAATAAAAATAAAAAATTAAAAAAATAATTTAAATTCGCCAAAATTTTATAAAAAAATCGCAAAAATAGTGTAAATTTTATGAATATTCAAAAATTTTTATTAAATTTTAATTATAATTCGATTTGTTTATGCAATTAATTAATATTTTCTAAGTTGTTGAAATTGTCCATTATTTGTTGATGTTTTGATTATATTATATTTGCTTATTAAAATAAACAACCTATCTAAATGAAATTAACTAGTTTAGTTTATTTCAAAATTCATAGGTTGTTTTTTGTTTTATGTATTTATTTTTTTATTTTGGGCAATATTTTTTTGGAGGGAATTATGGATTTTCAATCATCTATAACAAAGGAAAATTTGGCGCGTTCGTTTGCGTCAGAATGCCAAGAGGGTGCAAGGTATCAATTCTTAGCAAAAATGGCTCAGAAAGAAGGTTATCAATATATGAGTATGCTAATTAGAACACTTGCGCATAACGAAATGGCTCACGCACAACAATTCTTTAATAAAATTGTGGAACTTGGCGGAAATTTAACGCAAAATATTGAGATAAAAGCGGGCTATCCTTTTAGGTCGGGCGAGTTGAAAGATGTGCTATATAACGAGAGTGAAAACGAGAGAATGAGTGGAGAGAGTATATATCCTAAATTTGCAAGAATCGCGCGTGACGAAGGTTTTAACGACGTTGCCGATTTATTTGATATGGTTAGTAAAGTTGAACTCACTCATCAACGTACTTTGCTAGAACTTCACAACGCGTTATCTAAAAATAGTTTGTATAAATGTGCGTCTGGCAAACACGCATTTAAATGCGATGAATGTGGCACAATTATTTTAGATAAGACCGCACCAAAAACTTGCCCACTTTGCAAAATGGGTCAGGGCTATTTTAGAATAGATTTTTCAATTAATTAAAAATATAAAAAGACTATATACTAAACTAAAAATGTAAACAAATATGATTAAAAATAATAATACTAATTCGTTATAAAAAAACTAAAATTATAAAATTTAATTTATGTGAACCAAAAAGTCAAGGTTCACTTTTTTATAAAAAATTTAAAAAATTTATTAAAATTCAACAAAAAAATCAATTTTTTTCAAAAAATTTAATGTAAATTTATCCAATTTTAAAAATTTTTATCATTTTTATAATATTCGGTTTTGTAAATTATTTAAAAATAAAAAAATAGTTATTAGAATTTATTTAAATTCAATAACTAATTTAATGTTGATTAAAAAAAGTGCGAAATTATTGCTATATTATTTTTGACTAGTAGGAGTTATCTTAAATATTGTTCCGCGTTTTTCGTGGTGGGCGATGTCTAGGCGAATGTTTACGTTTGGAATTATGTTTTTGCTTTCTAAATAGTTTGCAACAGTGTTCACGGCGAGGTTTACAGTGTTGCTATGTTCACTAATATGCGATAACACCACAAGGCGTGTGCCTGCGTGAACTAATCTTTCAATCGCTTTTGCACAATTTAAATTTGATAAATGACCTTTTGGTCCGTTTATTCTTCGCTTTAAAAATATTGGATAGTTAGGGTAGGACATTAACATTTCAGGGTCATAATTTGCTTCTAAAAATACTAGCGCGCTAGACTTAATTGCCTCAAAAGTTTCATCGCTAAAAAATCCAAGGTCTGTGCAAACTGAAACAACCGCATCCTCTTCTTCAACTCTATATCCAACGCAAAATTTACTATCGTGCGGAAGTGGAAATGGTTGAATATGTAAGTCCTTAATATAAAAGTCGGTATCATAAAAATTGAATAGTTCGCTTGCGATGTGAATTTGATTTGTGATAATTTCTTTTAACTCATTATGCGCATAAATTGGAGTGGAAAACGAACGCGAATATTTCTCTATTCCTTTAATGTGGTCGCTGTGTTCGTGAGTGATAAGTATTGCATCAATGCTATCTGGAGCAACTCCTAATTCATTTAAAGCATTCAAAACATAAGCAAGAGGTTTTCCATTGTCAATCAAAATTCTCGCTTGCCTAGATTCAATATATGTGCAGTTTCCACTGCTTCCACTTGCTAAATTGCACACACGCATACGCGCATTTTATCAAATTTAAAAATTTTTTGCAATAATTTATAACAATTTGCTAATTTTTGTTAAATGAATATCTTTTTACATATAAATAAAATATTTTTTATTGACAATTTGTTTAGTTTTTGGTAAAATAAACTTGTTTGGAGGTGTGAGATGAGCAAATTAAACAATCTCACAATGTAATATTTTAATAATTTTAATTGCATAAATATTTTTAAAAATTCACATTTATAAAGCAATAAAATGCGAGATTAAAAAATCCAATTAGAATTTAAAAAAATAAAAAATATGCAAAAAAACTATAAAAAATCGCAAAATTTTAAGAAAAATACGCAAAAATTAAAAAATTTTAGCAACTTTTCTTTAATTTGATGAAATTACATTGTGAAAAATTTATTAAAAAAATTTATTAATTAAAAGGAGAGTTGATTATGAGAGAAATGGAAATAAAAAAAGAAAAAGCGTATTTGGTTTGCCCTTATCTTAGTTTAGATAGCGCAGATTATAGGTTAAAGGAATTGGAGTTACTCGCTGAGTCTTGCGGGCTTGAAATTGTTAAAACAAATGTTTTTTTAGTTAAAGAACTTAACGCTAAAACTTATTTTGGTTCGGGTAAAGTTGAAGAAATAGCAGATGAGGTTAAAGACTTTGATGCAGATGTGGTTATTTTTGATTCTCCGCTAACGGGTTCGCAACTAAGAAATTTAAAAGACGCAATGGGAGTTAAAACAATTGACCGCACAATGTTGATTTTAGACATTTTTAAAAGTCGTGCAAAATCTAGCGAGGGTAAACTCCAAGTTGAACTTGCAGAACTGAAATATTCACTTCCGCGCCTTGCAACTTTAAATGAGTATGATAGGGGCGAAAGTAGAGGTGTTGGTGTGCGTGGAGCAAGTGAGTCGCGCCTAGAATTGTATAGAAGAAAAGTTCAAGATAGAATTGTTAAACTTGAAAGAGAAATTAAAGACATTCAAAAGCGTAGGCAAACCACACGTAAACAAAGATTAAACACTATGAAAAGTGTGGCGCTAGTAGGTTACACTAATGCTGGGAAATCAACCCTTATGAATGCTATTGCGAAAGCGGACACTTATGCAGACGATAGATTGTTTGCAACCCTTGACGTGTTAACAAAACGCGTGTGGGACGATGGTGTAGAATATGTGGTGGTGGACACAGTTGGTTTTGTTAGCAACCTTCCGCACGAATTGGTGTATGCCTTTTCGGCCACACTAGAAGAAACAATGGACGCAGACGTGTTGCTAGTGGTTGTGGACGCAAGCGACAAACATAAGTACGAACAAATCGACGTAGTTATGGAAGAACTTAAAAATCAAAAAGTCGATTTAAATAAAGTTATTCTAGTTTATAATAAAATAGATAAAATCACAGAAGAAGAATTAAACGAACTAAAATCATACCCGTTTGACACTTGCAATATAGTTGCTCGCACGGGCAAAAACGTGCCACAATTAAAACAAATGATTAAACAAAAACTCAGCAAATATTAAAAAGTTTTTTAAAATAAAAAACATAAAATTTTTGAAAAAATTATAAAAATACGCAAAAAACATTAAAAATTACATTATTTTTGATAAATTTTGAAAATTTTTGATAAAAAATTAAATTTAGCAATTATATTAAAAAACAAAAAGACCTATCCATAATAGGTCTTTTTTGTTTCTAAAATTTTACTTAGATTATAAGGTATTATGTATTTATAATTTGTGTAAAATTTTTTATGTTTTAACTTACTTTTATATTAAGTTTTGGTTATTAGCAACCGCAGTTGTCTTTCTTTCCGCAACCGCAGCCACGCGGAGCAAACTGCGCTTTTGCTAGGTTGCGCACTTTGTTTGCAACCATGAGCCTTTTGCTTGTTTGCTCCTTCTTATGAGGGGACACCCTATGGGTATTTCCCCTCATTGCTCCCTTTCCAATAGGTTGGTAAATTTTTATGTGGCTGTGAATGTAATTGATTGTGTTTTTAAGTTTTTATAATCTATTAACAACCGCAGTTGTCTTTTTTACCACAACCACAGCCACATAAGATTAATAAGATTATTATAAGTAAGCAAGGGTCAACTTTGCAACCGCAATTGCATAATATTAAAATCAATACTATTAACCAAGTGCAATCATTGCAACCAGTGTTGCAACTGCAGTCGTTGTTGCAACCGCAGTCGTTGCCACCAAAAAATTTGTTAAACATATTTCCTCCTGAATGTATTTCTGTTGTTTTTCGTTGCGTTAACTTAAATTGGTATAACCACTATGCACACAAAAAATTATTTATCAAAATATGTTAAAGTTGTTTTTTACTTATAGCAATTTCATATTTAGTTTTGTGTGCTAAACCTATTTAGTGTCAATGCAATATGTACTTTACAAAAGTTTTATCTTTGGCGCCTAATTTTATCCTTTGTATACTACATTGTAGTTTGAAACCTAAAATTTTGTTACAACTTACTCGAAGTTCCTTAGTTATTTGACAATATCTCTATAATAAGGTAAAATATAAACATATAAATCTAAACTAAGCAACAGCAAACTTAGAGATTAAATCATTATTGCCTTATATTAAGTTTTGATCAACTAAAATTAAGTGCAATAAGCAAAAATTAAAAGGATACTTTATGGAAAACGTAAGTAGAGAAAAATGGATTAAATTTCTAGAACATAAAATAAAATTTCCGCCAGTTATAACCAACGAGTGGATAGATAAAAAATATAACGAGTGGAAAAATTCTAAAGACCCACAAAAACCCGATTGGGAGATGATTTGGCGCTGGGGTTTTTGCAATAGAGATATGTCTAAATACGATTTATCTCAACTAGATAAAGAACATATGGCGATGCTAATCTTTAATTCGTCCACAATTTGGCCAAGTGCGGACAAAATGC
>CALWOU010000023.1 GCA_944383245.1 uncultured Clostridia bacterium | reverse complement strand
CTGAAGATTTTGTTTATGATTATGTCAATTTTTGATTTATATTTAACACTGAGATAGAATAAAACAATCATTAGGACAATTAATATTGCCCAAACAACTAGTCCCCAACCGTGATAAGGAATGATTGCGCCCGAACCGAAGTAAACTGTGCATAAAATACCCACCCCGCGCGCCAGCATATTCGTCCAAAAGAAGAACGGGAAACTCATATTTGTTAACCCTGCAACCACGCACAAGATGTCGTCTGGAAACATTGGGAAAAGCATCATAAGGAAGAACAAATATTTTCCGTTAGACATTCTTTCAATCCACATTTCGCCCGTATCTTTTCCAACCAGCCAATAAAGGAAAGGTCTACCTGCTTTTCTTCCAATCCAAAACATAATAACACTGCCAATCATCACGGCGACATAACTCATAATAAATGCTTGCCAGCGCCCAAAAATAACCGCGCCGGCTATTGTTACAAACATTGCTGGAATTTGAAGAACGGTGGTTTGCAGAATTTGAAAAATTATAAAAATTATAAAACTGAACGCACCGCCTCGCGCGACAATATCGCGAATTTTATCTATTGAATTAACCTTTTCCCATAGCCCCGTCCACCTTAAGATGAAATAACCTAAAACGCATATTACGGTCAATATCAAAAGAAACAAAACCGTGCGCATAATTTTGCCACGAGTTGTGGAAGTGTCGAACAATTTTTTTATTTTTTCTTTCATTCTACCTTTCTTAATATTTTATGTTTAATCTAACCCTATTATACTTGATTTTAAGACGTTGTATTATTTTCTAATTGTCTTGAGATTATAGCAAGAAAAAGAGTTAAAACTATTTAACAATGTCTATTTTAATCAAATTTGTGCAACCATTTTGCTTTGGCACTCCGCAAGTTACAACTATTCTATCTTTCGCCTTTGCCACACCTAAATCTTTCACTATTTTGTTAGCAATATCGAACATTTCATCGGTTGTGTTATATACAGGTGTTAAAACAGGTCTAACACCCCATCGAAGTTCGAGTTGGCGATAAGTTTTTTCATTAGGAGTTGCGCCAAGGATGTCCACACTTGGGCGCAATCTACTTATCATCTGCGCACTAAGACCAGCGCTTGTGAACACAACAATTGCCTTTGTTGGTTGTTGGAAACTTGCGTCCACCGCACTATGACTTATCACGTCGGTTGTATTTTTTAAATTAAAATGTTCAGAATTAAATCTGCCCGCGTAGTTTATATTTTTTTCGGTTTCAAGCGCAACTTTGTGCATAGTTTTAACTGATTCGATTGGATATTTGCCGGATGCCGTTTCGCCTGATAACATTATTGCGCTTGTGCCGTCGTAGACCGCATTTGCAACATCGCTAACCTCGGCGCGAGTTGGACGATTGTTTGTTATCATACTCTCTAACATTTCTGTAGCGATTATGACAGATTTCCCTGCTTCACGCGTCTTTTTTACAACGCGCTTTTGAATTTCAGGTAATTTTTCAACAGGAAGTTCAACACCTAAATCTCCGCGTGCCACCATAATTGCATCGCTCGCTTGCACTATCTCGTCAAGGTTGTTCACGCCTCTCTGACTTTCAATTTTGGCAATAATTTTCATATTTCCGCCATTTGTTTCGATGAATTTTCTTAAAACTTGAACGTCCTCTTTTGAGTTGACAAAGCTTGCAGCAATTAGGTCAATATCGTTTTTTATTCCCCACAAAATATCAGATTTATCTGCCTCGTTTAGATATGGAGTGTTGAATTTAAGGTTTGGCACACTCAAACTTTTCCTATTGGATAGCACACCCGAATTTTGCGCTTTTGTTACTAAATCGCCTCCAACTTTATCAACAACTTTAAAAGTGATAAGCCCATTTACTGCTAAAATTCTATCGCCGACCTTAATTGCCTCAACTAGTTTTGGAAGATTTAAACTAACAATACTCTCGTCCCCCTCAACATCTCGCGCAGTGAAAATAAAATTTTGACCTTTTTTAATATCAACTGAGCCATTTTTAAAAGTTTTAACTCTTAGTTCTGGTCCGCGAGTGTCCAACATAATAGGAAGAGGAACTTTCAATTCTCTTCTTATTCTTTTAACATTTTTTAAGATTGTTTCCATATCTTTAACTTTTGCGTGAGATAAATTTATGCGCGCAATATTTAACCCATTTTGCACCAATTTTTTCATCACACTATATTCAATGCAAGACGGCCCAATTGTTCCAATTATTTTTGTTTTTCTCATACTTCCCCTTTTTTTAGTTGTGTTATCGCAGTTGTAACAATATTGAATTATTTTAATTTATCGATTTTTTATGAAAATTTTAATTTTTTTAAAAAATCTCGTTAAAATATCAAATTTTTTTGACTTTTTTGTGAATTTTTTTCAAATTTTTTAAAATTTTTTATGTTTTAACTAAAATTTATTAAATGTTCAGTTTTAAATAAAAGATATTAAATTATAACATAACAAAACAAAATTTAAAACATTTTTATTAAACTATTTCATATTTTTTAGTTGGTTAAATGAATCTGTGAAACTTTGCTGGCGACGTTTTTTCATTATTCTTCGTCTAATTATCAATGCGACTAATAAAATTAGCAAACCTATTGCAACCGCAATTAAAACATAATCAGTGAAGGAAATTCGCATGGTTGCAGTTGCGCTTATAAACTCAATTTCATAATTGCTATTAGTTGAAGTTGCAGTCAACTCAAACTCACTACCGATATTTGAATACCAATTAGCATTTGAAGTTATCTCAATATTTAAATCGTCATTGTTTGCAACACTGCCTTCTACTATCTCATAAGCCGATTGGTCAATATCAAACTCAAAAAGCCTTTTTATATCTTGGTCATTTAATTTAATAGTTAGTTTACGTTTATTGATTGTCAAAGTTCCGCTAGCAAAATTTACATCATAATTTTTATTGTCGCATATACCCGTGATTTCATATTCGCCCGTGCCACTTGTTTCATTTGCGTTAACAGATAACACAATGCCTAAATCAGACTTTATAACCATTTCATCCCCTGTGAACTCAAACATTTCATTATTAAGTGAAATTGTATCGCCATATGTTGAAGATTGGTCTTGAATATTAACAGTTATTTCCCTTGGCAAAACTTGATAAACGCCGTTTATACTTGTTAGGTTATAATTTGAATCATTACAATTTGCACTAATTTTATATTCGCCAGCATCTGAATTAATATCTAAATCAATTTCTAGTGATATAATTAAATTATCACCCTCAACAATTTCATATCCTGGAACCAAACTCCAAGCGATATTATCTAAATTGTGTTCGTTATGATAAAATTCTGATTTATTTGTGATATCGATTACTATATTGCGCGGAGTGATTGTGTAAGTGCCGGACACATAATCTATTATATAATTTCGATTGTTGTAGCCAGACATAATAATTTCATATCCTTCAACTCTCACATCACTTGTGCTAGTAGCAGTAGTTGAAAGTTCAACGTTTAAATCCGCCACCCTATCATTGTAAGGCAAAGTATAACCCTCGCTTAGTGAGAAGTATAACCCGTTTAATATGTTGCCATACTCACTTGATTGGTCTAAAATTTCAATTCTAATTGATTTTGGTTCTATTTTATACGTTGCTATATTTGATTTAATGCTATAATTCTTATTCGAATAGTTTTCTAAGTAAATATCATATTCGCCAGCATTAACATCTGTTTCTGCGTCAGTTGAAAGTGAAAGATTTAAGTCATCTATTCTATCATTTGACGCAAGTGTGGAGTTACTTGCAAGTGAAAATGTTAAATCTTTCCAAGTATCACCATAAGTGCAAACCACATCATCAATAACTATCTCAATTTCTCTTGGTGTGATTAAATAACTACCATTTTCGCAAATAATTGTATAGTTGTTATTATAGCCGTCAACTAACACAATATCATAATTTCCAACATTATCATTAATGTTTGCCGAAACTAAAAATTTTACATTTAAATCATCTAAACTATCGTTTTTTGCTAGAGTGTACCCCTCAATTAAACTAAATGTTGGATTTGCAATTTCTTCACCATAAATGCTTGACGTTTCGTTGATTTCTATTTGAATTTCTCTTTTTGATACTGTCAATTTGCTTTCATTGAAAGTAATTGCATAATTTTTATTGCTATAATCAACTAAATTTATAATATACTCGCCAACAACATAATTTGTTTCCTCTTTAACTGATAAAATTAAACCTAAATCATCATTGTTTACAACATCTCCGTCTGTAACCAAATAATTATTATTATCTAAGACGATTTCATCACCATATGTAATCGTTTGATTGGTGGTTATTGAAATGTTTCTTTTTGTTATCGTGTATGAACTATCCGTTGTTAGAGTTATAAGATAATTTTCGTTATTGCTGACTAGTGTTAAAGTGTATATGTTATTATCATCGCTAATAGGGCTTAAATTTGTTGCATTTGTTGAAAATTCCAACTCTAAATCATCATTATTAACAACTTCGCCCACCCCTACTACGTAATTTTCATAATCAAAAGTTGGTTCATCTCCATAAACCCCTGTTTGATATGATGATATTGTTATAGGTCGCGGATTAATTACATAACTGCTATTGATTAATGTTACATCATAATTTGGATTATGACTTCTTAACATTATAACATAGTGATGGTTATCGTCAGTGATATGACTTTCACTAGTTGCATTTGTTATTAACTCTAATTCTAAATCATCATTAGCAATAAGATTGCCTTCTATTTCAGTGTAGTTGTCATAATCAAATGTTGGTGCATCGCCATAATAACCATATTGAGTGGTTGAAATAGTTATTTTTCGCGCTTCAATTGTTAGATAACCATCGTTAAATGTAATGTTGTAATTTCTATTGGTATAATTATTTAAACTTATAGGATAACTAACTCCCGCTGTAGGATTTGTTATTTCATCAATCGAAAAACTAACTCCTAAATTATCGCCATCTATCACTTCGCCACGCACGAGAGTGTAACCATCATCCAACACGATTTCATCGCCATATTGAATAGTTTGATTTTTTGTTATAATTATTTGGCGAGGAGTGATTGAGTAGGCACTATCTAAAGAAATTGTTACATTATAATTAGAATTGTAATCAAGCAAACTTATTTCATAATTAGTTCCAACAGGGTCATCAATTTGTGCATTAGTTGAAAGGTTTAAATTCAGATTATCGTCATTTACAATTTCGCCTTCTATTAATTCGTAATCTTCATTATCTAGTGTGTGTAGGTTGCCATATACCCCAGATTGTGTGGTTGATATTGTTATATTTCTTTTGTTTATTTTGAGTGTTGCAGGTGCGAAATCTATATCATAATTATCATTATTGCAAGTGGCAGTGATAGAATACTCTCCCACATTGCTTTTATTATTCGCAGTCGAGCTTAACACTATATCGTAGTTTGATATGCTAACATTTTCGCCATCTATTAACACATAATTATATAAAACAACATTCTCGCCATATGTAAATTCTTGGTCGTAAATTGTTATATTAATAATTCTTCCAACTATTCTTAAAATACCTTCAAAAAGTGTTACATCATAATTGTCATTATTATAAGACATTGTTATAGGATATGTGCCTATATCGCTTGCACTAGTTGCAGTGGTTGAAAATGTGATGTTTAAATTTGTGTCTAAGCCAACTAAAGAACCGGTTTTAATCTCATATTTATTATTGTCTAACTCAATAGGAGAGCCAAATTCAAAGTTTTGATTAGTTGAAATTGATAATTTCCTTTTAGTGATTGAGTAAATTCCTGAATTTATAGATACTGAATAATTGTTATTATTGGATTTGGCGGTTATAGAGTAATCTCCAACGTTATAAAATCCGAATTGATTTGCACTTGGAAATTCAACTGAATATTCTAGTGATAAATCATCATTGTTTACTACACTACCCTGATTTACTGTGTAATTGAATGTTTCATAAGATTCGCCATATTCTATGCTAACATTTTTGATTGTAATTTCGATTGGTCTAACTGTTACAACATATTCGCCATTTATAATTGTTATATCATAATTGTCGCTTTGGCTAGTTGTTGCAGTTATTTCGTAATTTCCCGCTCCGCTTGTTGAATCAACTGCGCAACTTGGTTCAATGCTAACAAAATTAATTAAATCCGATTCGTCAATTTCTTCACTGTTATAATACAATTTGTAAGTTAAATTTGAAATAGTGTCACCATACACACTCGTTTTATCATCTAACTCAATTGTAATTTTTCGTGGTGTAATAATTATTGTGCCTGAACGTAAAGTTATATCATATAAACTATCATTTTCTGTTAAAGTTATGTGCTCGTTATATGTTCCTACGTTTGTTGATGAATTTAAATTTGTTTGCAATGTTATGCTAATTGAATCGCCGTCTAGAATTGTGTAACTGTCAGATGTTAGTGTATAATTTAAGTTATCTAGCACAATTCTATCACCATAAGTAAAAGTTTGGGTTGTTTCAATAATTATAGGTCTCTGATTTATCGTGAAATAGCCGACTGTGTAGGTTAAACTATAATTATTATTGCTATATGTTGGAGTTATACGATATCTACCAGGAATGCTAGTTGAATTCGCGTTTACTGTTAAATCAATGTTTAAATTGTCGTTATTTACAATACTTCCGTTGCTAACAGTGAATGCGCTATTGTCATCTTGTATTACTTCGCCATAAATTCCTGTTCTATTATTAACAACGATATGAATGCTACGCCTAGAGATTGTGTAAGTGCTATCTGGCGAGATTTCAACTTTGTAGTTATCATTTGATGAGGTTGAACTTAAAATGAAATTATCATAACTTCCAACTAAAGTTTGAGAATTGATAACACTCTTATCTATTGAAAGTGAGATTGTAACAATATCACCAGAAACAATGTCATACTCGCCTGTTATTTCGTAATCATCTGAGGTTACAATTGTAGTTGGTTCATCTCCGTATTCGCTAGACATTGTAACTAACAAAGTTATAGGACGCGCCACAACAACATAATCTCCCGTTGAAATGCTTGTTAGAGTGTAATTTCTGTTGTTTATTCGTGCGCTTATTTTATTTGTATACCTACCAACCGACAATTCGCTCGTTACATCACTAGAAATTGAATATGTAATATTTAGGCTTGAAATGGTATCTGTATTAACTAAACCTATTGCTGTCGCCGAACAATTATTTGTATTAACATTTGTGCCATACACTGCTTCAACATCATTTACTGCTAACGAAATTGATTTGGCAGTGATTGTATATGTTCCGTTTGTAAAAGATATGTTGTAATTTTTATTAGTCCACGTTCCGGTTATTGGATATGAGCCCACTCCGCTTGTTCTTGTTGCCGTGGTTGAAATTTTTACACCTAGCGACGAACTTGATTCGCCCGACGCATACGTTCCAGAAGTTACACTCCAAGATAAAGAGGCAATACTTGAACCATAAACACTTGTTGCATTGTTTATCGACGCGATTATGTTAATTGGATTTATTGTTAAACTTGCTGAGCCATAAGTGGTTGAATAGTTATTATTGCTTGGAGTTATTCTAAAATATACCACCATATTATCAACCGCATTTTTAAACGCATTATTGAAAACTGATGAAGTTATATCCGTGTAATAATTTGAAACTCCATTTATTCTATATGCCACAGTGCACGAAATGGCACTTGTAATAGTTAGGTTAATGTTGTGATAATCTCCGTCGTAGGTTACAGCTGTGTCGCTAACCGAATATGAAATATCGCCTAAAGCATTTGTAAGGCAAAGCATACCCCAACCAAATGAAGTGTCCTTACCCGTTGCCCCGATATCTACAGCCAAATCATATAACCTATTTTCTATTGTGTTTGCAGAATATGTGGTTCCGTTATATTGCGGGTCTAAACACAAAAGCGCCACAACCGCCGCCACGTGAGGAGCCGCCATTGACGTACCAGACTTATATACAAGTCCGCCACCCATATTTGCCGACAAAATTTCCGTTCCTGGTGCAGTAATATCAATAGTTGACCCGTAATTAGATGTGTATCTCAATGTTTTATCCTGTGTCATATTAGAAACAACAACCGCTGAATCTGTACAACAAGCAGGATAATAATTTGATGCATCATCGCCATCATTTCCTGCTGCGACAATAGAGAGTGCATTATGTTTGTTTTTTATGCTATTAAATACCTCATCAAAAGCCTCCTTAGCACCTTCATAATTATCTCCAGAAATGCTTAAGTTGACAGCAACAATATCATATTCACTTATATTGGCAACATATTCCAGCCCAAATAGTGTCCACGTAGAATAACCTTGTCCATTTCTAAATACTTTTACAGGTATAATTTTAACATTGTCTGGTGTTAAATCACAAACCGTTCCAGCAACGTGCGTGCCGTGACTATAATCATCTTCTATATCTGTACCACTTGTGCCATTAGAACTTAAAAAACTTGCACCGACTATTTGATTGTTAGATTTTCGCAAAAATCTATTTGTAAACATTGTGTGATCGGTGTCGATTCCGGTATCTAGCACAGCAACAGCAACAGTCTTATCTTGATTATTACTGATATAGTTTAAGTAAGGATCAACATTAATATAATCTTCACCTGCCCCCCAAGTGTAATGTGAACCTACTGAGGTGGTTTCAGTTGTTGTGTTGTCTTGATCCGCAGTCTCCGATACATAAACAACACTGTCTGGGAAAACATTAATATTTTCAAGTTGAGATAATTGATTGTAGGCATATTCGGTTTGTTCAACTGATGAATATTCTAAAATTGTGTAATCTTTGTAGCCCGTTAATATATTTATAGCGCCAAAACTATCTTCAACTTTTCCACCTGTCACAATCAAACGTTTTAAACCAAAATGTTGGTCGAAGTGATAATTTTCGCCGTCAAAATGCACACTGTAACCTAATTCATCACAAATTTCTTTTATTTCATCATAGTCAAGAGAGATGTTGTCGCTTGAAGAATATGTAGCAACTCCATATCCTAATGCTCTGCTAAGTTCGCTAAAAGTTATCTCATCATCTAACACAATGGACTCATATTCATCATTCAAACACATTTCATTAAATTGCTCACTAAACTCTTCAAAGGAGATGCTTTCATCTTTATCATAACAAGAAGTTTTAGGCAAAACACTAAACGAAAAAATAATAGCAAATAATATTATTCCTACCCCTAAAAATTTTAAGTTAAATTTAGAATTTGACCGCATAATTTTTATAATTATTCTTATATAATTTTAAATATTTATAGTTATTTTGTCAAACAATATACAATAAATTCGCTTTTTGTAAATTTATGAAATTTTTTATAACAATTTGAAAAATAAAAAATTGCAATTTTTTAAATAAAACTATATAAAAGCAATTTGTATAAGTAAAAAAATTTTAACTAAAAAATTAAATTCAAAATAGTGAATACAAATAAAAAACTAGAAAAATTTTTTAAAAATGGCAAAATTTTGCAAAATTTTATTAAAAAATGATAAATTTTTATTAATTTTAAAAAATTTTTATTAATTTTTGCAATTAAAAAGTTTTAACCAATTATAATTTTCCTATTTTTTATCTAAAATATTTTTCATTTATTAATTAAAAAAAAGACCACGTTCGGTCTTAAAATTATAGATTGTTTTATAATTTTAGAATCCAATGTTTCTTATCATCTTCAGATAAAATTTGACCATTGAATTTTGCAATAATGTTATTTGCTGAATAATTTGGTTTTTCTATATCAAAAAATAAGTGAGATAGTTTTGAAGATTTTATAATTTTTAACATTTCGCCAAATACGAAACTTCCAAAGCCATTGCTTCTATTCTCTTGATTTATAAAAATATAAATATTATTGTTTTTAGCCTCTTGAAAAATATATGAATAGCCTATCTCTTTTTCGTTAAATCTTAAAACATATTTATCTGAGTTCTCTTTATCTGAAACATTTAATTTTAAAATTTTTAAATTTTCTTTATTCATAATTCACCCCGTTTGATAGTAAATTTATGTTATTTTGAGTTAAAAACTCGTGAAATGAAATCAAATTTTCATCATAAAACTCAAACATATCCGCGTATCTTTCAATTATGTCCTTATTATTTTCAATTGCTCTTTTTAGTAAGTCGATTAATTCGGCGTCGTTGAAAACTTTTGTTTTATCGCCATTTATTGTTACCACTGAATTCCCTGTTATATTATAATCTTTATCATATTCAGCTTGAATTTGTATTGTTGGAAAAATTTTTCTTAAGATACAATAAGAATAAGTCTTTATATAGTCCGTTTTTTGAACTGAAACTTGCACTGTATATTTCTTTTTTAAGGCTTTGTATGCTTGAATGTCCTGACCCACTTTTGACAACTCATTCAAGAAATGAAATCGCAAAATATTATACCTATGTAAGCCATTATTAGTGATCACATATTTGTTGTGCTCACATTCTCTTAAACACATAGTGTCTTTTTTGCAAACTTCTTTTAAAAGTTCAAGCAATTGGTCTGCATCATACTTTAAAAATCCAACCGACCTAGTTTGATAACCTGAACCATTCTCATTATAAAAATAAGAAAGATTATCTAACAAATTATTGCTTAATTCATAATATTCGTATGAGTAACCACAAATTTCAGCGATAGAAACTTCTTTTTGCTCTTTTTTCCCAGGAATAAAATATCGATTTAAAATAGGATTTATTTCACTATCAGACCTGATTCTAAACATATTCATATTAATAGCATCTATATCAAAATTGTTTCGCTCTAAAAATTTTTCTATTGTTTCATTCATATTTGTATTATACATTATTTGAGTTTAAATGTCAAAACATAAAATTAATATTAACTATATAATTTTAAATTAGAAAAATAGAAAAAATTATATTTTTTAAAAAAATTTGCAAAAATCGTCAAAAAATTAAGAAAAATTTATTAAATTATTGAAAAGATGCAAATTTTTTAAAATTTTTATTAAAAAACTTAATATTAAATTAAAAATTAAAATTTAAATACAAATAATTTGACATATCAAAATCAAAATTTTTATCTATCATTTTCTTTGCTATTTTGCATTGATTTGACATTCTTTTTCCTCTAAAAAGTGGATCGATATATCGAACTTTTGCCTTGATATTAACTGAATAAACATCTTTTGGTTTTTCTTTTGAAATATTCACGCGTTTTGCATTTTGCCATATAGAAAAAACTTCTTTATATTTTGAATTTTTGATTAAGTCAATAATTTCACTTTCTTTCATTTGATATAAATCATCGATTGTAACAAGGTTTTCATTATTTAATTTTTTCATAATGTCTGCGAGAAATTGCATACTAAACCTTGTGTTGTCATCTCTGTATATTATAGACAACTTGCTCGTTATACCAACAAATTTTCTAGCAATGTTTTTAGTTTTAAAACCTAATTCTTCCACTCCGTTTTCGTCTATTTGAATTTCAATATCGTCATATATTTGCTTAACATCATCCAGCGTTGCAATGTTGCACAAAAATAGTGAATTTGATAGCGAATATTCCAACCTATCAGCTGAAAGTTTAGGTGTTTCATTATCTGCAATAGGATAAATGTGATAGTCGGCAACTTCATCTATTTTAATATTATCTCTTTTTAATAAGGTCATTATTTCTTTTGAATTAAGAATAAATGTTTTGGTTAAACTCTCTGTTGATTCTTGCTTTAAATAATCGCCATTCATAAAATCTACGCAATGTTTAAAAACAGGAGTTGAAATGTCGTGAAAAAGACCTGCAAGTGTTTGTTTTTTATTCTTAGTAAAATGCCAAACTATCAATGCAACTGCAATAGAATGATCTAATGTGTTATAATCTATTTTCATATTAAACATTTTAGAATGAATTTTACCGCACGACGCGCTAACATATTGCAAACGCAACATTTCTTTAGTGTTGATATACTCATTAAGCCAAGTTGGAAAATTATTTTCCAACACTTTAAAATACGCCCTTTTACTTGTGCCTATACCCTTAATATAATCCATAAACAACTCCATAATTATTGATTTGGTATTATTTTATCAACAAAATTTATTTAAAGTCAATGTATTTACGGCACTTTAAATAAAACCAAAACCGACCCTAGATTTTGCCTAAATTGTGCCTAAATAAAAAAAATAAATAAGTTTTACGCATGTAAAACGATTAAAAAACGGCGATATTTCGCCGTGGTGGAGATGATGAGATTTGCACTCATGTCCTAATCAAAACAAATTCCATACACTACACGCTTAGTCAATGACTATATTCACCTTAATCAACTAACATTGACACTTGATTAAAACTATCCTAAAAGTCCTTTATATGCGCTAGGAAACACACATAAATGTTCGCTGATAAACGACGTCAAGTTTAGCGTATCAGCACCGCTAAGTTGACGGCTCACGGCACTAGGCAGCGTAAGCTAATTTATTGTTGTTTGCGTTTATTTGTTTCGTGCAAAACGAAAATGTATTTAACGTGCCACCACACGACGTGCGTATAAAATTCCATTTGACTAGTCGAAACTAATTCATCCCCATATAATTATTATACCACATTTAATATATATTTTCAATATTTTTTTAATTTTTTAATAAAAATAGGAAAAAACTAATAAAAATTTCAAAAAATGCAAAAAACACAACTTTTTATAATTTTTTTAATATTTAATATTGCTCTGAGAATTTTTGTTTGTTTGCTCGCTCAATGTCGCGCTGTTTGATAGACTCTCGTTTGTCGTATAATTTTTTACCTTTGGCAAGGCAAATCTCAACTTTAAGATTGCTTTTAACAAAATATGCTTTAGTTGGAACAAGTGTTAAATTCTCAGTTTCAATTTTCTTTTTTATTTTTCTAATTTCATCTTTGTGAAGCAACAATTTTCTATCGCGTTTTTCATCCTGATTTTTATTTGTGACATATGCGTTATCATAAGTCTTTATATAACTATTTCGCAAGAAACATTCATCGTTTTTAATATACGCGTAACAATCAACAATCGAAAAATGCCCCGCGCGAACCGATTTTATTTCCTCCCCTGTTAGCACAATTCCAGCCTCAAAACTATCTAGCAAACTATACTCGAACTTCGCGCGATTATTTAAAAATAAATGCTTACTCTCTCCACTCTTTTTCATAACAACGACTTTAACATATTTTTTCAAATTTGTAAAGCAAAAAAAATTACCATATTTAAAAATAATAATTCATATAAAGAAAATTAATCTATAAAAAAATTTTATAGGCTAAAAAATAAATATTAAATTTAACAAAGTAAAAATATTTAATTTTTTTGCTATATAAGTTTAAAATTCTAGATTTTTTAATTTTTTTAGATATAATCCAATAATTTTTTTAATTTTTTTAAAATTTTTCGTTTTTTTGTAGTTTTTTAGATAAAGGTTTCTATTTATTTCAATCATTATTGAAAAGAAATTATCTGCCGATTTATTTAAAAGACTATCTGGAATCATTGAACCAACATATGGATAGTTTATCATAGTTGTTAAGCCAAAACTATTCATAAAATTCATTGTAAAGTCAACTAAAACTTTACTTGAATAGTCTTTATTTATACCAATGCAAATGTCTGGCAGATTTTCAAAAGATTTCTTCATTATAATTTCGCGCGAAAAAGAATGACAATCAACAAGAACAACCTTATGATTTTTCATTGCTTTTTCAATCTTTTTATCAAGTTTTTTGCGCGCTTTGTTATAATATTTTTTTAATACTTTTTCTTTGTAATCTTTAGTCGGTTCAAAAAATTTTTCGCCTTTTTCTGTATGCGTATAAACAACACCCATTCCATATTGAGCCATCTCCTCAATATTATCATCAACGAATTTTTCAACATCGCAAAACACTCTTGAAAATTTGACCTTTAAATGAGGATATTTTTTATAATTAAACAACTGATCTGTATACAAATCAGATATGCACAAATTAAATCTATCTATTTCTGTGTTAGATAGTATCTTTTTCTCTCTTTTAAAAGCATTAGGAAACCTTGTGCTAGAATGTGGAATATGTAAAAATACAACATTTTTCATCTTATTCTCCAACATTTTCGAATTCAAATTAAAAAATTCTATTTTAAAGTGAACCTCGTAAGGGTCACTTCATTTTTAGTATACTTGATTTTAAGTTAATTGTAAATATAATTTTCTATTCACACTGATTTTCATAATTAAAAAACTCGCAAACTGCGAGTTCTTGGAGCTACTGGCGGGAATCGGACCCGCGACCCCCACCTTACCAAG
>CALWOU010000022.1 GCA_944383245.1 uncultured Clostridia bacterium | reverse complement strand
GTTTATCGTTCATATTTATATTATATCACATTAATTTAAATTTTTAAAGTTAAATGACAAACAAAATGCTAATCAAATTTAAAAAAGCGCTTAAGTTACCTTAAATCTTGGTTTATAATTTTAAATTATATGTCGAAAAATGTACACACTGTTGACAATTTGCCCTAAAAACACAAAAAGTTATCCACATTTTGTGGATAACTCTGTGGATAACTTGTGGAAAACCTGTGGAAAAGTCGAAAATCTATGTGGAAAACTCAAATTCTTACAAAATATTACAATCTATAAAATTAAAGGTTTTTACTTATTTTTATTAATGCAACTATTTTATTGCATAGACTAATGTTGACTAGATATATATCTTAATTTGCGCTTTCAACCTATTTGTTATTTTCAAGTTAATATATGAAAAATAAAATTCGCTTTTGCCTAGTTATAATTATTATTAATAAAAATAAATTATGCTAAATTTTTACAATTTGTCCTATTTAGAATATGTTTTAAATATATTACTCTATGAAGAAATCTCGTGCTTTCGGTCGATTTTTTAAACGGAATAGTTGCATTATTATATTTGTTCTGATAATGTTTTTATTAACATTTGCTTTTTCGCACATTGTGGCAGTGAGTGCAAGCGGATATAATGGCATAACAATTGTGCTGGACGCAGGCCACGGAGGAAGGGATGGAGGAAGTGTTGGAGTAAACGGTACGATTGAAAAAGAGATTAATTTAAAATACACTTTGGCGCTAAAAGAAAAATTGGTTAGCGCAGGTTATCGCGTGGAACTAACTCGAAAAACGGACGACGGACTATATTTAGAGAGTGCTAAAAATAAAAAAATGAGTGACTTAAACGCGCGAATGGAAATTATAAAACGCGCCAATCCAAATTTGGTTATTTCAATACATATGAATAGTTTTTCCTCTCCATCTGCGCACGGCGCTAGCACGTATTATAGAAGCGGGGATGAATCTGGGCAAATTGTGTCCGACCTAATTCAACAATCGCTAAATACCTATCTTGGCGCGCCCTCGACTAAAGGCAAAGTTGGCGATTATTACATACTAAATGAAAGTTACTACACCGCCGTACTAATAGAATGCGGATTTTTATCTAACCCAGAAGAGGAGCGCTTGCTTAACACAGATGAATACCTAAAAAAGTTCGTGGACGCAGTGTATAACGGCATCCTACTCTACTTTGGTTAAATATAAACTTTTCGATTTAAAAAGGTAAAATTCCAAATAATTAAATAACAAAAACTAAATATTAAAGTTTAAAACAAAAAATACCGATAATTAAGTATGTCTAAGAAAGATTTACTATATTAATCGGTATTATTTTTAATAATTTTATTTTAAACTCCTGTATCTCTAATTGTTAAATTACCCGAGGTTGTAGTTACTACGAGTGAATTTTCACTAGACTCCCATTCTTTTAAGTTAACGCGAGTGGTGGTTTCTTCTCTTGAGGTGTAACCAATATTACCAACGGTTACATCCACTTGCATTAAATCCACACTAACATTGCCTGCATCGCTCTTTGTGGTTAGAGTGTACTGTGAATCTTTATTTATAATTAAACTAACACTACCTGTGTCTCCAACGATTGAATTAACTCCTAAAACGTCACGCATATTCACTTCAACTCTACCGCTTCCGTCAATCGTTATTAACAAATTTTCAACACCATTTGATATAATTTTTCCGTTTTCAGTGGTTGCAACAAGACGCCTAGATGAAGTTTCGCTTGTGTAAGAATCAGCCTCGTTGCTAAAGTTAACGTTGATATCGCCATAAGCATTTGTTGCATTAACATACAAATATGCATTTTCAACATTAATGCTACCATCGTGCGAACTAACAACCAAACCTGCGTGCGCGCCATTAACAGAAATATCTCCAAGTCGAGTTGTTAAATCTGTTAACGCATATGTGTTTGAAATTTCAATATTTCCGCCGTCGGTTAAATTGATAGTTCCGCCATTTGTTAAGGTGTTGATATAGACGTTTGTGTCCGACGTTCTAACATTGATAGAACCGATAGTGCCCGCCTCTATTCTTCCGCCGGCAGTTGTGACGCGCTCTGTTAATCTATCACACTCAGCAATTCTAAATATTGCGCGAGTGTTTGATTCTATGAGCACCTCGCCTAAATTTGAGTGGGTTGCATTAAATTCTCCGTCATTTACATTTATGGTTACATTATTGTTGTTAGTTACAGCATTTTCCCCAAGATTAAAATCTGACCTATTGAGTTCTAAATCGAGATTGCCAACAATACTTCCTGAATTTAAGTTAAACTCACCTAAATTTGCGTTATAATAAAGGTTATTGATAGTGAAATCCTCTTTTTCAATATTCACTGTTGCATTGTTGTTGATTATGCTTAAATTAGTTGAGTAATTTGCAGGTACTCTAAGTTGAATATAACTATCTCCCCTACTAGTTAGCCCGTGAGGTTCGGTTACAACAAAGGTTAAATTACCATTTTCTAAATTGGAATTTATTCCCAATTCGCTATTTTTGGTGAGAGTAAACCCAAGCGAATTTGAATAAACTAAAACAGAAATATTTTCGCTAGAAGCCTCTGCCACACTGATTGGAAAATCTCTACTCTGTATTGTGATTGTGTTCACTTCATCTTTACTATATGCTTTGGAAACACCTTGCACATTCAAACTTATATATGTTATATTAAATAGGCTTGAACCCGGCACAAAGAATAGGAATAAAATTCCCACCATAAACAAGCCTATGATTAATAGCAATATTATTAAAAAATATTTCCAAAACTTTCTCATATAATTATTTTAAACTAATAAAAACAATTTGTCAATAAAAAAGCACTAAACAAACTTCCTATTTAATTTGATTATAATCATATTTGAAACAATAAATTTAATTTTTAATGTTAAAAATTAAAATAAATTGTTACAGAATATTTTAACAACAAACCTTAAAATCAATTTTAAAAACAAAAACTAATAGCAAGTTTGTTGCTACTAATTTTTATTTAGATTGATCTAATTATTTTAAAACGTTTTTAAGAGTTATTGTTTTTAATTTTGTTACATGGTCAAATGTGGACATAACGCCTTCTGTCCCTAACCCTGAAATTTTATAACCACCAAATGGCATTTCAAAACTTCTATGGAAAGATGCACCATTTATAACACAGCCACCCGCTTCCATACTATTAGCAATCTTAAATGCTTTTTTCATATCTCGCGTGAAAACACAACTTCCTAATCCATGGTTAGATTGATTTGCAACTTTAACTGCTTCTTCCATATTATCCACAGGAATAATAGACACAACAGGACCAAACACTTCATCATCTTTTGCAACATCTGCGCTAGCTGGAATATTTGTTATAACTGTTGGGAAATATGTTGCGCCTTCTCTCTTAGCGCCATATAAAATTTTTCCACCTTGATTTACAATATTTTTAACTTGTTTCTCAACTTTTTCTGCTGCTTGTAACGTTACAAGAGTTCCAATATCTGTTTTCTTATCAAGTGGATTTCCAACAACTAATTTTTTCAATCTTTCTACAACTTTTGTTTCAAATTCTTTCACAACCTTTTTATCCACAATAAATCTTTTAGATGCCACGCACACTTGACCCGCATTATACATTCTACCCCATACAACTTCTTCTACTGCCAAATCAATATCTGCGTCGTCTAACAAGATAAATGGGTCATTACCTCCCAACTCTAAGGTTATATGCGCAAAATGTTCAGATGCGTTTTTATAAACGCTTTTTCCTACCGCTATTGAACCTGTGAAAGATATACCATGCACTTTAGGGTGTTTAGTTATAGCATTGCCGGTTTTTAATCCATCACCTGTTAAAACTTGAACAACGCCTGATGGAAATCCTGCTTGCAACATTAAAGCCACTAATTTTATAATTGTTGAAGGATTTTGATGTGGTGGTTTAATAACAACCGCATTCCCTGCCAATAATGCTGGTGCAACTTTCTGATCGAATAAATCTATAGGAAGATTGAAAGGTATAATAACGCCAATCACTCCTAAAGGTTCTCGCTGAGTGAATTGCAATGTGTTTTCTTGACCTGCTTCCGTTCCAGCTGGAATAACAGCACCATATAAATGCTTTGCTCTTTCTGAAAAAGCTGTAAAGGAAATTTTAACATTGTCAATTTCTGCGAAAGCTTGAGTTATAGGCTTACCAGTTTCAACACATAAAGTTTTAGCTAAATCGTTTCTATTTTCTTGAACTAAATCAAGGAATTTATTAACCAATTCAACCTTTTGATGCACCGGCACTTTTGCCCATTTTTTTTGTGCTTTTTCGGCATAAGAAACTGCTTTATTTACATCTTTTTCCGTGCAATTTGGCACTTTCCCAATCACTTTACCTGTGTATGGGTTTGTGATATTCATAGTTGTTTTATCACTGCTATCAACCCATGCTCCATTAATAATTGCTTGCATATTTTTACCCCTTTTTATTTTAATATTATAACTTTAATCGTAAACAAAACTAATTTGTTGCGATATATTTTTTCTGTTGTCGAAAAAATTATTTAGTAAACGCTGTGAAAGAAAGCATCAATCCACCAGTTGTGTTATTTCCATCTTCCACATATCCATATTCACCAAATGTGAACTCCATAATAAATGGCACACCATTTACATTCTTTTTAATTTCTTTATAAACTTCATTTATACGAGCGTCAATACCGGCGCGTCTTCCACCGCAGTGAACAAGATGATATGCAACAACAGGTTTTTTGCACCTTGCATTTAATTTTTTAAGAGTTTTGCCAACTGAAGAGATAAGTTCGTCCACAGTTGCCTCCATTCTAATTACAGTTGTGCCCTCTGCAAGATTTGCACCGATATTCATAGAATAATCGTCATTACCATTCATTGGATGACGAATAGCAATCAAATCGCCAAGCCTATCTTTAACACCAAGTGGGCTTGTGATAGTTTCGCTAAGAAGTTTTGCACCCATAAATTCGCTTGGTTTTCTTCCGCGCCATTGAGCATATTTTTTAACTGCTGGAACGCCGTCGATTGAAACTAATTGGCGAGTGCCTTCAACCTTTGTGATAATACCCATATCTTTTGTTTCTCTATATGCACCTGTGAATTCATTAACAAATCCATTTTTCATATAGATAAGAGCGACCGCAACACCCTCGCCTGTAACTTTATTATCAAGATATAGTGACCAATTTCCGCTGATTGTGTTGTCCGCAGCAGAACCGCCAAATAGTGGCACACGACCAACAACACGGTTTGCGCCTTTTAAGAAAAATTCCTCTTCTGTTGGACTTGCAGTCATATACATTAAATCTGGTTCGTCATTATATGGCATTTTAGACATAACACGAGCAGCCTTAGTTGCAGCCTCGCCCGCATCACGCGCTGATTGATAAGCCTTTCTATCAGCAAATCCAACTCCTACCACCATACTTGGATCAGATAGCACCATAATACCAACGAATGGTTCGTTTCCGCCAATGTAACCCTCTGGCATAATCACACCCGTGAAACTTGTGTTACCAATAACTGGGCAAGAATACACCTCTTTGATTCCTTTGATTACGTCTTTAATTTTGTAATCACAACTCATATATGCAAACACTAGTTTTGCATCTTTGTTTTTGCCTGCCATTTTAGCAGCCTCAAGACCTGCTTGATAGGCATTTTTGTTTTTACTAAATCCTGTTAATGCTTTCATTTATACCTCCCCTTTAAAAGCCGAAGATATGCAACCCCTTTGCATTAAAAGCGTAAATTATTATAAGTCAATGCAAAATAAATCGCATTCCTTCATTTAACAACTATTTATATTATAAAAAATTTGTCGACATTTGTCACTTAATTTTAACCACATTTTGAAATTTTATTTGTTAGTTATTTTATAAAAAATAACAAATTATAATTTTAAAAATTAATAAAGTATTAAAAAACAAATCAATTTTTTTATATAAATATAAGCGATTAAAAAAGGCCGGAAACATCCGACCTTTCAGACTTGGTCCGCAGACTTCCGCCCTACATCATTATTATTATACTATTAATTTGAAAAATGTACAATGGTTTTTAAAATTGTTTTATTTTTTGTTTGTTATATTGTAACTAATATTTATGAAATTAAAAATTTGTTCGTTGGTTAAAATGCTATCTAATAGAAGAGTTATCCAATGCAATTTATTCTTATGATATGCTTCAAATATTGAAACGTTATCAATCATTTTAAATCTTCTTCATTTATTCTAACATCGATAATAACAACGGTTTCTACCCTCAATTTTTATAATTATAACAAAATACTTTAAATTAATCAATTGATGTTTTTTGTTTGGAAAAAATTTTAAAATTATGTATAATTAAAAACGTAAAAATGAGGAAATTATGAAAAATAATTTAGATTTAGCAAAATATCTATTAAAAATTGCAAAAAAAGCATATAACTTTGCAAAAAAACAAAAATATGAGGTGCAAGATAAAAACGTTCGCGACCTTGTGACAACATACGATTTCACTATTGAAAAATTTTTAATAAAGGAATTGCAAAAGACATATCCAAATGTAAAAATCGTTAGTGAAGAATATAATTCATCTGTTTTAGGCAAAGGCACGTATTTTACAATTGACCCAATTGACGGAACGATTAATTTTGCAAACAACTTGCCAGATTTTGCCGTGCAAATCGCATATGTTGAAAATGATGAGATTTTATCTAGTGTGATATATATGCCAAAATTTAAAGCGGGTTATATTGCTGGCAAAGGCTGTGGTGCGTATAAAAACGGAAGGAAACTTATAGTTGAACCAAAACCTCTTGATCATAGTTTAATTGAATTAATTTATCCTAGGGATAACAAGTCTATCACCACCAATATTGAAAAAATTAGAAGTTTAGCAATGGATGTTCGAAGATACGGCGCAAGTTGCAGAATTTACACATATTTAGTTGAAAATGTTTTAGGTGCACGCATAGAATATGGAAAATATAACGTGTGGGACAACTATCCAGGCATTCTTCTAGCTAACGAAGCAGGTTGCGTAACCGCCGAGCAAAACAACTATCTCATCACCGCCTCAAGCGAGCAAAACCTCAACGCAATCCTTTCAATTATAGACAAAAAGTAAACAAAAAATAAGTCTATATATTTTTATAAAATTTTATAATTAAACATTTATTGAAATCTTAAAATTATTAATAACTTTTTATTATTTTTTAAAAACCACTTGCAAATATTTTTTGTTTGTGATAAACTAACAAAGTTAAAATTTAAAACAACTAAGTTTTACGATGTAAAACGATTACAAAGGGCAAATTATAAGGGCTCACGCAAAACAAAGTTTTGTGGGATAATGTGGGCGATTGCTCATAAATGAAGTTTTACGAATGTAAAACGATTAAAGAGGGCAAATCGCCCACATGCGTTCATAGCTCAGCTGGATAGAGCGTTGGTCTACGGATTACTTGCTCAAGTCTTTAAGACACCACTATTTTAAAGGGTTTTAGGGGTTTTAAAGAGTACAAAAATAATTTTTTATAAAAATTTTATAAAAATTGCATTAAAATTCTACGAATTTTCTTCAACTTTTAAGTTGAAGGCTGTGTAGAAACACAGCAATGCAAATTTTGGTACGGGCGGAAATCTTGACAAAAAAATAAACAAGTTTAATCTTTTTCAGCATTTCCTACTACTTAAAAAACTTTATAAAAATCCTTGAAAAATCGTCAATATGCACCTTTAGCTCAATTGGATAGAGCGTTGGTCTACGGAACCAAAGGTTGGGGATTCGAGCTCCTCAAGGTGCACCAAACAAAAAACAGCAACCATAAGTTGCTGTTTTGTATTATAACATTTTTAAGGTTATTATGCAGTCAATGTAAAATTAATTTCAGCTACTCCTACTACTATGTGAGATAATTGAGTATTTAATTCCTCTAACTCACTATTTATTTCGTATAAAAGTTTGATTTTTAGAGTATTTCCACTAATTAATGCTACACTATCTGTTAGTTCTTGATAAGAGTCACTGCTTTCTTCATATTGTATTTTCCATGTACCATATGTACTTGTAAGATTAGCAAACAATGACTTAACATCTTGAGTTTCTTCTATTGTAATTGTTTTGGTATTATTATCAATGGTCTGTTGACTTATTGTCGCATAATGATTGATATATGTAGGAATTAAATATGTTCCTGAATAATCTGTCCCTGGATTGATAACAAATTGTAGAATATCTAGTTGATTATGTTGCTCTATGTTCTCATAATCATCACTTGTAGTAATTGTTAATTTATAACACAAGTAATAAGAACCTGTTGTTGTTTCTTCAAATTGATATTTGTTTTTAATAACAATTTTATACTTTTCGTCTCCATTGTCGCTTATTACTATACTTTGCTCAGTAATGGTAACATTTGATTGTGCGCTTTGATATGGTTGACTGATCAAGGTTATATCTTCACTCGTTGGCATATTTTCAAAATATTCTTTTGGTACAAGTGCAGTAATCTCGCCATAACCATCTTTATCTACTGCTTCATATTGATTTTGTATATACATTGAATCATCTACTGAATTTTTAGTAATATCAATAGTCAAAGTTAAATTATCCGTACCATAATTATAGTTAAGGAATCCCCATTCGTAATTTACTTTATCTTTTATTCTTAATTCTATTTTGTATGTGCCAATTGCATTATCAACAATTTCAACTGTTGGAACATATTGACTTCCATCTTGTTTTAACACAATCTTGATTGGGCCACTATAATTATTGTTCTTATATATATTGCCATTTTCATAATATATATTAATCTTCTGAGCATTTCCTTCATTTGTTACATCATAGAATTCTACAACATTAAAATAGTTATCGCAATAACTTGTAGAATTGGTAAAATCTTCTATATATAGTCCATCAATTAATTCATAACCTTCAAAATTTTTCTTTTGCTCGGTTATAGTTTGGGTTTTTGTTTCTGCATTACCTCCAACAAATGCAAAACTTGGATATTCCATTTTGCCTTTTTGTAATTCTACATTAATTGTTTGTTCATAGGCTGCACCTGTTAAAATATAATTTCTTGCATCTTCTTCACTTGCAATTTTAAAACGAACTGCTGCTTGTTTGTTTGCACTACTACAATTTAAAGTTTTGTTTGGATTAGCCCAACCATCTAGTGTCAATGATACATGAGTATCTGGGTGGTCACTATTATAAGCATTAATATTTCCTATAACTTCTGGGGCGATATTGCTTAATAACACATCATTTAACATACTACCGTCAAACGCATATTTTGCCGTTAAAGTAAATTGACTATATACATTATCAACCAGACTATTTAATTCTGATTTAGTAACTGTTATAGCAAAAGGCTCAGTAAGACGTTCTTCATATTGATTAGTATATGGAACATTCGCAAATAAGTACCAATCACCAACTGGTATTTTTGTATTAGTAGTTGTTCCATCAATGAGATTTGTTTGTAGTTCATTAGGCACATAAAAACCGGTAGTAAAAGCATCAGGATTATCTTCTAAAATTCTATTATAGGTAGGAATATCTATATAGTAGAACTCTGTAATACTATCTGCTCCATTATAATTAGGAACCTGAATCTCATTAGCTAAATATGGCATGTCAAGATATTCCCAGGTAGTTTTTAGAGAAGTAATGGTATAAGAAATATCACCTGCTACAACAGAGAAATATACCTCTGCATAAGTCGAACTATTATCATAATAATACTTAATTGTATAATTACCGACATCCAACACAGATGGTAGAGAATCAATTGTATTGCCTGCATATGTTATAGTAGATTTTACCTTGGAATCATCTAATTTAACTTCTACTTTGGAATCATCAGTATATTCTATCACAATTGATAATTTATTTAATTCTTGTAATGCTGGTTGATTTGCATCTGTTGTATATTTAAAGACACCAATGTTACGACTAGTAGAAGAATCGCTACCTAACTTTGTATATACATTTCTTATTTTAGGCTCACCACAAGCGGTAAATAATATTAGACATGGTAGAATACATAATGCTATCGCTAAAAATTTTAATGTTTTTTTCATATAAATCCTCCTTTCTCTTAGAAAGAGTATATAACTTTTTGATAAATGCTGTCTACTAATTTGATTTATTTATTAATATAAATTTAAGTATTTAGATATAAATTATTCATTTTAAACAATATAATTTCATTATATAACAAAAATAAACAAATAGATTGACAAACATTAAGTATAAAGGTATAATACATTTGTCGCAAAAAAACAACTTTAACTAATTAAACAATTTTTACGACCACCCCCAACGACCTTTGCTTCCTCCTTAGTCGTTGATGCTTTTATAACTTAATATGCGCTAAGCTACCGCTGGATAGAGCGTTGGTCTACGGAACCAAAGGTCGGGGGTTCGAATCCCTCTGGACGCACCATAAAACCCCAATACTAAAGGGCGATCTGGCGATTTTAACTGTCGCTAGATTTTTTGTTTTAACCATAAAATTATAAGAATTATTTTTATAGCAAATTCATTCTTCTTTACTAAAATAGGTAAAACTTAAATAACACAATTTTTACCCAAAAAGTGGAAAAATTTGGCGATGTCTACGAATTGTCTACGAATTTTTCCAAAATTTATGCAAATTATGTTTTGTGTTGTATCTTTTCATAATGTGCAAAGATATTAGTCTCTCTACTTATATAACCAAAGCTTTTTCAAAATCGTAAGGATATTTTTGTCCATATTTTCAAAATTTAAAAAATAAAACACCTTTTATTTATACAACTTAGTTTATTTGTAATCTAAACAAAAAAAAATTAAATTTTATATAACAAAAAACAAACAAAGATTTAATATATTTACTTTCGCAATTTTTAATCAATTAAAATGCAAGTATTTATCTAAATCAAAAATAAATTATACCTCGTTTAAACTGTAGAACGAAATAAGATGTTTTTAGCTTCGATATTGTGTTTTTTATGAGTCAATCTGCTATTCTACAAACTTTTCCTTATTAGTATTATCAATAAAATTACAAACATTCACAATTATTTAATTTGATTTTTTTATATGTTATGTTATTATAAAAACGAGAGCAAAAAAATGAAAAATTTAAATATATTTTATTTTGATAATGATTTGGGAAATTTTGATGAGTTTAACCCAAGATTTGTTATGGAGCAAAAATTTGCTAATGATATTTTATCCTTGATAGCAATAAAACCGCCTTTTTACTATGATATAACAAATTTGGCAACAAAATTAAAAACTAATATCAATGTTTTAGAAAAACCAATAAATTTATTAAAAAACATATCCGCAATCACAGAAAAATCAGGAAATTTCTGTTTGAATTTCCCGTTCTTTTTGGATAAGGATATAAATACAATAAAATCAATTGTGTTGATGTTGTTTAAGAAAAATCACGCAACACTTATTAATGGCGTTCAATCATTGACTAAACAACTTATTGAACTTTATCCGAGCATAAAAATCAAACTATCTCTCTACCACTTATTGTGTGGCAAAATTTTTGACGGACTGATGTTTAATTATTTGGAACAGCAAGGTTTGTTAAAACAATCTTACATGCAAAACGATAACAGAGATTTTATGTTGATTGGATATCAAAATTCCAACATATGCAACAAATTCAATTCAAATCTTTATTGTAGTTTTAATAATGCAAAATATAAAGACAACTCTTTGACTAGTTTTGGAAATGCAAGTGGAGAAAGATTGGATTATTTCAGATATTTCAAACTCCGAGAGAAGAATAAATTATATGGAAAATTTTTGATAATTCATAAGTATTTTCAAAATGAGACTAACTCGGAAATAGTTAAAAATTCGCTTGACAATATATTTGATTTGCTAAATAAAAAACAAGTAGCTAACAACAAATATCTTGAAATATTAAAACTTACTAACTATGTAGATAAAGATAATCAAATTATCGTTCCTGTTTTTGATGACTATATTCTCAAAATAAACATTCTTTTTGAAGAGGTTAAAAGAAAACTTGGTTCAAGCTTAACAGAAATTTTGAATGATTTCAAAATTCTCATCTTAAATTCAAATATAAACTGTATAAAACATAGCGTGCCAATGGAGCAACTTTGCAATGAATTATGGCATGTCTTTTTTGGTTTGTTTAACGAATATTTAATAAACGAAAAAATTGTTGCTTCTCCACAACAATTTTTCAATCAAGGTAAATATTTAAAATGTATTTATCTTTCTAAATGTAAAGAATCTAAATAGTAATTACAATTTAACACACCACAGCGGAATGACTCGATTTTTACTCACCGCAATTTTGGAATAAAATTGCACTAGTGAGTTTATAATCGGTCACTCCTTTTTCCCACTTCGTATCTTACGACACTCGTAGGAACCCTTATTTAGCCCATTACTCACTGCAATTAAAAACTATTCTGAGTTTACATCTGTGTTTAATTCTTTATTATTTGGTTATACATCAACTTGTTTTAGAATTGTGTATCTTTTTGGAATTGCAAAATTAATTATTGCTAAAACCAAACTTACAACACCGCCCACAATGGCTAAATTATTTGAGATTTCCACATATTTGCCTTCAAATTTCACATTTAATATTCCGCTCTCATTTATTGTGATTGATATAAAACCATTTTCGTTAAATATTGGCTCTACAACTTGTTCTACTCCGTTTGATGTGAGCGTTATTTTATAACCTTCATAATATAGTGTTGGAAGTTCAATTGTGGAGGTTGAAGTTAAACTTATATCAACTTGATAATTTGAAGCGCTTGATTTTACAAAATTAGAAAACTCAGCATCTCCACTTTCAACAATAAACTCAAAAGGATTTTGTTTTAAATATTCATCTAATGCACTGTTTTCTTTATAACTCAATGTTATTTTGCATTTGTTTTCATACTCTTCAAAATTTAATTGGAGATTTCCGTTATTTTCTGATTTTGTTACATTTAAACTTGCGCTATGATAGTCGTCTGAAATTTGATAGATTTCCACATCGTCAAATAAATTATATGGAAGGTCAATCACAGCATATCCATTATGATTTCTACTAATCATAAATGACAATTGATTTATTGATTGATAATTAGCAAATTCAGTTATCTCAACATCTGTTTCTAAAATCATATTTTGAGCTCTATTAAATAAATATTTGGTTGTGCAACCATTTGGAAGATAATCTCCTTTTTTGTTTGCTCCAAGACCCCAATTTGCACTTTTGCCATTTATGATTTGACTTGAAGAATATTTGTTGATTGTGTTTGCTTCTTTTCCTTTTAGATAAAAGTTGTAATTTAAAGATACGGATAATGAACCAATTAAACATATAACTGTTCCTAAAATTAAAGCAAATTTATGTGATTTAAACGCGTCGTTTTTAATTAAATAACCGATTGACATAGCGAGTATTGGCATATTAACAATAAACATTCTCCACGAATATTGGATAATGCCAACAAAATTAGGAAACACAAACCAAGGGAATAAACAAGTTGACATAACAAACGTTAAGACCAACAAACTAAAAAGTACTTTTTTATTTTTACTGTTGTTTCCGCGATTATCCGAAAGGTTTTTAATAAACACCCAAATGGTAAAAATATTTAAAATACTAGAAAATATTAACCAAATCAAAATAAATGACCAAAGCCCATTAAATGAAACAAACGAACTTGTGTAACTCATATTATCTAGCCCAACGTTTGCGTTATTTATAAACATTGGCACATAGAACATCGCCGAAATTAGCATCACACAAATAGTTGCAATTATAAATGGTATGTATAATTTATATCTAAAAATATCTTTTATATAAATTAAAAGAAATATTAAAACTATTACGGTCAAAAAGACCGTCATTGTTAGGTGCGTCATTATAGCAATAGAATAGCCTAACACAAAAGGAATAAAAAATTTTCGTAAATTCTTTTTTATAACCAATTCATACGTCCCCCACATTATTAGAGGAATTGCAAGAATTAAAAACATCTCGCTAAACGCAAATCTTACATAAATGTCAGTTAAAACGTAAGGTGAAGAAATGTAAATTATAGATGTTATAAAAGAAATTACATTATGTTTTGTAACCGACTTCATAAACGCAAACATAACAATACCGCTTGCGCTTAAAAGTATAAATATTTCAAAAGATATAGCCTGCGAAATTGAAAGTGAAAAAATATTCATTAAAAACACAGCAATTCCAGCAGGAATTAGTGAATAGAATATACCTGTGCCATATCCATAATCTTGACCAATTAAACCAATAATTCGTGAAATTCCTTCTTCAGAATTCCACGCCACGTCTAAGGCTCTTATTACTTCATAATGATACCTTATATCATGCCCGTAAGCATATTCAGATAGATTAAAAGTAAAACTAAGTAATGCCGAAACAATCACTATACATACCGCAAACACAAAAAGATAAAGCAACTTCATTGCTTTAACTTTTTTAGGATTTTCAGCATTGGTTAGTGTCATTATTCTTTATTGTCCTTGTTGTTATTGGCAGTATCGTTTTCTAAATCTTTCGAGTTTAACTCTATATTTAAATTATCAGTTTTTATATCTTTAACAGTTTCGGGTTTTTTCTTGAACAACACTAATCTTTTTGAAATGTAATTGTAAATTAGCACTATAATAATCATTATGATTTTCACTAACCATTGATTTAAATGTAATAAATCAAAGCCTATGTATGTACCAATAATGTTTATAATCAAACC
>CALWOU010000021.1 GCA_944383245.1 uncultured Clostridia bacterium | reverse complement strand
ACCACAATAAATTGTGGCATTACGTTTGAATTAACATCGGATTTGCTTGTAACCACTCGCGCTTTGCTTGAGCGCTTCCAGACAAATCCTTCCGATAATATAAAAAAATTTATCATAATAAGTATCTAAATATAATAAGATTATTGCAGTAATTATACGTTGAAAATTTATAAGTTTTAAAGTGAAAAATTTGCATAAATATTTCAAAGTCTATTTAAAAACATAGTTTTCGACAATTAAATATAAAATTCGATAAAATAGCATTTTTTTAGCAAAATTTTTTAGTGATATTTATTTTCAAAATTTCATTAATAGTGATAGTATAGGATGGTAGATATCTATGAAAGTTGTTTTTGTTAAAAAAACACTTTTGCTTGCAATTGTTGCGAGCATACTTATCGTAATAGCAACAAGTTTAAATATAGTAGGCTTGCCCGTAACGGCCACCTACTTAAACATTAAAACAAAATTATTGCCAATATATTCGGTTCAAACAAGCGAAAACAAACTTGCAATATCTTTTGATGCGGCGTGGGGTGCGGATAAAACGCGCGAAATCATGGCAATCTGCGATTCGTATAACATTAAAGCTACGTTTTTCTTAGTCGGTTTTTGGATTGAAAAATATCCTGAAATGGTAAAAGAGATTTACAATAATGGTTTTGAAATAGGCATCCATTCAATGACTCATCCAGATATGACAAGACTCTCGCGTTCAGAAATTAAACAAGAATTATCTGAGAATATGCGCCTTATTGAGGACTTAACAAACTACACTCCAAAATTGTTTCGTCCGCCATATGGATACTACAACAACACACTTATCGAAGTGTGCGATGAATTAGGTTTAAGTTGCATAGAGTGGAGTGTTGATAGCCTTGATTGGAAAGGATTGTCTGCAAGTGAACTATCAGGAAGAGTGATAGATGGCGCCACAAATGGTAGCATAGTGCTATTCCACAATAATTCGGACAATATACTCGAAGGTCTAAAAATGACACTCGAACATTTTAAAACGCAAAACATAAATGTTGTGCCAATCGGCGAACTGATATATTACGATGATTTTACAATTAACACACAAGGAATACAAATCAAAAATTAAGGGGGAATATTACAAATGAATTATGATTTAATAAACAACAATAGAGTTTATCTGCAAGGTGTTATAGATAGCGAACCAATTTTTGACCACGAAGTTATGGATGAAAAATTTTATTCATTCTCTTTGCGTATTGCGAGGTTGAGTGGTCAAGATGACATTGTGCCTGTAACAATTCCTATGAAATTACTTGAAAGTAGCAACATTAAAAAGGGAGAAAAACTTGCCCTTCGCGGTCAATTTAGAAGTCACAATAAGTTAGTTGACGGAAAAAGCAAATTGATTCTTTCAGTTTTTATGAAAGAAGTTTGCGAATGGGATAATTTGGCAAACCCAAATGTGGTTGAACTAACAGGTTATATCTGCAAAGAACCAATATACAGAACCACACCTTTTATGCGCGAAATTTGCGATGTTTTGCTAGCGGTCAATAGAAATTTTGATAAATCAGACTACATTCCGTGCATCGCGTGGGGCAAAAACGCACAGTTTGTTAGAAAAATTCCTGTCGGTTCGCGCCTTCAAATTAGCGGACGCATCCAAAGCAGAGAATATTCAAAACAACTTCCAGAAATTGCAGTGCCTATTAAAAAAATTGCATATGAAGTTTCCGTTTCATCAGTTGCATTAATCGAAAACGAAAATGCTTTATAAAATTCGCGTATATTTATATAATTTTAAACAAAAAAAGAAAGTGCCGTTTGTTGTGAGGTAATCTAAAAAGTTAGTTAACTTTATAAGATTTATTTCACTATGTAACACTTTCATTTTTTTATTTTTATTAATTTAAGCCAAATTACCAAAGGTATTTTTATGACAAATATCATAAAATTAAAATAAATAATTTTTTACAAAATAAAACAAATGTTCGAATATTTGGCAATTTTCCTACGAAAATGTGACATTTTTAACGAGATTTTTGTAAAAAAATGACATATATACTTGACTTTTCGACAATTCATAGAATATACTCTTTTTTGAATCAGGGGAGGAAAATGTTAGATATTTTTGATAGCGAAGCAATAGTGAAAGTGTATAGATTGCTAAATAAAAAATGCAAAGCTATAGACACTTACATAAAAAATCACGCATACTGTTTTAGCAACGACGTTAGCGAATGCAGTGCTATGGACGTATGCAATAATATTATAGATTTAATTGAAAGAAAAAATCAACTAATTAACTTTAAAATTATTGTAGATAGTGCAATTAAAAAGTTAAATGAAGAAGATAAAAAGATTTTGTATATAAAAATGAATTATTCGATTAGTATGGAAGAATTTTGCGCAATATTGCATTTTAAAGAGCGTACTGCTTTTAGAAGAATAGAGCGGGCTTTTAAAGATTTAGCAGATTCATTAAATAATTCAAAATACATTGACAAACTAACTCATATAATGTCACACGAAGAGTGGATATCAAGCGTAAAGCAAGAGGTTAAAGAAAGAAGAATGGCTTTTAAATCTCAAACAGTAACTGTTTAGCAATTTGATAATTATTTAAAATAAAGAAAAGTATATTGCCACAAAGGTTGCTTACAGAATTTAACATTGAATGAAAATTACCTTAAAATAAACAACTTTTATCAAAACACTGAAAATTTAAAAATATGATGAAATAAAGAGTTAAAGGCTATTAAAGTCTTTAACTTCTTTTTGATTTGCCTTATTTTTTGAAATTAGTTTTGAACTTTTAATTATCATCACCACAAAAATTAGTGCAGGCACGCATAAAATTGCAATCACAATCGTTGTTGTTTTGCTTTCAGTAGGTAGTGCGGTTGGTGTTTCTTCAACAACTTTTCCAAATTCGGGGTACGGAATGTAGGTCACATCTTCAGTGTTTTCAGGAATATCGGTATAATCAAATTCATCGCAAAAATCACTATATACATAACCATAATAATCAGTGTCGGCAGTGTATTTGCAATAATACCAAACGTTAGTTCTGCCTTCCACCTTAGTTTCGCCATAAATTATGCCATAAAATGTTAGATTCCTTGATAGTGTAATGTATGCAATTTGAGAGTCCGCGCCGTTAATCGTGGTTGGCTCACTCCTTAAATCTCTACTTAAGTCATTATACACTCTAAAATGCATATCAGTAAGGTATGGATTTTCAGGACGACCCTCAATTGCTTGCACCTCACTTTTTTTCACATATCCCGTGAAATCTAAATAGTTTGCCTTGTAAAAGTCAGTGCCGGCTTCTTCGGTCAGTTCCACAAAATATGTTTTAGGAATCACAAACATCACATTTTCATAACTAGAAATGTCAACAGGTGTTTTATATAAAAACACATCGTCGTACATAACGCGCGCGAAATATGTGTCGTACGTGCTGGCATACGTTGGCAGAATCGAATTTTGAATTGATAGCAATAATAAAATCAAAATTAACATATTAAAATTTTATCACAAATTTTTTTTAAGATTTTGGCAATTTTAGGATTAGTTTGACTTTTTTTGTTGTAAATTAAAGTCAAAATGAACATAGTTAATGAAATTTTAAAAATTGAACAAATAGAATTAGATAGAAAACTTAAAAACCGCCTAATCTCATACAACTCGGGAGAAGTTAAACACTTAAAGCAGTTAGAATTCCATAAATGCAAAAAGAAAAATCGCTGGGTGTTCGGCGGAAACCGAAGCGGAAAGACTGAATGTGGCGCGGTTGAAGTTGTGTATATGGCAAGAGGAAATCATCCGTATAGAAAGATAACAGGTGCAACGTCAGGTTGGGTGGTGAGCCTATCACAACAAGTTCAGCGCGACGTTGCACAAAGCAAGATCTTATACTATCTAAATCCAGATTGGATTGTGGACGTTGTGATGATTAGCGGAAGAAAAGATAACTACACAAATGGCGTTATCGACTACATTCTAATTAAAAATATTTTTGGCACAATTAGTAAAATAGGATTTAAAAATTGCGACCAAGGGCGAGAAAAATTCCAAGGAACAAGCCTAGACTATGTTTGGTTCGATGAAGAACCTCCGCACGATATTTATTTAGAGTGCAGAATGCGCGTGCTAGATAAAAATGGTGATATATTTGCAACAATGACGCCACTAAAAGGAATGACCTACGTCTATGATGAAATCTATCTAAATAAGTATGACGACGAAAACATTTGGTGCATTTTTATGACTTGGGACGATAATCCATACATTAGTTTAGAGGCAAAACAGGCAATGAAAGCGAGTATGTCAGAAGATGAACTCCGTTCGCGTGAGTATGGCGAATTTATAGATGTTGGCGGGCGAGTTTATCCCGAATTTGACGAACATATTCACGTAATTGAACCGTTTGATATACCTTTTGATTGGCAAGATAAACTCTCAATCGACCCGGGATTTAAAAATCCGCTCTCTTGCCATTGGTATGCGGTGGATTATGATTCAAATGTTTACGTTGTTGCCGAACATTACGATAAGGATAAAGACATTGCCTATCATAGCGCGAAAATTTTAGAGATAAGCGAGCGCCTTAATTGGCATAGGGCAAGCAATGGAATGATAAATGCACTAATAGATAGCGCGGCAAATCAAACCACACTTGCAAGTAGTAGAAGTGTTGCTGATTTGTTTTACGATTATGGAATACTTGTAAACACAAACGTGAATAAGGATGTCTTCACAGGAATTCAACGCGTGAAATCTTATCTAAAAAGCGCAGACGGAAAAACAAAACTATACATTTTCAACACTTGCACAAACCTAATTCGTGAAATTAAATCATATCGTTGGGGTAAAGGCGAGAGTCCGATAAAAGAGGACGACCATAGTATGGATGAGTTGCGATACTACATAATGTCGCGCCCAGAAAATAAGCGCCCGCCTGATGAAAAGAGCATAATCCAACTTGAAAAAGAAAGATTGATTCGCGCGCATAAGTTAAGGAGGATGAATGGATAAAAGTGTTTGATGAAGAAACGTTATCTGCGCTAAAACGTTGCCTAACAGGTTCAATCTGCAAGGAAACGACTAGCGAATATGTGCTAAATGAAGAAACAAAAAAAATGGTTATGGTAAAGCAAAAGGTAAGTGAAAAAACAATTCCGCCAAACCCTGACCTTATGAAACTGATTTTTCAAAAATTAAATGACGAACAAACAGACTACAACTCACTCTCAGATGAAGAACTAAGAAAAGAAAAGTTGCGTTTGTTAAGAGAACTTAAAGTTATGGAAGAAAACGAAATTAAGGAGAAGAAAAATGATAGTGGAAAGAGCAAAAACGCGCGTTAAGTGTGACGCCAGCGGATGCAAAAATTTGTGTGATTTTGTGATTGTGAATAAACGATTTATTTTCGACGGAAACGTTTATTTATGTTCAAATTGTATGCAAGAATTGTATGGCGAATTAGGAAAATTTATTAAACCTAAAAGCATAAAACCAATTTTTAAAAAGGGAGGAAAGGATGAAATCGAATAACAAAATTGTTGAAGAGGTACGTGCGGATTATTTATCTAGGAGAGAGTCACGAAGAAGCCTTGAGGCGCAATGGCAATTAAACATAAATTTTATGCTAGGAAATCAATATAGTTATCTAGCAAATAACGGGTCAATTAGAGAGGATGAAAAGCAGTATTTTTGGCAAGAAAAAGAAGTTTTTAATCACATCGCACCAATTATTGAAACGCGTATATCAAAAATCGTAGGAAACACCCCGCGTGTAATGGTCGTGCCAGCAAGCAGTGAAGAAAGCGACATTGAAAGCGCAAAACTTAGCAAAGAAATTTTAAATTCTGTTTCAAATAGGTTAAATTTAACCGACATTGAAAAGAAAGCCACCACTTGGAGCGAAATTTGTGGCACTGCATTTTATAAAGTTGTTTGGAACACAGACACAGGCAAAATGGTAGCAATCGACGAGTCTGGAAAGGGTGTTAAAGAGGGAGATGTTGAAATTGTTGTTGTGTCTCCTTTTGAAATTTTTCCAGACAACCTTGCGTGCGAACAGATTGAAGATTTAAAAAGCATAATTCACGCACGCGCTGTGGATGTGGATGAAATTAAGTCGCAGTGGAATGTTGTGGTTGAACCTGAGGCGGTCAATTCATTTTCATTAGATAGTTCAACCAATAATCTTGGCGGACTTGGCTACAATGCGCACATTAATAAAGTGGCAAATATAGAACTAAAAAATCACGCAATAGTGATTGAGCGATACATTAAACCGAGCAAAGCACGTCCAAACGGTAGACTTACAATCGTTGCGGGCGATAAACTTTTATTCGACGGAGATTTGCCGTATATTAATAATGAATTAAACACTCGCACATTTCCGTTTGTAAAGCAAGTTTCAAACTTTATGCCGGGAAATTTCTTTGGAGTTAGTGTTGTGGATAGATTAATTCCGCTTCAACGCGCGTACAACGCAGTTAGAAATAGAAAACATGAATATTTTAACCGCGCTGTTATGAACGTGCTTGCGGTTGAGGATGGCAGTGTGGACACAGACTCACTTGAAATGGACGGCTTATCTCCTGGCAAAGTGCTTGTGTATAGGCAAGGGAGCAAAGTTCCAGAGATTATGCAAAACCCTGAAATGACAATCGATTTTGATTCTGAAGAAGAACGTTTATTGTCCGAATTTAAAACGGTGGCGGGTGTTAGCGATATGATGACGGATAGTTACGCGCAGTACACAACCCTATCTGGTGTTGCACTTGAACTTCTCGCCGAGCAAGATAACACAAGGCTCGCAACCGCTATTGATTCAACAAAACTAGCGGTTAAAATAGTTGCAAAGTTTATTTTGAGACTATATAAGCAATTTGCAGTAATCCCGCGCCTACTTAAAATTAGCGGAGATAGTGGTGAGGTTCAAATGTATTATTGGGACCAAAACGAAATTTGCAGTGATGACGTTGTGTTCGACACTTCAACCGACACTTTAGAAAGCCTTGGACAAAAACGCACTATGCTTATGGATTTAATTAAAGAGGGATTGATGTTTGACCAAGACGGGAAGTTTAGCCCAAGTATGCGAAAAAAATGTTTAGATTTATTAGGATTTGGAATGTGGGAAAACACTGTTGACTTAACAAGTTTAAATATTAACCGCGCGCAAGAAGAAAACATCCAAGCAAGCGTAACAAATTCAACCCTTGAAATTTTGCCAATAGACAATCATCAAATTCATATAGACGAACATTCTGCCTACATTTTAGGTGGTGCAATAAAGAAAAAACTTAACTACAAAGAGATTAGAGATAAACTAATCAAACATATAGAAGAACATAAAAAATTTTTAAATAATGAAAATTTATTAGAAAAAACTGAAGAAAATGCGAAAAATTGATGCATTTTTTGAAAATTTTAAAAAATTTTCATAAAAAAATGAAACTTAATTAAATAGAAGTTGTAATTAAGTTAAATAAAACATTATTAAAATTCAAGTGTTACAGCAATAAAATTTTGATAAATAAAAATAAAATTAAATGAAAATTAATCAAAAATTTATAAAAAATAAAAAGGAGAAAGGATTATGGAAAATTTGGAACAACCTAACGATTTAGGCTCCAAAAACGAAAATTTTGGTAAATTTAAGGATGCGGAAAGTCTGCTTAACGCGTACAACAATCTCGAGAGTGAATTTACCAAAAAGAGTCAACGACTCGCACAACTTGAAGATGAAAAAGATTTACGCGAAATCGAAATCATCAAAAAAGCAGACATTGATGAGAGAGTGGAAAATTATTGCAATAAGTTTGAATTAGTTAGACCTTTTAAAGAAAAATTGAAAGAAAATCTAACACGCGATGAAAATTTAAATTTAGAAGATGAAATTTTGCGTCTTATTTCAACTAGTTGCAATAATGCCGAGGGCTTTATACGCGATGAAGAATTTTTGAATAATTATGTGTATTCTAATCAAGAAATAAAAGATAAGATTATAAAAGAGTACATCTCTAAAATAACTCAAAATTCTCCAATCAAAGTGGAAAGCGGGGCAACGAGTATTCCACTTTCTCCGCCAAGAGTTCCTACAACCATTCGTGAGGCAGGGAATCTAGCAAAAACGATTATAAAACAAAAATAAGGAGAAAGTATGATAGATTTAAATTCAGCACAAAACGCGTTAAAAGATGCGTATTTAATGGCTGCGTGCAATCAATTAAACACAAACACAAATCCATTATTTGCAAAAATCAAGCAATCTTCTAGCGACGTTTACGGAAAACAAATTATTAAAGTCGCTCCCGTTGGAATAAACGGCGGTATTGGAGCGGGAACAGAAACAGGAAGTTTGCCAACTGCAAACGAAAACAGTTATGTCCAATTTAAAACCACACTCAAAAACCTATATGGCACAATCGAAATCAGTGATAAAGCAGTGAGAGCGAGCGCCAATTCAAATGGTGCGTTCATCGATTTATTAAACGCAGAAATGGAAGGACTTTTGCAATCAAGCAAATTCAACCTTGGAAGAATGCTTTATGGCGATGGTTCAGGTAAGGTTGGAACGGTTAGTTCATATGCTTCTGGTGTTGCCACAATGGATAGTGTTAAAAACCTAATCGAAGGAATGGTGGTTGACGTTTATTCTTCAACAGGCACAATCACTGCAAACAAAGGCTTAAGAATTTCTTACGTTGATAGAACTAAAAAGCAAGTTACATTCACAACCACACCAAGCACAATGACAAGTGGCGACATTTTCTACGTTCAAGGCAGTAAAGATAATGAAATTACAGGTCTTGGCGCGATATTTGGCACGTCGGACACTTTGTACGGATTAAATCGTGCAAATAACAAATGGTTAACTCCATACACTAGCGACACAGAGCAAGAAATTAGCGACGATGTGTTACAAACAGCAGTTGACTTTTTAGAGGAAAACACAGGTTCAAATATTGATTTTATCACTTGTGGCGCTGGCACAAAACGCGCTTATCAACAATATCTTGCTTGCTATAGAAGAAATATCGATGTCACAGTTTTAGAGGGCGGATATAAAGCAATCACTTTTAATGGCATTCCTGTTGTTTCAGATAGATTTATTGAGGACGGCACGCTATATATGTTAGACACTTCAAAATTCACACTTCATCAACTATGCGATTGGGAATGGATTGAAGGCGAGGGCGGAAAAATCTTGCGCCAAAAAGCAGGTTATCCAGCCTACACTGCAACCCTTGTTAAATATGCAGATTTAATTTGCGACCAACCAAACGGACAAGCTAGATTTACAAAGATTAAATCAACTGTAACCAATCCATTTACAACAGTAGTAAACACAAATTCAGAAACCTAATTTAAGGAGGAAAAATGAACGTAATAATCAACTCAGATGTGTATAACATCGCAAAACGAATTAAAGATATTGATAGAGATTATTTTATAGTGTATAACACATCAAAGAATGTTTACGAAGTTCATAACTCAAGTCAAATAGGTTCAACATATTGTGTATGTATTCCATATAATACACTAGACGTACGCACACTTGAATTTGTGTATACCACACAATCAAAGTTTATTTCAGATATTATAGCAAAGATTGATAGTGAAAATAAGTTGAAAGAAAACGCGGAAAAATCCCGCGTTTTCTTGACATTAAATGAAACTATAACTGATACTTTTAAAAAATAAAAGGAGAGATATGAAACTGATAGATATTATAAAAAATAGTTGTGTTTTATTGGGATTGAAAAACGAGTTTAACATTTTAAAAGATTTAACTAGCGAAACCGTTTCAACTATTGATGATAACAAAACAATTGAAGAATTAATTTATCTAAGTAAGTATTCAATTCGCGAGTTATGCACCAATTATTTGCCTATGATAAACACAGTCACAATCAGCACCACAAATAAAAAATATCCCATAAAAAATTTAACAAATTATGTTCGTATTCAAAATGTAATGAAAGAAGATAAAGCAGTCAATTATAAAATTATAAACCGCAATATTGAGTTTAAGCAAGATGGCACTTATTCAGTCACCTATCTTACCTATCCAGATATTGAAGGTGTGTTTGACGAATTGGATTTTTTATCAAATTTTAGTCAGGATGTCGTTGTTTTAGGTTTATGTGCCTACTATTCACTTTCTAAAGGTTTGTTTGAAGAGTTTAACGAATTTCACGACCGCTATATTGAGCGCGCAGAGAGTTTAAAAACGTTGCGAATATTCGACACACCTACTAGGAGATGGGAATGAGAAACAAACGCCAAATAGAAATTGAAGATTTTAGTAACATAGATAAAACTAAAGGTGCAACTGTTGAAAGATTTTATAACGTCAATCCAACTAGCGGATTAAAACAATCTTTAGGAGTGACTTTAGCCGAGTTCCCAATGCGTGATGACCCAAGTTACGGAACGTATACGTTAGATATGGAAATGGCAGACTTAACAAAACTAGATAGAATAGCCATTTTTAAGCAATTTTTTCCAACGTCTGGTAACACGAATTTTAGAATACTTTTATATGGCGACGATAAAAAATTATATTGCAATGAAATGTTTATGTTTAGCGACTTTGTGCTATGGATATATAATTTAACATTTGAAAGCGCACCAATAACGCTTGCATTTAAAAAGGATGATTTAGATGCAATCATTATGGCGAGCGAAGATAAAATGGTGATTTGGACAACCAATTATTCGCCATACGAAGTGACTGACGCGCCAATTATAACAAGTATGTGTATGAATGACGGAGTTTTGTTTTGCACACTCGTAGAACCCGCTTTCAAACTTTGGTATGCAACCGACCTTAGGGCGGAGAACATAGGTAAATTGTCCTCAAATTCAGGATATATCACACTAGCGGATGAATTAGGATATGCAAAAAAGGTTATTGCATTTAACGAGAGTGTGTATGTGTTTAGAGAATTAGGTATTTCAAAGATTAATTTTGTAAAAAACGAATTTTCAATAACTCAAGTTTACATTTCGCGCACGCAGATTTTAACCAACACTGTCAGCGCGTGTGGGGATGTTATAATGTTTTGCACGAAAGAGGGCTTGTATTCATTCAACGGTGTGAAAGTTACTAAAACAGATGTTAATATTTTCGACATTTTGAATAATTTTAACGGAAACGCAGTTGCGGAGTCATTCAAAAATAAATATTATCTTGCTTTAAAACTCGATTTTAACGACGGAAAAACAATTCAATGCGAAAGCGCTAGTTACACAAATAACGCACTACTAGTGGTTGACACTTTGGATTATTCATACGAACTTGTGCGCGGTATTGACATTAAGCAACTCCAACCTGTGCTTGCACGTGATTTTGAGCGAATGCTAGTTATATTCAACACAGGGAATGTTGGTGTTGTTGGTGAGATTATCGACACATCATCCAACTTTGACGTCAGCCTTCCAAAATATTGGTTGAGCGGAGATTTGGTTGATGATTACAATGTAAAATTGTTCACAAAATTAATTGTTGAGTCGGACGCCGATATAAAATTTAACCTTATTTACGACGGAGGAACAATCACTTTCACAACTTATCAAAACGGCATTAACGAGTTTTGTTTTAAAATATTATCCAAACAACTAAAACTTGAAATAACGTCAGACAGCGAGTCTATTGATGTTAAAAAAGCGGTGATTGATTATTATGAGTATTGACATTATTTTATTAAAACAATTAAATATCTATCATCAATATTTGTCCTTTATTTGTACGAATGTGTTTTTAAATGGAATGAAATAGAAAATAAAGGAGATAAAATGAAGAATAGGTTAACAAATTATAATTTTTGGATTTCTATAGTGAGTGCTGTGTTACTTATATTGCAAGCATTTGACATACAATTTGATATCGCATACATAAATGAAATTGTAACAGCAGTGCTAGGTTTGTTAGTAGTTATTGGAATAATTTCCGACCCAACAAAATCGTCAACAAAAACAAATTCTAGCGCCAGCTCAGTGGATGACACAACCAATTCAAATTCACCCGCCGACACCTTACTAGATTCAAATCAAAATAGCGAAACAATTATTCCGTCCAGCGAAAACGAATCCAACACGAATAAAACTGCAAACATTGAGGAAAGTGTTAGCGCGGAAAATAATGCAGATAGGGCGGAGGAAGTAAGTGCTGAAAGCATACCCACTAACTCGCAAAATGAGGCTAATAATGACATTACTGCGAATAATTTTGAAGTTCTTATAAAGCAAATTTCTAGCGATTTAAATAAAAGTATGAGTGAGTTATATAAACTTCAAGAAGATTTAAAAACAAATAATAAAACCAATTTAGAGGTATTGCAAACTGAAAGTAGTGAAATGTCTAATAGTCAATCTAACATTATAGAGAGCAACGAAACAAACAGCCAAGAAAATTCAGAATTAAACAACGAAACACAAATTTCTGAAATTAATACAAATAGTGAACCGAAAATTTCTAAAAGCGAAATTAATAACGAAGAAGTTGTAACTTGCCATAATAGAGACTATGTGATGTAAATTTTATTGGCATAAAATTTTATGTTTATTTCATAAACATCTTGTTTCACAAGACATCACGCTTGAATTATCTCGGATTTGCTTGTAACCACACCGCGAGGCTTGTGCGCTTACAGACAAATTCCTTCGATAATATTGTAAATTAAATAAAAAATATAAGTGAACCTATAAAAAGTTAGAAACTAAAAAAGGTTCACTTTTTTTATAAACTGATAAGTTTAATAAGTAAAATAATAAGTCTAAAATTTAAAATAACAAATTTAATAAATTGCATATTAAAACTAGTTAATCTAACAAATTATAAATGTATATAAACCAATAAATATAATTGATTGTAACATAGAAAAATAAATAGATATTATTTATTGTAAGCAAATAATTTAATAAAAATAAATCGTTCATTGTTAAATTTTATTTTGTTAATATATTATCTTTATTGACAATAATTTTTAGTTCTATTATAATTAATTTAAAAGTTACACAAAATTAGGAGGGTAAATGCCGTCAGGATTAAACAACAGAGGTAGAAGTCATTTTGGTGGAGGCTCGGCAAGGAAAGGAGGTTCGCATTTTAGTGGAGGTTCTCCTAGAAGTTCACGTTTTAGAGGCAGTTCAAGAAGGGTAAGACCATTTTTTACAGGTCCTAGTGTTGTTTTTATCGGTTCAAGAGGATATTCATTTACGTCAAAAAGGCAAGTGACACTCAGTTTGCTAATTGTTTTGCTATTTTTTATGGTTGTTTTAAGTTTTGTTGGCGGTATGATGGTGAATTCTAACCAAATTAACGTTGAAATAATCAAAGCAGATTATGAAAAATACAATGCTATGATTGAATACGCAGAGTCTAACCCCGAATACATTGTTCAAGGCAGAATAACCGGCATTTTTTTAGATGAAGGGCATTCAAAGTATTTTTACACTTATATGATTAAAACTCAATACGGTTCAATTTTACACGGCAACACTTTCTACACTTACACTCTCGATTTTATACAGTCACAAGAATATTCTATAGGCACAACTATAATGGTGGCGGTGGATAATTACCCTGTAACACTCGAAACTGATTCAATTCCAATGGATTTTAAAAATTTCACGATTGATGACGATGAAGAATATCAAATGGCGCTAACCTCTATTAGAAACGGAAAAATTATGCTTGCAGTTGGAGTTTCCGTTTCTTCCGTTACGCTACTCGTTGCCATAATTGTTTTCTTCACAACTAAAAAAGTTGAAAAGGCAAATTCAAACATACCTTCAAGTTCAAATGGTGAGGATGTTGTTATTAACACAAAACAAGAAAAAAATGTTTGCGCATATTGTGGAACGCGCCTTTCTCCAAACTCATCAAACTGCCCAAACTGTGGTGCTCCAAGGCAAGTGAAATAAAAACAAAAATAAATAAAAATACTCTCTTTAATTGACACTCGTAAGTTAAAGTTAAAAATTTTCATGTTATACTGATTTCGAGGTATATAAATGGGAGTTTTTGATAATTTTCAAGAAATTAATGGAAAAGTTATTGACAGCAGTTTTGTTCAGTGGACACATACTGATATTCCAAACTCTCCAGACATATTAAGATGGATTATGCGTGTGTGGGCTACATTGTTCGGACATTGTCTAAAATGTACGGCTCTATCTGGTTGTTATTTTGCAATATTTAATATGCCAGGAGATATTAATAGTCCTGACGGATTATTACATCCACATTGTCATTGTTTTGTTGAAGATATATCTAATCCAACATTAAAATATGAGGTTAGCGCAGTCTGTCCTATAGAAAAATTTACGGATTATATTTTTGCAGATAAGTATGCATACAATGGCAAACGAGAATTATTTGAACTTCTTGGCTTTACGGTAGAGGATTCTTATGAATTGAAAAGAGAATTTGAAAAACAGGCTAAAGAAAAATATATGATTGGAGATTATGTATTAAAAAGGTTAGATATTTTTGGACAAAACATCAATATTTCTATTATAATGAACAAAAATGGTAGAACAGTTGAATTTAAAAGCGGTTGGAAGGTATATCCTGAAGGATTATTAAATTGTGTTACACCTATGGGGGATAAATAATGAAAAATTTTGATTTTGTAGAACTAATAGGTTCGCTTAAAGATTTGGATAATAGAAAAATTTATAAAGGGAGTAGAGGCACTATTATTGAATTAAAAAATGATGTTGCCGTTGTGATTTTCTTTAACGATAAAAATTTGGGAGATTATGCAGTTGCAGATGTCAAGACGTCTTTTTTAAAAAAAATTGGCGAATTTCCAAAAGAACAATTAAATACACTTGTTGATTTTATTAAAAATATTAACTTTAAAAAAGATTATCAATTAAAAGATACAAATGTAAATGAATATGACTTGGTTGAACTATT
>CALWOU010000020.1 GCA_944383245.1 uncultured Clostridia bacterium | reverse complement strand
TAAAATTATCTTGCTTTAACAGGCAAAATGAGGAAGATAAAATCGTTTCCTTCGGTTGGAGTAATTGTGCAAGGAAGGATTGGACTATTAAAATTAATTTTTACGTATGGATTATCAATCACACGCAAACAGTCGGTAAAATATTTAGAATTAAACGAAATAGTTAAGTCATTTCCTTTAACTCCAACGGTTATATTTTCCTTAGTGTTACCAATTTCAGAATTGGAAGTGAGCATTAAATTTTTCTCTTTAATGTCAAATTTAACAAGGTTATTTTTATCCATTTTGCTTAGCACACTAGCGCGGTCAATAGCATCCTCTAGTTGCTCTTTATTAATAGTAACAACGGTTGAAAAATCCTTTGGAACAATCTGCCTATAATTGATAAATTGACCATCAATCAAGCGGTTTATTATAATAGTGTCGCCTAAATCGACCATAATATTATTAGAATGAACGTAAACTTTGATAGACCCCTCGCCATCCATCATTTTTACAATTTCATACATATTTTTTCCAGGAATAATGAGTTTAAAGTCGTTAGTTGATGAAACAAGCATTTTATTTGAAATGCTAAGCCTACAACCATCAAGCGCAACCGCTCTAATGTTGTTTAAATTAGTTTCAATCAAAATACCCTTTAAAATCGGTCTACTATCATCCTGCGCAACTGCATAGAAAACGTCTCCAATAAGTTTTTTGAAATCCTCTTTTTCAATTTCAAAATACGAATCCTTATCAAGTTCTCTTATGCTTGGAAATTCGCTAATTTCCATACACTGCAACACACCCTCACTATCAGTGTATGCAATTCTTAGTTGATTTTTTTCGTTTAACTCGCATTCAATTTGTTCGTTTGTAAGTTTCTTTATGTATTCCCCAAAGAGCCTTCCAGGAACGACTGTTTCACCATCATTTTCAACTTCAGCACGTATTGTTTTTTCAATACTCATTTCTAGATCAGTTGCAGAAAGAATAAGCACATCATCTTTTGCCACCATTTTAATACCTTCTAGTATTTGCGAAGTGGTTTTGTTTGAAATTGCTTTGCTTACAACGGATATTGCTTCACTTAATTCTAAACCATCACATCTAAATTTCATAACTAATCCTCTTTACAAATGTCCCCCTGCAACATTTACCTAAGTATACTACCACTTGAAAACCTATATGTCAAACAAAAATGTCAAATTTTGAAAATTTTTAGAAAACTTTTTGTTAAAATTTTTTGTTAGTTTTCCCCTATATATTATATATCAAATAAACTTAAAAAATAAAATATAAAAATTGCTTAAAATACACTATATTATAGGCAATTTGGCGCACTCACGCGTGCAGGTTATTTAATAAAATTTTTTAGTTTTTTGATAGTGATTTTTTTATTAATTTTTGTGGAAAAGTGGATAACTTCAATATTTACAATATATTGTGGTGAAATCTACACAATTCGACAAATTTTGCACAATTTTTTTCCACATTCTCGGTGCATATCTATGTTGAATTTTATGTTGATAACCATAATTTTTATGTGGATAACTATAAAATTATCGACAAAATTACAATGCAAACAATCTTTTAAAAAAAATTTAGTGAACAAATAGATTAAAAATTGTTGACAAATTAAAAAATTATTAAGAAAAGTAAAAAATAAATACAAAAAAAACAATACACAAAAATTTAAACGATTTTTTTATTTATCAATCTGCCTTGACTTTTTTGTGTATTTATTATATAATTAACTTAGGAGTTGAGATATGTTTTTACTTGACCAATGGAAAAAAGTTTTAAACAAACTCGAAAACGAACTAACAGCAGTAAATTTTGATTTGTGGGTAAACACATTAACACCTATCCAATATGCCAACGATGAATTGATTTTAATGGCGCCAAGTGTAACGGCAAAAAATCAAGTTAATCAACCGGCAATTCTAGATAAAATAACAAAATGTGTTCATATGGAATTTACTCCTTACACATTCGTTAGAGTTACAGAAGCGCAGGAATATCAAGAGAGTATTAGGCGCCAAGAAAGTGAAATTGACCGCATTATGCAAGAAGAACCTAATCTAAAATCAAAGTTTAATAAAAAGTACACTTTTGAAAACTTTGTTGTAGGAAAATCAAATCAGGTTGTGTGCGCGGCAATGCAGAGTGTTGCAGAACATCCAAGCAGAAAATTTAATCCACTATTTATTTATGGAGGTGTTGGGCTTGGAAAAACTCATCTGCTTCACGCAGTTGGAAATTATCTAACCGAACATAGGCCAGACTTAAACGTTTTGTATGTAACGTGCGAAAAGTTTACAAATGATTATGTTGATAGTATTAGAAACGGAAAAGAAAAATCAAATCTTGATTTTAGAGATAAGTATCGTAGCGTAGACGTGTTGATGATTGATGACATTCAGTTTATCAGCAACAAAATGGGAATTCAAGAAGAATTCTTCCACACATTTAATGATTTATACCAAAATAATAAACAAATAATAATTGCATCCGATCGTTCTCCAAAAGAAATGAGTGCGCTTGAAGAGAGACTTAGAAGTAGATTTTCTAGCGGACTTATTCAAGACATTCAAGAACCAGATTATGAAACTAAGGTTGCAATATTAAATAAAAAGTGTAGTCAAGAGGGTTATTTGGTAGATAAAGACGTTATAGACTTTATCGCACAAAAAACAGGAACCAACATTCGTGAAATGGAGGGAATACTTTCAAAGGTTGTGTTCTATGCAAGCCTTCTTAATAAAACACACGCCTCTATGGAAGATGCACACGAAGCTCTCAAAGACTATGGCGAAACCGAAAAAACAAATCTTGATGCAGAAAAAATATTAAACACTGTTTGCGATTTCTTTAAAGTTACAAAAGAAGACTTAATCGGGAAAAAGAAAAATAAAGAAATTGTTGAACCAAGGCAACTTTGCATTTATCTTATAAACGATATGCTAAACATTCCTTTAACTGCAATTGGAGAAATATTTGGAGGAAGAGATCACACAACAATAATGCACGCAAGAGATAAAATAAGCAATCAAGTTAAAATCAACCCTCATATTAAAACACTAGTAAACGACATAAGAAGTCAACTTTTAAAATATTAAAAAAAATTGCCACTATCAAAGTGGTAATTTTTTTGTTATACAAACTAATCAAAAACACACACAATAAGAAAAGACAATAGGAAACATACAGAAAACATATAGTAATAAACAAACAATCAAAAACATATAATCAAAAACGCACAACTTAAAACAAACGAAAAAAACATAATAAACTAAACACAACAAAGTAAATACAAATCATAGTAAAAAACTAAAAAAAAATTTTTAAAAATATACAAACACAATAAATAAAAAATGTAAAAAAATAAAAAATCGCAATAAAAATTGCAATTTTTTATTAAATTTTGGCAGTTTTTAGAAAAATTTTTGAATTTTTAATATATTATTGCGTTACAACTTGTCCGTTTTCTATTTCAATTTTATTGTATTCAAAATCTAGAATTGGAATAGATGTGCAGGTTATAAGTGTTTGATATTTTTTTGTTAACTCCAACATTTTATTTTGCCTTGAATAATCTAATTCACTTAGCACATCATCTAAAAGAAGAATAGGATATTCCCCGATATGGCTTTTTATTACTTCCATTAAAGCAAGTTTAACAACTAGTGCCACCGTTCGCTGTTGACCTTGACTTGCGTAATATTTGCAATCTAAATCATTAATCTTAAAAATAATATCATCTCTATGTGGGCCAAAACAGGTGTAACCCAATTCTAATTCTTTATCAATATTTTTTTCAAAAAGTTCGTTTAATTGTTCTTTAATGGATTTAGTAGAAATGTCAAAACTATAAAAAATTTCTAAACTTTCTGTATTTGTTATAGTTTTATGAATGTTTTTTGCAATATTTTTTAAATTTTCAATAAATTTTACGCGTTTTATTATAATTTGTTCGGCAGTGTCTATGAGTTGAGGAGTAAACAATTTTAACTCTTCAAGTTTTGTTTCTTTGCTAGAGTTTGATTTTAAAATAGTGTTACGTTGTTTTAAAATTTTATCATATTTAATAATATCATACAAATATGCTTTATCAAATTGACTAATTGAAACATCTAAAAATCTTCGCCTATCTTCGGGTACTTCTTTAATCAATTTTAATTCATCAGGGCTAAAATATACAACAGAAAGCACACCCACAAGTTCAGCTATTTTTAAAACGTTTAAATTATTAATTCTAATAGACTTTTTATTAAATCTATCAAGTAACATTTGAATAGTTTTATTTCCTTCGCGTGTGGAAAAATTTATATCAACGCGCGATTTATCTGCACCAAATTTTATAATTTGTTTATCCTTACTATTTTTAGGACTTTTTCCTACACTTAACAAATAAACGCTTTCAAGAAGATTAGTTTTTCCCTGTGCGTTTTTTCCAACAATAAAATTTATACCATCTTTTAAACTTATATTCGCGTTTTCATAATTTCTAAAAGTATTAAGTTTAATATTATCAATTTTCATTTACTATATTTTAGTTTAAAATTTTTAATATGTCAATCTAGTATTGAACAAAAATTTTTTAAATATATAAAAATTTAATAAAAAATCATAAAAATCATCAAAATTTATTAACATTTTTATATTTTTAAAAAAATTAATATATAAAGTATAAAAATCAAACGCATTATTATTAAATTTTATATATACACTTTATATTTATATATTATATGTATTATATATAAAAACATATTATATATATTATATATAAAAACATATTATATATATTATATATATTATATATATTATATAAGAAAAGAAACAATAAAAAAACAAATCATTTAAGATTTGTTTTAAATAATCGGTTTTAATTTTGGAAGGTTTTTATCTCTTGGATAGATATTTGGAGTGGCTTTCACTTTTTTTATTATAATTAAATTTCTAACACCTTTATCGTTAGGTAGATTGAATTCAATAATGTTTTCAAATTTTCCACCTAAAATTCCAATTGCCTTTTTTGTTTCATTCAACTCTTCAATAGAATTAGAACCTTTATAAGCAATTAAAATTCCACCAACTTTAACTAGTGGTAAAAGATATTCCACCAATGTGTTTAATTTTGCAACTGCACGCGCTACTGCAACATCAAAACACTCTCTTTCAAGTTTACAAAAATCTTCTGCCCGTGAATGCACAATATTAATTGAACTTACATTTTTATTAAAAATATTTAAATTGTCATTTAATTTTGCTAAATTTTGATTATTTTTTGTTATTTTTAAATTTTTTTGAATATTTTCACTATTTATATAATTAGTTTTATAATTCAATTTAGTTATTAATTCATTTAAAAATTCCAATCGTTTATTTAGAGAATCAACTAAAGTTAATTTTATATCATCACGGACAATTTTTAAAGGAAGCCCTGGGAAACCTGCGCCCGTTCCAACATCAACAACACTTGCGTTTTCTGGAATAACATTTTCACCAAGTATACTATCTAAAAAATGTTTAATATAAACATCTTTTTTTTCGGTAATTGCCGTTAAATTAACTTTTTCATTATATGAAATAAGATTTTGATAATAAATATCAAACTTATCTTTATACTTTTTAATCTCATTTTCAAATTCAATAATATTTGTCATTCTGTTTTTATATTTAAAACCTTATATTTTTCTATTGATAAATTAATTATTTTTTAAAAAAATAATAAAATACATGCAATTTTTTTTAAATTTTAATAAATTTTTGAAAAATATAAATTTATATAATTCCTTTTAGTTTTAGATAAACTAATAAGACATTTATGTCGCTTGGGCTAACTCCGTCTATTCGCTTTGCTTGACCGAGTGTGGTTGGCTTAAATTTATCTAATTTTTGCCTTGCCTCTAGGCGCAAACCTGATAAATTTTTATATTCAATTTCTGGCAATATTATATTTTCTATTGATTTTAATTTTTCAATTTGTTCTTGTTCTTGACGGATATAACCTTCGTATTTTATTTCAGTGTTAACATATTCTAAAATGTTTTTATCAACATTTTCAAAAAGATTAAAGTATGCATTAATTTTAAAAATATCTAGGTTGTTTCGTTTAATACATTCGTGCAAAGTAAGACCATTTTTTGGAAGATTTTCGTTATTTTTATTAAATAATTTTTCCAATTTTTTAGGACTATAAATTACGTTTAATTCTTTATTTACTTTATCAATTATTTTTAGTTTTTCACAAAATTGAGAATATTTTTCATCATCGATTAAACCAATGTCGTGACCTATTTTTGTAAGTCTAATATCGCAGTTATCTTGCCTTAAAATTAGGCGATGTTCGGCTCTACTTGTCATCATTCTGTATGGTTCAACAATATCTTTTGTTGTTAAATCGTCAATCAAAACTCCGATGTACGCTTGATCTCTTCCAAGCACAATAGGGCTCAAATTATCAATATATCTTTCGGCATTTATTCCTGCCATAATTCCTTGTGCAGCGGCTTCTTCATACCCGCTAGTGCCATTAATTTGACCGGCGAAGAAAAGCCCAGACACAATTTTTGATTCCAAGTTGTTTTTAAGGTCTAGCGCATCAATGCAATCATATTCAATTGCGTATGCGTATCGCATAATTTTAACGTGTTCAAAGCCTGGGATGAGTTTGTACATTTTTCTTTGAATATCACACGGCATACTAGACGATATTCCTTGCACGTACACTTCATCCGAACTTGCGGTTTCAGGTTCTAAAAATAATTGGTGGCGCTCTTTATCTGCAAAACGCATAATTTTATCTTCAATGCTAGGACAATATCTAGGGCCAATTCCGTGAATTCTACCTGAATACAGTGGAGCACGGTCAATATTTTCACGAATTAAATCGTGCATTTCTGTTGATGTGTAACCTAAATAACAAGGTATATTTTTATATAAAGAAGATTTTGTAAAATCATTATTTATATTCGTTTTATCGTTTATATAATTTGTGTTTTCTTGTTCACTTTCACTTTTTTTATCAAAATCTTTTGAATACAAATCATTATTAAAAAATGAATTTTTTGTTGTATAAACTGAATTATTATTAAAATGAGAAAAACCAATTATAGAATCATCTCCAGGTTGAAGTTCAAACTTTGAATAATCGATAGATTTTCCGTCCACGCGCGCTGGTGTTCCCGTTTTAAAACGGCGAATTTTATGACCCAAATTTATAAGAGATTTTGTAAGCATTGTGCTCGACTCGAAACCATTAGGGCCTGTATATTTTTCAAAATCTCCAATAATGATTTTACTATTTAAATACACACCCGTTGCAACAACAACTGCTTTACAATTAAACGTTTCATTCATTGCAGTTTTAACCCCAACAACTTTTCCGTTTTCAGTTAAAATTTCTGCCACTTCGCCTTGCAAAACATCCAAATTTTTCTGTCGTTCAATTGTCTTTTTCATCTCATTATGATATATAACTTTATCAACTTGCGCGCGTAAACTTTGAACGGCAGGACCTTTTCCTAAATTTAAAACTCGAATTTGAAGAAGTGATTTATCTGCATTTTTTCCCATTTCTCCACCAAGCGCATCAACCTCGCTTGCTAGTTGACCTTTTGCCGTTCCGCCAATGCTAGGATTGCAAGCAAGAAAAGCAATACTATCCAAATTTAAAGTGGTCAACAATGTTTTTTTATTGAGCCTAGCCAAAGCAAGGCACGCTTCACTTCCTGCGTGCCCAGAGCCAATAACCACTGCATCATAAACAAATTCATCATTTAAATTTTTCATAGTGTATAATATTTATTTTGTGTTTTTTAATTATATTTTAAATATTTTTTGATTAATTAAATTATATAATAAATTTTTTATTTTTTCAAATAATTTTATTATTTTATAGTATTTTTCGTTAATTTTATTATATTTTTTTAATATTTTAAATATTATTAAAATATTTTTTATTTTAATTTATTTTTGTTAATTACATTTATGTTTAGATTTTTAATTTTAATATTTAAAAATTTTTTATAGAAAATTATTTACCTAAACAAAATTTTGAAAAAATTTTATCAATAATATTTTCGTTATTACTATTACCTGTAATTTCGCCTAAAAAAGCCCAAGCAAATTTAATTTCAAAAGAAACTAAATCTAATGTGGAAATGTCAATTAAATTTATTGCATTATTTATATGTTCTAAAGAGTTTTCAATGCAATTAATTTGGCGAGTATTTGTTAAATACAATTTGTCTTGTTTTAATTCACTTTTCACAGTTTCTTTAAAAATTTTTTCTTTTAATTTTTCAACATTCTCACCCGTTTTTGCACTTATATATATTGTATCGTTTTCATTAGTGTTATTTTTTAATTTTTTATTTAAATCCAAATTGCTTTCCATCAAATCTAATTTATTAATTACATTGATAAATGGTTTGTCAACACTTATATTGTTAAGATTGTGGATATCTGAAAGTTTAATTATAAAATCTGCGTCATTAATTGCGTTTTTTGCGCGTTCAATACCGATTTTTTCCACAATGTCCGAACTTTCGCGAATGCCTGCAGTATCTAACAATCTAAAAATAATACCTTTATAAATATATTCGGATTCTATAATATCACGAGTTGTTCCGGCAATATCGGTGACAATTGCACGATTTGAATTAGTTAAAGCATTTAATAAACTTGATTTTCCTACATTAGGAGCACCAACAATTGCAACTTTAATTCCATTTTTTATTATTTGACCTTGTTTACCATCTTTTAATATATTTTCTAATTGTGTGTTAATTGTGGATAACCTATTTTTTATGTTAGAACTTTCTTGATTTGTGTATTCATATTCTGGATAATCTAATTTTGCCTCAATTTCAGCCAATATGTCAGTTAATTGATTTTGTAATTCAACAACAATAGTTTTTAGTTTTCCCTGCATTAAATCTGAACCAGCTTTTAATTGCATTTCAGTTTCGGCATTAATCAAGTCTATTATTCCTTCTGCTTGGTCTAAACTCATTTTACCATTAATAAATGCGCGCCTACTAAACTCTCCCGGCATCGCAAGTTGCGCTCCTAATTTTATTGATTGTTCAATAATTTTTTGCGCCAACAAAAAACCACCATGTGAATGTACTTCAACAACATCTTCCCCTGTGTAACTAAAAGGTTTTGAAAAACGAACAACCAAACATTTATCAACAACTTCATCCGTGTAGACATTTTTTAGAAATATTTTTCTTGGTTCTAAATCTGTATCTTCACGAATTAATTGTTTTAAAATATTGTTTGATTTATCTCCACTTATTCTAATTATTGCCACTCCACCATTTCCGGCAGGAGTTGCCAAAGCAACTATAGTATCCATAACTACATTATAACACATTCGAACAAAATATTCAATACTTTTTAATAAAATAAAAAGAGTGGAAGCCCACTCCTAATTTTATATGTTTTTATTAAAACGTTTACAAATTAATTTATACGTATTATTGTAAAATATTTTACATTATCTTCTTAAAACAATGTCATATATTCTATCTAAGTCGTCTTGTGAATAATAATCTATGTAAATACGTCCCTTTTTATCATTTCCTATAACTGAAACCTTTGTTCCTAATTTACGTTGCAAGTCACTAATAAAATCTTGCAATTCTTCACTAGGTAAAACTGCTTTTTTAACCTTCTTTTTACCTCCCAATATTGAATTAACCTCTTTTTCTAAATCTCTAACTGTCAATTTGTCTTTAGCAACTTTTTTTGCAAGCAATAATTGTGTTGTATAATCATCAATCGATGCTAATATTTTTGCATGACCAAACGAAATTTTACCTTTTTCAACTAGTTCTAAAACTTCAGGATATAATGATAAAATTCTTAAACTATTTGCAATTGCAGAACGTGATTTTCCTAATCTTTCCGACACTTTTTCTTGAGTTAGCCCATATTCATCCATTAAACGTTTTATACCCTTAGCCATTTCAACAGGATTTAAATCTTCACGTTGTAAATTTTCTATAATTGAAATTTCGGCAACCTGTTTTTCAGTGTAGTTTTTAACAATACAATCGATTTCTTTTAATCCACAGTTTAAGCAAGCTCTGTATCTACGCTCGCCCGCTATAATCATATAGCCGTCGTCCATTTTATTGACAACTATTGGTTGAATTAATCCGTGTAATTTAATACTTTCCGTTAATTCATTCAAACTTTCTTTATCAAAGTTTTTTCTTGGTTGATTTGGATTTGCATATATTTTATTAATATCAATTTTTTGAATATCTCCTTGATAATTTGCAGACATATTGTTATAATTTATTGTTTGTTGTGGTGTTTCGCTTTCTTTTGGTTTATCATTTTTAACTTCCTCATCATACGAACGTAATAAACTATCTAATCCTCTGCCTAATCCGTGTTTAATCATAATTTACCTCCCAATGTTCCACGTGGAACAATTTATATAATAATATAAAAAAATTTACTGCAAGTCAAGAAATTTTCAATATTTTAACACATTTTTACATTTTTTATATCAAGAATTGTTTTATAAAGTAATTGTTACTAAACAATTTATAAAACCACTTAATTTGTAAAAATTTGTTAATTGTCAATTTAAATTGTTCCACGTGGAACAATATGTTTTTAATAGAATATATACTTTTTGTATAAATCAAAAAATAAAACCAAAGTTTTATTAAAATAAGAGAAAATGTTCCATGTGGAACATTTAAATATTCATACAATATTAAAAAATGGTGGTTTAAAATTACTCATCATAAATGATTTTTATACACAAAAACCTAACAAAGTAGAAATTTTAATAAAAGAATAAAATATAACTAATTTTATAATTGTTCCACGTGGAACAATTATATATGAATATAAGAATGTTAGATTATGTTTTAAACAATAAGTATGTAACTGTGTGTCTATTGTTAAAACAAAAGAGAACATTCCTAATGTTTATTAATTTAAATATCTAATATAATCAAAACCTATAGAATGTTCCACGTGGAACAATTGGATTAAATGTTTAAATAATATTAAAAAATATTAAATATAATATAAATAGTTATTGTAATTTACATTTTGTTTTGGTTGAAATAATCAATAGTTGCGAATATGTGTTATATATAATTAGAATATGATAAAGATATTTTAAAAAAAATATAATTTTTTAATAGTGTTTTATATCTAAGTTCATAGTGATTAATATATAAAACATAATAAGTATAAATAGAATAAGATTGTCAAATTTAAAATTTAGTTTAAATTTTATAAATATATGAAAAAAAAGAGACATTATTGTCTCTTTAAAAATTCTTCGCTAAGAGCCTTGTAAGCTATAGCTCCTTTGCTTTTATTGTCGTACAATATTATTGGTTTACCGTGACTTGGACTTTCTGCAAGCCTTACATTTCTTGGAATGACTGTGTTGTATACTTTTTCATTAAAATATTTTTTTATTTCATCCGCAACTTGATTTACTAAATTGCTTCTATTGTCTTTCATTGTTAAAAGAACACCTTCGATATCAATATCTGGATTTAAATGTTTTTTAATAAGTCTTACAGTGTTCATTAATTGGCCTAAACCGACTAAAGCAAAATATTCACATTGAATAGGAATAATTATACTATTTGACGCTGTTAATGCATTTACTGTTAGTAATCCAAGAGAAGGAGGGCAATCGATGAAAATAAAATCATATTCGCTTGAAACGTCCTTTAAAAGTTCTTTTAGTACCATTTCGCGATTATCAACATATACTAAATCAACTTCTGCACCTGCTAAGTCTACAGTTGAAGGAATCACATCCAGGCGCTTAATCACCGACGGATAAATTGCTTCTTTAATTTGCGCTCCGCCTAAAAGTAATTCATATATGCTGGCTTGATTTTCTTTTATTTCAACACCTAAACTTGCGCACGCGTTACCTTGTGGGTCCATATCTATTAATAAAACTCTTTTACCTGCGCTTGCCACGTATGCTGCAAGGTTTACACAACTAGTGGTTTTTCCAACGCCACCTTTTTGATTTGTTACAGATATAATTTTTGTCATAAAAACTCCTATAAAATATATTAATATATTTAATTAAATATTGCAAACAATTTTTTAAAAATTTTAAAAAATTTGGAATTTTTATTAAAAAAATGCGAAAAAATAGTAAATATTTAAATTTTTTGTAAAATTTTTTACTAAAATTTGTTTTGATTATAAACAAAATAATTCTAATTGCATTAAATTAAAAGAATTTTAAATCGAAAAATAATAAAATAGAGCGCAATATATTTGACTAAAATAAAGTTATATGTTATCCTATAAATAACTTAAAAAAATACTTAATCAAAGGAGAAAATGATGAAAGCAAAGTATTCAATAATAGTTCCTGTTTTTAATGAACAAGAAGCAATTCCTTTATTCTATGATGCTGTTATACCTGTAATGGACTCTTTAAACGAACCTTATGAAATTATATTTGTAAATGATGGTAGTAGAGATAATACTTTACAAATTTTGCAAGACCTTGCTAAAAAAGATAATCGAATAAAAGTTTTGAGTTTTTCAAGAAACTTCGGTCAACAGGCGGCAATCTTTTGCGGATTCGAGCATTCAGAAGGAGATGCTGTAATTCCAATTGATGTTGATTTGCAAGACCCGGTTGAAGTAATTCCTAAAATGATTGAAAAGTGGAAAGAAGGTTATGACATTGTTCACGGAAAACGAACAAAAAGAAAAGGAGAATCTTTTTTCAAAAAAGCCACAAGTGCGATGTATTTAAAATTTATTAAAGGTATAAGCGGACTAAACATTCCTAAAAATGTTGGCGAATTTAAACTTTTTGATAGGAAAGTTATTGACGTTATGGTAAATATGGACGAGCATGATAGATATTTGCGCGGTCTATCTGCATGGGTTGGTTTTAAACAGACGGAAGTTGAATTTGTTCGTAATGAGCGCAGTGCGGGTGAAACAAAATATTCAGTTAAAAAGATGTTTAAACTTGCGGGGCGCAGTGTTATTTCGCTTTCAACCTGGCCGTTGTCACTATCTATGAAAACGGGCATCTTTTGCGGTGCGCTAAGTGTGATTGCGTTTATAACATTCATTGTGTTAGCTTGTTGCAAAATTGTTCTTCCTCTTACAGCTTGGCTTTTCCCAACAATTGGACTATTTTTCTCAATCTTATTTGTTCTAAATGGATTTACTAATATTTATTTAAGAAAAACTTATGAAGAGGTTCAAAATAGACCTAGATACATCGTTGCAGAAAAACTCAATTTTGATAAAGAATAATTTTTAGTTTTGTTAATCTATTTTTATATTGCATTTAAAAAAATGTTCAATTTAAATATAAATTTTGTTTATTTCAAAACAAATTTATAATTTTTATTCCAATAATAAGTTTTAATCATATTAATTTTTTAAATTTTTTATCTAACAATAATTATAAAAAAACAAACTAAACAAAAGGTAAAAAAGTGAAAACTTTTTAGGAAGAAAAAAATGACAGAAGATAGTATAGTAACAAATCCTAACACAGATAAAATCAACGAAAATTTGAACTCTACTAAAAATAGAGTTTTAAATTTTTTACAAAATAAGTATTTTATTAAGGTATCATCATTAGTTGTGCTTCTTTTAATTAGTGTGGTGATAATTCTTCCTTTTGTGTGTTCATCTCAGTATGGCGGACACGATTTTCCTTACCGCTTAGATAGCATTTTGTCACTTAATGAAGCTTGGCAAAACGGAACTTTTACAACTAAAATTTATTCGTTGATTTGTTCGGATTATGGTTACGGCGTTGGAATGTTTTATTCAACTATTCCTGCTAGCACAACTGTAATATTTATGAACATTTTTAACCTTGATGTAGTAGGTGCAATCGGACTATTTTATTTTCTTTTATTTTTCCTTAGTTCACTTGTGGTTTATTTCTTTTGTTCAAGGGTATTTAAAAAGAATTGGATAGCGCTTGTATGTGCAATTTTCTATGCGCTATTCCCATACTTTTTAACGAATTTATATGTGCGTTTTGCATTCAGTGAAAGTGTTATGATGTTAAATATTCCACTTATTGTGTGGGGTATTTATGAATTAATTGAAAATAGGAATTACAAATTATTTTTACCGTTATTTACAATAGGATATACACTTGCAATCTTAACTCATTTAACTTTAACGTTATATCTTACTATTTTTATTGCTGTCTATATACTTATTAATTTTAGGAAATTCTTATCTAAATATAATTGGGTGCCTTTTGTTGCTTCTGTTTGTTTAGTTTTATTTATAACCGCAAGTTTTTATATACCGATGTTTGTGAATATAGGGGCAACAAGGTCAGACAGTTTGTCAAGAACTGGAATGTACCTTTGGACTACATCAGTAAATATTTTTAAAGAAGATTATCTAATTGCATCTACTATAGTTATGTTGGCTGTGTATATTGTGTTTTGCGTGGTGCACTTTATACGAAAAAAGGAAGAGAGAAAATCGTTTAACAAATATTTTATATTTTTCACAGTCGTTGTGGCCTTTATTACACCAATATTCTCTTGGGTAATACTAGGGTTTCAACCATTCAATATGATTCAATTTGCGTGGAGAATATTCGCATTAGAGGGAATTGTTCTAGCAATAATGCTGGGTTATATATTAAAGTATGCCAACAAGGCATTATTCAAAAGTTTGGTTTTAATTTGCATAAACATTGCATTGATTGTTAACTTTGTTGTAGTGGGTGTGAATTTCACAAGTAAAGACACTTTGCAATACACAAAAGATGCACTATCTATAAATTATGTCAGTCATTATGAAGGAATGGGTGGAAGCAAATCTGGAGACTATTTCCCAAAAATCGACTATTGGGATTATTATACTTACACAGCGTACCGCGTCAACGACAATATAATATTAGAAAGCAATATAACTATAGCAGAATTTTCAAATTACCAATCTCTTGATAGAATTGTGTTTTTAATTCAAGATGTAGAAAACGGATATGCAACATTAAAAATTCCATATGAATTAACAAACGAAAACATTTATTTAGTAAATCAAACAAGCAATCCAAATAGCAGTTTGCAACCTGCAACTTCTAGCCAAAATATAGGCGGAGTTGACTATTTAAGATTTGACTTTGAAAATTTAACAGGACAATATCTTGTTATAATAGATTATTCAAATAATGAAGATTTGAAAAATTATTTAATAGAAAATCCATTTGAGTTTGTAGTGCTTGAGGGAGAGGCGAGTTTTACAAATTTTGTTAAAACAAACACATCAACTTATACTGTTGATATAACTGTTGAAAATAGTGCGAAAATAGAACTTCCAACATTATATTATTCAGGTTACACGATTACACTTACCGACGAAGTAGGGCAAATTGAAAATGTTGAAGGCGTACACGGAAGCGATGGTTTTATAGAAATCGAATTAAACAAATCGGGCACGTTAAGTGTTGAATTTAATCCAACGTATATAAAGGCGGGAAATATTATATCAATTATTGGTGCGGTTATGTTTGCAATAGTATTACTATGCGCACTATTAATTCCGCAAAAATATTATACTAGATTAGGTAACAAGATAACAGAATTCTTAAACACGAATAAAACAATAGCTGAAATTTTAAGATTTATTATTGTTGGCGGAATTGCAACTATTGTGGATATGTTCACAATGGGTGTTGTGATGTATTTTATGGAGCAAAGCATTTATCCGTCATTTATAAATGTGTTTATTAATTCACCAACTCCTTCAACTTTTGCAACCATTATGGGAACGAGTGTTGGCTTTGTTGTGGGACTTATTGTTAATTACATTTTATCAATACTATTTGTATTTAATGAAAAGGGAAACAGCAGAACGGTGAAAGGTTTTGTTGTGTTCACAGTGCTAAGTGTTATCGGTTTGATTATAAACATTATTGGTACATACATAGGCTTTGATTTATTACATTTAAATCAATGGTTAGTGAAAATCAT
>CALWOU010000019.1 GCA_944383245.1 uncultured Clostridia bacterium | reverse complement strand
CCTAATTTCCACCAAGCAATTGACGTGGACACAACTTCGGACGCACCGCCTGGCAGTATTGTTAAAGTTGCATATAAGGGTTTCACCTATAAAGGCAAAGTTATCCGTTACGCGCAAGTAATAGTTAAAAAATAAATAATTACAAACAAAATAATTTTAATATAAGGAGATAAATTATGGAAAAAATTATATGCTACTTTAAGCATATAAAGTTCTCCAAATTTTGTACTCAAATAAAATTTTACTTATTCGCAAACTCATAAGTTTTCGCACATTTCTTATTAGTTTATGCAAACACATTTGCACAACCAACAAAAAATGTGCAATCACTCACGTATGTTCGTGAAAATTTTATGTAAGGAGCAAAAAATTATGTCAAAGATTATATGCCACTCACAAGGCTCGTTGGCATATAATTAAATCGCAAAATTTACACCAAATTTATTATTTTGTTTAAATTCGCGATGCTCATTTATTCAACCTTTTCCTATTCAATTATTGAAATAAATTTCATAATTGATAGTAAAAGTTTATCCACGAATTCTTCGTGGAAACAAAATAATTATAATATAAGGAGATTAATTATGGGAAAAATTATTGGTATAGACTTAGGAACAACAAATAGTTGTGTGGCAGTTATGGAAGGTGGTCAACCAACCGTAATACCTAATAGTGAAGGTGGAAGAACAACACCTAGTGTGGTAGGTTTTAAAGACGGCGAACGTTTGGTAGGTCAAGTTGCTAAACGTCAAGCCATTGCCAACCCAGAAAAAACAGTTATTTCAATCAAACGTGAAATGGGAACTGATTACAAGGTTAAAATCGACGATAAATCATACAGCCCAGAAGAAATTAGCGCTATGATTTTAACAAAACTTAAACAAGACGCAGAAGCATATCTTGGTTCACCTGTAACCCAAGCAGTTATCACAGTGCCAGCATATTTCAATGATTCCCAACGTCAAGCAACTAAAAATGCAGGTAAAATTGCAGGTCTAGAAGTTTTGCGTATAATCAACGAACCAACAGCCGCAGCGCTTGCATATGGTCTTGATAAACAAGATAGAAAAAATCAAAAGATATTGGTGTACGACCTAGGTGGCGGTACATTCGATGTTTCAATCCTTGAAATTGGTGACGGTGTGTTCGAAGTTTTGTCAACTAATGGTAACACTCGTCTTGGCGGTGATGACTTTGATAACCGTATTATGGACTTACTAATTGAAGAATTTAAAAAGGAAACAGGTATTGATTTGACTAACGATAAGTTAGCAAAACAACGTTTGAAAGACGCGGCAGAAAAGGCTAAAATTGAACTTAGCACTTTAACACAAACCACAATCAGTTTGCCATTCATCACAGCAGACGCAACAGGTCCAAAACACCTTGAATACACTTTAACTCGTGCAAAATTCGAGAGTATGATTAGCGACCTTGTTGACGAAACTTTGGTTTGCACAAGAAATGCATTAAAAGACGCAGGACTACAAAAGACTGATATCTCAAACGTAGTGTTAGTCGGTGGTTCAACTCGTGTTCCTTGCGTTGTTGAAGCACTTTCAAAAGAAATACCTGTAACACCATTTAAGGGTATTAACCCAGATGAATGCGTTGCAATCGGTGCAGCAATTCAAGCAGGTGTGTTAGACGGAGAAGTTAAAGACGTGTTATTGCTTGATGTAACACCACTTTCACTTGGTATTGAAACATTGGGTGGAGTTTGCACAAAACTTATTTCAAGAAACACAACAATTCCTACAAAGAAATCTCAAATCTTTAGTACTGCGCAAGACAATCAACCAGGCGTTGAAATTAACGTCCTTCAAGGCGAACGTGAATTTGCCGCTCAAAATAAATCACTTGGTCGTTTCCAATTAACAGGTATTCCACCAGCACCAAGAGGAGTTCCACAAATCGAAGTTACTTTTGATATTGATGCGAATGGTATTGTAAACGTAAGTGCAAAAGACCTTGGCACAAATAAAGAACAAAAAATCACAATCACCGCTTCAACAAACCTTAGTGAAGACGAAATCAATAAGGCAGTTAAAGAAGCAGAGCAATATGCAGAAGAAGATAAGAAAAAACGTGAAGTTGTTGATAGCCGAAACAATTTAGACGCAATGATTTTAAACATTGAAAAAACTGTTAAAGATAATGGCGACAAGATTGAAGAAGCAGATAAAACCGCTTTAAATAATGCAGTTGAAGAAGCCAAAAAGCACTTAACTAGTGAAAGCCTTGATGAAATCAAGAAAGCACAAGAAGATTTAACAAAAGTTTCTAATGATGTGTTCACAAAGATGTACCAAAAAATGGCACAACAACAACCACAAGGTGAAAACCCAAATGGCAACAATTCAAATAATGGTAACAATGGTAACGGCAATAAAGACGGCGACCCAGAAGTAATCGTTGAAGATAAATAAGATTAAAAAACCGAATACCTAATGTAAAGTTATTAATTAAAAATGTATTTAAATGAACAATGTGGCTATTTTAATTAGTAGCCACATTAACATTCATTTCACTCATTTTATTGCATTTCACATTATTAAATGTTATTAAATAAATTTAAACATTTAAATGTGAAACGCAAGCACGTTAACGCGTGCGCAAAATTTAAAGGAAGATTATGGCAAATAAGGATTATTACGAAATTCTTGGTGTGAGCAGGTCTGCTAGTGACGACGAAATTAAGTCGGCATACAGGCAACTAGCAAAAAAATATCACCCAGACCTAAACAAAGCACCAGAGGCGGCAGAAAAGTTTAAAGAGATAAACGAAGCGTATTCAGTTTTAAGTGATAAACAAAAACGCGCAAATTACGACCAATTTGGTTCAGCAGATGGTCCACAAGGTTTTGGTGGCGGTCAAGGTGGTTCTTGGCAAGGTTTTTCAGACTATGAGGACGGCGGATTTGGCGGTTTTGAAGATATTTTTAATATTTTCTCTAATTTTGGTGGACGTGGTAGCACGCGTGCAACGAGAGAAAAGGGCGAAGATATAAATTTAAACCTTACTATCACATTTTTGGAGTCCGCTTTTGGCACTGAAAAGGAAATCACTGTCACACGTAAAGAACGTTGCCCTGATTGTCACGGAACGGGCGCAAAAACTGATAGCGATTATGTTACTTGCCCTGAATGTAATGGAAGTGGTAGGGTGCAATTCACTCAACAAACTTTGTTTGGCGTAACGCGTACAGTTGGCGTGTGCCGAAATTGTGGCGGTAAGGGTAAAGTTGTTAAGAATAAGTGCTCGTCTTGCAGAGGTAGTGGACTTAAAACTATTCAACGCAAAATCAAAGTTAAAATTCAAGCAGGTATTGATAACGACCAAGTAATAAGAATTGTTGGTGAAGGTAACCAAACAGCAAGTGCAGACGGTGTTCCGGGCGACCTTAGAATTGCCATAACCGTTCAACCACATTCACTTTTGGTTAGAAAGGACTACAATTTGTATGTTGACGTCTACGTTCCAATCACAACACTAATGCTTGGTGGTAAAGTGGAAGTGCCAACACTTAAAGGCACAACTATGTTAGACGTTGCACCACTCACTCAATCTAACACACGTTACACACTTAAAGGCAAGGGTATAAAATACTTAAAAGGTTTAGGTTCAGGCGACTTATATGTAACACTTAAAGGCGAAATGCCAAAAGACGTTGATAAAAACACAATGAAACTCATAAAAGAATTGCAATCATCAATCAGTGAAAAAGCCTATCCAAAAACAAACAACTATAGGAAAAAACTCGGCGATTAGTTGTTGACATTTATTAAAGCATAGCCATAATTATGTAAATCTTAAAAAAACTTATATATTTTTAAAAATTAACAAGGAAAAGACATTTTAACTAAAAGTTAAAGTGTTTTTTTATAATTAAATAAAACAAACTTTTAGTTTTCTATTAAAAATCTTTATCATAATTTCCAATTTAAAATTTCGTCAAAATTTAATGCAAAATTATTAGAAATATGTTATAATAAAATGCAGGAGTAAAATATGACAAACAATGAAATGCTTGGAAAAATAAATGAACAATTAAATTTTATCAAATTTTTAACGGATAAAGGTTTAATAAATTTTTTCTCCAAAGAAACTACATCAACTAGACATACTAAGGGTCATTATAACAATCACTTGCCTATTCCAATTGAAGAAAAGAAAGAAATAGTTTCATATTTTTATGGTAAAACATTTGGTGTTTTAGAAGGTATAAATGTTTTTGCGATTCTGCATGGGTTGAGAAAAAAATATGATATTCAAATAATTCCAGGGAATGGAAATTCTGGTGTCGGAATAAATAGAGAAAAAACTATAATTGATGGTGAAGTGCACACAGACCCATCTATTCAAGGATTTGAAACAATAGCACATGAAATAGGTCATGCCCTTACTGCTAGAAATAATACACATATAGAATTATTAAAGAAAATAGCCAATGCAAAAAATCAACAAGAACGAGAATCTGCAGAAAAGGAATGTGATGACTATTGCAGAGAAAAAGGTAGTTGTAAGTGTGATTGTATCGGAGAGATTGAAACGATGTCTATTGAAAAGTTATTCTTATTATTTTTATCAAAAGATGAAAAATGCTTAAAAGTTCTAGAACAATATGGATTTAATATTAATGAATACTTTAAAGAGTATGAAAACGAACATGAAAATATGGCATATGAAAGAATGCAGACAATAGTTGAAACTAAACAATTGTTAGACAAGTACAAAATCACAAATTATTTTAATAACGAAGAAGAATTTGAAACATATTTGTCTCAATTTACAAGTGACCAAGAAAGAGAAAAATTTAAAAATGATATGGAACAAATTTTTGCAAAAGATGCTAAATTTTCTTTTAGATATGTTGTGGGTGAGGCAGTATCAAAGTATTGGTTTGATAAATTTAAAACAGCAAATAAAAAAGACCGTAGAAAATTAAGAGATAAACTTACAGAATTTTGGCATAAAACTGATGAATTAGATGTTGAACAGGCGTCCGCTTTGTTGTGTGATGATAAAACAATAAGTGATGTTCTTATTACATATTTTGAACAAACTCAAATTCATGAAAACAATTCAGTTAAATTAGCTTAATAAAAAATAGACACTTGATTGTAAGGCATATATTATAATCAAGTGTTTTTTAATAATTTAAAGTTGTTAATAGTTTTTTATGAAAGAACTAATCTTATAGACATTTATAAGATTAAAATACACTATAATAAAAATATACATAAACTTATTTATCTAAATAATAGATACTTTTTTTTAATATTAGTTTTAATAATGGACGTAAGAATTTTGGTGCTTTAAAACAATATATTTTCATATTTTATTATATGTTTTAATTTTTTAATTGTTTAATTAAAATGGCAATTTAAAAAATTTTAAAATATTATAAAATTATTATTTGAATGATTAAACATAATTAGAGATTAATTTAAAAATAAATTTTAATAAAAATAAAGTTTCGTAAAATTTAAACAAAAAACAGCAAAATCTATTTAATTATTTTATATATTTCAAAGTTCAATTGTTCTAACAAAAGAATAATAAAATAGACTAATGTAGGAGGCGTTATGCAGAAATTGAAATCTATAAATTGGTCTGGATTTTTGTCCATTTTAAAAAGTTGTTTGATAGGAATTGTTGTAACACTTATTGGAATTGTGTTCTTTGCAATAGTACTTAAATTTGCCGACTTAAATTCAACAGTTATAACTGCCGTAAACAACATAATCAAAGCACTTGCAATTTTCTTTATGATTTTCTTTTTAAAAAAAGGCGGTAACGGAAAATTGATTGTTAAAGCACTCTTTGCGGGAATTATTTATGCCGTTTTAAGTTTCTTAATCTTTTCAATTATGAACGGCGGTTTTATGTTTAACTTATCAATTCTTTACGATTTGTTGTTTGCTTTGATTGTGTCTGTTATAGCAGCGGTGATTTTAAATTTAACAAGCAAAAAAGCATAAAAAAATTAAATTATTAAATTAAATAAAATTATTAGATTAAATAAAAAAATTGAAAAATTATTAAAAATAATTAAAAAAATCGACTTTTTAGCCGATTTTTTCATATTTTTTCACTTTTTTTAAAAAAACTTTAAAATTATAAAATTATTTATTTTTTAAAAGTTCAAACAATTCTTGCTTAAAATTATATTTTTCTTCCAATTTTTCTATATCATAAATTTTTTGTTTTGAATTATTTTTAATGGCACGTATCATTATATTTTTTGGCGAATGGGCAAAATCAATAAATTCAATCATATCAACAGAATATCCATTTTCTCTTAAAACTTGCGCACGAATTGCATCGGTGAGAAGAGCAGAAAATCTTTCCTTAATAATTCCGTCTTTAAACAATAAATCATAATCACCAAAACCCTTAATTGACGAATTTATTTGATGTTGGCAACAAGGCACGGAGAAAATATATTTAACGTTATATTTAATAGCGTAGAATAGGGCATAGTCTGTTGCTGTGTCACACGCGTGGAGCGAAATAATCATATCAACATTGTTAAATTGTTCACGTTCCTTTTTAACGTCGCCAACTTCAAATTTTAGATTTGTGTAACCATATTTTTCAGCAATTTTGTTGCAATTTTCAACTATGTCTGTTTTAAGGTCGTAACCAATAATTGTTGCGTCTATACCGCGGATATACACACAATAATAGTACAAAATAAACGTCAAATATGATTTACCACAACCAAAATCTAAAATTTTAATTTGTTTTTTATTGTAGTTTTTAAGTTCGTCGTCCACAATCTCAATAAATTTATTGATTTGCTTAAATTTATCATACTTTGGTTTTACAATTTTGTAATCTTTTGTAAAAACGCCTAGGTCAACAAGGGCAGGTATTTCAAGCCCTTCACGGAGAATATAATTTTTTTCTCTGTTATTACCACCAATTTCAACATTTTTAATGTCATTTGCACTGGTTTTACGCTTTATTTTGCCATTAGGGTTTAAAAAGAAAGAAACATCTTCACCTTCTTTTTTTATTAACACCTGTTTGTAATTCTCCGCGATGTTTGAATTGAAAAATTTATCAAAATCACCTAAATCATAGTTTTTTTGAAACGCCTTATTATTTGCCACATATTCAACTTGCAAAACAGTGTTATCTTTCACTATTATAGGGCGAATTTCTAGTTTTTTGATGTCTGTTTTCTTATTTAACGCGTCACTTACAACGATTTTTTTAATTTTACCTAAATTTTGTTTAATCTCTTCTAAAGTTTTATTCATAATTAAATTTTAACATAAAATAATGAAATTATCAACACTAATATAAAAATAAATCACTAAATGTGGTGAATATTTCTACATAATCAATTTAGAGTGAATGATATTAAATTTAAAAACTACATCATTGTTACAAATTTGCAATCAAACTATTTTAAAAATCTGTTTTTTGGAAAGAATTTAAAGGAATGTGTTTTAACTTTTATAAAGTAAATAAATTTGCGCTATTTAATTGACTTTATTTTATTAATTGTTTATAATAAAGTTTGAATTGAGATTTTAATTAACATAATATATGATATTGTGCAAATTGACTATTCAATCAATTACTATTAAGGAGAAGTATGACCAAAAGACGTTCAATTAACTTATTTGTTGTTTTTTCAATACTGCTAGCCATTTTGTTGGTTGCATGTTTTGTAAATTTCACATATCCTTTTCCTATGTATGGAACATACTATTCATATTCCAACTTTGTTTCAAACATTAGGTTAGGGGAAGATATAGGAAGTTCAATGCGAGTGGTGTATAGGGCAACTTTACCGGAAGGTGAAGCGCAGTCTAATTACAATGCGCTAAAAACTTCCACAATCAACCAACTAAAAGATATTATTCAATCGGAAGGGTATAAAGATGTAACCGTTTCTAGTTACGACGATAAAATCGTTATGCAAATTGGTAACATCTTAAATGAATCGGACGAAAACACCATTCAAAGTTTGCTTGAAAACCCACAGGCAATAGGTTTTTACATTGGCGAGATGTCGGATACTAACACACCTTTTGCGACAGCAGAAGATATTAATGTAGTTGACGTTGTAACAAGTTACGACCAATCAACTGCTGAAAATATAATTGTTGTTCGCGTCCAATTTAATGAAGATAAAATTGATGAAATTGCTGAAGCTACGGCTGATGGTGGTACGCTTTATATTTATTTAGGCGATACAGTTTACTCTCAAATTGATTTAGGAACTAGCGCGATAGAAGAAGGTGTTATATTCATTCAAAATAGCGCTTTTGTTGATGAGGCAACTGCACAATCTTATGCAAACGGGCTAAGAACAGGTATTTTATCGCTAGAACTTACCACTCTTGAACTTAACTCTATCACTCCAAGTTATGGTGTTGGCTCAGATGTTATGATTCCTATTGCAATGGCAGTGTTTGCGTTGTGTTTGTTTATATTTATGATTGTAAAATACAAACAAATGGGCGCACTTGCTTGCTTTAATTTGCTGTTCTTTATAACAATTGGATTATTTATTTTGCAGTCAATTCCTCTTGCTCACTATAATTTTGCGGGTATGATAGGTATGCTTTTATGCCTAATTATCTCAGCAGATAGTTTAATGAATATTTTCGAACGCGCTAAAATACATTATCAAACAGGGCTTCAACTCCACGTTGCATTTAAACTAGGGCAGAAAGAAACATTATTTAAAAACCTAATTTTAAATATTTTAACTTTCGCAGTTGGATTTGTTTGCGTGTTTATGCCAAATATGGCTATTCAATCATTTGGTTGGGTTGCGCTAGTTCTTCCAATTGTAAACCTATTCACAAGCCTAGTTTTAATGAGATTGTTTATAAATATGTACCTTCCTTTAAACAACACTGACGGCAAAAAATTAAACTTCCACAAAGGAGGAGAAAATGCTTAATAGAGATTTTACAAAATCAAACAAATATTATTTTAAGAAAAATTGGATAGTGCTAACCTGCGTTGCAGTTTTTCTCATAATTGGAATTTTAGTTTTAAGTTTTGCTGGAATGAAAGGCAATTTTGAGTTTACTGGTTACAATGAATTTTCAGTTACAGTTGCAGAAACCGATAGTGAAAACTTTTCTAAATATATGGGCGAAATTGAAAGCGTTGTGAATTTGTATGGCGGTGAGTGCGATAACGTTTCTATAATCTATAATGGTGACGACTCAAAACTTGTTGTTCGTTATATGAATAGTTTAAGCGCTGAACAAACTGAAGAAATTAATCTCGCTATTGCTGACAAAGTTGCGACAACGGGCGAAATAAGCGAGCACGTTAGGGTGGACAAGGTTGTAACAAGTTCTGATTATCTATACACAGCAGTTGCAATCGCAATAATTTGGCTAGTTTGCACAATCTTTGCTTACGTTAGATATAACGGCGCAAGTGCAATTGCAAATTTAATTGCTAACGTTATTTCACTTCTAGGTTTTATGTCAATCGGTGCAATTTTAAGGTTGGAAATAGGGCTTAGTTACTTTGCAATGCTCGTGATTTTAACTCTTCTCACAACTTACTTTGCGTTCTCAATTTTCGAAAACATTCGCGCAAATAAATATCTTGATAGCAATAATTATGATATGGCAATAACTACCGCTATGAAACAAAATAGAACGCGTTTTGCAGTTCTTGCGTGTGCGGTTGCTTTAATAGGACTATTATTTATATTATTTGCACCAAATCCTATTAGATTTGTGTCTGTAAACATTATGTTTATGGCGGTTGTCCTTCTCGCTGTAAGTTATTACGTTGTTCCATTCGTTTGGAGTGCATTAATCACTCATATGAGAAAGAAAAAAGTGGTTGTTAAATCAACCGAAAAATAAAATTAAACCTCATACTTATGAGGTTTTTTTATAAAATAATTCGCTATCACTTAACAAATCACATTAAATATGTTATAATTAAATAAATAAAGTTTTTTATAATATTATGCTAAAATATAAAAAATTCTTGTTTGATAAGTCATTAAAATTAAAACTATTAATTTGGTATATTTATTATAAAAGTTAAAATTAGAATAGATTGATTATGAAATACATTTGCACATTAGATAACAATTACGATTTTGATAAAATAGAAGAAATGAGTAAGATGTTTAATTTAGATAAACACCTTGTGCATCTTTTATTTTCGCGCGGGATTGATAGTCAAGACAAGTTAAAAAAGTTTTTAAATCCTAGCATTAGCGACTTATATGACCCATATTTATTTGAAGATATGGAAAAAGCAGTTGAGAAGATTCAGTCACATTTAGAGAAAAATAACAAAATCCTAATTTTCGGCGATTACGATGTTGACGGAATTAGCGCCACTGCAATTTTACTTAAATATTTTAATTCGGTTGGAGCAAACGTCACTCATTTTATGCCAAACAGATATGAGGACGGGTATGGTTTAACTATAAAAACACTTAATAAAATTTTTGAACATAATAAACCCGACCTTATAATAACGGTAGACTGCGGAATAACGGCGGTTGAAGAAACTGAGTATTTGATAAAAAATGGGGTAGATATAATTGTAACCGACCACCACGAAAGAGGCGAGGTTCTTCCAAATTGCCTTATAATCAATCCAAAAGTGAGTGAGAGATATCCTTTTAAAGCACTTTGTGGTGCGGGAGTTGCGCTTAAACTTGTTCAAGCGCTTGTTGGCATTGTTGAGGTAAAAAAATATTTGCCTATTGCCTCAATCGCCACAATCGCAGACATTGTTGATTTATTTGACGAAAATCGCGTGATTGTAACTCTCGGGCTTAAAGACTTAAAGAAAGCACCAATTGGTATCATCACACTTATGAATGAGTGCGGGCTAAATCTCGATTGTAAGGCTAGTGACATCGCGTTCAAACTAGCGCCAAAAATAAATGCTAGCGGAAGAATGGGCTCGGCAGACACCAGCCTTGACCTATATATGGAAGAAAATCTCACAACCATTAAAAAAATATGCAAACAAATTATAGATTTTAACACAACGCGCCAACAATTATGCGAAAAGGTGTATGTCGACGTTAAAAACGAACTAAAAGAGCAAGATATTTTTAGAATTAATGCAATCATTATGTCTAGCCCAGAGTGGGATAGTGGCATTTTAGGAATAGTTTCTGCGCGCATTGCAGAAGAATTTCACAGACCAACATTTTTGTTTTGCCAAGTTGGCGATGAATTGACGGGTTCGTGCAGGAGTGTAAACGGGGTGAATGTGCATTCACTCCTTAGCAGTATGTCGGATATTTTAACTAAATTTGGCGGTCATCCAATGGCGGCAGGACTAACTTTAAAAGTTGAAAATTACGACCAATTTATGCGTCTAACTAACGAATATGTTGCAGAAAACTTAAATAAAGCCGACTTTTTGCCTACTAAAACTTACGATTTCTTGCTTGACCCTGATGAAATAACTTTGCAATTGGTTGAAGATATTGATAAATTAGAGCCTTGCGGTCATATGAATCCGCGCCCTGTGTTTGCATTTAAACTCAATAATGCAAGTATAAGTTCATTGCCTCGTCATCCGCAACACCTTGTTTTAAATTATCCTAATTTTAACTTGCTTGCGTTCAATTCAAGCGATAAATATTTTGTTTTATCAAACAACACGTCTTGCAATCTGCTCGCCGACTTAAACATTGACACATTTAGAGGTAATAAAAAAATCTCAGGCATTGTGAAATCTATCGACTATGAAGATATCTACCGCCCGCAAGATGAAGAAATTTTAGAGGCAGAGTATATAAAACAAATCGTTTATCCAATGCAGGGTAGTTACACATTCAATAACTATAATCGCGACCAACTAATTCGATTACTCCTTGATATGGAAAACAATGTTTATGGCACGCTAATTGTTGCAAACGATTATAACACCTATATCAATTTTAAATCAATCTACGATAGCAACAACATATTTAAAAATCGAATTTTTGAAATAAATGACGAAACAGGGTTAAACACTATAGTTTTAGCGCCAAAAAACTTCAATTCGTTTAACACATTTAGCAGAATTATTTTCCTAGACCCAATTTTAAATATGGGCTATATTTCAGCGCTACACAAACAAACAAAATCAACTGTATACCTTCCTCACTCAGTGCCAACACCAATCACAATGCTAAATAAAATCGATTTATCAAGGCAAACATTTGGAAAATATTTTAGGCTTATGCAGTTTGCAGTGGAGAATAAAATAACAGGGTATTATTGCTATCATATGTTTAAAAACATTTTAAGTAAACTTAAAGAAAAGAATTATTCTTATCTTCAATTTTATGTTTGCTTGCAAGTGTTTATAGAACTTGGAATTATTATTGTAAACGATGATGAAAGTGAAATTTTAAAAATCACAGACGTGAAACAACCTCTAAATTCAAGCGCCTTTTATAACCGCCTTTCCACAATGAAAATCAATCTAAATAAATAAAAATACATACCAAATCTAGTGTGTGTATTTTTTATAACACACAACATACTGCTATCGCAGAAATAAGAAATAAAAAAGAAAAAATAAAAAAATTTAAAAACCATTAATCCACAAACAAAAAATAAAAGTGCTAAAATTATTTATCATTAGATGTAAAAATTTGAGATATGTTAATAATTATTTTATTATTTCTTTTCATATTTGTTTGATTAAAAAAATAAAATTTGATATAATAAAAGTGGATTATGCTATATTATATTTTGTTTAGCAGTGATTTAAGTGCGCAGGAGGCAGTGGTAATTTTTTTAATTACACTTGTTGCTTTCTTTGTTTCTATATCTGTTCACGAGTTTGCGCATGGTTTCACCGCCACAAAAATGGGCGATCCAACACCTAAGTTGGCGGGCAGAGTAACACTCAATCCTTTCAAACATATTAGTTTATCTGGTTTATTATGTTTTGCTTTGCTTGGAGTAGGTTGGGCAAAACCAATGCCTATTAATCCGCTTAATTTTAAAAAGTATAGAAAAGGTATTAGGCTCACTTCAATTGCTGGAATTTTAGCAAACTTTATTTTAGGATTAATTTGCGCAATTATTTTTGCTTTAATTGTAGCATTTGCGCCTGTGTCTAATGTTTATATTGAATATATTTTGCTATTGCTTCAATATTTTATGCTTGTTAATAGTTTCCTTGCATTGTTTAATATTATTCCAATTTATCCTTTGGACGGATTTAATTTTATAACGTCTTTTATGAAGGCGGACAACAAATTTATTCAGTATAATGTTCGAAACGGGTTTAAAATTTTGCTTGGAATACTCCTTGCGACAGTTTTAATTGACCTATTATTTGGTTTTGATATTTTCGATTTTTACTTATCGTTAATTTACAATTATATCTACATTCCGATTGGTTTTTTAGGGGTTTAACAAATGGAAAATGAAGAAATCGTGGAAAGCGAATCTTCCACTCATTTAACATTTAAACTAGAGGGGTTTGAAGGGCCTCTTGATCTTTTACTGCACTTAATCCACGAAAAAAACATAACAATTGAAGAGGTTAAAATTTCAGAAATTACTGACCAATATTTAAAGTATATGGAGGGTTTAAGTGCGCTAGATATGGAAGAGGCAACTGCGTTTTTGGATATGACGAGTAGGCTACTTGAGATAAAATCGCGATCACTTCTTCCTGTTGAACAAGTTGAAGAAGATGAAGAAGAAATTGACCCTGAAACGCAACTTAAAATGCAACTTCAAGAATATCAACTTTTCAAAGAGGCAGGTATGAACTTGCACGAAATTGAAAATGTTAATAGGTTTTATAAGCAACCAGATAAGTCGGCAGGGGATACGCGTATTGTGTTTAATCAATTCAATTTAGATAAACTTTTAGACGCATTTGCATTCATTTTAATGCGCACGAAAGACAGGGATAATCCACAAGAGAAAAAAATCAATCGTGACCGCTGGACGGTTGCCGAAAAAATCCAATTTTTAACAAATATTTTAAAAGATAACAAGGAAATCAACTTTTTTAGTTTGTTCGACGAAACTTATTCAAAACTAGAAGTTATCACTGTATTTATGGCAATTTTGGAACTACTAAAATTCCAAAAAATCGAGGTGGTGCAAACTGAACGTTACGCAGATATTTTAATTAAACGAAAGGAGGAAGAACCTAATGAGTCTGAATGAGATAGCAGAAATTATTGAGGGTGTTTTATTCGTTGCTGGCGAAGGAGTGGAAATAGACGAATTTAAAACCAAATTCGATATGAATGACCGCGAATTTAATAAATGTTTAGACATTTTAAAAGCAAAATACAACGAAAAAAGCGGTATAAATATCATTCAATATAAAAATAAAGTGCAACTTTGTTCCAATCCAAAAATCGTTGATAATATTAGCGAAATTTTAAACCCTATTAGAGAGCGAAGTTTAACCAAAGCGGCGCTTGAAACTGTGGCAATCATCGCGTATAAACAACCTATTACGCGTTTGGAAATTGAAAATATTCGTGGCGCTAATAGCGATTATGCAATTCAACTTTTGCAGTCAAACAACCTTATTGAAGTGGTGGGGCGAAAAGATAGTGTTGGCAAACCTCTTTTGTTTGGCACAACCGAAAATTTCTTAAAACGTTTTGAACTAAACAGCATTGAATCACTTCCAAATTATAACGAACTTTTAGATAGAATCCGTGTCATACATAGCGACGGCGACTCATTGTATCGCGAATTCACAATTCCAGATGAAGATGAGGACAAAAAATCATCTGAACAAACTCAAAGCAGTGAACCAACACAATCTCAAAATGACGTTACGTCTAATAGCAATTCAGTAGATGAACCATCAACAAATGAACAAGCGAATGAATAATTTTAATAACAATTTATCATTAAAATATTGCCAAAAAAGATTTCATATTATATAATAAGTTATATTTGCAATTCGTTTTTCATAACTAAATTTTAGAATATTAGGTGTTTATCACACCTTATGCTGATGTAGCACAGCCGGTAGTGCAATTGATTCGTAATCAATAGGTCGGCGGTTCGAGTCCGCCCATCAGCTCCATCATTTAAATTTTCACTTATTCCAACATTTTAAATTTTATTTGCGGGTATAATTTAGTGGTAAAATGTGTGCTTCCCAAGCATAATTTGCGAGTTCGATTCTCGCTATCCGCTCCAGCTCACAAATCGCCCTCAACTCACTGCGATTAAAGTCTTAATCGCAAAAGTGAGACATTTGGGCGATTTGTTCGCTTATCCCACTTCGTACCTACGGCACTTGTGGGAGCCCTTTTAAAATATCGAACTTAAGGAGTTATTATGATTAAAAAAGTGCTTTATAAAACATTTGTGATAGGATTGTTAAGTGCTTCAACTGTTGGAGCAATAGGTGCAGGTGCAACTATGATGTCTATTGCCGGAAATAGGAAATCTAACATTAAAGAAGGTTATAATGACAATGATAAATTTCTTGAATTTTGCTTAAAAAACGATGATTTAAATAAAATGTATAATGAACAAGTTTATCCAATGCAAGTCCAATATGAAAAAGGCAATATATCTTATAATGAATTACAAGATATAGCTAATAGTTTTATTGAACAAGCAAAAATGTCATATACATTTAATAATTATCTAGATGCAACAAATCAATCTGTTGAATATAATAATGCCGATAATTTAGTGACTTCAGGGCTCGCTCTTATGGCAACCGGGGTTGGCATAGGTGCGATGTGTATTGGCAGTTTAGGTGCGTCAAAAAGAGAAGAGTTTGAATTTAATAAAGAATACGAAATGGAGCTAGAGGACGAATTGGAGTTAGAAGAGTATTTAGAAACAGATTCTGAAATGGCTTATTTAGAAAAATTCGGCGAATTGTACATAGGTGATTAATATTTTTCATTCTAAATAGAAGATATAAATGTTTACAAAAAACAAAATTGCACTTACAAAAAATTTATATTATTAAAAAACAGAAAATTATAAGTAAATATAATATTTCCTTGTACAATAAAAATATTAAGATTTGAAACTGAGAGGGATTTTTGCTTTCAGTTTTTTATAAAATTTATGAGTTTTGTAAATATTGT
>CALWOU010000018.1 GCA_944383245.1 uncultured Clostridia bacterium | reverse complement strand
TTTAACTATTTATTCTTATCTTCTTTGACTTTAGCAGCCTTACCAGAAAGATTACGAATGTAATAGATTTTAGCACGCCTTACTTTACCCTTTCTCACCACTATAACTTTATCAATTCTTGGGCTATGAAGTGGGAATGTACGTTCAACACCTATACCGAAAGATATGCGGCGAACAGTAAAGGTTTCTTTAATGCCTGAACCCTTTTTTGCAATAACGATGCCTTCGTATGCTTGGATACGTTCTTTATCACCCTCTTTAACCTTAACCATAACACGGATGGTATCTCCAATATTGAATGGAGTGATGTCGGCTCTTAATTGCTCTTTCTCGATTTGGTCGATAATATTTGCCATTTTTACCTCCTAAATTTAACGTTCATGTATATTGGATAACAGCGGACCGTTAACAACACTATCATTATAGCATAGAAAAAAACAAATTGCAATCCTTTTTTTAAAAAAATCATAAAAATTTAAATCATAAAAAATTAATAAGACCAAATACATTATTATATCTTAATTTTTATATATAAATACATAATATTTTTGCTAATAAATTCATTCAAATAGGTTTATATTACATTATGCAGTTAGAATTTACGCTATCATCAAGCAAAACACCCAATTCTGAAATAAACTTCTTATTTCCGCTTTTATTTATAGCATTAGTTAACTTGAAGTGATCTTTTGTTGATAGGTATTTATTGAAGGTTTTATAGAAATGATAAGCAATATCTGCCCTTCCATCGTTGCAACACGTAACAATGTAATCAACTTCCCTCTCTATCATCTTTTTTGCATCATTAACTTCGTTCATTTTTATCATAAATTGAACTCTGTTTTTTAAATATGCTAAGTCGTAAAGTTCCATACCGCACTCCTATTTAGATATCAACATTATATCACAAATAGGACTGAAAGTCAATTTTTTCGACAATTTGATTATTTTACAAAAAAAATAAAAATACTATAAAATCATCCTAATTGCAACTCTACTAATTTTAGAGTTTGCTTGTTATAAGGCAATTTTGAAGGTTGTTTTAAAGAATTTATAAGATAATTTAGATTTTTGAAATATAAATTACAAAAAAAATTTAAAACGCATTTTCTATGTGGTCAATCTCTTCGTCATTTTCTCCTAACACTGCTATAACGTCAAAACGGCAAGGCGTGTTTAGTTTTTTCATTTTCATTAAGTAGACGGAAGCAACGTTTCGAATTTTTTGCTGTTTTTTATAATTTACAGCCTCTAGCGGTTCGCCAAAACCGCGTGACAAACGCGTTTTTACTTCGACAAACACGGTTGTTTGCCCTTGCTTTGCGATAATATCAATCTCACCGATTTTATTTTTGTAATTTCTTTCTATAATCGTATAACCTTTATTAATTAAATAATTAGTTGCTATTATTTCGCCACGCGTTCCAAATGTATTCTTTTGCATTCATCTTCTCCAATAATATTTTTTAAAAAACTTAATCTATGAATAGGTGTTATTCCATATCTTTTGATTGCTTCTATGTGTTTTTTCGTGCCGTAGCCAACATTGTTTTCAAAATCATAATAAGAAAAAACTTTTGAATAATTTTCCATCATTCTATCTCTATAAACTTTGGCAACAATTGAAGCACAAGCAATCGCGTAACTTGTTGCATCGCCTTTTATTATGGACTTTTCACGCGTGCAAACACCTAATTTAACCGCGTCAATAAGCAAAATATCCGGTTTAATTGTAAGTTTAGAAACACTTTCTTTCATACATTCAATGGTCGCATTTAAAATATTGATTTCATCAATTCTATCCTGATTTCTAATCGAAATTGAAACCGCTTTGGCTTTAGACATTATTTCATCATATAATCTTTCGCGGTTTTTCTTGCTCACTTTTTTGCTATCAAACACGCCATTAATCATTTCATCATATGGCATAATCACACACGCAGTAACAACAGGACCAGCAAGAGGACCTCGCCCCACCTCATCAATACCAGCGATATTTTTTGTTTCGTTATCTAATAAGGCTAAATCAAATTCAAAAAGTGGTTTTGTGTTTATCATATTTCCTTCTTTTTCTTTTTTTTAAAAAATGACTTATTTTTTAGTTTTATTTAATCATTAAATTAGAATTTTTGATAAAGTAATTTATTTAAATAACTATTAAATAAATGGTGTTTTATTCTAGGAATATTTTACCAAGTTTGCCAGACCGAAAATCAGTTAAAAGAATTTTACTTGCGCGCTCCATATCAATCTCGCCACCTTTAATTAAACAACCTCTTTTCTTCCCTATGCCTTTTAATATATCTATTGGTAGTGTTATATTGTTATATAATACATCATATTTAGAAGATATAATTGTTTCATTAATTTGATTTAATTTTTCAATCAACTTGCAAGCAATGTCAACTAAATTTAAAACTTCATCTTTAACAGAACCTACAAAAGTAAGATTGTATGCTTTGTTGTCATCATCAAAATTTGGGAGGAGCACACCTGGAGTGTCCATAATTTCAATACTACTATCAACTTTAATCCATTGCTTTGATTTTGTTACTCCCGCTCTATTTCCCGTTACAGCGCGCGCTTTTCCGCATAGGTTATTTACAATTGTTGACTTACCCGAATTTGGAATTCCTATAACCATAGCACGTGTTATAAAGTTTACTCCCCTATTTTGATTTTCTTTAAGCATTAATGAAAATACTTTTTTAATTTCATTTATTATAATTTTTGCACTTCCACTAATTGTTGCATTCAAGGCAATAGCGCCCGCACCGATTTTTGAATATTTTTCAAGCAATTCTTTGATTTTTTTCGCTTCCACCAAATCGGACTTATTTAAAATGTAAATTATTGGTTTATCTTTTATAACTTTAACAAATTCGGGATTAATACAACTATCTGGGCAACGAGAATCTAAAACGTACAAAAAACAATCGCAAATCTTGCCATCTTGTTGCATTTGCTTAATTGTTTTATTCATATGCCCTGGAAACCAATTTATCATACGATAATTATAACAAAAAACAAAACAAACTCAAAGTTTATTTTGCCTTTATTATATTATTTTTTACTATTATTTATTTTTTCTAATAAGTCGGGGCGATTTTTCTTTGTTATTTCTAAAGATTGAGCGTGCCTAAACTCTGCAATTTTTTTGTGATTTCCGCTAAGTAGCACTTCAGGAACGGATATGCCTAAAAAAGTTGCGGGACGAGTGTATTGATTATACTCTAACAAATTTTCAGAAAAACTTTCTTCAACAATGCTATCTGGTGTGATAACATTTGGAAGAAGTCGGACAATTGTGTCTGTCACAACCATTGCCGGCAACTCTCCACCTGTTAAAACATAATCTCCAATTGAAAGTTCTTGCATATTATACATATCAATTATGCGTTGGTCCACACCTTCATAATGACCACACAAAAGTATAATGTGATTAAAATTTGACATCTCGCGCGCCACACTTTGATTGAAAGTTTTTCCTCTTGGCGACATATAAAAAATTTTAGAATCTTTAGTTTTCACGCTTTCAATTGCTTTGTAAATCGGTTCGCACATCATAACCATACCTGCACCACCGCCAAAAGGTTCATCATCGCATTTGTAGTGAGGTGGAAGCGCAAAATCGCGAATATTGATGATGTTTATCTCAACTTTTCCATCCTCAACCGCTCTTTTCATTATACTTTCTTTGAGTGGTGCGAACATTTCAGGAAACAATGTTAAAATATCTATTTTCATAAAACTTTTCCTTAAAATTATAAATTTTTTTAAAAAAATAATAAAAATTGCGTATTTTTTTTTGATTTTTCAATAAATTTTTGACAATTTTTAAAATTTTTTTATTTTAAACTCGAATATCTTTGAAAGTTTGTTCGTTTATTATAAAGGCATTTTGTGATGCGTCATATTTAATAATATCGTCAACATATGGTATAGTGTAACTCACTGCTCCAGAGCGAATTGTTAAAATAACGCTTGCGCCATAATCATCAAAATCAACCAAAACTCCCAACTCTTTTCCGTTTTCGTTTTTAACGGTCACATTAATTAGGTCGCTTAAATAAATTTTATCTTTATATTCTGAATACTCCTCGCGGTCAATATAAACTGATTTGTTTTTTAATTTTTCGGCGCTGTCAATGTCTTTAATAACGTCAAACATCATAAGATAAGCGCCACCATTAAGCGGACTTATCGATTTTATTTTTGCGCTTTTTTTGTTTTCGCCAATGTAGACGTGATTAAATTTAGACAAATCATCATCCAAATAATTGATAACTTTCACTCCACCTTTTACTCCGTGTGTGCGAACAATTTTTCCAATTTCAAGTAAGTTTTGCATAATTCTCCTTTTTAGTATTATAACATAAATTGAATAAAAAGTATATTAAAACATAAAAGTAAAAAAGAAAAAAGGCATAAAGCCTTTAAACTAATTTTCTTCAAATTTGATAACTAATTTTTCTTTGCTATTTGAAGTTGAACGCACAACTGTGCGAATTGCGTTTGCAATACTTCCATTTTTACCAATAACATTGCCTAAATCTTTTTTGTTGAGTTTAACTTTGAAAACTTTAGTTTTTCCTTGTTGGATTGCTTCAATTTCCATTTCCTCTGGCTTAGATATGAGATTTTTAACAATGTATTCTAACATTTCTTGCATATCTCACTCCTTACGCTTTTTTCTTTTTATTGTTTGTTTTAGCAACGCTATTACCCTTAACTTCAATCACTCCAGCACGTTGCAACAATGCTTTTGCTGTTTCAGTTGGTTGAGCGCCTTGACTTAACCATTTTTTAGCAAGTTCGTTGTTGATTTTGATTTCTGCTGGATTAGTTAATGGATTGTAAGTTCCGATTTGCTCAATGCAAGCGCCATCTCTGGCAACTCTGCTATCAGCAACAACAACACGATAAAATGGTGATTTCTTATCGCCTAAACGTGTAAGTCTAATTCTAACTGCCATATCTCTCTCCTTTTATAAATTTTTTCATTACATCTGCTTTCAATCTAGATTTAACATTCATTTCACAACAAATAACATAAATCAGTTCAAAATGCCAAACTAAATAAAAACATCTGTAAAGTACTTTCGCTTTACATTGTAACACAATAAAATATATTTGTAAAGAGTTTTTATAAAATTTTTGAAATAATTATAAAAATTTCTAAATTAGGTATTGACAATATTAAAAATTGTGCTACGAATAAATTGGAAAATCGAACCTCAAGCAGATTGCTTGTGGTTTTTTATTTATAATCACACAATATATTGTACTTTTTGTAACTTTGCTTTTTGTTTATAAAAAATTAGTAGACTATTATAATTATCTAATTATTGACCCATGAGTTTACGCATCATTGCCATTTTACCACCGTAAGCTTTTGGATTCTTCATCATACGCATCATTTCTTTGGATTGGTTGAATTGTTTGATTAGTTGGTTGACGTCACTTACTTGCACACCTGCGCCTTTTGCTATGCGTGCGCGTCTGCTTCCATTTATTATGCTTGGGTCTAGGCGCTCTTTTGCAGTCATTGATTGGATGATTGCTTTATTTTTTTCTAGCATTTTATCATCGATTTGGTCTTCTAATTGTTTTAATTTTCCGCCTATTCCAGGCATCATTGAAAGCACGGATTTAAGTCCACCCATTTTTTTTAGGCTGTTTACTTGTTCTATATAATCGTTTAAATCAAAACTATTTTCTCTAAACTTGCGCTCCATTTCTTTGGCGGTTTTTTCATCAACTGCCTCTTGCGCTTTATCGATTAGCGTCAACACGTCGCCCATTCCAAGAATTCTTGACGCCATTCTATCTGGATAGAAAGGTTCTAAATCAGTTAACTTTTCGCCAACACCAACGAATTTAATAGGTTTTCCAATCACTGAACGAATTGAAAGTGCCGCACCACCGCGAGTGTCACCATCAATTTTGGTTAAAACCACACCTGTAACGTCAAGTGCGTCATTAAAAGCGGTTGAAACAGCCACTGCTTCTTGACCAATCATCGCGTCTATTACTAGCAAAATTTCGGTTGGATTAATGGCTTTTTTAATTTCTTTTAATTCGTCCATTAGTTTTTCGTCAATTTGAAGACGTCCTGCTGTGTCGATTATAACAGTGTCAAGCGCAAATTTTTCTGCATACTCCAATGCTTGCTTGCAAGTTTTTACAGGATTTTGTGTGCCACGTTCAAAAACGTCAATTTGGATTGACTTTCCAAGCACTTTTAATTGGTCGATTGCGGCTGGTCTATAAATATCGCACGCAACAAGAAGAGGTTTTTTGCCCTCTTTTTTTAGTTTTAGCGCGAGTTTTCCGCACATTGTTGTTTTACCACTACCTTGAAGCCCGCACATCATAATAATTGTTGGAGGTTTTGGCGAAACATTGAGTTTTTGATTTTCTCCACCCATTAGTTCTATCAAATTATCTCTAACAATTTTGATAACTTGCTGAGTTGGAGTTAAACTCTTCAAAATCTCTTCGCCTACTGCTAGTTCGCTTACTTTTGCAATGAAATCTTTTGCAACCTTGAAGTTTACGTCTGCCTCCAAAAGAGCAACACGAATTTCTCTCATCGCCTCTTTGATTTCTAGCGCTGTGAGTTTTCCGTGCTTTGTCATTTTGCTAAAAATGTGATTTAATCTTTCGCTTAAACTTGAAAATAATGCCATTAATTGCCCTCCAAAAATGCAAGAATTTTTGTTTTTGTTTTTTCGTCTAATTCATTTAACACGTCTTTTATTTTATTATCGCGCGCGATGAATTTTAACTTGTTTTCATAATTTTCCATAGTTGACACTGCTTTATCTAGCGCGTCTTTCACTGCTTGGCGCGAAATATTCAACTCAATGCTAACCTCGTGAAACGACAAATTATTATCTACATACATATTTATAATTTCACGTTGTTTATTCGTTAAGAGATTACCATAATATTTAACCAAAATAGCAATTTCAATTCGCCTATCAATATCCATTTCTACCCTTTTTACATTAATATTTTTTCAACAAAACTTGTTGGATTAAATAGTTCTAAATCGTCAACACCTTCGCCAAATCCCGTGAAAATAATTGGCACTTTTAACTCGTTTATTATTGGATAAACAACTCCACCTTTTGCAGTTCCGTCTAGTTTTGTTAACACAATCCCGTCAATTTGCACACTATCTTTAAATGCTTTCACTTGTGCAATTGAATTTTGACCGATTGACGCATCCAAAACTATCAAATTCAACCTTTTTGCCTCAGGATATTCACGCGAAATAATATTATTAATTTTTTCAAGTTCTTTCATAAGGTTTACTTTTGTGTGAAGTCTACCTGCTGTGTCTACTATTAAAACGTCCGTCTTTTTTGCTTTGGCGCTTGATATTGCGTCAAAAACAACAGAGGCAGGGTCGGCACCCTCGCCTTGCTTTACAACTTTAACCTTTAATCTATCCGCCCAATTAGAAAGTTGCTCAGTTGCAGCTGCGCGGAATGTGTCTCCTGCAACAAGCATAACCGACTTTTTCTTATTTTGGAAAAATTTGGTCATTTTAGCAATTGTTGTGGTTTTTCCAACTCCGTTTACTCCAACCACGGTTATAACAAGCGGACATTCAAAATTTGGTTCAACTGAATGAAGGTTTTCAATTAGAATATTTTTAAGCTCCACCTGCGCGCGCTCAACGTCTTTAATAAGTTTTGATTTGCACACAGATTTGAGTTCGTCCATAATATCAAGTGCGGTTTCAACTCCCATATCACTTGAAATAAGAACGGACTCTAATTCGTCATAAAAATCATCGTTGAGTTCGGTTTTTGTGAATGCGTATTTAATTTTTTCAAAAAATTTTTTAAAAATTCCCATATTGCTCCAATACTATATATTGTGTGAATATTATATAAAATACCACTTATTTTGTTGTGTAATTAAATTAGTTATTTGCGTCGGCAACTTTGACTGCGTCTGAAAGTTTAACAGAAACTATTTTACTAACACCCTTTTCTTCCATAGTTACACCATAGAGAGAGTCGGCAAGTTCCATTGTTGGTTTTCTGTGTGTGATGACGATGAATTGGGTGTCGTCACTGAAACGTTTTAAGTATCTTGCGTAACGTTCAATGTTTGCGTCATCGAGTGCTGCTTCAATTTCGTCTAAGAAACAGAATGGCATTGGTTTTAATTTTAAGATTGCGAACAGAATTGCAATCGCTGTCATCGTCTTTTCTCCACCACTCATTAAAGAGATTTGTTGCAAAACTTTTCCAGGTGGTTGCGCAATAATTTCAACACCGGCTGTAAGAGGGTCTTCACTAGGAAGGAGTTCTAATCGTGCATTACCTCCGCCAAACAACTCTTTAAATACTTTTGTGAAGTTTTCTTGAATTTTAACAAATTCGGTGTTGAATTTTTCAAGCATTTCGTTTGATAGGTCTTGAATGATTTTAACCGCGTCGGCTTCTGCATTTTTTAAGTCCTCAATCTGCGCATTCATCTCCTCATATCTTGCACCCTCAGCTTTATACTCTTCAATTGCGTTGACGTTTACGTAGCCAAGCCCAGTGATTTGATTTTTAACGCGGTTTATTTGAATTAGTGTTTCTTTTATATCAAAATCATCGCCTATATTTGAAAGTGGCTTACAATCGTTATATGTAAGTTCATACTCTTGATAAATGCGTTCTTGCATATTTTCAATATCGATATCAACTTTTTGAAGGCGAGATTCTTCTTGATAAATCTTATTGTTTAAGCGCGAAATTTCTGCTGAAAGTGTGGTCTTTTTATCGTCAAGCGACTTCAATTCTTGCATTAAACTTGACTTAAACTCTTCAAATTGAGAAAGTTTTGTGTTGAGGTCTTCAAGCTCACTTTTGATTTGAACGGTCTCTTCGTCTTCATCTTGCGCTTTATACATATTCATAACTTCATCATACACACGCATTTGGCTATCTAACTCTTTTTGAACGCGCTCAATGTTTACTTTGATATTTTCAATTTCTTGATTATACGAACTAATATCTTTGTTTAGTGACCTAATTTTTTCCTCAGTTGACGCGATTTTAACCTTAGTTGAAGTCATAATCTCTTGATAATTATCGCGCTTTTGCTTTAATTCTTCATAAGCGGTTTTGTTTGTTTCATTAAACTCGCCCACTTTTGCTTGAGTGACGTTGTAATTTTGTTCAACTTCATCAATTGAATTAATTTTTGAGTTTAGATCCGCAACAATATTTTCTGCAAGTTTTATTTGGCTTTGCAAACTGAAAATATCTTCGTTTAGGTCGGACAAATTTTGCTTTAATGCGTCTAAGCGAGTATTTTTTGCAAAATAATCATTAGAAACAGACTGAAATTCTGAATTTTCTCTATTTAAGGTTTCTCTTAAACTATTTAGTGTGGCAGTGTTTGAATTTAATTCATTTTCTACTTGTTTTAACTCTTTAGACTTTTCTTCAATGTTTTTAGTGAGCGCTTTGATTTCGTTTTCTTTGCCAAGAAGTGAACTATCGTTAGACTTTTTGCTACCGCCCGACATACTACCTTGAGGCGAAATAACATCTCCCTCAAGTGTTACAATTCTAAACGCGTAACCGCTCTTTTTAGATAAATTTACTGCGTTATCGAGATTGTTACACACAACGGTTGAGCCAAGCAAACTTTGAATTACAGGAACGTAAATTGAATCGGTTTTAACAAGGTCACTCGCAATTCCTAAGCAACCCGTGCTAGATAAATATGACCTATCAGATGCGGACAAACTTCTTGGTTTTACCGCGCTAATTGGAAGGAATGTTGCCCTGCCGAGTTTGCTCTCTTTTAGGTAGTTGATTAGAATTTTTGCATCGTTTTCGTCCTTTGTGACAATGTTTTGAATACTACCGCCAAGCGCGATTTCAATGGCGGTTTGGTATTTTTCATCAACTGAAATAATATTGCCAACCACACCTTTAATGGCAGAATTTAATTTTGAGTTAGTTTTGCCCTCTTGAAGCAATCGTTTAACTGCATACTGATAACCCTCAAAATCTGCTTGCAAGTTTGATAGGATTGTTTTCCTATTTGTATCGTTTGAAATGCTAGATTTAAGTGCAAAAACTTTAGAATTTAATTCTTCAACTACTTCGTTTAAATTTTCAATTTTTTCACGCAAATTTGATATATTTTTTTCTTTAGTTTCACGCGATGATTTTAAACTTTCAACTTCATTTTCAAGTTCTTTCACGCTTTTTTCAACTGCAGATTGTTCATTTTGCTCATTAGACAATTTTTCTTTATCTTGCTTGATATTTTCTTGCATAGTGTCGCGCTTTGCAATGTATGCGGACAAATTTGCTTTGATATCAGTAAGTTTTGCAAGGTTATCAATAATTGTACGCTGATTTTCTTCCTTTTCGCCCTCACTTTTTGTGAGTTCATCCAAAAGCGCCAAATACTCATCCGCCACCCTTTGCGACTCTTTTGTGTAGACCGTTAAATTTTGTTGTTCCTCTTCTTTTAGCGCTAAGGCATTATTTACTAGTGCGGTACGCTGAGAAACATCTAAATTGTATGAATTAAGTTCTGCGTTTAGCCTGTCAATCTGCTCTTTTAGGTGTTTTGTTTGTTCGTTTAGAAGCCTGCTATCGCTCTGGCGCTTTTCAAGTGCGACCGTGTTAGATAACACCTTTTCGTGCAACTCACTTGCTCGCCTATCTATTGAATTGATTTCGTTTAATGATTTATCATACTTCGCTTGCTCGGTTTCCATACTTGAATTTAGGATTGACAAATTGTCCTTATAACCTTGCAATTTTTCGTTGATTTCTTGCTTGGTTTTTGAAGCGTTGTCGTACTGATAAACATACGCATTTATTTCCAAATTTTTAAGTTGGTCGCGAAATTCTAAGAATTTTTTAGCATCCTCACTTTGACGGCGCAATGGTCCAAGACGTCGCTCCACCTCGCCAATAATATCTCCCGCGCGCGACAAATTATCTCTAACACGTGCTAGTCTATTTTCAGTTTCAACCTTTCGCGCTTTATACTTTGCAATACCTGCTGCCTCTTCAAATATTGCACGGCGCTCTTCTGGTTTTGATTGAATAATCTCTTCAACCCTACCTTGACCTATGATTGAATAACCATCCTTACCAATACCGCTATCATACAACAAATCGCGGATATCTTTTAATCTGCAAGGTTTTTTGTTTATCTGATAGTCGCTTTCGCCACTACGGTAAAGTTTACGAGTGATAACCACTTCATCGTATTCAATATTGAACCACTTATTTGTGTTATCAAACACAAGGGAAACTTCGCAGTATGATAATTTTTTACGTTTCTCAGTGCCTGCAAAAATGACGTCTTGCATAGACTTACCACGCAATGCCTTACTAGATTGTTCGCCAAGCACCCAACGAATAGCGTCACTTACATTAGATTTTCCGCAACCGTTAGGACCAACAATAGCAGTGATACCACCATCAAAGTTGATGTGTGTTTCGTCTGCAAACGATTTAAACCCTGCCATATCGATTTCTTTAAATGTTATCATACGTTCTTCCCCTTTAAGATAACTTTTTAACCCTAAATAAATTTTATCAATATTTATCTATATTGAATAAAACTTACTAGTTTTTAACAAATACAAACTAACCTTTTCTCAATCATCTTTATTTTAACTATATTTTAATTAGATTTATTATTTCGAAAACTAATCCATTTTGCAAATAAAAATAATTTAATAATATTATTGATTTAAAGAAAGTGTGTTTGTACGTATAAAATATACCAACTATATTATATCAAAAAAACACGTCAAACTCAAAATAATTTAACGTGTTTTTATGTGTTTATTTTAACAAATTTTTACTTTTATACAATTCTTTTAGGATAATTCGTACAAATTTTAAAATTAGGAAAACTTTTAATAAATTCACATTGTTTTCTGTATATTAAAGAATCATAATAACAACCTTCCAATATTTTTGAATAATATTCTTGTTCCTCATCGCTAGTTGCCGACTTTTGAGCATTTTTTAATTTTTTGATTTTTGCTTTGTTCCGCTCTTCTTTTAGAAGCAACTTAAGAATCCAATACGATAAATTATCAGAGTCGTCATTTATAGCGTTTTTTACAACTGGTTTGTCATAAAATTTAACGTTTTCACCAAGAAAAGCAATCGCTTCATCTATTTTTATTGATTTAGCCAAAAAGTTAGGATCATCTTTAAATTCTTTAGGGAACAATTTAAATTGATTCGTAGCCGTTCCTGATATAGATTTTGATTTTAATAAAATATCCAACAAAAATTTTTCGTCTTTAATATAATAATGCTCAATACTTTCTAAACTTAGTAAGAAATAGCAATTAAAAGCGCAAATATTTAATAAGATTTCTCTTTTTTCTTCCTCTGAGTTAAGAATATTTCCTAAATCAATTTCTGAATTTCCTATTAAATCTTTAAACACAATCTCTTGAACAAACTGTATATATCTGCTATCACGCTTTAAAAGTGCCAACAAAACTTCTACAATCGTGCTATCTTCACTCATATTCAATTTGTTTTTTACAATATTTAATAATAGCCTTTTATTCATAATATTCTCCAGAAATATAATATCATATTGATTTTATTTGTCAAGACCAATAGAAAAATTAGCCCATGAATTGACTAATTTTTTTTGAATAATTAGAATTTATACTTTTATTGTGTTTATTGATTATTTAATATTTGCATTAGTTCGGATTCGTTCATAACTTGAATGTTTAGCGCGCGGGCTTTATCTAGTTTACTGCCTGCGTCTGCACCGGCGATTACAATATCAGTCTTTTTAGAAACACTGCTTGTTACATTTGCGCCGTGTGATTGCAAAATTTTAGTTAGTTCATCACGCGTGAAATTTGCTAATGCGCCCGTTAAAACGATTGTTTTGTTTGTAAATGGCGAGGTTATATTCTCTTGTTGTGGTTTGTTGATTTTAATGCCTAACTCAAATAATTTGTTGATATTTTCAATATTGTCAGGGTCTAAAAAGTACTCAACAATGCTGGTTGCCACGATTTCACCAACGTCGTCAATATTAATTAAATCTTCAACTTTTGCCGATTTCAACTCTTCAATGGTGCTATATTTTTTACTTAAAACAAATGCAGTTTTCTTTCCAATATTCATTATTCCAAGCGCAAAAATAAAGTTTGACCAATCGATATTTTTGCTCTTTTCTATGCTTGATATTAGGTTGTTTATCTTCTTATCTTTAAACCCTTCAAGCCCAACCAACATATCCGCTGTTAAACTAAATAATTCATATGGATATGCAATGTTAAATTTTTCATACAATAGTTTTAAAGTTTTTTCGCTAAGACCTTCAATATTAAACGCATCGCGAGAAACAAAGTGCGTTAGCCTATCAACGATTTGCTCAAAACAACCTTTATGATTTAAGCAGAACAAATTTGCGCCAATAGTTGTAAGTGGATGACCGCAACTTGGACAAAATGAAGGTGGAACAATGTCAATTTTATCCTGCGCCTCCTCTGCCACACCCATAACCTCAGGAATGACTTCATTACTGCGTCTAACAAAAACTGTGCTATTTATGCTGACGCGTTTTCTTTCTATATCTTGTGTATTATTTAATGTCGCCCTACTAACTGTTGCGCCAGATAGTTCGATTGGGTCAAGTATCGCAATTGGAGTTATTTTCCCCGTTCTGCCAACTTGCCAGATGACGTCTAATAATTTTGTTGATAGTTCAACCGGTTTAAATTTGTATGCCATTGCCCATTTTGGAAATTTAATTGTGTAGCCTATATCTTCTCTAACGGACAAATCATCAACCTTTATAACCATTCCGTCAATCATAACATCAAGTTTATCTTTAACTTTATCAATATGGTCAATTTCTTCTTTTGCTTCATCAATATTAGATAAAATTTTAAAATAATCGCCTGTTAAAAAGCCGTTAGATTTAATAAATTCGTGCATCTCAGTTTGCGTTTTAATACCAATATCTTGCGGATTGGAAATATCATAACAGAAAAAATCTAGTTTGCGTTTTTCTGTTTCTCTTGGGTCTAAATTTCTAACAGCGCCCGCCACTCCATTGCGCGGATTTTTAAGTGGAATTTCTGCGGTTTTATTGTATTCTTCAAAGGACGAATTTGTCATCATACACTCGCCTTGAACAATTAGTTTTTGTTTATATGGGATTGTCATCGGCACGCTTTTAATGGTTTTAACTTGCAAAGTTACATCTTCACCAATTGTTCCATTGCCGCGCGTTGTGGCGGACTTATACTTCCCGTTTTCGTATATAATAACAACTTTTAGCCCGTCATACTTATATTCTAGCGAAAATTTTAGCGCATTATTGCCTGTTTCTTTGCGCATATCATCCATCCATTTACCTAAATCGGCAATATCCTTAACTTTATTTAGGCTATACAGTGGAATTTCGTGTTTGCGCTTTTTAAAACCCTCAAGCACAACATCTCCAACGCGCTTTGTTGGCGAATTAGGCAGTGAAAAATTTAGTGACTTTTCCAAGTCAACTAATTCATAATATAGTGCGTCATATTCTGCGTCTGAGATTGTTGGATTATCGTAAACGTAGTAATTTTTATTGTGCTTATTAACCTCATCGGTCAGCCATTTTAAACGTTCTAATTTATCCATTTTAATCCTTAAATTCAATTGGCGCGTAGTCGAGTGACAACATTTTTTCGCCAACAACATCAAACTTTATTTTAACAGTGTGATTGCTAGAATTTGGTACAACTTCGCTTATAACTCCATCTCCAAATTTAGGATGATTGACTTTTGCTCCAACCTTAATTTTAGAAAAATCAATTGTTTTTTTCTCTACTGTTGATTTACTGAATGTGTAGTTAAAAGATTGATTGTTGTTTGAATGTAATGTAGTGGTCATATTTCCTCCATAATTAAATTTATTTACGTTAGAATTTGAATTTTGATTTGAAAAATTTGAATAATTTTGATTGTAAGAATTATTTTGATTGTAACCAAACCTATTTTGATTATTATATGAAAAATTATTGTGTTTTATTTGCCTATCAACAACTAAATCTAGTTCTCTTAAAAATCTTGATTTAACACTATACTCACGTTTGCCATACATAAAGCGCGAATCCGAACTTGTTAGATATAAATCCTTTTTTGCGCGTGTGATTGCAACGTACATAAGTCGCCTTTCTTCTTCTAAATCATCGTTAGTGTCACGCGTGATTGGAAAGATTTTCTCTTCGCATCCAACCACAAACACAGTGTCAAATTCAAGACCTTTTGCGCCGTGCACAGTGGCAATAACAACTCCTTTTCCGTCATCATCATCCATTGCAGACGATAATGTAACACTTTGAAGATAGTCAACAATTGTTGCGCCATCGTTGTTTTCTTCAAACTCTTTCACTGAATTTGCAAGTGAGTTTATGTTTAGCGAGCGCTCATAGTCTTGCTCATTTTCAAGGTCAAACGATTTCATTATGCCAGATTCGTCTATCATATACGAAAAGAAATCATACATTCCGTATTCGTTAATTTTTTCGTCTAAATCGGCAAGCAATTTTTTGAAATCGGCTAGTTTACTTTTTAAACTTGTTGGCAAATCATAAAGTTCGTAGTTCATAACAACTTGTTTTAATGACGAACGTGTTGAAATTGCAATTTGGTTTAGTTTTTCAATGCTTGTGTCCCCTATTCCGCGCTTTGGAAAGTTGATTATACGTGTGAAACTCACATTATCATCTGGATTTACAATTTGAGTTAGATATGCAAGCACGTTTTTAATCTCGGCGCGTTCAAAAAACTTAAAACCGTTATACATAATGTGCGGAACGTTATAAGCAAGCAATTTTTCTTCAAAAGCGCGAGATAAGGCATTAAGGCGCATCAATATTGCCATTTCGTTGTATGGCACACCTTCGTTATGTTTACTTAAAATCGTACGCACAACAAAATCTGCCTCGTCAGTTTCGCTCATCGCTGGATAATAGTAGACGTCCGCTCCGTCCTCATTTTCAGTATACAAATTTTTATCTAGGCGGTTTTTATTGTTTTTAATAATTTTATTTGCACGCTCTAATATCTTTTTCGTGCTTCTATAATTTTGCTCTAGTTTAAACACCTTAACATCTTTAAATTCGCGCGTGAAATTGAAAATGTTATCAATATTTGCGCCTCGCCAACCGTAAATTGATTGGTCCTCATCGCCAACAATAAGAAGATTTCGCGTTTTGCTGGCAAGAAGTTTTATAATGTCGTATTGGAGTTTGTTTGTGTCTTGAAATTCGTCCACACTAAAATATGTAAACTTATTTTGAATGCTTGCAAGCACATCTTGATTTGTTGAAATTAATTTATAAAAATTTACTAACAAATCGTCAAAGTCCATTGCGTTATTTTTTTTAAGTTCGTCTTGATACATTAAATAAAAACGTTCAAACTCAACTATATCTCTATCGTAAGAAAAGACTTTTTTATACTCTTCAATAGTCATATTCTCATTTTTTATTGTTGAAACATTATGCTTAAAATTAGATTTTGTGGTTTCGTCTGTTATGTTAAGTTGTTTAAAAACGTCTTTATAAATTTTGGCTGTGTCCGTTTCGCTAAAAATAGTGAAATTTTCCTTATATCCCGGCACGAAACTCGCATAAGTTCTTAGCATTCGCGCACAAAAACTATGGAATGTGCAAACGGTTACTAACTCTCCACCTGGCGCAACATTATGAATGCGCTCTTTCATTTCGTTTGCCGCTTTATTTGTAAACGTGATTGCTAGTATGTTTTGCGGTGGAACGTGCTTTTCAGTGATTAAATAGGCAATTCGATAAGTGAGTAACCTAGTTTTACCACTGCCCGCCCCCGCACTTACAAGCACAGGTCCATCCGTTGCAAGCATTGCCTCGTATTGTTCGCTGTTTAATAATTTACTATAATCCATAACACCCTTTTAAAATCTAATTTTAATTTAATGTTAGTTAATTTTAATTAAAAAAATGGAATATGAAAAGAGAAATCTTCACATAATCAATTTTTTCTATATTTATTATAACAAATAAAAATTAT
>CALWOU010000017.1 GCA_944383245.1 uncultured Clostridia bacterium | reverse complement strand
CGTCCTTCATCGGCGTTTAGTGCCAAGGCATTCCCTATATGCTCTTTGTAGCTTGATCGTCTTTTTGTTCCTTTGATAAATGTTCTTTGGCAAAATTACAAATTGAAATTGAATTTTATCTTAACAATAAATTGTTTTGATGCAATTACTACTCGTATTTGTATTTTCAAAATATGCAGTTGTCATTGTTCTATATCTATATAAGGAAGTGAACAAAATCACTATTATATAGGCATTCTTGCAAATTTTTTTAACTATTCTTTACGTGAATGCAAGATTAGTTTAACATACAATTAATATTTTGTCAACACTTTTTTAAAAATATTTTTAAAATTTTTAATATTTTTTCATAAATATTTTTTAGTGCTGGCGCAATTTAGTTAATTGCTATTTAATTTTATGCTAAATTTACGCTGAATGCTTTTCTAATTTATCACATAATAAAAGTTATGTCAACACTTTTTACAAACTTTTTTTAAAATTTTTCATATTTTTTAAAAAAAATTTAAAATTTGTCATTTTTTATGATTTTTCTGGCAATTTTTCATCAAATGGCTTTTTATTAATAAAAAAATAGGCACAATTTGTGTGCCTATATATAATAAGGTATATAATATCAATTAATAGATTACATATTTACATATGTTTTTTATAATAAAGCTATGAATAAATAAGAAATTGTACTAACACTACCTCTCAGTCGCGCTGCAACACTCATCAGAGTTAGTTTAACCCCACTGCGACTTTGTCTTGTGGGGGCCCCAACACCTTGTATTACTGCGGTGCCATAACCCTTAATCGGTTGCTCCTTTTTTTGCCCCATCTCGACGATGTCTTATGGGGACCCCAAATCCCACTTCGTACCTATGGCGCTTGTGGGAACCTTTAAAGTAATTGCCAGCTCCTTGACCGGGGTTCCCCGCAAGACAAAGTCGCAGCGAGGTGGTGCATTGGGAGCCAAGTTAAGGTGTTTTAGATTTTTAATTTATAGTATACTGTAATAGCTCTGTATTTTAAAATTTAATGTGAGTTTTTAAAATGTTAGTTATAGTCTTTTCTATCAAATGCGCCGGACATAATAAGCGCTTTCATTTCAGGAGAGAGTTCGTCAAACTGCTCTTTGATTGACTTTTGCTCGGTTTGATTTTCAGTTCTAAAATTATTTTCTCTTCTAAAGCTAAATTCGGGATGAGGCGAAAGTTTGGATAAGTCAGGCGTTTTTCTAGTAGGTTTTGTTGTTTTTTTATTTTTTGCAAAGTCACGAATTGAATCTAGGTCACTATCCATAACGTAAGGCGTATCTATTATCTCGGGTTTGATTTCATTTTGTTCAACGGGTGGCGTTTCTGATTCTAATTGCTGTTCTTCTTTCTTTTCTGCTGACTCTTTTATTTTTTTAGGTTTTTTATGAAACTTCAATTTTTTAGGCAAAAGTATGACCAATGCAATAATTGGTGTTAAACATAATATTATAATCATTGCCATTTCCATTCTTGACATAAATAACTTTTACCCTTTCGCTTTTTTTAACAAACTTTATGAGCAAACAATAAATTAAGAAATAAAATTTGGTTAGTTAAGATTAAAATCTGTCACCATTTGAAGCGCCTGGGAAACCACCGCGAGGATTTGAAGGTTTTTGAGGCTGTTCTTTTTCTTTTGGTTGACTAATTGAATTACGCATATTAGTGTCCGCCACCATATTTTGAAGTTTGTAATAATCCATAACACCGAACTTTCCATTTTTAAGCGCACTTGCCATTGCTTTGTGTACTTCACTTTCCGCTGCAAGCACGATTGCCTTCATTTCTTGAGTTTTTGCTTTCATTTCTTCGTTTAAGGCGATTGCTTGCGCTTTTCTTTCCTCTGCTGCCGCTTGACTTATTCTCTTTTTTGCCTCGGCATCTTCAATTTTTAACCTTGCACCCTTGTTTTCGCCGACGTCAACGTCTGCAATATCAATAGACAAAATTTCATATGCGGTTTGTTTATCTAAGTTATCCTTTAAAATTGTGCGAGAGATTACAGACGGGTCTGCCAAAATTTCGTTGTGAGACAGAGATTGACCAATTGCAGTTACAATTCCTTCGCCAACGCGGGCAAGGATTGTTTCAGTGTCCGCCGTACCTATTTGTTTATCAAGGCGAGCGCGAACTGTGACTTGCGCAATTGCTCTAACAGTTATTCCATTTTTGCACATTGCGTCTATCCAATTGGTTTTTATAACTTTTGGAGTTACACTAGTTCTAACCGCTTCAACCACGTCACGACCAGCAAGGTCAATTGCCTTTGCCTCTTCTAGGGTTAAATCCATTTTTGCGCTGTGGGCTGCAATTAACGCGTCCACTACTTTTTCAATATTTCCGCCAGCCATTAAGTGCGTTTCAAGTTCCACAATTGGAATTTTAAGACCTGCTTTTTGCGCTATTATGTAAAATTGAACTAGTTTTTTATAGTCCACCTTTCGCATTTTCATTCCAATAAGCCTAAACATTGAAACGTGCGCGCCAGATGCGAGCGCCCTAAACCAAACATTGATTGGCACCATAACCAAAAATCCTATTAAAAGTGCCAAAACAACGGACAAAACAATCACAAGTATTGCCCAAGTTGGCATTGCTAACATCATTGAATAATTCATAATTCTCTCCTATTCAAACCACTTTCTAACCATAATGTTGTTATCCACAATTTTAACAACCTTAATGTGTTTTCCCTCTTCTATATACGAATTGATTGAAACAACATCGTAAATCTTACCATTAATTTTCGCTTTACCTGCAAGGTCTAACACACTCACAGTTTTTCCAGATTTGCCAACTAGTTTTCTAAGTTCTTTGTCTGCTTTGTTGTAATCTGAGTCTAAACTAGAGCGAGTTTCAAATAATCCACTCCTACTTAGTGCGCCGTATTTTGCGCTAAATATCATATACATCACTGCAATCGCAAAGAAACCTAAAACCATAAGTATTAATGTTAATGATTGCACAAGATTTAATCCTTGCACAATTCTAACAATGATACCAGCCACAATTGAGATTGTTCCCGCAATTCCGAAAAAGCCAAATCCCGGAACAAACACTTCAACTATAATGAAAACTAGCCCAACACATAGCAACACTGCAGGTATCCAGCCCATTTGTGTGAAAATCTCTGCAAATTCCATAATTCTTTCTCCTAGATAAATCATAACACCAAAATCAAAACTCGTCAATACCCTTTTTAAAATTTGATTGTTTTAAGAGTTTAACAAGTTTGTTTTATTTTGCTGTATTTAATAAATAAAATAGGTTAGAATTTTGATAAATTTAGCACTTCAAACTAAAAACATTTAAATTAAATAATTAAAATTTGCAAAACTATAAATTGCAATTTATTTAAACTGTTTGACTAAATGATGCGTTTTTTGTATAATATTTGTAATAAGGAGTGAAAAATGTTTTGTAGAGAATGCGGAACTGAAAATAGAAACGATAGGAAATTTTGTTCAAATTGTGGAGCACCACTAAAAGATTACACAAAACCTACCGAAAATCTCATTCATCCTGATGAAATTAAAGAAAAACAAGTTAAAGTTGAAAAGAAAAATAAGGCAGATAACGTTTTAAAAGTGCTTTCTATCTCATTTTTAATTGTTGCAATTGTGTTATCCATTATTTCATTTGCTGTAAACGAAAATTTTATAACACCTATAATAATTATTGCACTTATATGCTATGCTATTGCCCTAATCCTTTACATTATCAAAACAATCTTATCAAAGCGCATTGAAAACTCAATCAATGAAGAAAAAAAGTAATCCGCCACAAAAAGCGGATTATTTTTATTTTAGTTTGTTGTCGCGGAAATAGTAGAAGAAATATTGTTGCGCGTAACCTGATAAATTGCCATAGCGAGAGGTTAGTTCGCGGGTTATTAGTTTGCGGTTTGTTGTGGTTGTGTTTGTTAGGTGGTTATACACTTTATTTATCCAAGTGTCAACAGGAAAAACGTCTTTTCTATTTAATCCAAAAAGCAAAATGCAGTTTGCCACTTTCTCTCCAACGCCTTTAAGATTTATTAGGAATTTAAATTGCTCATCTAAATTTAACGATTTCAAATTTTCAATATCTGAATTTGTTAGTGTTGAGATAGTTTCTTTTAACTGCTCAGCGCGGTAACCAAGCCCCGCATTTTTATAATCAATAAATGTCGCGCATTTTAACTCATCAAGAGTTGGAAAAGCATAGTAACCGTTATTTTTTTCTCCAAAATGACTGCACAGATATTCAATTGACTTTTTTATTCTTCCTATGTTGTTATTTGCTGAGATTATAAAACTTACAATCATTTCAAATAGGTCATTTTTTAAAATTCTAATGCCATAACCATAATCTACTGCCTTTTTTAAAAATTCGTCACACTTTAATTGGTCTTTAATCTTGGAATAGTCTGTGTTGAAATCAAAAAAATTGTAAAAATAATCAACGTCATCAGTTAAAACTTCAATTTTGCTTGGATAAGTAAAAATTTCCGCTTTTTTATCTTTTGAGTAAACTAACGCGCGTTCACCATCAATACTAAATCTAAAAATTTGACCGCATTCAAGTGTTTGCTTAACATTAAAATCAGTTGGATTATATATAATTATCTTATTTTTTTCTTTTACTATTTTCATAAATAACCTTTTGTAAATAATTTTGGTAGAAAATTTTTAAATGTAAAAACTTTATCATAATTAGTTATTTTTAGGCACTTAATTGTAAAATTTATCAATTTTATAATAATCGAGAAAAAAATTATCTAAAAGTTTATAATATTTATTAATTAAACTCAAAAGCATTGACTTTTTAAAGTTTTACAATTTTAAATACAGCCACACTTCCATATTTCTTTCTAACGCAAGAAAATAACGGATTTTCTAGTTTAAAATCTCTGTTTGTGCTTGTTTCAAAAATAATTATTCCATTTTCATCTAACATATTGTTCTCAATTATAAATTTTATAGCAGTTTCGCCTAAATTTTCTTTAAACGGAGGGTCTAAAAGCACAATATCAAATTTCACATTTTTGTTTAACTTAAGAAAAGACAAATAATCTTGGTGACAAACTTTAAAATTACCTTCAATACCTTTTAAATTAGAATTAATTAGTTCGATTGCCTCTTTATTAGAATCCACAAAATAAACTAGTTTAGCGCCACGAGATATAGCCTCTATTCCTAGTGCGCCCGTGCCAGAAAATAAGTCCAAAACAATTGCGTCCGCCACGTCAAACTGAATAAGATTAAAAATCGATTCTTTTACTCTATCCATTGTTGGACGTGTTGAATTAATATCAAACTCTTTTAACTTTTTACCTCTATATATTCCCGCAACGACTCTCATAATTTCATTTTAAAACAAAACCAAATTTTTTGCAAGAAAAAAGTGCACTTAGCACTCTTTTTGTTATATGGTTTAAAATTTCAAAACTTAAAAACTTTTATGTAATTTTAAATTTTTTTATTTTAACTTCTAACTTTTATTTCTTTATCAAAGTAATGATATATATCAGAAGATTTACTATCTTCAAACGTTTCTTCTGTAAAGGAAGAATATCCCCTCAACAGATTTTTTAAAAATTCTTTTCTTAATTGTCCTTGTAAACGACTTTTTTGTCCCTCTATTATAACCGAAGAATAAATATCATTCAAAGCTTTTTGAACATTTTCATCATTTATCATAATCTGCCACATATAAAGCACGTTCCCTTCTATCTTACTATCAGATAAACTTGCATCCGAATATGAATCGGGAATTCCAAATAAAAAGTCTACTAAATCAATCTTACGAGTCATATCAATATTATTACCATATAAATCAATTCGCGATGATTTATCATTCGATTCACTAATTTCAAACTCATTAAATCTAGCAAAATATTTGCCACCACTATTTATACATAGGTGAAACACGTGTTCTCTGTCTCTTATTAAATAAATATCACTAAGCCTAACAAATTTAACCTCTTTCATAAATACCTCTGTACGTATACTAATATATATATTTCGGAATAAGTCAATAGAAAATTTAAAACTTTTATTATTTCTTTTTTATTCCGTTTTTTAGTTAAACAGCGAGCAAAATTATTCCGTTGCATTTTGCTTAGGTTTATCCTCGCTATTATCCGGCATATGAGCCTTTTTAAAATCTTCAATAATCACTCTATCTTTTTTGTCCATTAAAATAAATGCAACCATTGTGCCGACAACTGCCAACACCAAAACTGCAATAACTATCCACCAAACTGACCAAACAAAAAGCATATTTTTCTCCTATTGTTTGTTTTATTATACCAATAAATCACAACAAAGTAAAGCAAAATTAGTAAATTATTACACTTATTTTTATTATACATTTTTATCAAACATTTTATAATATATTTTTATTAAGATACTTTTATCATATTAATTTGTAAATTTATAATTATGTAATTATGTGGTGTAAAAAATTAAACGATTAAACATATGTGAAATTATAAAACAAAATCGCCTTAACTTTTATAGTTAAAGCGATTTTTATTTTTTGAATTTCAAGTTATAAGTAAATTGATAACTTATTTTGCGCTAGCCTTTGTTGACTCTGCACTTGTTTTGCTAGACTTTTTAGTACCATCTGTTTTGCTTGTTTTCTTAGCGGTGGTTGTTGATTTACTAGTAGTTTTAGCAGTTTTGGTGTCTGCTGGTTTTTCAACTATCTTTTTTGTGCTAGAAGTAGACTTAACCGCATTTTTAGCGCTGGCATTTGCAGACTTGCTTGTTGATTTTTTAGTGGCATCAGTTGTTTTAGAAACTGATTTAGCATTGCTAGTTAATTTTGTTGCGCTGGTTGATTTTGCTGTTGTTTTGCTTGCCTGCTTACCAACTTTAGCAGTTGATTTTTTAGCAGTGCTTTCTTTTTTGCTTGTTGATTTTTCAACTTTTGCTGTTGATTTAGCTGATTTTTTGCTGGCTGTTACTTTTTCAACCATTGCATCTTTAACAGGTTTTGCATCAACTTTATTCTCAACTTTAGTTGCTGTTTTGCTAGATTTTGCTGTGTTTTTACCTGTTTCTTTATTGGTTTTTACAATTTCCTTATTAACTGTTTCACTTTTGCTAGCTACTTTTGGTTTAGCAGTTTCAACTTGTTTTTTAGAATTAGTTTTTGCTTTAGATGTTTTTTCAGTTTTTACTGCTTTAATAGTTTTTTCACTTACAGGCTTAGATGAAACTTTCGCGCTCTTTGTTGTTGAAGTTGAAGCAACCTTTTTTGCTACAACTTTTTTAGCAGTTGATTTTTTAGTTTTAGTTGCAGGTTTTTTAGTTGTGGTTGTTGATTTGGCATTTTCATTCTCAACTTTTACTTCTGCGTTAGCGCTAGGTTCAACATTTTTAACCTCAGCAACACCAACATTCATTTCAATTGGTGCAACTGAATTTTCAGCAACAACTTCAGAAACTAAACTATCAACCACAACATTTTCAGCAACCTCATCTGGTTTTTCTTCATCTAATTTAACCTCATTATTTGGAACGGATTTAACAGAAGATTTTGATGATTTTGCTAAGCTTGTTTTAGATTTTTTAGCATTAGATTTTGCTTTTGCACTTGTTTTTGATTTTGCGCCTGTTTTTGATTTTGCACCCGCTTTTGATTTTGCACTTGATTTAGACTTAGTGCTTGATTTTGAAGTTGATTTTGCACTAGTTTTAGCGTTTTCCTTTTTGGCACTTTCCTTATTAGCGGTTTCTTCTATATGAATAGGAACTTCTTGAGCCTCACTAGTTTCAACAACGGGACTAACAACCGCATTTGTTAATTCCTCGTTTTTGATAGGTTCGTCTTTAACAGGTTCAACCTCATTAGTTTTCGCGCTATCCATATACTTTTCCCTATCTTCGCTATCAACTGCCAAAACTTTTTCTTGGAAATCTGCAAGAATTTTTTTGTCTCTTCTATCCAAAACGATTAGCGTTACAACCAAAGCAACGATTAACACTGCAATAATGATGACCATCCACCACCAATTGTTCGCAATAAAATCCATAATATTACCCCTTTTAATAATACGATTATTTTATCATTTTAAATTAAAACTTACAACTAAATTTCAACATAATTATACAAAAAAATACAAAAAATAGAGTTTTTTCACTCTATTTTCATAAATTTTATTAAATTTTTGCGTTTTTTATAAAAATTTTACAATTTAAACGTAATATTTTTACCTTTCAGTTCCGACTTATAGCAATATGCAGAGAATTCCACCCTTTCCTTCGTTTACAATTCTACCAATTGTTTTTCTAAGTTTATTTTGAAGGTTTATTGGCATTGACGATAGTTTTCCGTTTAGTCCTTCACAAACAACACTTTCAAGCGACTTTCCAAACATATTTGTTTGCCAAATTCCTTGCGGATTATTTTCAAATTCATCGAGCAAATATTTAACCAAATCTTCGCTTTGCTCATAGCCCCCCATAATAGGGCTGACCTCAGTTTCAACATCCACTTTTAAAATGTGATAACTTGGTGCCTCAGCTTTTAGTTTAACCCCGCAACGACCACCTTGGCGCACGATTTCAGGTTCTTTAAGTTCCATTTCATCAATTGACGGAATAACAATTCCATACCCCGTTTCGTTTGCTTGATTAAGCGCAGAAGAAATTTTATCATACCTTTTCTTCGCATATGTTAAATCTTTTAGGCAACCAACAAGTTCAAAATCGTCTTTAATTTCAGTTCCGCACTGCTCACTTAAAACTCGGTAGAATAGCCCTTGCTTTGGAATGATATCAAAGGTTACAGCGCCCGTTCCAAGTTCAATATTGTTCACTAAAATTGGCTCGAAACTTTCAGAGTTTTCAAACAGCACAAACTTACTATCAAATTCGCCAATCCTTCCCGCATCGCCTATTGCGTTTTCAACATTTGAAAGTATCTCTTGAATGGTTGGATTATCAACATTCAACGGCTTTAACCATTTTGGCATTTTAATATTGACCACTTCAAGTGGAAATTCTTTTAAAATTTCTGTCATAATATTATCAACATCACCCTTTTCTAATTCATTTACATTCATTGCAATCACAGGAATTTTATATTCCTTACGCAAACTATCTGTTAATTCAATTGTCTTTTTTTCTTTTGGTGTGGCAGTGTTTAAAATGAGAACGAATGGTTTGTTTGTGTCTTTAAGTGCGCGAATTGTTTTCTTTTCTGCTTCTATATAGTTAGCACGCGGTATTGACAAAAAACTTCCGTCAGTAGTTATTGCAACTCCAATTGTTGCGTGCTCGTTTATCACTTTTTCAGTTCCAATTTGCGCTGCCTGAACAAAAGGAATAGGTGCGTCACTCCAAGGAGTTTTAACAAGACGCGGTTTGTCGTTATCCTTATCTCCTGTTGCCCCATCCACCATAAAACCAACCGAATCGATAAGCCTAACCGACATATTAGTTGAACCAATTTTAATTTTAACTGCCTCGTTTGGCACGAATTGAGGTTTGGTTGTCATCACCATTGTGCCCTCACTTGCTTGCGGAAGTTCATCGTTTGCACGCGCTCTATCTTGCTTGTTTGTAATGTTATCAAGCACAAAATTTTGAATAAACTTTTGAATAAACGTGGATTTTCCGCACCTAACCGGTCCAACCACACCAATATACACATCTCCATTCGTGCGCTTTGCAATATCAGTGTAGATGTTTAAATTCTTATCCATTTTTCCTCCAATCTAGTTTAACTTATGTGTGTTTTGCCTTATTTATGACAAATTTTTTTCTAAATTCATCACAAAACATAATCAATTTTGAATTTGAGTATTGACAAAATCACTATTTCGCTGTAGACTAAAATTTACTACTGCCTATTTTTCAATAATGCTAATCAATATTAGTGAGGACGATTATGAATTTAATAGTTGCGATGACAAAAAATTATGCCATAGGCAATAAAAATGAATTGTTATTCCATTTGCCAACTGATTTAAAAAATTTCAAAGAAAAAACAACAAATAAAGTTGTTGTAATGGGATTGAACACGTATCTTTCTCTTCCTAAAAGACCTTTGCCAAACAGAGTTAATATTGTGATAACCAGAAAAAATGACATTGTTCTTGAAGGTGCTACAATTGTGCACAGCATACAAGAATTATTCGAAATTCTTAAAACATACAATAGCGACAATGTCTTTGTTATTGGCGGAGCGAAAATATACAATCAGTTAATGGATTATTGCAAATACGCATATGTAACTTATATAGAAACCGAAGTGCCTGCAGACACATACATAAAAAACATAGAAAACGTTGGTTTTAAATTAAAAGAATCTTCACAAATAATGCACGAAAATGATGTTGATTACACATTTAGAATATATGAAAATACAAAACCAAAAAATATTTAATAATTAAAATATAAATAAAAAGGATGAATTATGAAACTAATAACTAAATTATTTAACATTTTTAGCAATAAATCACATAATGTTAGCAATGTTAGCATTGTGAATTTAAAATACAATCTTATTCGTTACGAAATTGCGCGCGAAGATATTTTTAGTTATCTTAGTGCATTGAACGTAACAAAAAAAGATGTTAAAAAATTAGAAAAATCTGGAGTTTTAGAAGGAATATATAAAACAATAACTCCAAATATTGAAAAGCATAAAAGATTAAGGTTAGAAATATCTAGGTTAAGTGAAAGAATTGACGAATTAGTTGACGAATATATGTCAATAAATAGTGCCAGCGAAAAATCTTTAATATCTGAAAAATTGTTTTTAATTCAACAAAGAATTAAAGAAAAACGCGTCGAATTATTGGCAGTTGAAGTTTCAAAAGACGTAAAACAACTAAAACCAAAAGAAAAAATTGTGAAATAAGAAAAATTCTTAACTTCACAATTTTTTATTGACCACTTTTTTTACTGCCTAAATTAAACGCTTTCATAATCTCATCAAGACCCATTGTCGGATGAAGCGCCTCGTTAAAGTCAAACCCTGAAGAGGACTTAACTTTTGTTAAATCTACTTTGTTTTCTTGATTGAAAATGTCCTTTTTAGTTGGAGTTTCTTTTGCTTCCTCCGATTTTGATTTTTCTATTTCAGGTGCTTTTTTAGTGTCGAAACAGTCGATAATGTTGTGCAATAACTTTTTAATAGGGTCATCCGAAACAGGCATTATTTTTCTTTCAAGCGGGCTTTCTTTTTCTTTGTCGTTTAAATCTGCATACACCATTGTTTTAAATCTCTCGCTCAAATCTCTTAGTTTTGCGTCTCGAGAAAGTTCAGGATATTTAACATACAAATCGTTTATAACCTGCTCCATACGTAAATACATTAACCTACTGCGCTGAATATCTAATAGATACAATTTTTTTCTGCTCGCCTCAAGTTGATTTGCGTGCTCAATGCTTGCAATTATAGCACTTGAAATGGATTGCTCCTTTTTTTTGTATTCATCAATGACTGAATTGAGTTTTCTAATTTGCTCACTTTGCTCGTTAACTATTTTTTGCAATTCATTTATCTTTGCTTGCAATTCGTACTCTTTCCTATCCATTTTTTCTCCTTTTTCTAAATATTAACATATTTATCACAAAATATAACACAAAATAAGCAACTAGCAACCCAATCATCCACCATAAATTAATTAGGTCTAAAGTAAACAACAAAACTATAATACCAAAACCTAAAAATAATGTAAACAATTTGAATTGAAATTTATCTTTAAAATATAATCCAGTAATCAAACTTGCAATGGCAAGCGCAAACAAATAATACGGCCAAAATTGATTGCTATCCACGTTTTTATAAACTTGTAGAAAATACATTGTGAAATTGATAACTCCAAGCAAGAATAATGTGTTGCCTATAAACATACTGCTATCAATTTTTAATGTCACTGATCTGACAAACAACAATATTCCAATCAACATTAAACTCACTGAAAAACTAATTCTAAAAAATGGAAAATTGATGGGTAATAAATCGAGAATAAAGCAAATTATGTTTACAATCAACACTGAAAAATACAAAATTTTTGACTTTTTCCCCATTTCTCCTCCTTTCCATTTCTTTTTTATTTTTTCTTTCTTCGTTTTTCACTTTTATTTTTTCTTTTTTCTTTCTTATTTCTTGACGATAGTCAAGTTAGTTTTGCTTTCTTAAAGCGCTTAATAATGTTAATCGTCAGCATAACAACCCCAACAATCACCATAATAATGCTAACAAGTTGTGAAACGCGAATTCCCGTGTTGCCGATAAACAATGAGTCCCCTCTAAAACCTTCAATAACCGCTCGCCCTAGTCCGTACCAAATTAAATACACCGCACTTGGAGTGAATCTCTCTTTGCTCTTTAAAAACGCAAATAAAATTGGCACAAAACCTATAAAATTCCACAAACTTTCATATAAATTTGTTGCGTAATGCCACTCGTAAACCCCAGAACCTTCATACGTCTCAACAAGCATTGCAAGTGGAAACCAACAATGACTAGAGTTTGTTACCAACTCGCCATAGCAACATTGCGAAAAGAAACATCCAATTCGCCCAATCGCCTGCCCTAAAATTAGGCACGGAACGCACACATCAAATAAGTCAATTATAATTTTGAAATTGCGTTTTATTAGTGCAAATATAATTATGCCCAAAATTCCGCCAATTACACCACCAAGTATCGCAAGTCCGCCATCTTGGAAATTAAAAAATTCTCTAAATGACGTTCCGTTGAATATAAAATAGTAAATCCTAGCGCCAATTATAGCGCAAGGTAACACAATCAACGCAAGCAATAAAATATCGTCCGATTTAAGACCCCGCTTTTTGCATAATTTACACGCAAGCAAAACTCCTACGAGCATAGCAAAAACAATAATTAGCCCGTAATATGCTATTTCTAAACTACCAATATGAAACCCTCTCGGAGGCACAACATATAAACCCATACTTATCATTATATATTCAATATTAAAAAAACGCAAGCGAAATTGCCCCCAACTTCGCTTTCGCCAAAATCATACTAATTCACCCTGTTTTAGTGTTAATTTTAAAAAAAATGACTTTAAATTAAGCCATTTATACAAATAATAATTTACGGGCTAAATTTTATCCAAAGCAGTGTTACATTTCACGGCGGGATTGAATTGCTTTAGATAGTGTGACAGGGTCGGTGAATTCGAGTTCGCTACCCATTGCAACACCTTGCGCAAGGCGAGTCACTTTCACACCAAGTGGTTTTAGTAGGTTAGCAATATAAATTGCGGTTGCCTCACCCTCAACGTCTGGGTTGGTTGCCACAATAACTTCTCTAATGTGTTCTTTATTCACTCTATCTAAAAGTGACATTAAATTGATATCATTAGGACCTTTATTTTCAAGCGGATTGATAACTCCATGCAAAACGTGATAACTACCGTTAAAATCGCGCACTTTTTCGAGTTGAGAAACGTCTTTTGGTTCTTTCACTACGCAGATGATAGGGTCTTTATTTGGTTTTGAACAAATATCGCACACTTCTTTATCTGTAAAGTTTGCGCAAACTTTGCAATAATGAATATTTCTCTTTGCTTGCAATATAGCATCGGCGAAATTTTGAACGTCGGCATCCGTCATAGTAAGCAAAAAATAGGCATATCGCTGTGCCGTCTTTTTGCCAACAGATGGAAGGCGCGAAAATTCGCCTACTAACCTATCAAACGAGTCGATATTCATTACATTAACCCGCCCATAGGCATTTTATCTTTTCTCATTGCGTCTGCTTTTTCGCTCGCATCCTTAATCGCAACGATAATTAAATCTTCTAACATTTCAACGTCGTCTGGGTCAACTGCCGATTTGTCTAGTTTAATAGACTTAATTTCTTTGTTGCCATTCATCGTGACAGTTACCATTTCACCGCCCGCTTTACCAACAATCTCAGCATTTTCCAATTCCTCTTGCGCTTTCATCATTTGGTCTTGCATTTTTCTTGCTTGTTGCATAAGTGCGTTCATATTCATTCCGCCACCAAAGCCACCGTGTCCGTATGCCATATAAAATTCTCCTTTTTTATTTGTATTTTAGTGTTTAAATAAACAACATTGCACTAATCTTTAAACTTAATTTTGTTTTTGAAAACTTGCTTTAAGTTGTCTCGTATGTCTTGTTTTGAAACATTTAAATTATCATATTCAACAATGACCTCTTCAATGCTATCATCAAACAATTTTACTAAATTTAATATTACACTAATTCTATCTGGATTGTCAATCAAATCAAAACTAGTTGAATCATTTGTTTTTATTATTAGTTTGTTTGCAACTTGTTCAACCTTCACAACGCTTGTTAGCGCATTAGACAGGGCAAACATATTTTTTTCTTTAACCTTTAATAACACATTTCCCCAAACTTTTTCAATTTTTGTTTGGTTTTCATTTTTTGACTCAATCGGAATATTTTCAAAATTTTGATTAAAATTTTCATTATTTTCGATTTTTTCATCAATTTTTACGTTTTTTTCACTAAAATTTACTAAATTTTCATTATTTTTTAAATTTTTTGTTGTTTCTATATTTGTAGTTTTATTTAAAAAAGTGTTTTCACTATTTACGTTAAACAAACTAAGGCAAGCCGATTCAAACAAATTTTCTGGATTGATTGAATACTTCAAATCAAGTTCTATTTCAGCAAATTTTGAAAAAGCGGTCTTTAAAAATTCAATGCTAAATTTTTCGCCAATTTCAACAAATGATGCAAATTCTTCTGGCAAAACGTCCAAAATTGTGCAATCATCAATGCCTGATTTAACCATAATTACATTTTTAATAAAATCGGACAATTCTTTGCATAACACTTGAATATTTTTTCCGCTTTCAATTGTAGATTTAATTGCAACAAACAAACTTTTCAAATCTTGGTTTGCAATTGAAAGAAGAATATTTTTGATAGCATCTTGATTAGATAATCCTATAACACTTTCCGCGTCTTTATAATTTATGTTATAATCACAAAAAGACGCCACACTATCTGCAATAGACAACATATCCCTAACACTTCCCTCTCCTGCCTTTGCAATTAGATATAAACTTTTTTCATCATATTTAATATTCTTTTTATCAAACACATTTTTTAGGTGCTCCACAAGAGTTTGAAGAGGAAGAAGTTTAAAATCAAAGCGCGTACATCTAGATAGTATTGTTGCAGGAAGTTTATGAATTTCCGTGGTTGCAAGGATGAAAATTGCGTGTTTTGGTGGTTCTTCAAGTGTTTTTAGTAACGCATTGAAAGCACTATCTGTTAGCATATGCACTTCGTCCACAATATACACCTTATACTTTCCAATAAGTGGCGGGAATGTAACCTTTTCACGCAAATCACGAATTTCTTCTACCCTATTATTACTTGCTGCGTCTATTTCAATAATGTCAGTGTTTGGTTCGCTAAGTGCCACACATTCTGCGCACATTTCACACGGATTTCCGTCAACCGAATGCGTGCAATTAACGGCCTTAGCAAATATTTTTGCCGTGCTAGTTTTACCCGTTCCGCGTGGCCCGCAAAAAAGATATGCGTGCGTTAAACGATTGGTTTTTATCTGATTTTTAAGTGTTTTAACAATGAAGTCCTGACCAATTATTTCATCAAAATTTTTTGGTCTGAACTCACGATACAATGCAAGGTTCATTAAATCTCTCCTTTTATCGTTCTAAGTTTTTTCTTTATAGATTGAAGCATATTGTCCACTTGCTTAGTTGAAATATTTAGGGCTTTTGCCATATTTATGTATGATTCTCCATTTAGGAACATTTTAAGCAGTTTGAATTGGACGACGGTTAAAATATTTTTAACTTTACTAATCATTATAGCATTCATTTCGTTATCTATAAACTGTTTTTCGAAATCACTGTTGTCGTCCACAATAATGAGTTTTGAAAAACTATCGTCTGCGTCCGTTTTAACTCCGCCATAATATTCAATAGGAAGATAACTATTAAGAGGCGAATTTTTCTTTCTGTTTGCGTTTTTCACTGCGTTTTGAAGTTGCCTATGAATGCAAAGCGAGGCAAACGCGCTGAAATTGTGGTTTTTATTTGGGTCATAAACATTAATTGCCTTGTATAGCCCTATCATACCTTCTTGAATTAAATCATCAAAATCTGCACCCACCAAAAAATACTCACGCGATATTGCGGTCACTTTTGACTTAAATCTCTGCAAAAGTTGTTCCATCGCATTTTCATCATTGTTTTTCGCTTTGATAATCAATTCGTCAATGCTTTCCAATTATTTACCTCTTCTTTGCCTAACAACCTCATAAATGGCGATAGCGCCCGCGTTAGACGCGTTTAAACTATTAACCCGCCCGAACATATCAAGTGACAGTACCTCGTCCGCACTCTCTTTAACAAGCCTACTAACACCTTTTCCTTCTCCGCCGACAATGAGCGCAGTTGGATAGGTGAAATCCGCATCGTAAATACTTTTTTCGCCCGCTTCAAGCGCGTACGTCCACACACCGCACTCTTTTAATTCTTCTATTGTGCGTGTTAAGTTTGTGACCATTGCAACGCGCATATGAAACAATGCTCCCGCGCTGGTTTTATACACAGTATCCGTTATCTCGCACGCGCGATTTTTAGGAATAATCACACCGTGCACACCCGCACACTCACACGTTCTAATTATAGCGCCAAGATTGTGTGGGTCCATTATTCCATCCAAAATAACAATAAATGGCGCTTCATCTTTATTTTTCGCAAAATTTAAAATATCTTCAACTTCCGAATACCTAAATCCAGCAATAAACGCGATTATGCCTTGCGTATCTCTTTTTGCTATGCGAGAAAGTGTGAATTCATCAACAAGTTCCACTTTAATTCGCTTTGCGCGTGCAGTGTCTATTAAAATTTGAATTTCATTATTTGGTTTATCTTCTGCAATAATTTTATCAATCTGCTCGTCTGACTTTAATAATTCGCGAATAACGTTAATACCTTCAACAATCATTTCTCACTCCACACATATTCATTCATAATGTTTTTTAGTTTCTCAAAATCTTTATTTAAATACCAATATCCAATTAGCGCCTCAAACTGAGTTGCCAGGCTATACTCTTCAATTGTGCTATGCTTTGCTTTTCTATTTTGCAGGTGGCTGTTTCTAGCACGCAACGATATATCCAACTCATCATTGGTTAGATTTATTTCAATTTTACGCATAATTTCCGCCTGATTTCTAGCGCATACTATTTCATTTGCCCTTTTATTCAACGCGTTTGGCTTAACATTACTATCAATTACAAGTTTTTCCCTAACAAGCAAACTAAACACTGCATCCCCTAAATAGGCAAGTGTCAATGCATTTTTTAAATAAGATTCGGAATTAATTCTTTCTTTCATCACAAAAAATATAGCACAAATGCAAAAAAATGTAAAGAAACTAATTTAATTTCTTTGACAAATTTAAAAATCTATGTTAGGATTTTATCAACGGAGTAGTGTATGGATTTCATAAAGCGAATGAAAAAACGCGAGTTTATCGAGATGGCACTGAAAACGATTTGTGCAATCCTTGCGTCTTTCCTCGCCATAATTTTAATGGAAGGAATGATTTATGGTATACAATTAAATGCCCTAGTTAAAAACGGAAGTAGCGCCATTTATATATCTAATGCGGATAAAACGGAAGGTACTATCGCTTATTGTATTGAACGTGGTCAAAACGAAAATGGCGAAACTCAATATGTGGTGCTCTGCTATAACGAGGGATTAGATAGCGAATGGTCCTCTGCTAGTGACGACCTTAAAACAAAAGAAGAATGCGAGGCTTTGGCAGTAAGAGAAGTGGTTTTCCACGCACCTAATGCTTTCATCTTCTCTATTACCCCTGTTCATTACGTGGTTATGGTGGTGTTTGTGCTATTAGTTGCAGGTTTCTTCGTTTATAGATTTATAGCCCTAAATAAATCATATAAAGAAATTGAAGATAATTTTAAAAAGACAGGCACTATCGAATTATAATTGATTTTAACTGAATAAAATATTTTAGTTTGGTGAAATAATTTAATTTTGCAATTTATAACAAAAAATTTATAAAATTTATCGTTAATAATTTTAAACTCTGCCACA
>CALWOU010000016.1 GCA_944383245.1 uncultured Clostridia bacterium | reverse complement strand
AGAAAGTAATAAAATAATAAGTTCATTTATAGAACTGATATTGAATGCTAATATGTAAAAATATTTATTTCCAACATATTTATATAATCGCGATTGATTTGCATTTTGATTAATTTGTAGTGTTAAAATTTATAATAACAATAAAGCAAAAATTTCTAAACTATGTTTAGGAGTTTTTGCTTTTTAGTTGTATTTGATGGTGGAGAGAGAAAGTTATTTTAAGCTAATTTATGTAAATTTTTAAGATATATATAGGAATTTTAGTTTTTACGTTGTATTAAGTAATGAAGAGGGGAAAATAAATTGCATTTATATTTTTTAAAATGCAATTATTTTGTTTTTTAGTTTAGGAATATTTGTTTTTTTGTTGTATTTTATTGTTGAGTGGAGATTTTGATGATACATAATGGATTTAGTTCCGAATTTCTCGATAGAGTAAGAGCAAAAAATGATATTGTTGATGTTGTCAGCAAATATGTAACTCTAACTCGTAGAGGATTAAATTTTTGGGCGTGTTGTCCGTTCCACAATGAGAAAACACCATCTTTTTCTGTTAAACAAGATGGTCAGTTTTTTAAATGTTTTGGCTGTGGCGAGAGCGGAAATGTATTTACGTTTATTATGAAAATGGAAAACGTTGACTTTCCAACCTCTGTAGAAATTCTTGCTAAAAATGCGGGATTGGAACTTCCTACCGACACCGAAAATGAAGAAATGAAAAAGCGCAAACACGAACGAGATAGAGTGTATGCAGTGCTTAAAGCAACAACCGAATTTTATCATAAAAACCTACTTGAAAATCCAGAAAGCGAGCAAGCGAAATATTTAAAAGAGCGCGGGCTAAGCCGTGAAATGATAGAAAAATTTCAAATAGGCGCGTCCCTTAATTTTGATTCGCTTCCCGAACATCTTAGAAAATTAGGATTCACTGCAAAAGAAATGATGTCGGCAGGAGTCGTTGGAACGGGCGACGATAATAGAATTTACGATTTTTATGGCAAACGTTTAATATTTCCAATTTTTAATAGCTTTGGAGATGTGGTTGCGTATTCAGGAAGAAGCGTAACACCTAGCCCAGAACACACAAAATATAAAAACACACCTCAAACAATTGTGTTCAATAAAAGTGAAATTTTATTTGGTTACAATTTTGCTCGCGACTTAAAGAAAGAGCATATGTTAGACACTCTCGTAATAGTAGAAGGCCATATCGACGTTATTGCTTGCCACCAAGTTGGAATTACAAACACAATAGGTTGTATGGGTACGGCATTAACTACACTTCATGCAAAGAAAATTAAACAATTGGTTGACAATGTTATTTTGTGTTTAGATGGTGACAATGCTGGCAATATGGCAACATATAAAGCTATTGACGTGTTAAAGCAAGTTGGTTTAAATGTCCGCGTTGTGAGATTAGTTGCAGCAAAAGACCCAGACGAATTTATAAAAAAATTTGGTAAAGATAATTTTTTAGAGGTACTTACTAATTCAATCGATTGTGTTGACTTTATCTTGACCGACAGTGCAAAAAAATACAATCTAGAAAACAACTCAGAAAAAAATCAGTACACACAAGAGGCTTTAAATTACATATCAAAATTTTCAACCCCAGCCGAGCAAGAAATTTATCTTAAAGAAGTGCAAAAATTAGTTAAAATACCTATTGATGCACTTAGAAAAAGTATGCAAAAATCCGAAGTCAAAGAGACCTGCGAAACTATAGAAAATTTATCAGACACTCCAAGCAACAACTATATTTTAGAAAGTAAAATTATGCTTCTCGCGTCAATTTTGTATAAAAAAATAGAAAATTTTGAAAACTTTTCAGGACTTTTTGGTTCAAACGATGAATTAAGTGAGTTGTACAAGTTTTTAGTTCAAAAGAAAAATGCAAATGAAGATGTAACAGTTTCTTCACTGTTTGATAACTTTGATATTTCAAAAAATTCGTTGATTGATAGAGTTATAAATTATGTTTTTCCTGAAACTGACGTCTACAATCAACTTTTATCGGACACAATTAAACGAGTAAACCAACTAAAAATAGACGATGAATTAAAAGAGTTGAAAGCAAAGTTGTCTAACGTTAAATCTAATGAAGAACTGACCGAAACATTGAAACGTATGCAAGAGTTAACAGTGCTTAAAAATAAGGAGAAAATGTGATTACAATAGATAAATCGGACAAACTATATAAATATCTTTTAAGTTTAGATGCGGAGAATGTCGACGAATTGTATATGGAATTGGCAAAAAACGGAAGATACAATAGAAAAGATGTTTTAAGTTATTTTCATTCTAGTTTTAATCCTAGTGTGACGAACGAAATTGATGAAAAAGAACTTGAAAAAGTTGTTGACTATTATTCTGATATAAAAAAATGCCATCCAATTAGAGGGGCGGATTTAAATAAATTACTAAAAAAATATAAAGAAAATCCAACCGATGAATTAAAAACTTTGATTATAAATTCACAATTGAAAGATTTATTGCATCTGTCTGTGAACTACAAATCGTCGCACCAAGATGTGGACTTACAAGATTTGGTTCAAATTTCTAGTTTAGGTTTGTTGGATGCACTTGAAAACTATAAAATTGATGCAAATATAAATTTTCAAGACTACGTTATTTACTACGTAAGAAAAAGAGTTTTAAAAGAATTTGAGGAGAAGAAAAATGCTTAATATAGATGAAATAAAGCAAAAAACATTGCAACAATTAAAGGACAATCATAGAAAGTCAATTTCTGACGATAGATTGTGCGAAATGCTTGTAAAAAAATACGAGGATATCGATATTTCGGAAATTGAAAACGTAAAAACTTTTTTGAAAGAAAACGGAATTTCTATAATCGATTCACAACCGGACATTGTGGTAGACGACAAAGAGTTTGAAAACTTTATCAGCCAAATTAACGCAAACGACGGTGTTAAAATGTATTTAAGAGAAATTGGTAAAATTCCGCTTTTAACATTAGAAGAAGAAAAAGAACTTAGCAGGCGATACAAAGAAGAGGGAGACTTAAATGCACGCGCCAAATTTATAGAGGCAAATTTGCGCTTGGTCGTAAGTGTTGCAAAACGTTATCAAAATGTTCACAATATGTCGTTTTTAGACCTCATTCAAGAAGGAAACGAAGGCTTGATGAAAGCAGTTGAGAAGTTTGACTATAATAAAGGTTTTAAATTTTCAACTTATGGAACTTGGTGGATTAGGCAAAGTATCACACGTGCCATTTCGGACCAGGCAAGGCAAATTAGGCTTCCTGTTCATATGGTTGAAACTATTATGCACCATAGTAAGGCTGCAAAAGAATTGTTGCAAGAATTAGGTCGTGACCCAACTGTTGAAGAGATTGCCCAAAGATTAGGCACAACGGTTGAAAAAGTTATTGAAGTGCAACGCATTTCGCAAGACCCAATTTCGCTAGAAAGTAAAATGGGAAACGAAGAAGATAGCAAAATCGGCGACCTTATTCCAGACGAAAACGCGCTTTCTCCTCAAGATATTGCGCAACAAAATATGTTAAAAGAGCAGTTGATGAGTGTGCTTGAATCACTCACTCCGCGCGAACAAAAAGTTATTCGTTTGCGCTACGGTTTAGATGACGCACATCCTCGCACACTTGAAGAGGTTGGACGTGAATTTTCAGTCACACGCGAACGTATTCGTCAAATCGAGGCAAAGGCGCTTAGAAAACTTCGTCACCCGTCAAAATTAAAACGTTTGCGCGACGATTTAAGTGACGATGATGACAATAAAAATTCGGGAGGCAAAAGATAATGAACACAATTTTAGAAATACAAAAGCTAGATAGGCAAATTCGCGTGTTAGAACGAGAAGTTGAAAGGTGTCCTGCAAGCATTGATTTTAATAATTATAAAAAATTATTGCAAGAAGGCAAACACCGTTTCGAACAACTAGAGGCACAAGCAAGTGAGGTAATTAAAAGTTATAACACCGCATTAAATAGATTGTCTAAATATAAAGGCAATAGTGAAATTGTAAAAAAAAGAAATGTTGATGGAATAAGTTTAGATAATATCTCAAATTTAATTTCAGACACAAACACTTTGACTAGCGAACTAATTGAAGAAAATAGGCGAGTTGAAGATTTGGTCAGAAAATCAGAAGAAATTGTTAGAAAAAGCGCAGATTTATCTAACAAACTAACTGAGGCAAAATTGCGCGCAAACACGATTAAGGCGCGAATTGAAGCAAAAAAACAAGAAGTCGCTCCAAAGATTGCAGAAATTCAAAATAAGATTAAAGCGCTAGAACCTAAAGTTCAAGATAAAGAAAAATATGAAAAATATAAGCAAATGAAAGCAAATGGAATTTTTCCGGTCTATGTTTATTTGGAAGGAGATTTCTGCGGAGGTTGTAAAGTCGAACTGCCTTTAAACTTTAAAGAAAAACTTAAAACAAAAAAGATGCTTCCTTGCGAACATTGCGGAAGAATTATTATGTTTGACGAAAAGTCATTATAAAAAATTTGCAAAAAAATAACGAAAAGTTGCAAAAATTCACATAAAAACACGAAAAAATGCGCAAAAAACCGATATTTTTGCGCATTTTTTAAAATTTTTTAAAAGGTTATTAATATAATGCACAATGCATAAAATTTATTATGAAAGTAAATAGTAATGCTTTTAGTGTGATTATTGATTATTTTTTAATACTCAGTGCAATAATCGGAGTTGGATTTGCCTCAGGTAAAGAAATTTGTGTTTTCTTTTTTGATTTTGGCTCTAAAAGTTTGGTAGGTCTTATTGGTTTTGGCTTACTTTATATATATTTATTTTTTATCGTTGAATATATAAAAATTAAATTAAATTTACAAAATTATAATGATTTTAATCAAAAAATGTTTGGAAAACTGTGTAAATTATCAAATATTATATTAATTATTAATTTTTCTATAACTTCTGCAGGAATGCTTGCTGGCGCCGATTATTTGTTTAAAACGTTTTTTGGAGTGGGGTATAGAATACCGTCAATTGTGTTAAGTGTTTTAACTTTTTTATTACTGCTTGGCGGGATAAACAAGATTAAAATGGTTGCAAATATTATAATCCCTATTATGATTGCCGTTATTGTGATTAATTCCATTGATAACATCAATTTAGAAAATGTGCATTTTGAGATAACTCAGCAAAATTCTATGATGGCACTTTATTTTGGACTTTTATTCGGTGTGAATAATTTTGTTGCAGCGCTCCCCGTTTTGTTTGAAACAAAATTGAAAAATAAAGGAAAATTTTTTGTAATTTTAACAATTTGTATCATTATTTTATTAAATATTTTGGTTTTTGCTTCTAATAATTTTTCAACTGATATGCCTATGTTTGAATTGAGTGCAAACGTGTCAATTTGGTTTTATTATATCTATTTTGCAACGATTGTGCTTGCATTGTTTTCAACACTTATGATTTGCAGTTACAATTTGCAGAGTATTTACGCAAAAAATAAACGTTCGATTTTTATTTCAATAATTATAATTTTATCTAATTTAATTATTTCAAATTTGGGTTATGCTTTTATAGTTAAATATTTATATGTTGTTTCGGGAATATTTAGTGGAGTGTATGTTATAGCACTGATTATTATGATTATTATTTATTTAATAAAATATAAAAATTCTAATAAAAATAATAAACTAAAAATAAAGTCGTTTAAACATAACAACTATTTTAATAAGTGAAATATATTTAACTAAAAAAACTATAGTAAAAGGCAAGATTAATAAAAATTTTCAATATATTCAATATTATTTAATTTAAAAAATTTGCAAGAAAATGCGGAAAATTTGCATAAAAATGCGAAAAATACGTGAAAAAACGCAAAATTTTTAAAATTTTCTTGCATTTTTAAAATTTTTTATAAAAATGTATTTTAGTTTATCAATATTAATAGGAATAAAAAAGTTGTCAATCCTTATATAAATGGAAAATTATAAATATTTTTTAAAATTATAAAAAGTTATTAATATTTTAAACGAAAAAAAATGTCAATATATGAATAAACAAAAAAATTTTAATATTAGGCAAAAAGTTTTTTATAATAATTAATATTATTATTAACTTTTTTAACATAATTTTTTGTTTCTTTATATGGAATGTTATAAAGTGTTTTGCTATCTTGTGAATAATTGCTATCGTTTAGCCAAACTCTCACACGCGTTTCGCCAGCATTGTATGAAGCGAGGGCAGTGTTAACATTTGAAAATTTGTTTATTAAATATCTTAAATACATACATCCAATTTCAATATTTATTTTAGGATTAAATAAATCATTTTCGCTAGTTAAATTTATGTTATTTTCATTTACATTTACTAAATTGTTAGTTGATAAATAATCGTTTGAACTATAATATTTAACAATATATTTTGCAGTTGAATATTTTATTTGCATTAAACCTATTGCACCCTTAGATGATTTTGCTTTTTCATCAAACGAACTTTCAACGTTTATAACACTAGCAATCAAATCACTAGGCAAATCATAAATGCGCGAATATTCTTCTATCTCTTCTTTATACTTTAATGGATGAGTGTACACAAGAAACAGTTTGTAGCCAGAAAGAATAAAGGCAAATGCAGAAAATATTAAAATTAGATACGCGCCAAATTTCATACATTTATTATATGACATAAAATGATTTTAAAATAAAAATTTTAATAATATCTAAAAATTTGCCAAAAATTTGAAAAAAAAACTTAAAAAATAATGTAATTCTACAAAATTTTTAAAATTTTTAATAATTTTATAAATTTTTGATATAAAAATAAATAATGTTTAAATTAGGAATTTATTATTAAAAAGCGAAGAAATCCTTTCCAAGTGTGATAATATTTTCGCCATATTTTTCTTTTAATTTATCTATTGCTGAACATACACTTTCATTTTTATTATTTGAAAAAATGTTTGATTGGATTAAACTGTCGCCCGTTATTAGATTTGTTGTGCAGATTCGTATTGCACGCACAGGTGGAAATTTTTCTCCAGCAAGATTAGTGAAAATATCTAATGAATAGTTGTAAATATCTTGCTCGTTGCTAAAATAGGTGGGGTAGGTGTTTTGCGCGGATAGATAAGTGAAATCTGCAAATTTAATTGTTACGTGAATTGTTTTTGCTTGAAATTTATGAGCGCGAAGTCGTTTGGAAACACGAACAGATAAATCGTGCAAAAAATCTTTAATCTCAAACATTTCGCGCATATCTTTAACTGCCGTTGCGCCGTTTCCAACACTTTTAGTGTCCTCATCTTTTGGAACAATCAATTTATCATCGTCAATTCCGCTAACTGCATTGTGCAAATAAACTCCAACCACACCAAAATGTTGCCTTAAAAATTCAGGTTCAAGCAAATATAGGTCATACAAAGTGTTAACATTCATTTTGTGAAGTTTTTGCGCTGTATGCTTACCAATCATAATCATATCTTCAATTTTGAGTTTTTTTATAACCTCAATATGATTGCTTTCATCAATGACAGTTAAACCTTTTGGCTTTTTCATATCGCTACCAAGTTTTGCAAGAGTTTTTCCCCACGAAATACCAATCGATACAGTCAAACCAAGCTCATCAAAAATTTGATTCTGGATTTTCTTTGCAATCTCAATTGGTGTTAGATTGAAAAGTTTCAAACTATTTGTAACATCCAGCCAACACTCATCAATTCCAAAAGGTTCGATTAAATCGGTGTACTGATAATAAATTTTGTGCGCTTTTTGGCTATACTCGTTATACTTATCAAAATGTGGCGCAACCGTTATAAGAGTAGGGCATTTTTGCTTTGCTTCCCATATTGCTTCCCCCGTTTTCACTCCATACACCTTTGCTAGATAGTTTTTAGCAAGGATTATACCCGTTCGTTTGTTAGGATCTCCCGCCACAGCAACTGCATAGTTTTTAATACTAGGATTTAAAAGACATTCAACCGACGCATAAAAATTATTCATATCAATATGTAATATCACTCGCTTATCCATAAACCCTCCTAATAACCACTTACAGCAAAACATACATATAATCTTTGCCTATTTATTCCGCAATTAACACAATATTAGCACATATGTTCGATAAAGTCAAGTAATTTTAAAAATTATCAACTCTTTTAATCTCTCGTTCATTATTGACAATATAATTTTAATAATATAAACTATAAATATGAGAAAATTAGAATTAATAGAATTGAAAGACTATAATGTGTGTGTTTTTAAGGATATGGAAAGCGGGGCAAAAATTGAATTAATGCTTGAGTTTTTTAAAATTAATAAACCACAATTAAAAGATAAAATTTTAATAGAAGATAGTTTATTGGATGTAAATTCAATCTATTTTGTGCAACCATATTCTTTTGAATTGTCTAGCGAATTTGAGCCTAGACAAGTGAGAGATAGAAATATGAAAGAGTTTATTGTTTTAAATAGGTCAAATAAAAATTACGTATTGAAAAGGATTTATGGATAATGGCAGAAAATAAAGACTTAGTTTGGATTAAAAAACACTATAGCGAAAAATTAATGCACATTTGCAGAGAGCAATTTCCAACCATTTTAGAAAGAGAGGGGTTGCTTCCAAAATTGTTAAGTGATAATTTTGCGCAGACTTCAAGTTTAGGCGAAGATTTGGAGAATTGGAATAAAATTGACGATTTTAAATCTTTCATTTTTTTCGCTAATTGATGTTGAAAATAATATGGATATAATCACAAATAAAACACCAGAAGAATTAATGGATGAAGCGGGTTATGTTTTGTTCCCTGAATGCAAAACAGAAGGAGATATACAAAGTTTTCGCCATTATTATAGCCGTGGTGACGGGACGGCTACGCCTATATATAACGGTGGAGAACCAGAATATCATAGAGGCGAAGAACTCTGCACTTTTAATGGAGGAAGGTTAAACTATTGTAGGGTTTGGTTCGCTGTTAAAAAAGAAGTACTGCAAGATGAAAATGCAATCAAACGGGCGGAACGACCAACTAGGCAAGATGATTATGGCACAAGTGTTTTAAGCATTCAATTTTCAAAGGATGGGTATCAAACATTATCCATAAAAAATAGATACAATCATACTGTTAATCAACCTGATGCCACGTTTTCAAACAATCTCGATAACATTATCCCAGGCTTAGAACAAGCATTTTGCCATAAATATAATTTATCTATTCAAAATAATAGCCATTCATTTGAGCTATATAGATACGTTAAAGCAGATGATGGAAAATTTTATCGCTACAATTACGAAATAAACAATATATATTATTGCGAAAATAATGTTATTATAGATAATGGTTCAGTGAAAAAATTAGATAATCGCTATGTTCTAGCAGATTATTTTATAATTGACCAATCCACTAAAAAAGTTACTTTATATGATAATAGTATTTCAGATAGTTTCATTGATGGTTTTTCTTCAATAGAGGGCATTTCAATTGAACGAAATAAAGATAAAAAAATAATAAGATTTAAAAAAGAGAAAGCTGAAGATATAATCCTCACATTAAATAAACATGGCGAAATAATAGAATTTACAGACTCAAATTTAACCAAATGTGGAAATAACTTTTTGAAACATAACGCAGTTTTACAAGAATTGAGGTTGCCAAATTTAACTCAATGCGGAGGTGATTTTTTGTATTTAAATCATAGCTTACGCACATTGAGTTTACCAAATTTAATCCAGTGTGGAATTAACTTTTTGCGATTTAACGAAGCTTTACAAGAGTTGAGTTTACCAAGTTTAACACAATGCGGAGATAATTTTTTGTATTATAATAGGGGTTTGAAAGAATTGAGTTTGCTGAGTTTAACTAGTTGTGGTAGAGGATTTTTAGCGTTTAATAAAAATTTACAAGAATTAAGTTTGCCACGTTTAAGTAAAAAAGCAAAAGCAATGTTAGAATTTGGTACACACGTTAGAGATTTAATTGATAGAGTAAATAACAAGAAAAAGCTTGGCAATCAAATCTTTTAAGAGAGATTTACTTAAATAACGAAAATGCTTCTCAATCAAATAATATGCTTGATAAAACAGATGTTTAAGAATACGTAAAAAAGCAGGTTGCACTGCTTTTTTTAAAATTTAATAGTTGTTAATTGGAAGTGGTTTACTAATTAAAATTGATTTTACTAATTAGAATTTTGTTTGTTAATTTGAATTAGTGGTTTGATTATTTGAATAATTAGCTTTGATTATTTTAATTAGCGGTTGGATTGTTTGAATTGGTGGTGGTTTCGTTTTGGTTAGGTTCTGTATTGGTTGGTTGAGGGTTGGTTTGAGGGGATGAAGTGAGGTTTTTATCTTTAGTTTTTGGTTGTTTTTCTTTTTTGGGCTTTTTTTCGCGCTGTTTTGTGCGAGGTTTTTGAAGAAGTATCGCCCACAAGATTATTGCAATTTGAAGAGGTATTCCAAGAAGATAAATTGGCCAAATATTATGAGGCATTTCAATTAAAACTTGCAAATGGATTGATGTAAGGAGTGACCAATTCAGAAGTGATAGAATAACAAACATTAAATAATTTTTTCCCCATATTGCGTTGAATATAAGAAGAACAATGCAGGAGATAGGAAGCGCCCACAAGAAAATGATGCTATAATTGATAGAGTATGTAAGTTTAACGGATACGAATAAAATTGTTGCAAGAAGCCACACCACACTGGTTGCAAGAAGGGTAATAACAAGGTGAGCGGGTAGAAGTTTATCTCTCGCTTTTTTTGTTTCTGGTTTTTCAATTTGGAAATCTTCACGCGTTAAACTATCAAGCGACGTGCCATAAAATTTAGACAATTCATATAAAACTTCAATGCTAGGAAGAGATTCGCCCGTTTCCCATTTCGAAATGGACTTATCTGAATAGTTAAACATTTCGGCAAGTTCCACTTGCGTTAATTTTTTATCTTTTCTAAGTGCTAATAAGTTTTTACCAATAATTTTATTAATGTCTTTATTATTTTCCATTTTTCCCTCTACTAAACAATTTTATATATTAAATTATAATCAGTCAAAAATTTTTGCCGAATTTTTTGCAAATGAAATTTTTAATATTTAACCAAATCTCTGTCAAACAATTTTTAGTTGTTTTTAAATAAAAATCATTAAATTTATTCAAATTTTGCTAAATTACAACAAATTTTTCTGAAATTTGACTAATTTTCTTTAATATATTAGCAAATTCTAAAAATTATAGCAACTAATTTTAATAAGTCTAATCAAATTAGATTAAAAATTCGTACTCTAATTTAATTAGAATAGGTCTATTTTTAAGGTTTTCAACATTATAGAAAGAAATTTACAATTCTATTGCTAAAATTTAAATTTTGGTGATATGATAAGGGTGACAAAAGAAATATTTGTCGAAAAACGAAAATTAATATTTAACAAAAGGTAAAAATAAAAAAGGGGAGTATATGAACGAAAAAATATCAATAATAATACCTTGTTATAATGCTGGTAAAACATTGAATAGAACATTAAATAGCGTGCGCGAACAAGATTATAAAAATCTTGAAATTATTCTAGTAAATGATGGCAGCACGGACAACACACTAGAAGTAGCAAACAAATATGCATCAATTGATCCACGAATTGTGGTTATAAATCAAGAAAATGCGGGTGTGTCGGTTGCAAGAAACAATGGTCTTAGTTGTGCTAGTGGAAAGTATATAGTTTGGCTGGATGCGGATGATAATTACACAACACCTTATGCAATCAGCAATATGTATAAAAAATTGGTTGAAACAGGTGCAGATCAATGTATCTGTAATTTTACCCATCCTTGTTTCGAGCAATATTTGCCAAGTGGAGTGTATGATTTAACTGATGATGAGCAACGTTTAACTTTATTTCAAGATTTTTTCGCCTTTGGTATACCTTGGAATAAGATAACAAAACGTGAATGTTTAACTGAAAATTTCATTCCGGGTGTGAAGTTCGCTGAGGACGGCTTGTATAACCTAGACAATTTTCACAACTTAAAAAAAGTTGTAATTATTGACGAAGTTTATTACAATTACTATTGTGCTCCATATAATCCTAAAGAACAAGCAAGTGCAATCAATTCAATATATACTATGGATAAATTTTGGGAGAAAAAATGCACAATATGGCATTTAGGTAGAAACAATCAAGAGTATAGAGAGAAATCTATAAAAAAATTTTTCCCGTCTTTATATAACGAAATGAAGTTTGTTAGAAGTTTCGACTTTTTCTTTTGGGATTTCTTTATGCTTGCTAAAAATAGGGTAAGAGAGGATTATGTTGAGGCAACAATCAAAGGAATTTTTGAAGAACCTTTCTTTATTGACACAATAAAAGATAAGGAACGTTTTGGTTTAACCTTAAAAGAAATAACTTCAGATATGATTGAAGAATTTACTCATCTAGCATATCACGCATTTATTGACATTAAATCATATAACAAAAAATTATCTATGTTTAAAGTTTTTGTAAGTTTGTTTGGAAAAATTTTCTTTAATATTCGCTTTGTTGGCAATAGACGTGACATTTTGCTAGATTCTATGGTAAGGTTGAATGAAAATTCTAGCGCAGAAGCAATTTATGTCAATTCAATATTAAATATTCAAAAATTGCAAGCAATGGAAAAAAGTTCACTTATTGTTTTTGATAATTGTATGGCTAATTGGTGTATGGCAACAATTTAGGAGGAATATGGAAAAAGTTTCTATAATTATTCCGTGTTACAATATGGAAAAAACTATGCTACGCACTTTAAATAGCATTCGCGAACAAGAATATTCAAACTTAGAGGCAATAATTATTAACGATGGTTCAACAGATAACACAAAAGACATTGCAAACAAATATCTTCAAATTGATAATAGATTTAAAATGATTGATGTTGCTCATGAAGGTGTATCAAATGCTAGAAACGTTGGTCTTAACTCTTGCACAGGCGATTATGTAACATTCATAGACGGAGATGATAACTACACAACGCCTTATGCTATTTCCACAATGATTAAAGCGATTCAAGAGGCTAATGCGGACGTTTGCGCATGTAATTTTAACAATAAATGGCTAAATAGTTACTATTATAATGCTAAGTTTAATTTAAAAGATAAGTCTGAGTTTTTAAAGTATTATCAAACGGATGTGGGTGTAGTTTGGAATAAATTGTATAAAAAAACCTGCATTACTAAAAAATTCCACACTGATTTATTAAATAATGAGGACAAAATTTTTAATCTTGAAAATTTAGCAAATTGTATGACTGCGGTCACAATCTCAGACAATTTATTAAATTACATATCTAAAAAAGATATAGAATTGGTGGATGTTTACAATCTTAGTGGGGCAGAATCAATTTTAAACGATATTTTTATGCAGAGTTTTAGCGACAAACTGATGAAATACAAAATGTCCGCATTTAAAAAATTAAAAATTAATGAAAATATTATGTGTGATTGCGATCTCGTTAATGAATTTTTCCACGATTTGTCTTTGCTATACTTTGGAGATGTTGCCGATGTTGATTTAATTCGTTTTTGCAACATTCATTTAAGGAAAAAAGAGTTTCTAAACTTATTTAAACGAAAATCTAGTTTTGGACTTAAGTTTTTAGGAATGTCAAAAGATAAGATAGACCAATATGAAAAACTTATTTCATATGCCTATAACGATGTTATAACTTACAATAAAAAGTTGTCAACATATCTAATATCAATATCGCTATTTGTTAAAATATTTTTTGAATTGACGGACAACACTTGTGATGACGATTTATTTGTTGCTATGGCAAAAACGAAAACTTGCCCTGAAGTTAAATATGCTGAAAATATTTTAGAATTATGCAAGTTAAATTTATTATAATTTTTAACATTCCTATCTGTATAATTTAAATATTAAAACACCCTTAAAAGGGTGTTTTTTCACTATCATTTGTTAGATTAAGTTTTAAAATGTCTAGCGCTTTGTTTTCAATTCGTGAAACGTAACTCCTACTAATGCCAAGTTTAACCGCCACCTCGCGCTGGGTTAGTTCCACACCATCAATTAATCCATATCTTAGTTCAATAATCTCATATTCACGCGCATTTAACTCGCTTTTCATTATCTTTTTAATGTTTTCCATAGTCATAGATTTTTCAACTATAATATCTGGGTCTTTTTCCTCTTCCTGAGGAATAACATCTTGAATTGATAGTTCGCTCCCGTCTTTATCAACACCGATTGCTTCCTCAATAGAGCGCACACTCGCGTGCTTTTTGTTTGCGCGCAGTAACATTAGCATCTCATTTTCAATGCACCTACTAGCATAGGTGGATAATTGCGAACCTTTGCCTAGTTGAAACGAGTCTATCGCCTTAATTAGTCCAATAGAACCCACTGAAATTAAATCGTCCGCCTCGAATGCTCCGCTATATTTCTTTGCAACGTGCGCCACGAGTCGCAAATTGTGATTGATAAGTTTTTCACGCGCACTTTTATCTCCTTGTTGCATTAATTCTATGTATTTTGTTTCTTCTTCCTTGCTAAGTGGCTTTGGAAAACCGTTATATTCGTTCACAATGCCGTGGAAAAACATAAGTTTAGACATAAACCGTCCAAGTGTTTCATAAATCATAAATTCACTCCACAAATATATATGTCGAACTTTGCCGATTTTTGCTTGTACGTATTAAAGTTGTTTTCTTACGTTTTTTAATAATTAATTTTCAATAATCACTTGACAAAAAAAAGGGGGGGGGTATACTCAGCAAAGAAAATAAACAAAAGGAGTTAATATGTGGGTGAAAAATTTAAATAAATATGGATATGAAAATGAAGTATAAACTAGTAATATCAAAAAAACACAATGAATTTATAAAGAGAAATAACGCATATTTCTCTTTTTTTTACGCTAAACGGACGTTTTATTTAAAACTTATAATAATTATATAAATTTTTGACAATATAAGTTTTTTGTGTTAAAATAAAACATTATGGATAGACTTAGTAAAATTAGGAATTTTTGCATTGTGGCGCATATTGACCACGGAAAAAGTACACTTGCAGATAGGTTAATGGAGTATACCGGCGCGGTTGAAAAACGTGATATGGAAGACCAATTGCTAGATAGTATGGATATTGAGCGCGAGAGGGGAATTACTATAAAACTTACCCCCGCCACAATGAAGTACACATATAATGGTGAAGAATATACACTAAATTTGATAGACACACCAGGGCACGTCGATTTTTCATACGAAGTGAGTAGGTCTTTGCTTGCCTGTGAAGGGGCATTGCTTGTTGTGGACGCAAGCCAAGGTGTTCAAGCACAGACGCTTGCCAATGTGTATCTAGCGCTTGACGCAAATTTAGAGATTGTGCCTGTTATAAATAAAATTGACCTTCCAAGCGCGCGAGTGGACGAAACAAAGAAAGAAATTGAAGATATTATTGGCATTCCTTGCGATGAAGCGTGCGAAATAAGCGCAAAAACAGGTTTAAACATCGAAACCGTGCTTGACGCGGTTGTAAAACACGTTCCTGCACCAAAAGGAGACGAAAATAGTCCACTTAAAGCACTTATTTTTGATAGTTATTATGATAGTTACAAGGGCGCGGTTAGTATGGTGCGCGTGTTTGACGGGCGCGTTAAAATTGGCGACGAAATTCTTTTTATGCAAACAAATAAGAGTTTTATTGTAACCGAAGTTGGAATTTTTAAGCCAGTTCCTATGGCAGTTGACGAACTAAAAGCGGGTGATGTTGGATACATTGCTGCATCTATTAAAAACGTTTCCGACACTAAGGTGGGAGATACTATCACATTAAAAAGTAGTTCAACCTTAGAACCACTCCCGGGTTATAAAGAAGCCACAAGCGTTGTTTTCTGCGGAATTTTCCCACTAGACGGAAACAAGTATCAAGAATTAAACGACGCACTTGAAAAGTTAAAGTTAAACGACGCAAGCATTCATTTCCAAAAAGAAACATCGCTTGCGCTTGGTCACGGATTTAGGTGTGGTTTCTTAGGTTTGCTTCATATGGAAATCATAACAGAAAGGCTAGAGCGCGAATTTAATTTGGAAATTATAACCACGGCGCCAAGTGTTGAATATAAGATTTACGACCAAAAAGGAAAAGAGTACGACGTAACCAATCCAAGTGAAATGCCACCAATGGCTAGTATTTCAAAAATGGAAGAGCCGGTTGTTAAAATGGAAATCATCACTCCAAAGGACTATTTAGGCGGGATTATGGACTTATGTGCCGATAGGCGCGGAACTTTCCACGATATGCAGTATATCGACGCAAATCGCACAAAACTTATCTACACAATGCCATTAAACGAAATTGTGTATGATTTCTTTGATAAAATTAAATCATTATCAAAAGGTTATGCAAGTATGGACTACGAACTCTCAGGCTTCGTTGAAAGTGACCTTGTTAAACTAGATATTTTGCTAAATGGCGAAATTTGTGACGCGCTTTCTCTAATTGTTCATAGAGATAAAGCGTACGCGCGCGGTAGGGCACTTTGCGAAAAATTAAAGGCGGTTATTCCGCGCCATATGTTTGAAATTCCTATTCAAGCAGTTATTGGCGGAAAGGTAATTGCCAGGGAAACAATCTCAGCAATGCGAAAGGACGTGCTTGCAAAATGCTATGGAGGAGATGTAACACGTAAACGTAAACTCCTTGAAAAGCAAAAAGAAGGTAAAAAGCGTATGCGTAAATTAGGAAGTGTGGAACTTCCAAGCGAAGCCTTCGTTTCAATCTTAAAACTAGATGATTAAAACTTTTTAAGTCAAAGTATACTTTACTTTGACTTTTTTATTTTTTGTGTTAAACTAAAATTAATGAAAAATTTAGGGCTTTATATTCATATTCCGTTTTGTGTGTCAAAATGAGTTAACTCCCATTTTAAGAAAATGTGAGGAAAGAACATTTTGACACTTTTAATATTTTTTGTTACAATATATCTATGAAAAATTTAGGGTTATATGTTCATATTCCGTTTTGTGCGTCAAAATGTTCTTATTGCGATTTTGTGTCTTTTTGCTATGGAGAAGATAAGCAACAGGAGTATTTGAACGCACTACTTTTAGAGATTGAGTTTTATAAAAATAAGTTTAAGGATAAGGTGTTTGATAGCCTTTATATTGGTGGCGGAACACCAAGTGCCGTGTTTAATGGTTTTATTGAAAAATTGTCTAAAAAGGTGTTTGATAGTTTCAATTTTGCGTCCGACACTGAATTTACAATCGAAGTAAACCCAAATAGTTTTAACGAAGAAAAGTTGACCGAGTACTTACGCGCGCGCGTTAATAGGATAAGTATAGGGGTGCAGTGCTTAAACGATAAGGTTACCAACAACATTGGAAGAGTGCAAACGCGGAGTGCGGTTGAAAACGCATTTAATATTTTAAATAAACATAATTTTGTAAACATTTCAGCAGACATTATGCTTGCTATGCCAAATGAAAGTGACCAAGACATTATTGACACAATCAATTTTTTTAAGCAAAATAATGTTAAGCACGTTTCCGCATATTCACTGCAAGTGGAAGAAAACACTCCGCTTTTTGATAGAGTTCAAGCAGGGGAGAGTGTGCCAAATGATGATGAAAGCAGAAGGCAATATGATTTAGCGGTAGAGTTACTTAAAAAAGCAGGCTATAATAGATATGAAGTTTCAAATTTTGCCCTTCCAAGTTATGAGAGCGGGCACAATCAAAAATATTGGAACAACACCGAATATTTAGGGCTTGGTGTTAGCGCACATAGTTTTTATAACAATTTTAGAGTTTTTAACACGTCTAACCTAAATGATTACATTAAAAAGTGCAAAAATCTATTAAATTTAGAAAAAAAGCACTGCAAGGCAACATTAAAATCGCTAAATAACCTAGAAATTGAAAAAGAAGTTGCAAATAATAGTAATAATAAAGAAAATTATATAAATAAAGATTTAACTATTAACTATAAGAATAAAAATCAATCAAAACACGAGAATATAGCAAACCTAAACTCTCACTTTGAAAATAAACTCAAAGTTTGTAGCAAAATTTTGCCTATTGGTGGGTTTGAGTTTTTAGATGAGAACACAAGAAAAACTGAGCGAATTATGCTTTCACTTAGAACAAAGAGCGGTTTAGATATTTCATCTTTCAACAAAGAATTTTCATCAAATTTTCTGTTAGAGCATAGTAAGGCAATAGAAAATCTTAAAAAAATCAACGCGATAATTTTAGAGGATAACTATTTGAAGATAACCGACGAATTTTTCTATTTATCCAATTCGATAATAGAGGAGTTCATTTAACAAAAAAATTTTCAACAATTTTTCAAAAAGGGTTTGACAAATTTTTTTAAAGTGCTACAATATTGTTACTTTTGTTGAAATAAGTATAAAAAACTTAAATACTCAATATATTACAAAAGAAATTAAGGAGAATTATGAAGTTAGCAGAAAAAACTAGAGCAAGAAAAATTTTAAACAATTTAACCGCGCAAAAAGGTCTTATCAAGTGCGATATGACAGAGGACCTATTCAAATCTAAAACCTTAGACGATTTTATGATTGCTTGCGTTATTAAAAACACTATGCATTATCGCGACATTCCTTTGGAATTTTCAGAAAAAGTGCCATTCTTAACTCGTCTTGTTAAAGAAATACCTTACATTATTGAAGAAATTAGAGCAACAAATGCATATATCTACAACAAAGTCATCCGCGAAATGGGAGATGTTAATGACCTCGTTGGCTCAGAACTAATTAGCACTCGTGTTAGAAAAGAAATTGCATCCATTCAAGAAGCAAATGCAAATTCAAAGTTAAAACAAAGCGCAAATTCAGTTGTTAGTTCAACACAAAATAGTGCAAATTCAAAGTCAAGTCGCGTAAGAGATGTGGCAAGTAATGTGCTTAAACATTTAAATAACTTAATTTAACATTAGAAAACTGAATTAAAACATTCAGTTTTTTTTCGCCTCAATCTAGCAAAAATATAAAATTGCAAAAAAATTTAAAAAAAATTTTTAAAAAAATTGACAAATTTAGTTGACAAACGTTAGCAATATGAATAAAATTATGTTAGCAATCATAAAATAAGAGTGCTAAACGGAGGCTAAAAAGAGGTAGAATGTGGTAGACGATAAAAACAAACGAAAACACGATATCTTAATAGTTGCAGTCGATGAATATATCAAATCTGCGCAACCTATCACGAGCGGTGGGTTAAACCAGCATTTTAAAAATATCAGTTCAGCAACTATAAGAAACGAATTGAATGCACTTGAAAGTATGGGGTATTTTAGGCAGGTGCACACGTCTGGCGGGCGCGTTCCAACGAGTTTGGCATATAAGGAGTATGTTAATAGCGTAGTGCTTAGTGGCAAACTTAAAGCGGACAACATTAAGCAAGTTGTTTCAGACTATGAAGAACGTTCAGTGAGCCTTATGTCCACACTTTCAACACTTGCAAAAAGGCTTAGCAGGGCAACAAACTGCCCAGCAGTGTTAGTTCAACACGGGCTAAAAAATTTGACGATTGAAAACATCCAAATCATTCCACTTATTAATAAGGACGCATTGCTCCTTGTTGAAACAAACGCAGGAGTGATTGATGAAAGTATGACACTTGACCCAAACATTGAAAGGTCTGCTTGCGTTGAAGCGGGCGATTATCTAACAAAACACTTTAAATCTAAAACGATTGAGTATATGATAGATAACATCAGCGATGTTTGTTTTAAAGCGGGCGCACAAATGGTTCAGTTTAGAGAACTCATTCAAAACGTTGCAAATAGTTTAATAAGTGTTATAAAAACTAGATATGACGTGACGAACGAAAATCCAACTAAACTTTTGGACGGATTAAATCAGTCAGAAATCGATGAAACAAAAGAAATGTTTGAATTTTTGCAAGATGAAGATAGTGTGATAGACGTAATCAACAAAGATAGCGAAGATATCAACTTTGTTATCGGCGATGATAACGATGATAGACTAAAAGGCGGTATGATGCTCAGCGCACCAATCGTCATAAACGGAGTGCCAATTGCAAGCCTCGCACTTGTTGGGCCAAAACGTATTGACTACCAGCAAGTGGCTAGCGCACTTAAATTTATTGTTGGTCAGATAGACAACTTAAAAGGAGATAAATAGTGTCAAAACACGATAATCATAGCGACTGCGAAAAAGAAAACGGAAAATGTTTGCACGATTTAGATGTAAGTAGCGAAAACGATGAATCTTGCCATTGTTCGCCAGATTGCGATTGTGGTTCAGACTGTGATTGCAAAGAGGGCGATAAATGTAGCGAAGATTGCGATTGTGATAAATCTCACAACTGCAAATGCGAACACGATTGTGATTGTGATGATGATTGCGAGTGTGGGGACGATTGTGAGTGTGACGATGACGATGAAAATTGCCGTTGCAAGCACCACGATGATGACCACGAATGCTGTCATCACGGCGAACACAAAAAAGATTGCCATTGCAAGCATCACAAAGAAGATTCAAATGAAGAAGAAAAACCAAATAATTATTTTAACGACCTACTTAGATTGCAAGCAGAGTTTGATAATTATAGGAAACGAATGCAATCGGCTTTGTCGGACGCTCGTCAAGACGGTTTTATTGACGCAATAGAAAACTTCCTACCAGCCCTTGATAGTTTTAAAATGGCAACTGATATGATAACAGATAAAAACACCTTAACAGGTATAAAATTCATAGAAAAAGGCATTTTAGACACACTTAGTAAAATGGGAGTTAATGAAATAGATTGCTCAGGTGAGTTTGACCCTAATTTCCACCAAGCAATTGACGTGGACACAACTTCGGACGCACCGCCTGGCAGTATTGTTAAAGTTGCATATAA
>CALWOU010000015.1 GCA_944383245.1 uncultured Clostridia bacterium | reverse complement strand
GTGTTAGCGCTATTAAGTGCTTGTTTATATTCTGCAACGATTTTTTCCGTGCTTTCACTTGTTTCAACCATTTCGCCAGCTTCAACAGAGTCTAGGTATTTTTGAATAATAGTTTTAGGTCTTGAACTTGATGTGCAAGTTGCATACATCTCATCATAATCATCTTTAACAATACTATACTTTTCATAAACAACTGCATATTCGTGAGAAGTAATCTCTCCATTTTGAAGTTGTTGATTAGCAACTTCAAGTTTGATTTTTTCTTCATTTAACAATGTTTCTAAATTGCTTAAAGTTGTGTCATCTGCAATGGTTTGGCTTTGATAATGTTCAGTTGTTGTAAATTCTTGCAATTTGTCTTTTGCCTGCGTGCCATAGCAAGCGCCTGCTATTATTCCCGCTATTATTCCAAGAAATGGTCCAGCCATAAGAATGCCAGATGAACCTGCAATAGCATAATCCGCTATTGTGTAATCTCCAATTTTCTTATTTAATAATTTTGCAACCAAATTCATATATTTTCCTTTTCTCTTTATATTATGTTGTCATTATATATGATAAAAACTTATTTGTCAATATCTTTTAAAAATTTAATCAAAATCCGCAATTAGTTGTTTAAAGGTATTTGCTTTTAATTTTAAATAAGTTTAGTTGTGAATATTTTATAAAACGCATAATGTTTGTTTTTAAAGTTTTTAATAAACTAATATTTTAGGTTAAAAAGCAATGTTTTAAATTTAAATAATAAACGAATGAGAATTGTTTGACACGGGGTCGCGCATTGTTGTAAAATGAAATGTAAATATTTTTAATTAGGAGATTTTATGTCAGGACACAGTAAATGGAACAACATTAAAGGCAGAAAAGAGAAATCAGACGCTGAAAGAAGCAAGATTTTCACTAAAATTGGTAGAGAAATTATGGTGGCAGTGAAAGAAGGTGGCGCTAATATTGACTCTAATAGTAAACTCAAAATGGCTATTGCAAAGGCTCGTCAATACAATATGCCAAACGATAGAATTAACGGAATTATCAAGAAAAATAGCGAGGTAGACAACTCAAATTTCGTTGAACAGACGTATGAAGGTTATGGTGTTGGTGGGGTAGCTGTTGTTGTTAAATGCTTCACTGATAACAAAAACCGCACAAGCAGTGATGTGAAATACGCTTTTGATAAATATGGCGGTAGTTTAGGTTCAACCGGTTGCGTGAGTTACTTATTCACTTCGCGCGGTGAAATCGTCATTGAAAAAGGTGAAAACTTTGATTCAGATAAGGCAATGGAACTAGCAATCAATCTTAATGCGGTTGATTGCATTGACGAAGAAGTTTTCACAGTTATAACTGAACCGAACGCAAGCAGTGTAAATGAAGTGGTAACAGCCTTTGAATCGGAAGGTTACACAATTTTATCTTCTGGCGTTGAAATGGTTGCGTCAAATTACATAAAATTAAGCGATAGTCAGCGCGAAACATTTAACAAAATGATAGATAAATTGAATGAAAGCGACGATGTTATTGATATTATTCACAATTTAGAGGAAGAAGATGACGAATAACGAAGAATTAAACGAAATAATCATTAAATTAAACGACAATAGAAGTAAATTGTCCGCTCTTTTCTCGCTTTACAATTCTTCACTATTGGATGCTGAAGAGGGTAGAGCAATTTTAAGCGAATATTACGAGCAGATGATTGACTTTAAAAACGATTTAAACACTCTTTCAACCCTAATTGGCAACACAAAAAAGAGTGAAAGGTCTGAGCTGATAAGTAAAAATAAGTCCAAAATGAAAACAATACATAACGAAATCGGAAACGTTACAAACGGCTTTAATTCAACTTGCAAAAAATATAGACTAGCGCTTTCTGATTGTGGTTCATTAAAAACTGAATATAAGCACGAAGTGAGCGAACTTTGCAAAAAATTTAAGTCTATGGTGGACGAAAACACCCCTGCAATAGTAATTAAAGGTTATAAGCAACAAGTCCGCATAATTAAGGCTATTTTTGAAAAAATTGAAGCGCTTATTTCAGATTATAACGTTAAGAAAAATAAGGTTGAAGAAGATAGCGAGAGGTTTAATTCGCTTGTTGAAACTGTCAACTCTATGATGGAACAATTATCAAAAATTGCGTGAGTGTAATATGAAAATTTTAGGAATTGATCCTGGCTATAATATTATAGGCTACGGAGTGATTGAAACGAATGGCACAAAGGTAATCGATTTTGGAGTAATAACAACACCAAAAACTATGTCAATTAGCAAACGCCTAAGCACAATTTATGATGCTTGCGTTGAACTTATGGAAACTTTTAAGCCAGATGAAGTGGCATTCGAAGAGTTGTTTTTCAACACTAACAACACAACCGCCATTCCCGTTGCAGAGGCGCGCGGAGTGTTGATAGTTGCGTGCAAGCATTATAATGACCGCTTGTTTGAATACACTCCTCTTCAAATAAAGCAAGCATTAACAGGTAACGGAAGAGCAGAGAAAAAGCAGGTCCAATTTATGGTTAAAAACGTGCTAGGATTAAAGCAAACTCCAAAGCCGGACGATGCTGCCGACGCACTAGCAGTTGCTCTCTGCCATATGCAAACAAACGGAGTTATGAGCGACAATTCAATTTAGTCAATTTAAAATATAAAAAATTAAATTTTAAATTATGTTTTAAAAATTTCAAATAAATTAATTTAAATTATATTTATAAAAATTATATTGATTAAATTTATCGTTTGCAAATAAATTGTAAGTTAAAACTTAGTTAAAAATAGATTAAACAAAATAAATAAACACATTTAAGGATTTTATGATAGGTTTTATTAAAGGAATTTTAAGAGAAAAAGATTATGATAGAGTGACCGTTGAAGTGGGCGGTGTTGGTTTTTCAATATTTGTTACAAATAGTTGTATGGCGAACCTTCCAGCAGTGGACGAAGAAGTGAAAATTTACACTTACCTTCACGTGAAAGAAGACGAACTTAGTTTGTTTGGTTTTGTTAGCCCTGAGGAAAAACGATTGTTTTTGCAACTCATAACGGTTAGCGGTGTTGGTAGCAAAACTGCAATTCAAATTTTGTCCGCTGAGAGAATGAGCGCAATAATCAATAGCATTATCAACGAAGATGCGTCTGTTATTGCAAAATGCAAAGGAATAGGCAAAAAGATTGCAGAACGCATTATTGTTGAACTTAAAGATAAAATTCGTCCGTTTGACTATATTTTACCAAACGAAAACGTGTTGACCGCTAACAACCAATACATTGACGATGCAGTTGCAGTTATCACAAGCCTAGGCATTCCAAAAACGCAAGCAAACAAACTAGCACGAGAAGTTGCAAAGGATACTGACACAGCAGAAGATATAGTAACAAAAGTTTTGCACAATTTAGGCACTAAATAAGGATATTAAATCGCCTATTTGGGTATAAATTAACTTTAAATTATAATAATTTAACGAACTTAAAATTAGCAATATAAAACACTAATAACACAACAATAAAAAGAAGGTGAAAATTTGGATAAGGATATGTTTAGCCAGCAAAGTTTGTTTTCAAGCGCAAACAAAGACGAAGAGTTAGACACTAGGAACGGAAACAGGCTAATTTCTAGCACAAAGAATATGAGTGACGTCGAGGTTGAAAATAAACTTCGACCTATGTCTTTTGACGAGTATGTGGGTCAAGAAAAGATAAAAGCCAATCTTAAAGTGTACATTACCGCCGCAAAAAAGCGCCACGAAGCGCTTGACCACGTGCTACTATATGGCCCACCGGGGCTTGGTAAAACTACATTAAGCCACATTATTGCAAATGAAATCGGTAGTCAAATAAAAATTACATCTGGTCCAAGCATTGAAAACGCAGCCGACCTTGCAGCAATTTTAACAAATTTAAACACCAATGACGTGTTGTTTATAGACGAAATTCATAGATTAAGCAAATCTGTTGAAGAAATTTTATATCCAGCAATGGAAGATTACGCATTAGATTTTATTGTTGGTAAAGGTCCAAGCGCTAGGAGTATGAGGCTAAAAATTCAACCTTTCACTTTAATTGGCGCAACCACAAAGGCTGGAAATTTATCTAGTCCGCTTAGAGATAGGTTTGGAGTTGTTTGTAGGCTAGAACTCTATTCCGTTGAAGAAATTGCTAAAATCTTAACCCGTTCAGCGGACATTTTAAGCGTAAAAATCGAACCTAACGCAACAAATGAAATAGCGCGCAGAAGCCGTGGCACACCACGTATTGCAAATAGACTACTTAAACGCGTTAGAGATTATGTGCAAGTTGAAGATAAAAATATAATAACTTATGAGGACGCAAGAAGGGCACTGTCTCTAATGGATATAGACGAATTAGGGCTTGACTTTGTTGATAAACGCGTGCTACTTGCTATGATTGAAAAGTTTGGTGGAGGTCCGGTTGGGTTAGACACATTATCCGCCACAACTAACGAAGAAGTTTCAACCATTGAAGATGTGGTTGAACCATATTTGTTGCAACTTGGTTTTGTGGTTAGAACTAACCGCGGTAGAATGGTAACAAAATTAGCATACGAGCATTTTAATCTTCCAATACCAAAGCATTTGCAGTCAGAGGATGATAAAGGGGAAGACGATGAAAACTAATCAAAAAATTCCAACAAAACAAAGGAAACCAGATTTTTACACACGTCTATCTAGTTACGACTATAATCTACCAGAAAACTTAATCGCTCAAACTCCACTTGAAAAGCGCGATGAGAGTAGACTTTTGGTGTTTGATAGAAAAACGAAAGAAGAATATCACAAACATTTTTATGATTTACCTGAGTTTTTACGTGCCGGTGACGTGCTAGTTATCAACAACACACGCGTTCTACCAGCGCGTATTATAGCGCACAAATTAACGGGTGCTAGGATTGAAATTTTACTTCTTAAAAGGCGAAATTTAAACGATTGGGAAGTGTTGCTTAAACCTGCTAAAAGGTTAAAAATTGGTGACAAATTAGTTGTCAACACTGAACTATCTTGCGAATTGTTGGAGATTTTAGCAGACGGAAATAGAGTCGTCCGCTTTGAGTTTGACGGCGTGTTTGAAGATATATTGTCGCGTGTTGGAAGTATGCCACTTCCTCCATATATTCACGAAAAATTGAAAGATAAAGAACGTTATCAAACGGTTTATAATAAGGTTGAAGGTAGTTCTGCAGCACCAACAGCAGGCTTGCATTTTACAAACGAACTCCTTGAAAAAATCAAAAAAATGGGTGTTGAAATTTTGGAAATTACGCTAGATGTTGGTCTTGGTACGTTCCGCCCGTGCAAAGAAGAAGATATAACAAAACACGATATGCACACCGAACATTATAGGCTTTCTGAATTCGTTGCCGAGCGTATAAATAAGGCAAAAATTGAAGGTAGGCGAGTGATAGCAGTTGGCACAACTAGTGTTCGAACACTTGAAACAGTAGGTCTTAATGGTTTACCACTCACTGCTAGTGAAGGGGACACAAGTATATTCATTTATCCGCCATATGAGTTTAAAGTGGTGGATGCATTGATTACAAATTTTCACCTTCCAAAAAGCACACTTATTATGCTAATTAGTGCATTCGCAGGCTATGATAACACAATGAATTTGTATGAAACCGCAGTTGAAAATAACTACCGCTTCTTTTCGTTTGGCGACGCAATGTTGATTTTATAAAAGACTAGAAAATAAAATATTTATTAGTAACAAGTGCGTCCAGAAATATAATAAAGGTAATTTAAAGAATTTCATACAAAAGAAGAAATTACTAATATAAAAATAAAATAAAAACTAATATAAAGGTTAATAAAACTTAATGGCAAAATTTAGTTACGAAGTATTACACATAGATAAAAATAGCGGTGCGAGAACGGGAGTGCTACACACTCCGCACGGCGATATTTACACGCCGATTTTTATGCCTGTTGGCACACTTGCAACTGTTAAATCACTAACAAGTGACGATTTATACGATGTTGGTGCACAAATCATATTATCAAACACTTATCACTTGCACATTCGCCCAGGTGACGAACTCATTAAACGTGCAGGTGGACTGCATAAATTTATGAACTTTAACCGCCCAATGCTAACAGACAGCGGTGGTTTTCAGGTGTTTTCGCTTGCAGATATACGTAAAATCACAGATGACGGAGTTGAATTTAAAAACCACTTATCAGGCGCTAAAATGTTCTTTTCGCCCGAAAAGGCAATTGAAATTGAAAACAATTTAGGCGCAGATATAATTATGGCGTTTGACGTTTGCAGTGAGTATGGTGCAAGTTACGAGAGCGCAAAACGCGATATGGAGCGCACACTAAATTGGCTAGATAGATGCTACAAAGCACAAAAAAATGAAAACCAAATGTTATTTCCAATTGTTCAAGGGAATTTCTATAAAGACCTTAGAATAAAAAGCCTAGAAGAAACAAAAAAGTATTGTAAATGCGGTATTGCCATAGGTGGGTTAAGCGTTGGCGAACCAAAATCACTAATGCTTGAAATGTTGGACGTAATGAAAGATAAATATCCTGAAAACATGCCAAGATACCTTATGGGAGTTGGCACACCGGACTACATTTTCGAAGGGGTAGAGCGAGGAATTGATATGTTTGACTGCGTGCTTCAAACAAGGGTTGCGAGAAACGGCCTTGCAATGACAAGTCACGGCAAAGTCACCTTGAAAAACGCAAAGTATAAGGAAGATTTCACCACACTTGACCCAGAATGCGATTGCTATTGTTGCACTCATCACACAAAAGCATATTTGCACCACCTTGTTATGTGTAACGAAATTTTAGGCGCGCGCCTTCTATCAATCCATAATATTCGCTTCACACTCAATATGATGTCAAAAATGCGCGAAGCAATAAATAATGACCGTTTTTTGGAATTTAAAAAAGAGTTTTATTCCAAATATGGAATAACCGATTAAATTTAAAAACTATATTTGAATAAACTAAATATTATTAAAAAAATGCGGAAATTAGATAATAAAAAAACTAAATAGTTAAAAAAATTGATATTATCGGAAGGATTTGTCTGGAAGCGCTCAAGCAAAGCGCGAGTGTTTACAAGCAAATCCGATGTTAATTCAAACGTAATGCCACAATTTATTGTGGTAAATGTGTCAACATTTATAAAATTTTATGCTAATAAAATTTTAACATTACATAGTTTATATTATAATTATATAATTATTTAAATTTATGGTTAATTAATTTAATTTATTTGCTAAATTTTAATAAGTTTGTTTGAATTTGACAAAATAATTCAAAATACTTTAAAAAAATCATTAAAATACATTAAAAAATAGTTTGACACCAGAATATAATTTTGGTATAATTTGTTTGTAAAATAAAAGGGGTTAAATATGACAGAAATCATTTTATTAATTGTTCTTATCGTTTTAGTGGTGGCATTATTCTTAATGAGTTACTTCAAAAAGAAAAAATTTAATAGCGAACTTGGTCAAATGCGCGACGAATTAAAAGTTGGCGATAGAGTTATGACGGACACGGGTGTAGTAGGTGAAGTTGTTGATTCTTACGTTGAAGATGAATATAAATACTTCGTTTTAAAAACAGGTAAAGATAAAAACATTGGTTACTTCACTGTGCACGCAAACGCAATCTATTATGTTTTCGGTAAAGAGGAAGCAAAAGCGCAAGAAAAAGTTGCTATAAAACTTGCTGAACCTGAAGCAAAAGTAGAAGAAAAACCAGCAGAAAACGTGGAAGAAAAACCTGTTGAAGAAAAAGAGGCAGTTGACGAAAAAACTGAGTCTAAGCCTAAAAACGAAACTAAAAAGTCAACTAAAAAATCAACCACTCAATCAAAAAAGAAATCAACCAAATAATTAAATCCACCTATTAAGGTGGGTTTTTTAGTTAAAACACATATATGCAAATATAATTAAAACTTAAATATTTTTAAAAAACACTTGATTTTTTAGTTTTTGTATGGTAAGATAATTTAGTTTTGAAATATAGATTTAATGGAGGAAAATTATGAAAGTTTGCGAAATTTGCGGAAAAGGCACTAGCGCTGGAAATAATGTAAGCCATAGTATGCGTCACACTAAAAGAACTTTTGAAGCCAATATTCAAAAAGTGGACGTTGAATTGAATGGTAAAAAAGGTAAAAAGTATGTTTGTGCTAGATGTTTAAAAACTATGAAAAAAGAAAGTAAATAACTTTTATTTTTTGCGTATTTAAAAGAGGATTAAAACTTTGTTATAGTATTTATTAACCCTCTTTTTTTATTGTTCAATTAAATCTTTCATAATGATTTTAATTTCTAACAATATTTTACAAATTTACATAAATTTTAAAAAAGTCAAACAATTTAACGTGCATTTTGCGTGAAAATTAAAAAAAATAGCAAATTTTAATTCAAAAATAGGTCATTTTTAAAAATTTTGGCAAAAATTAATAAAATTAATTGCCAAAAACATAATATTAATGTATAATATTTTTGGAGAATGTATGAACTTAACCACATTTAACTCATTTGGTAAAATTAGTATTAGCAAGAAAGCAATCAGTAAGGTTGCTGCTGTTTCGGTTATGGAATGTGTTGGTGTGGTAGGTCTTGTGTCACAGCGCAGTTTTTTTAAGGGTAATGCGCTCGCAACTTCACACAAAGGTGTTGTTGTCACTTCTCTTGAAAATGATAATATGAATATAGACGTCTATGTTATTATGCGTCACTGCGGAGTATCAGCTCAAGCAGTGAGCGAGTCTATTAGGCAAAGTGTTAAATACTCTGTTGAAAGATTTGCTGGAATGCGTGTAAACAATGTTGTTGTACATATCGTGGACGTTAGAGTATAGGAGAATTTAATAAAATGGGAAAAACTATTAACGGTTCTACGTTAAGAAAAATGTTTTCTAGTGCTTTTTCTTTGGTGGAAGAAAATAAGAAAAATATTGATGCTTTAAATGTGTTCCCCGTCCCAGATGGCGACACAGGAACAAATATGAGCCTAACACTTAAAAGTGCAGTCAGCGAGATGAATGCGTGTGAGTCAAACACAATTGAATCTATTTGTGTGGCTTACAATCGCGGTGCGCTTAAAGGAGCAAGAGGTAATAGCGGTGTTATAACATCGCAAATTATAAAAGGTATATGTTCTGTTTTGATGGCTGTTCAAAATGAAATTACTATTAAAGATTTTGCAAAAGCTATTCAAATGGGCGCAGAAAAGGCATATAAAGCAGTAACCGTTCCAAAAGAGGGCACAATCCTAACAATAATAAAAGCGATGGCTGATAAAAGCAAACAGGCAAGTAGGTCGGCGAAAACTTTTGAGGACTTTTTTCACGAGATAATCTCTCACGGCGAGGCAACCTTGCAAATGACTCCTGATATGCTACCTGTTCTCAAAAAAGCAGGTGTAGTTGACGCGGGCGGACGTGGTCTTGTCTACATTATGAGTGGTTTTTATAAGGCACTAACCGGCGAAATGACGGGCATTGAGTTTGTCGATAACGTTGAAAAAGACGTCACAAGCGAAGAAATGCACGTAAATTATGAGTCCCTTGCTGATATTAAGTTTGCTTATTGCACTGAGTTTTTCATAATCAATATCTATGAAAAAACAACCGACGCAGATATTAACACCTTGCGTTCGCGCTTAATGGAAATAGGCGATTGCGTGCTTTGTATTGGCGATTTGCAACTTGTTAAAGTTCACGTTCACACTAACGAACCAAACCGCGCGCTTGGTTACGCACTTCAACTTGGCGAACTAAATGGTGTCAAGATAGAAAATATGTTAGAGCAGAACCGTCAACTTAGAAAACAGCAAGAAAAAGAACCAATGAAAGAGTATGGTATGATTGCTGTTGCTGCAGGAGATGGGTTGAATAACGTTTTCAAAGATATTGATGTTGATTATGTTATTAGCGGTGGTCAAACAATGAATCCAAGCGCAAACGATATCGCAACCGCAGCAGATAAGGTCAATGCTAAAAATATTTTTGTTTTCCCAAATAATAAAAATATTATTATGTCTGCCGAACAAGCAAACGATATAACAGATAAAAATCTCATCATTATTCCAACAAAAAGTGTGCCAGAAGGAGTGAGCGCAGTGCTTGCCTTTGATTCTGCATCATCTATTGATGAAAATAAGGAAAATATGTTGGACGCAATGTCTAGTGTTAAGTCAGGTTCGGTAACTTATGCCGTGCGCACAACTAACGTGGACGGAATTGACGTTAAAGTTGGCGACATTATGGGTTTGGACGAGCACTCTGTTTTAACCACAGGCTCCCAAGTGTGCGACACAACACTTGATTTAATCGATAAAATTATAACTCCAGATTCTAGCAATATCACAGTTTTCTATGGCGAAGGAATCACTGAAGAGGATGCTTCAATTCTTCAATCAAAATTGGAAGATGCTCATCCAAATATAGATATTTCTATGGTGTTTGGCGGTCAACCCGTTTATTATTACATAATCTCAGTTGAATAATTAGCACAATATATCTCATTAATAAATTAATAACCACAATAAGTTGTGGTTATTTTTTATATATTCATTTTTCAATATGACACTAACAGTATGATTTTTTATAAATTTATTAAGATGTGGTAACTTAAACGTGCTCAAAATAAATTATTTTTTTGACTACTTAGTGTTAGAAATCATATATTAAATGTAATCCACACAAATATAATTTTTAAATGTTTCTAACGATTACGGCATACACATTGAAATTAATAATAAAATTGAAATTTTTGTTATCAGTTTTATATTATCTGCATTTTTTGTCGCATTTTGCACATAATACGAGTGTAGAAAAACTACATAAAAGGAGATATTATGTTCGGTAGAAAGAAAAAAATGAATGCTATGAATAGTTCATCTATGAATTCGAGTATGACAAACTCAAATAGTTCAAGTATGTCTAACTCAATGTCAAATGAGATGAGTTCGGTGGCGCCACATAACGAAAGAGCGTGTGGAAGTAAATCTTGCTCAAATAATGCAAACTCCACTAGTTCAAGTAAATCAAAAAAATGCAGATGTACAACAAAATCTTGCGGAGCAAAAGCCACTTCAAAAACAACAAAATCAGAAAAATAATAATATTTAAAAAAGTGAGTTTTGCTCACTTTTTTATATTTCTAATTTTTTTTAAAAAAAATTTATATAAACATATTTTGAAATTATTATAAAAAAATAAAAAAATTTAAAAAAAATTGTTGACATAATAAATATAATATGATAAACTTACATAGTAATCGCTCAGTTTAATAAACTTTACGTATTTATAACTTAATATTTTATGGGAGATTAGCGCAGTTGGGGAATAGCGTTAAGAAATATGCCACAATTGGCATATTTTAGCGTAATGAGTATGAGGGTTTATCCCGAATTGGAAGAGCTTGCTCTAACAACTGCGCGTACAACTTAATATTTTATGGGAGATTAGCGCAGTTGGTAGAGTACCTGCCTTACAAGCAGAGGGTCATAGGTTCGAGTCCTATATCTCCCACCAGAATTTACAATAATAAAATTTTATCATATAATATTATAGAATTTTATTAATGAGTTGCTAACGCAATTTTTATCTTAATATATAAAGTATGCGGGAGTGGCTCAGTGGTAGAGCGTTGCCTTGCCAAGGCAAATGTCGCGAGTTCGAATCTCGTCTTCCGCTCCATAAAAACTTTGCCTATGCAAAGTTTTTTTATTGACATATAGGTTTTTAATAATTTTAATAAATACTTGCAAATGTTTTTAAATAATGTAAATTTTGTTTAACTTACAATTTAAATTTGATATAATGAATGTATGAAAAAGAATGTTATAATTCGATTTAGTGAAGAAAAAGATTTAAAGGATTTGCCGTGGTTATATAGGCAGTATTATAATGGGGACAGTGGAATTGAAACCGATTTTGATAAAATGATAGAAAAATATCGTGAATTGTCGGTTAATAAAGATTATAAATTTGTTTCAGCAATTTGTAATGATAAACTAGTTGGATTTTGTTCTGCAGTAATTAATCAGGATATTTTAGATAAACAACGTCCTTTAATATTTTTATGGCATTTAAGGGTGGCACCAAATTTTAGAAAAATGGGCATAGGGAAAGCAATTGTTGAATTTATAGAAAAATATGGAAAAACTATCAATGCTGATTATACTTTATTAAGTTGCGATGCGGACAATGAGGGTGCTTGTAGATTTTATGATAAAATAGGCTATGATCGAGCAATTTCGTTTTATAAATATTTATAATTCTTATAAATTTAACAAAAAGGTGTTTAAATAGTATTAAAATTACAAAAATTGTTGAAATTAATTGAATTTTATTGTATAATTACAAACGTAATTATTTATTTTTTTTGAAAAACTTATTAAAAGGAATTTTATGGAATTACTAGCGCCTGCGGGCGATAAAAATAAGTTAATAATGGCGATTGAGTACGGCGCGGATGCGGTGTACCTTGCTTCCACGCGCTTTGGGCTTAGAACATTCGCAGGCAACTTCGACCTCGACGGCTTAAAATGGGCAGTTGAATATGCGCATAGTAAAAATGTTAAAGTTTATGTAACAGTTAATATAATCCCTCACGAAAGTGATTTAGAAGATTTGCCAGATTATTTAAAATATCTTGATGAGATTAATGTTGACGCAATAATTTGCGCTGACCTTGGCGTTATTAGTATGGCAAGGCGAATTGTTCCAAATTTAGCAGTCCACGTCAGCACGCAAGCAAATATAACCAACAGCGAATCGGCAAAAGTCTTTATCGATATGGGTGTTAAACGATTAATTTTGGCGCGCGAAATGTCAATCGACGAAATTGCATCCCTTAGAAGTAAAATTCCAGAAAATATTGAATTGGAGGCATTTTGCCACGGGGCAATGTGTATCAGTTACTCAGGAAGGTGTTTGTTATCCAATTTCTTCACAGGCAGAGATGCAAATCGTGGCGCGTGCGTGCAGGCTTGTCGCTGGAACTATGCTATTCGTGAAATTAGTAAAGACCAAGAGTATCCAATCGAAGAAGATAGTCACGGAACATATATTTTAAATAGTCGCGACCTTTGTATGATTCAGTATTTGGACAAATTAAAGCAGGCTGGTGTAAATTCAATTAAAATTGAAGGTCGAATGAAAACCGAATATTATGTTGCCAATATTGTGAACGCGTATAGAATGGCGCTTGATTATCTTGAAACTCATAAGGACTACAATCTTCCAAATGAAATTCTAAATGAGGTGTATAAATCTAGCCATAGGGACTACTCAACCGGATTTTATTTTGGCGAACCTAAAGAGAATTTGGAAACTAGTTTGCCGGTTAGCGAGTACGAGTTTATAGCGGTTGTGCTTGAAGATAGTGTGAATAATGTGGCAAAAGTTGAGATGAGAAATAGATTTTCGGCTAATTCTTCGTATGAATTGTTGTCTAAAACAAAAAATAATGATATAATAAATATAGAGGAAATTGTTGATTTAGACGGAAATAAACTAAATGAGTGTAAAATTCCAAAACAGCAAGTTTATATAAAAACCAATAAAAATTTAAAGAAATACGAGATATTGAGAAAGAAAAAGTGAAAAATTATTCATCCGTTTTAATAATATGCAATCCAAACGCTATGCGTGGCAAAATTGATGAAGTTTTGCCTCATATAAAAAAGCGTTTGTCTTTGCGGTACTCAAAGGTAGATTCAATAACAAGCCAAAGTGACGATGGTGCAGAAGAACTTGCCAACAAAAACGCGGGAAAGTATGATATCATTTTATCGTGCGGAGGAGATGGAACTCTTCATCAAGTTGTGAACGGAGTTATGCAAACTGAATTTAGACCGCTTATTGGAATTTTACCTTTTGGTACGTGCAATGACGTTGCGAGAACACTTAAAATTCCGTTTGACTTAGATAAAGCGATTGATTGCGTTTTAAGATTAAACACCACAAATTATGATATATTGACAGATGGAGATAGATTTATTACTTACTCACTAGCAACAGGTTATTTAACAAAAGTTTCATATTCAGCAAAATCAAATTTGAAAAAGAAAGTAGGAAGATTTGCATACGTTATATCTGCGTTAAAATACATATTTAAATTCAATTCACTTCCTTTCACTTTTACAATTGACGGCGAACGTGTGCACGGAAAATTTTCATATGTGATGTTCATAAATAGTGAATCTGTGGGAGGATTTCCGTTAAATAAAGGTGAAAATTTGCATAATGGAATGTTTAAAGTGGTTCTAATAAAACGCACAAAATATAAGATTGGAAGTTTTTTTAACTTTTTAAAATTGTTTATTCGTGGAGTGAGTAAAATTAAAAAATCAAAAAATATCATAGTGAAAGACGCGCGAGAAGTTATAATTGAAAATCATTCGAATGAACCTTTCGCTTTAGATGGAGAAAAAGTAAAATTTTTAAGAAAAACTATAAGTGTAAATTCAACATTAACTCTTATTAAAAAATAATTAGAAGTCTAAATATGAAGTGACCCCTACGGGGTTCGCTTCATATATGGGCTTCTTTTTTTATTTTAATTTACACTTAAATATAAAAAAATAAATCATCCGTTTGATTATAAAGTTTTTAATTTTAACATATATTTTTGTATGAGTATGTTGGAAGAGATTAAAAATTACCTTTTTGATACAGACACTTCATTTTCATATAGAATTATCAATTTAGGCGGGCAAAAATTATATATTGAAGGAATAAAAAGTATTGTTGGATTTGGCGAAGATGAAATGCAGTTTCAACTTAATAAAAAACTACTAAAGGTTAAAGGTCATAATCTTCAAATAAAGTATTTGGACAAAACTACTTGCACCTTATCTGGGGATATAACCTCAACAGAAATTGAGTAAAAATTTTTTAAAAGTGGCAAAAATTGCTTATTTTTTGCAAAAATATTACAATTTTTTATCGTTTTTTGAAATTTTTTTATAATTTTTTATTAATGGAGAGCATATGCGCTTTGATTTATCAGGCTACAATATTGATAATTTATTAAGAACTTTATATAACAAAAAAATTGTTATTTTTAACCTAAATAGAGTTGAACATAATAAGGTGAGTTTTTCGTGTTTTGATAAAGATTCAAAAAAAGTTAAACGATATATTCACAATTTTAAAGTTAAAACGACACTTTCAAAATTCAAACAAATTCCTAGATTTTTAAAGCTAAATGTTGGCATTATTTTAGGTGTGTTTTTTGGTCTTATTATAGGTATATTTTTAAGTAATTACACTTGGCAAATTAAAGTGTACGGGACAGAAATTTTAAGCGAAGAAAACATAATTAATCTACTTAAAGAAAACAACATTCGAGTTGGAAAAATAAACCGCCAAACAAGCGAAGAAATTGAATATCTTTTATTGAATAATTATGACATTTTAGCGCAAGTTTCAGTGATAAAAAGAGGCACTGCAATTGTTATAAATTTAAGTGAAAAATTGGTGTATGTTGAAGAGGAATATTCGCCAATTACTGCCAAATTTTCTGGAATTATCACTGAAATAAATCTTGTTACAGGCACAACAAATGTTAAGGTTGGAGATTACGTTAATGTTGGAGATATTTTGGTGCTTCCTTTTAACGTTAACACAAATGGCGAGCAAGTAAGCGTGAAACCAATGGTTGAAATAAAAGCAAATATTTTTATCACTCACACTGAAAAATTAAATAGAGAAGAGGTTGTTTTAGTTCGTTCTGGAAAAGAAATCACTACATATAGTTATAAATTGAAAAATTTAAATCTTTTTTCTGGTAAAAACAAAAATTCGTTTGCGCTTTTTGAAACTGTTAGTTATAATGAATATATAAGTGGACTCATTCCACTTAATCGTGATGTTGTGACATACTATGAACTCACTCCAACTATAAAATACAACGATTTTTCGCTTGAGCGGGAAAATTTAATTGAAAAAAGCAGAATAAATGCGCTTGAAAAATTGCCCTCAACGTGCGAACAAATTGATGTAAAGTCAGAGGTTAGTGTCCTTGATGAAACAATGTATGCTATCACAACAATCATAGCAACAGGTGTGATAAATGATTGAATTTAATCAAAAATTTGACAAAATTATTGAAAAAAACTGCGAAAAAGTGCTAAATTTTGTAGCACAACAGCTTTTTTTGCCAAAAAATATAAAAATTAACCTAAATTTTGTTGATAATGACACAATTCAAGAATTAAACAAAAACACACGCGGAATTGATAAAATAACTGATGTTTTGACCTATCCTTACGTTAATTTAAAGCCAAATGAAAAGTTGAATATTAGCGACTATAAGTTTGATATTGACCCAACCGACAACACTCTCACAATAGGCGATATTTATATATGTGTTCCCAGGGCGCGCGAGCAAGCAAAAGAGTATAACCACAGTTTAAATCGCGAAATTTGCTTTTTGTTTTGCCACGGAGTGCTTCACATTTTAGGTTACGACCACATTGAAGAAACCGACCGCGTAGTTATGGAAGAAATGCAAGATAAAATTATGAACGCGTTAAAAATTACGCGCGATATTGTTTTTAAATCAGGGTTCGTAACAGTGATAGGCGAAACAAACGTAGGGAAAAGCACTTTAATTAACAATTTGGTTGGCGAACGAGTTTCAATAGTCACTCCAAAATCTCAAACCACGCGCGAAAATATAAAGGGCATTTATAATGATTGTGAGAGCCAAATTGTGTTTGTGGACACTCCAGGTTATCACAAACGCAAAACCGTTGTGGACGACGAAATGGATAAACAAATTGAGAATGCGCTAACCGACACCGAAATTGTATTGATGTTAATTGACGCAAAAAAACCTCTAGTAGAGCAATATAATGAAATTATTAAAAAAGTTAATGAAAGCGCTAAAAAAATTCTGCTTATAAATAAAGTTGACGAGCGAACATATGAAAAATTATATCCTCAACTAGATAAATTAAATAAAATTGCAAAAGTTGATGAAATTTTGCCAATTTCTGCACTAAAAGGCAAAAATTTAGACGTTTTAATTGATATGATAAAAAAATATCTTCCAACCTATAACTATGAAATGAGGTATTATCCTATTGATGAGTACACAGATAAAAATGTTCGCCATATGGTTGCAGAAATTATTCGCGAAAAAGCATTGCTTATGCTAGACGACGAAATTCCACACGGAATTCAAGTTGTGGTAACTAATTATAATGAGAGTAGCGACCCTATCGAAATTTTCGCTGACCTTTATTGTGAACGCGAAAACCACAAAGCAATTATTCTAGGTAAAAATGGCGATATGATTAAAAAGATTTCAACCGCTTCAAGGCGAGAAATTGAAAAGTTGATTGACGCGCACATCAATCTTCAATTATATGTTAAAGTTAAACCAAATTGGCGAAACGATGCACGCGCAATTAATGAGTTTGGACTATCAATCAGTGAATAATTTAACATTTTCAACATAAAATAGAGTAAACAAAAATATAATATTATTAAAAAGTTGATATTAAAATATAGTTATTTAAATGCACAAAAAAATAAGTATTTAAATATAAAAAAATAAATACTAGATATTAAATCACTTGTTAAAGTAAAACTAAAAGGGTGGTGTGTTATGGAAAATTTAAAATCAATAGTTTTAGGCTATCAAGAATTATTTTATAAAACCGGCAAGGTTGAATTTTTCATGATGTATCGTAGCCTTAAAAAATTAGATAGTAACATTTCTAAATTAGACGCAATAAATTATGAAGAAAATTTAACAATATAAAAAAATATAAAAATTTTAAAAATTACGTCAAATTTTTAAAAATTTAATAAAAAACGGCATATTTTTGTAATTTTTCAAAAATTTTTTTATAAAATTACGATAGAATTATAAAAATTTAATAATTCTTCAATTACAAAAATAATTGTAACTTATTAACTTGTTTCAAAATAAAAATACAAATAATATAAACTATGTGATGTAAAAATTTTACTAACGCAAAATTTTATGTTTATTTCATAAACACCACAATAACTTGTGGCATCACGTTAGAATTAACATCGGATTTGCTTGTAAACACTCGCGCTTTGCTCGAGCGCTTCCAGACAAATCCTTCCGATAATATTGATTATGGACACAAAAGTTAAAGGTATAATAATTAAACTGATAGATTATAAAGACGCGGACAAACTCGCGCAAATTTTTTCATTTGATGAGGGTGTTATCACAGCAAAATTTGTTGGCGTAAAAAAAGAAAAAGCAAAGTTTAAAGCGGTGGCGCAACCATTCGTCTTTGCTGAATTTGTGCTTAGTGTTAAAGGCGAACATAAAACAGTAACAAGCGTTGAAATGATAGACCCATTTGATAAACTTTTGCTTGATTATCCGCGCACAATGGCTGGCTATGTTGTTCTTGATATGATAAGGCGACTTATTCCAGAAGGTAAACCAGAGCAGGATATTTTTCTATTAACTTTATCAACTCTAAAAAAACTTGAAACGGAAGATGTAAATTCCACATTAATTGATTACATAATAAAGTTTATTGATATGCAAGGTATGGCGATTGAATTTCCAAATTCAAAGTATGTCTATTTAGACAATCTCACAGGAAATTTTTCCACCACTCGAACAATCAATTCAACCGAAATAGATAAAAAGGTCTATTCATATTTGTATAATATAGAAAATTTTCACGGCGCAATTTCAAATGAAATTAAAACTAACGAAACCACACAAAATAAAAACGTAGAAAAAAATAATCCTAACAATACCAATTTTTTAACAACTCAAAAAGGTAGTGTATTGAATAAAGATGATTTAATTGATAAGTCTAATAAATATAAAGTTGACATTCAAAACAACAATTCAAACAGCACTCAAAATGCAATTTCAACTTTAACTATTAAACAAGCACTCCGAATAATGAAAAACATAATCTATCTAAAATTCAATGTTGAAATCAAATCATTTGATTATTTATTGTAAAGTTTGAATTAAATATTGTGCAATTAAAAACTAAAAATTTTTTAGAATGCAGGCAAATTTGTTTGCATTTTTTTTGTTTCTTGGTGTATTATAGTTGAGTATTTAGGGGAAATTGTCCCATTAAAAGGAGAAAAATTATTTAATGAAAAAGTATGTTTATCTATTTAGCGAAGGTAATGCAAATATGCGTGAACTTCTTGGCGGAAAGGGTGCTAACCTTGCTGAGATGACTCGTATTGGTTTGCCGGTTCCGCAAGGTTTCACAATCTCAACCGAAGCCTGCACTCAGTACTACGAAGATGGAAAAAAAATCAATCCAGACATTCAAAAAGAAATTTTAGAGTACATTGAAAAAATGGAAAAAATCACAGGCAAAAAGTTCGGTGATAAAGAAAATCCACTTCTTGTTTCAGTGCGTTCAGGTGCGCGTGCATCTATGCCAGGTATGATGGACACAATCTTAAACCTTGGCTTAAACGAAGAAGTTGTTGAAACTCTTGCTAAAAAGAGTGGCAATCCGCGTTGGGCTTGGGACTGCTATAGAAGATTTATTCAAATGTTTAGCGACGTCGTAATGGAAGTTGGTAAAAAGTATTTTGAAAAATTAATCGATCAAATGAAAGAGAAAAAAGGTGTTGTTTTCGACGTTGACCTAACTGCAGACGACTTAAAAGAACTTGCTCGCGAATTTAAAGCAGAGTATAAAAAGCAACTTGGAAAAGATTTCCCAACCGATCCAAAAGAGCAATTGTTTGAGGCAATCAAAGCAGTTTTCCGCTCTTGGGATAATCCACGCGCTAATATTTATCGTATGGATCACGATATTCCTTATTCTTGGGGTACAGCAGTTAACGTTCAAATGATGGCGTTTGGTAATATGGGTGAAACATCTGGCACAGGTGTTGCATTCACTCGTAACCCAGCAACAGGTGAAAAAGGTTTGATGGGCGAATTCTTAATCAACGCGCAAGGTGAAGACGTGGTTGCCGGCGTTAGAACTCCAATGCCTATTGAAAAAATGGCTGAAGTTATGCCTGAAGTTTATCAAGAATTTAAGAAAATTTGCGATATCCTAGAAAAACATTATAGAGATATGCAAGATATGGAGTTCACTATTGAAGATAAGAAGTTATATATGCTTCAAACACGTAATGGTAAACGCACAGCAGCCGCTGCAATTAAAATTGCTTGCGATTTAATCGACGAAGGTATGATAACTGAAAAAGAGGCATTAATGCAAATTGATGCTAAATCTTTAGATATGCTTTTGCACCCAACTTTCGACCAACAAGCGCTTAAAAACGCAGATAAAAACAATGTTGTTGGAAAGGGTATTGCTGCATCTCCTGGTGCTGCCGCTGGTCACATCGTTTTCACTGCTGAAGATGCAGTTGAACACGGTAAAAAGGGAGAAAAAGTAATTCTTGTTCGCCTTGAAACAAGCCCAGAAGACATTGAAGGTATGAAATATGCGCAAGGTATTTTAACCGTTCGCGGTGGTCAAACTTCGCACGCAGCAGTTGTTGCTCGTGGTATGGGTACTTGCTGTGTTTCTGGTTGTGGCGAAATCAAAATGGATGAAGAAAACAAACGTTTCACACTCGCTGGTAAAGTGTTTAAAGAAGGCGATGTGTTGAGTTTGGATGGTTCAACAGGTAACATTTATGATTGCCTAATCAAAACAGTTCCAGCGGATCCAAATAGCGGTTATTTTGGACGTATTATGCGCCTCGCTGATAAATATAGAGCGCTTGGAATTAGAACAAATGCGGACACTCCAACCGATGCTAAAAGAGCGGAAGAATTAGGTGCACAAGGTATTGGTTTGTGCAGAACTGAGCATATGTTCTTCGACTCAGAAAGAATTGGCGCGTTCAGAGAAATGATTTGTGCAGACACTTTGGAAGATAGAGAAAAAGCACTTGCAAAAATCGAACCAATGCAACAAAAAGATTTTGAAGGTTTAATGGAAGCCTTAAAAGGACAACCTGTTACTATTCGTTTCTTAGACCCACCTCTTCACGAGTTCGTTCCAACTGCTGAAGAAGATATTAAGGCTTTAGCAAAAGCGCAAAACAAAACTGTTGCTCAAATTAAACAAATTATTGCAGACCTTCACGAATTTAACCCAATGATGGGTCATAGAGGTTGCCGTTTATCTGTAACTTACCCTGAAATTGCAGTTATGCAAACAAGAGCAATCATCAAGGCAGCAATCAACGTTCAAGCAAAACACAAAGATTGGAAAGTTGTTCCTGAAATTATGATTCCATTAGTTGGAGAAGTTAAAGAATTCGCGTTTGTTAAAAAGATAGTGGTAGAAACTGCAGATAGTTTGATTAAAGAGTTAAAATCTAACCTTAAATATGAGGTCGGCACAATGATTGAAATTCCACGTGCAGCACTTCTTGCTGATGAAATTGCAAAAGAGGCTGATTTCTTCTGCTTCGGCACTAACGATTTAACTCAAATGACCTTTGGTTTCAGCCGTGACGATGCTGGAAAATTCCTTCCAGGTTACTACTCTAACAAAATTTATGAATCAGACCCATTCTCTCGTTTAGACACTCACGGGGTGGGTAAACTTATGGAAATGGCTGTTCGCCTTGGAAAAGGCGCTAATAAAAAATTGCACGCAGGAATTTGTGGAGAACACGGAGGAGACCCTTCAAGTATTGAATTCTGCCACAATATTGGGCTTGATTATGTTTCTTGCTCACCATACCGCGTTCCAAT
>CALWOU010000014.1 GCA_944383245.1 uncultured Clostridia bacterium | reverse complement strand
ATAAAAAGAAGACATATGCAAAAAATTCGAAAAAGGTTAAAGAGATAAACTCATTGCCTCTCTTTTTGAGATAAAAGGAAAGGAACTGGTCGCACTGTGAGGTGTGGCCCTTTTTTTGTGCAACAAAATAAGGGAAAGTGGGGTGGTGGGAATAAAAAGTTAAAATAATTTTATGGGGATGGCGAAAAGACTTATAAAATAATGGATTGCTGGGTTTTGGGTGATTGGGAAATGTGTTGAATGATGGTTTGTGGGAATATATAAATGGGGTTGTTTTGCTTAAAATTGGGAGAATTTTATGCAACAAGAGTGCCTTATATAGAGAGGCATTTTTTTATTTGAGTTAAAGAAGCGTATTGGTTTTGCCATTATTTGAATAACGAAACGGGCAGTTTTGTTTTGAGAAAATGCGTGAAAAGTGAATAGAGGGTGAAGGGGGTGTATTAAAGGTTGTTGAGTAGAGCAAGGGCAAATATAAACGGAGGTGTTTTTCAAAAAATATAAATAATTAGCAGAGGAAAAAATAAGTTAGTGGTCTAAGATTTAAGTTTAATGTTGAGGCTGGTAATGGGATTAATGTAAGACGTTGATTTAGTCTTTGATAAAACAAATAAAAGAGGAGGTGACGGCGAAAATGGGCGGTGTTTGGCGAGTTGAATGAGTGGCGAAGAAAGTGTAAAGGAAAGGAGTGTTTTAAGAAATTGGGACGAGTAATGGGCATAGTGCAAATCAAGCAAGTTGCTGTTAATTTGAGTTGGAAATTGGAGAGAATAGGTAAATAAATTGTTAAAATTAATGGAAGCAGGAAAAGAGGTGGCTCAAAGTGCTGAAAATACGCAAAAAGCCAAGGAAATAAGGGCATATTTTGACGCACCACCTATTAACGTTGACGCACTTTGCGCCACCTACATTTAGCCGAGAAGTGGGAAACCCACTTTCGCTTAAATTAGTTTAAAACAAGAAAAATTAAAATATTTAAATAAAAATTATTTAACTCATTGCCTCTCTAAATGTGATGAGGAGAATAATTATGAATGAACAAAATTTAAACAATGTAATTGTGATTGATAGAGTTTCAAAGAAGGTTTTGAATGAACCAAATATAGAGATTGATGAAGAGGTTTACGCTGAGACGGTTTCAAGATTGGTGGATAAATTATTGGTAGGCTTAAGGCAAGGCGAGAGTATAAAAAGAATGACGCCGAGGAGTGTGTTTTCATATCAAAAGTCAAAAGAAAAATAAACTAAAAAACTTTCAGGTTTGTGCTGGACTTATGAAAAAGTTTGTGGTATGTGTTTGTGATGAAAGATACTCAAAAAACAAAGTATTTAATTATAGGAGAAAAGATGAAGAAAATTGTAATTTATGCTAGATATTCTAGTGACAGGCAAACGGAGCAGTCAATCGAGGGGCAACTTCGTGTGTGCCACGAGTATGCTGAGCGCAATGATTATGTGGTTGTTCATGAGTATATCGACAGGGCACTTTCAGGGACGACTGATAGAAGGCCTGCCTTTTTGCAGATGATTGAGGACAGCAAGAAGAAAGAGTTTGAGTATGTGCTGGTGTATCAGCTGGACAGGTTTGCGAGGAACAGGTATGACAGTGCAAACTACAAAATGAAACTCAAGAAGAATGGGGTACGAGTGCTGTCGGCAAGAGAAAATATTTCGGATGATGCCAGTGGAATTTTGATGGAAAGCGTGCTTGAAGGCATGGCGGAATATTATTCTGCCGAGCTTAGCCAAAAGGTTAAGCGTGGGGTTCGTGAAAGTTTGATTAAGGGCTACTACACAGGCGGGCAGGTCACCTATGGCTACAAAGTAGAAGATAAGAAATGGAAAATTGATGAAGAGCACGCAGAGTTTGTTCGGCAGGCGTTTAATGAATATTCAGTGGGCGAGAAGGCGACCGAAATTGCAGACCACTTAAATGCACAGGGCTCAAGAACGTCAACGGGCAAAAAGTGGAACGGCAATGCGATTTCAAAGATGCTACACAACCAAAGATATATGGGCATAGAAAAGTTTGGCGGTGAGATTTTTACCGATGTAATTCCGCCGATAGTTGAAGAAAAGTTGTGGCAAGTGGTGAACGGCATGATGAAACACTATCGCAGGAACTACAAAAAGGACAAATACGACCCATACTTTTTGACGGGCAAAATCTTCTGTGGATACTGCGGTGAAAGTGTGATTGCTGAGGCGGGTTCCAGTCATATGGGAACGAGATACAAATACTACAAGTGCCACACGAAAAAGGTCAAGGGCAAGGCGTGTCTGCTTAGAAACTATCGCAAGCACGAACTTGAACAACTCATTATTGACAAAACTAAAAAATACATTTTATCCCCAAGCAAAATTGAAGAGATTGCACATATGGTTGTGGATAGATACAACTCCGAGATTTCAAACAACGTTGTGCTCAAATGCCTTGAAAAGGAATTAAGGCAAATAAATAACAAAATAAATAGCCTTGTGAAAAATATGGAACAGGGCATAGTTTCACTTATCCTTCGTGAAACGCTTTACAAACTTGAAAATGACAGGGCGGATATTCAACTTAAAATTGCCGAAGAAAAGAGCAAGTTTGATAAGCCACTAAACTTTGAAGATGTTAAAAATTTTATATCACTGTTTGCCAGCAAAGACTATGATGATGTGTTTGAACGAAACGAGTTTTTCAACCGATTTATTAAAAAGGTGCTTTTATTCAATGATAAAATTATTGTGATTATGCGAGGTAGTAAAGGTGCTGAGAATGAACTTGCCATAAGCAACGATGAACTTTACGCAAAAAGAATTTTAGAAAAGTTTGAGAAAAAAGAAACAAGTGAAAATAATTTTGAAAATAAAAATGGGAGTTTCGACAATTCGAGCTCCCATTTTTGTGAAAATGATAAAATTTTAAAAGAAAAAGAGGCTGAATTAGACAATTTCGTCCATCAGCCTCCTCGTGGCGGACCATAAGGCCGTGAGTTCGAGTCTCACCACTTCGACCAAAAAATTATTATTTTTGTGTTGTAATTAAGATGAATTTGTGGTTTAAAAATAAAAAAATGATAGCAAAGTTTATGTTAGACTATCATTTTTCATATAAAAGCAAAAAACACACTTGATTAATATCATATTTATTGTCAACTTATTTAAAAACTTAAATAAAAGTAAAACATTTATATAAAAACATTTATGAAATAAATTATTTTTTGTTTTCAAGTTGTGATTTTAGATTTAAAATTTCATTTTTTAGCCTTACGCATTCGGCTTGTTTTGATTTTAACTCGCGAGAAAGTTTATCGTAACTAAGGTTTATGTTTATAATTTCTGCACGAGATTCTAATTCAATTTTTCGCCTTACAATTGACACAAGCCCTGAAAAAAGTGCGTTTATATCTTCGTCACTAATTTGAGGGGGCATAACGTGAAGCCTGCAATTTATATTAGATTTGTTACTTTTTTCTTCTTTATCTATGCTAAAATTCAACTTATTTTCATTTTTTAGTAAAGAATTATTTTCTTTAATTTTGTTTGAATTTAAAAAGTTCTCACACGCATTGTTTGAGGTTTTGTTGCTAATTGATTTTATTTTTTTAGATGAAATTAATTTATTTTTTATCATAATTTTATTTTTAACAATTTTTTAGATTTTATTTTGCGAAAATTTAGCAATTTTGTTTAATTTTCCAATATTATGGGAAATTAAACTTTTTGTATAATTTAATATGCTTTTTAATTGTTTTGTGTTTGTAATCAAAAAATTTTTGTTTTCATAAATATTAATATGATATATCTAGTGAGTAGTTTTCCGTGCGTGATAGCGGGAGAGGAAAAGTTTAAAATAGATAAAAACGTGAGATATAGTGTGGAAAATGTGGATAACACCCCACAAATTGTCTATCCAATGGACAACAGTTTGCCTTTTTCAATATCTTTTAATGATATTTTAAACAATATCCCACACGAAAATGCAAGTACGGTGGAAATCCACCACAATCAGTACATATTCTTAAATCCTAACTCATATCTAACGCCAACTTGCACACAATTTAAGTGTTTAAATAATGATGTTAATATTACAATTTCTCGCTCACTAGTAATTCAAATAAACGGCGAAAGTTTGCTAAATGAAAATTTGCAAACGGATATAGTGTATTCTCATTTTGAGGTTGTAGGCGAATTTTGTATAATCTTTTTTGAAGGAAAAAGAAATTATTTTGTGATAATTGAGGGAAAAACTTTTAAATGCGCGGACTATTTCGACGAGATAAATAGCGAGAAAGATGAATTATATTTTTTAACGCGCGCTTTCGACTCATTAAATCACGGAAAAGTGAGACACATAAAAAATAAAACATATGAAGAATATGCAGTATATTTAGATAGCGAACAAGTAAACATTGACATAAATTTTATTCCTATTGTGTTTTTAGATTGTTTGCGCGTTGGAAATTTTAATTTTTGCAATTCAATGTTGACGGATAGCATAAAGCAAGAAGATAGCAAGAATATAAAAACATTTTTCCCAGAATTTGATGATTACTATCCTATAGAAGATAACATTGTAATATTATTTAAAAAAAATGCCCCTCAGGGCAAATTTAAGTTTGAATTAAATTTAGAGAAAATTGAAAATATCATTCAAATCGACTAACTATTTTGATTTTGGGTAGAACGATTAGGCAAATCAAATAGTTTTAAAAATAATAGATAGATTGGATAAGCAGAGTAGATCACAATTATTAAGAACATAATGTCAGTTTTTGTTAGCGCGACATATTTAAATAATTCAGGAATTGTTAAAACAAGAGTGATACATATTGACATACACGCAATATACATAACCGACTTGAACCAATTAAATGGTTTGCACATTCTAAATAGTGCAATAAATCCCACCGCAGTTATTGCAATTGACGACATTGTTACAACAACTTCGCTCGTAACACCCGTGAACATTTGATAAATATACATTGCAATAGTGCTTCCAACAAGGCAAATTCCAGCAGGCAAAGTGTTTTTTGCTACGTTTGATAAAAACTTTCCTTTTATTGGATTGGTGTTTGGTTGCAGTGCTAGGAAGAACGAAGGAAGCCCAATAACAAACATTTCAAGCATTATAAATTGAATAGGCGAGAACGGATAGGTGCTATTCATACAAAGCACAAATATTGAAATACATATTGCAAACACAGTTTTCATTAGGAAAAGCGAACTAGATTTTTGAATGTTGTTCACAACGCGCCTACCTTCTGCCACAACGCTTGGCATAGAACTAAAATTGCTGTCTAATAACACCAATTGACTGACACTTCGCGCAGCATCACTTCCTGCTGCAATTGCAATGGAACAATCCGCTTCTTTTAGCGCTAAAATATCGTTTACGCCATCGCCTGTCATTGCAACGGTTTTTCCGTGTGATTTAAGTGTTTTAACTAAAATTGCTTTTTGCTCAGGACTAACTCTGCCAAATATTGTGAATTTATCTGCAACCTCCATAACTTCGTTTGGACTCATTCCTTGAAGGCTTATAAATTTATCCGCATTGTCAACTCCGCATCTGCGCGCCACTTCGCTCACTGTTATAGGATTATCGCCAGATATAATTTTAATATCAACTTCATTTTGTTTGAACCATTCAATAGTCTTTGGTGCGTCTTTTCTAATATTGTCTTGAAGAAGGATTAAAGCAATTGGTTTTGCGCTAGATGAAGAGAACTTATCATCGCACTCAGCTAGCAATAGCACTCTAAAACCTTGAAAACTATATTGTTCGGCAAGGCGCTTTATTTCATCGGTCGGCTTTTCCATAACGTACTCATACGCACCAAGTTTGAACGCACCAACTTGCCTAAATTTGCAACCCATAAATTTTCTTTCGCTTGAAAATGGGATAGATTTTTCAGCGGAGTATTGCGGTTTTCCAAAATATGATTTAAGAGCAAGGGCGGTGTGATTTGCATCGTGGAAACTTGCCACCATACTGCTAACTATTTTATCTACGTCTTTTTCCGTTTTCTTACAAGGTAACATCACGACGTCTTTAACACTCATTGAACCATTTGTGAGTGTGCCTGTTTTATCAAGGCATAAAACGTTTGTTCGCGCTAGCATTTCAATGCAATATAAGTCTTGCACAAGGGTACGTTTTTTTGCAAGGCGAATAACACTAACTGCAAGCGCAACCGACGTTAATAGGAACATTCCCGCTGGAATCATAGCAATAATACAACCGGCAGTTTTAGTTATAACCATATATAGTAGAGAATAATCTTGCGCTGGATTTGCTGTGTAGTAAGTGTAGTTATTATAGCACATCAAAATCGCAATAGGCACCATAAATATTGAAATGATTTTAATTAGCGCACGAAGGCTAGAAAGCAACTCACTTTTTGCCGACTTAAATTGTTTTGCTTTAGCAGTTAGGTCGGCAATGTAGTTATCGTTACCAATTTTATCAACACGCGCCTTGCACGTTCCACTTGAAATAAAACTTCCACCGAGAAGTGAATCGCCTTTAAATTTTTTTATTGGCTGACTTTCGCCTGTTAATAAACTTTCGTTAACTTCCGCCTCTCCGTCTATAACAATGCTATCACAAGCAATTTGCATACCAGGATTTAGAGACAAAACATCGTCTAACACCACTTCAGTTTTATAGATCTCTTCTTCTTCGCCATCTCGAATAACTTTTGTGAAATTTGAGTTGGTTAAAGAAAGCTTATCCATCGTTTTTTTGGACCTTATCTCTTGATAAATTCCAATTGCAGTGTTGCATATTACAATAACCATAAAAAGCATATCTGAATACGCATTTACCACCATTAAAGCAATTGCAACAAGCAAACAGGTCATATTAAAAAACGTGAAAATGTTTTTAGCAAAAATTCCACCAATCGTTTTGTTAGTTTTAACAGTTGAAATATTCAACAAATTATTTTGTGTTCGCTCTTCAACTTGAGCATTAGTTAAACCAACCTCTGGCTTTGGATTATACCTTGTTATATTAATTTTTCTATTTTTTTCTTTTTTCTTTTTTGATTTTGCCATATAAACCTTTTAAATTAATTTATGTAAATTAATGCAATAGTAGTAAATAAATCTAAGATAATCTACATTAGTTTGATTTGCGTTTTACAAATATATATTAACATATTTATCTTAATTTAACAAATTAATTTTGTATTTTAACAATATTTTATTTTCAAACATAAATAAAAAAGAATAAAGTTTTTGGAGGAATTATGAATTTAGAAAATTTTCAAGTTAGAATGGACACGAGTTACCCTGAAATAGTTGGTGCAAAAAACGACCCCAACACTGTTGCCATACTAAAAAATCTAGCCTCTAGTGCAAACGCGAGTGAACTACTTGGGATTTTAACATACGTGTTTCAATCGGTTGAGGCAGATAAGTCGGCAGAAGATATTGCAAAAGTTTTAGAAGAGATAGCAGTTGTTGAAATGACTCACCTAGATATGTTAATGCACGCGATAACCGAGTTTGGCGGAGTTGCTAAATATGAGGATTCTATGGGGAGAGCTTTCCACACAAATTACATAAATTATAATTTGCGACTAAAAGATATGTTAGAGCAAAACATAATGGCGGAAACGCGCGCGATTGAAAATTACAACAATGCAATTAAAAAAGTTAGCAACGATAGTTTAAAAGCTCTTTTTGCACGAATTATTGAAGATGAAGAGTGCCATTTGAAAATTTTTAAATATTTAAAAGATAGTGTGCAATTTTTATCCTGCTAAAAATAAAAAATAGAAACATTTCTAAAAACAACAAATAAAAAATAAAAACTAAATAAAAATAGAAAATAAATTAGTAAATAACAAATTAAAAAATAAAAAAATTTTTAAAAAAAATTAAAAAAATGCAATTTTTATAGAATTTTTTGCTATTTTTTAGTATTTTTAATGAATTTTCATAAATTTTTTAATTTTTAAAAAATCTTACGTTATTTTCGTAAGACTTTTTGATTAATTTAAATTGCGCTTTTTAAAACTAATTTAATTAAAATTATTTTTTCATTTTTTAATAAGAACTTTCATTTTAAAATATTTAAAATTGTAACTATTTTGAAAATAACATCAATTCTCTAAGTTTACCATATTTATTTACTTCTTTTAAATTTTTCTTATTTATTATTCCGTGCGCTTTAATTAAAATTTCATTGTTAAAATTAAATATATCTTTTGTGCAAACTCTGCCAAGCAAGAAATCAGCATTTTGAGTTTCTTTTTTCTCGTCGATAATAACTGCGTTAGTTATCTCATTTGTTTCGCTATTTTCAACATTTTCTTTTTTATCTTCGCTTTCAATTGGCAAAACTTTTGCAATGCTTGGCTTATTTGTTTTAAATATTTTTGGCGTTTTATTTGGAACGAATTTATGCACGTTAACTTTATCTAATTGGTCGTAGAATATAATTGTGTTTTTACCACTTGATGCAAGGCTTTTAATTTCAAGTGTTGAGTTGTTATCTAACGCAAATTTTTCCGTTAAAAATTTGTCAGACAAACTGATTTCTTTCACAACTCCTAAAAATTCGCCTTTTATAGAGTATGCCTTAAAATTTAATGGCGCTAAGTTTAATCCACTTTCTTCAACTTTTAAACTTACCGCTTGATTGTTTTTCACAGTGATTGCATTCTTTCCAATATGATAAATATTTTTAGTTGGAAGTTTTAGCCTTGTGTCATTTTCTCCAATAAGTTCAATTTCAAGCAGTTTTTTTAGTTTTTTATCAAAATACAACTTGTCCACAATACCAATAAGTTCGCCCTCATATAAAGATAAAACCGATTTATTTAACAATTCACTTAAATTCATAATTACCTCTAAAATAATGTATGTTTTAAATTTTGAGTTATTACAAATATATCATATTTCAATTTAATTTTTAATGCTATAAATCTACTAAATTGTCGAATTTAATTGATTTATATATTATTTTTGGGTATAATAAAAACGTAAGGGGTAGTATGAAAAAGTTTAAGACGATATTGCTTTTGGTGATATTTTGTGTGCCAATTATGCTAGTTGGTTGCAGAAACACCAATAAAAATATTATGGACACTCCAACCGAACTAACCGTTTCTTCGGGTGGCTACATAACTTTTGCGCGTGTTAGCGATGATGAATATTACGTTATTTCAATAAACGATATTGAATTTAATATTTTAGTTGAAAATTCTAGCCCCTATATTGAATTGTATAATTTAAATAACACAAATTATCTTATATATGACGCATCAAGATTTTTCACCCTTGGCGAAAGTTATAATGTTAAGGTAAAGGCGTGTGCAAACGAAAAAACAGATAGCGCCTACACGAACTCAGTTACATACACTCACACAAAGCCAATAGATAAGCCAACAAATATTCAAATTGTGGGAACGGTTTTAACCTGGGATTCGGTTGAATATTCTTCTTCATATATTGTGAAAGTTATCACTCCAAGCGACACTGAAATAAAAGATTATGAAGGCAATATTATAGGCTCAGACGATGCTGAAAGTGTTGCAAATGCAGATTTAACAATGTATCAATTCAGCACAAATAGATTCGATTTTTCATCAATTTTGTCGCGTGCTGGAGAGTATAAATTTTATATAAACGCAGTTAGTGCGTCCAACGTTTATTCAGATAGCGGATATACTTATAAAACAGTTTATAGACATATCGTGGACTTATCAACTCCTGTTGTGAGCGGTATTCATAAAGTTTCAGAGTATGATGAAACGAGTGAACAATTTGTGGATAATTTTCACCTTATAGCAGTGGTCGACGCAAACACTACCGCTATTGAAATTAATTGCAACTCAATTAGTAAAGTTTTAGAACTTAATAATGCCGTTAACTATGTTTCAATTCAAGACAATATGTTAGACATAAATTTAAATAAATACTTTTTATCTGAAGGCATTGATTTATGCACTTTAGGAGATTATTCATTTAAAATACGTTCGGTCGATTTAACTGAAAACGTAGTTAATAGATTTTATAACGATTCTAACTATAGCGAAACAATCAATTTAAACGTAAGCCAAAAATTAAGTCCAGCAGAAGTTGAAATCAACTTTAGCGAGTTGAATAATAGTTATGTTATAACTTGGTCGGCAGGAAATAATAATGAGGAAAATATAGCCGGTTATGCAGTTTATGTTATGACAATTGACGGAGTGAATAGGTACGAATATTCACAAAGTTCTAGTTTAATTGTGCCTGAGAATTTCATTTCTGCAAGTGTTCAAGTTCTAGCAAAAGGAAATTATATTTCATCTGCGCTAAGTGAATTTTTAAGTGTGCTAGACGAAGAAATTGTGGAAGAAATTTCACTTGACGTAGATAACACTAGTTTTGTTTGGACAGCGATTGACGGAGCAACTTACGTTGTTGAAATAAACGATCAAGTTTTAATTCAAACTGAAAATTCTATTGATATGTTAAATTATGATAAAATCAATAGTTTTAGTGTTACATATGTATTAGACGGTTACATTCCTTTAAAAAAGACATTCAATGTGAATTATCATATAAAATTAGAAACTCCAACTATTGATGCAAATCAAGGGTTCGTTAGCACAAACACATATCTTTTAACATTCACTCCTGTTGAAGGCGCGATTGGATATTATGTATATTTGTTAGGCGACGGGATGACTGAGTCTATTAGAATTCCACGAATTTTCACCACAACTAGCATAAATCTTAGCCAATATATTATCAATCAGGGCGAATATATAAATTATCAAGTGCAAATTCAGGCGGTGGCGGACCCATATTCTGCTAGAAGTGATTCTGATTTAACCGAACTAGGATTGCTTGAAGTTAGCCATTCGCGAGTGCTAAACACACCAGAATTTAGGAAAAACGATTTGGGCGAAAATGCTCCTATTGAAAAAGTCGGTTCAGGAAATAATGCTAGATATTATCTAAATTTCTACGGCGTCACATATGCAGATAGTTATGAAATAATGATTAACTTTAATAGATTAACTCAAGCAAACACTGCAGGAAATGGACTGTATCGAATTGACATAACTAGATATATGACTGCTGCAAATAGTTACACAATTATGGTGCGCGCGCTTCCAACTAGCACTGACCAAAATGTGAAACCAAGCGAGTATAATATCTACGAATATGTTTTAACAATGCAGTTAGATGAGGTCACAAATATACGAGTTGCAGAAAACGATGGAGTTTATACCTTGTCATTTGATATGCAAGAAAACGCAACAAGTTATAGAATTAGAATTGTAAAATTAAACGACGGAAATTATTCAGAGTATTTAAACGATAGAGGCTTAGATAATCCTTTCGAAGTTATTCAATCAGCAGATATAACTGATTATGTTCGAGAAGCGGGCGTGTATTATATCTATGTAACCGCGCTTGCAAACAAACAAGGCGGATATTATGGAGATTCAGATGAGTCCACAACTTATGGGGTAGTTAATAAGTTATCCACACTTGATACGCCAACCGATATTCAATATTTAGATGAGTCGAGAACGAGTTTTATAATCCGTTGGACGGGCGACGAACACGCAGATTATTACACGATAAATGTAACCGACCCTAATGGAAAAACTAGAGAATATATGTCGCTAACAAATCAGTATAACATCAATTCAAGCATAACGGTTGAAGGTGCCTATACTATAAACGTTAAAGCGCAAGTAAACTCAACGGGCGAAAATGCAAGCCTTTATATATCTAGCCCTACAAGTGACGACTATCAAATTGTTTATGAATACTTGAACGATTTTGATTATTCACGTTATAGTGTGTATATATTTGGAGAGGAACAAGATTTTGTCATCTCAGATATTAATGACCTAAAAAATATTTTATGGTATCACTATTTATTTGGTGTAAATGAAAATTATTATTTGAATCTTTACTTGAATTTGCAAGAGGAAGAATCAACTTATGACGCAATTTTAAGGCTTGCAGACCAGGCCAAATCGAATTTACTATACGATTTTTCAGCAGATTCAGAATGGCTTGGTATGTTAGATATTTCAACAGAAGGAACATTGTTTAGTTATATTTGCACACAACTTTTAGAGTTGTATCCTGAAATGGCAGTGTTAGATTCGGTTGAAGTTATGTCGCACACAACAGGAATTCAGGTGTTCAAGATTAATTATTCTAATGTGTTAGACGTTGAAAAAGAGGAAACAAACGCACAATTTATTAGTCAAGCAACAGATTACACAAATGATTATGATTATCTCGACGCATTCTCAAGAAGAAGTTCAAACGCAAGTTTTGCAATTGATTCACTTCCAACTATGGATGTTGAAACAACCGAGCAATTGTTGCACGCAGTGCAGTATGGAAGAAAACCTAATTTTGTTGGCGACTCTCAAGTGGCTGAAACTGTGTATTACAACGCACGCGCACTTTTGATTGCGATTGTCAACAATAATATGACAGAGGTTGAAAAAGTAACTCGCATTTTCGATTGGCTAGAATACGCTCTTAACTTAAATTATTATGCTGAATATGTGCTAGAAGGAGCATATCCTGTTAGAGGAGATATATCTCAATATGGAACGAGAGCAGAGTTCTATCTAGAAGGCTTATTCTTAAATTTAACCGATGAATTAAATGGTGGATTTGACGGAGAATTTTATTTAGGAAGTAAACTTGCAACCAACGAATTATATGCAAAGGCATTCACGCTTTTATGTTCAATTGAAGGAATAACAACTAGAAAAATTAATGGCGAAGTGTCAACTGCAAATTCAACAATTGTAGGTCACCACACTTGGAATAAGGTGTATATTGACGCGTTCAACACGGGAAGTTATGCTTGGTATTCGTGCGATTTAATGTATTCGGATAATAGGGTTGTAAGTTACAGCATTTCTCAAAGTTATGGCATAAGTTCGCACCTTTATTTCCTTGTAACGGACAACAAATTGTATTCTGATTTGGGTTCGGTTGAAAATACGATTGTGCCTAGTGAAAAATCAACTCAAACTTATGATTACTATGCAAACACAACATTTGGTATGACGGTCGGCGAAATCAATTCAGCCATTAATGAAAATAACGCGGGTGATTTCACAAGTTTTGAGCATGAGTTAACATTTATGCAAGACGGAAATTATCAAAAATACAATAGCGATATTGGTCAAATTCAAGCATACATTTTAAACACTATGTTCTATTCTGCATACAAGTTGCAAAACAATGAATCAAACGTTGCAACATTTGAATTTAAAATTAGCAGTGACGATATGGGCGGGGGAGAAACTTTAACTCAACCTAATACAATAAATGATGTTCTCACATATATGAACAGAAGTTACAACGATATTCCAACTAGACCATATGTTGTTAATGTTTACACTGTCTACGATAGCGAAAGTGAAATGGCAACTTATATTTATACTTTTGAAAAAGAATAAAATTGCATTAACTAGTTAAACTATGGGTATGTTAGTTGATGCAGTAAAAACATTTAATGAAATAAAAACAAAACTGCACGATAGTTCAGATTTAAAATCTAGGCAAGTGCAGTTTTTTGGCACGCGTATTACAATTTGCTATATCGCACCAATCACTGATAATAATCTTCTTAACGATAGTGTGTTATTTCCAATGACAAGCGAACAGGTTAAGCCAAAAGAAAAAGTGGTGGATTATTTAAAAAATAGTGTAATGTCCAGCATTGAAGTTACCGAACATAACACAATTGATAGTGCAATTCAAAAACTATTAACCGGTCAAACTCTTATTTTGGTGAATGAGTCAGATAAAATTTTATCGTGCGACACTGAAAAGATTACCGTTCGTTCAATTGCTGAACCTCCAACAAGCGTTGTGATAAAAGGTCCAAGAGAAGGATTCACTGAAAGCATTAAATACAATTTAGCACTTATAAGAAAACGCGTAAAAAGTGAAGATTTTGTTGTGAATATGATGGAAATTGGAAAACTCACTAAAACGCAAGTAGCAGTTGTGTATTTTGATTCGGTTGTAGATAAGGCGGTTGTAAAACAAATAACAAAAAAACTTAAAGCGATAAATATTGATGGTGTACTTGATAGCCACTATCTAGTTAGTTATTTGCAAGAAAAACCGCACTCACTTTTTAAGCAAGTGGGCGACACAGAAAAGCCAGACATATTAGTTGCCAAAATGCTTGAAGGAAGGGTAGGAATAATTGTGGACGGTAGCCCGATCGTTTTAACTCTTCCATTTATCTTGATTGAGGATCTTCAAAATTCGGATGATTATTATAGCCAACCAATTCGCGTCACTTTTGTTAGAATTCTTAGATTTGTTGGGGTTGTGCTTGCAGTACTACTTCCAGGAATATACGTAGCCCTTGAAAAATATCATTATAAAATTTTGCCAACTGAATTTTTAGTAACCATTATGAACACAACTCAAGGTATACCTTTTTCGCCTTTTTTGGAAATATTGTTCGTTGTGCTGTTGTTTGAAATTTTATATGAAGCGAACCTTAGAATGCCACAATATTTTGGAATGGCAATGTCAATAGTAGGTGCGCTGATTTTAGGAGAAACTGCAGTGAACGCAGGTCTTGTTAGCCCGCCTGCAGTAATGATTGTTGCGCTAAGTGGAATCACATTTTATATTATCCCTAGCGAGGCGGCACAATTTAGCATTTTAAGGTTGATTGCAATTGTTATCGGTGCGTGTTTGGGGCTTTATGGAGTGCTATTATTTTGCGTGTTTGTGCTTTCATATCTATCTAGTTTTGATAGTTACAAATCAGCCTATCTTGCACCTGCTTCGCCTTATATTGAAAACGACCAAAAAGATTTTTATATACGAAAAACGATTAGCGAAATGAAAAAACGGCCGAAATCTATAGCAAATAACCATAAAAATATGAATAGGAGGGGCAAAAATGAAGATTAACTATAAACAATTGTCTGTTTTAGTGTTTATGAGTTTTATTTCACTCAAACTTCTTGCTCTTCCAAGCCTACTTTATGTTGATAGCGAAAATATGAGTTGGCTAGTGGCGCTTGTTTTAATGATTGTTGACGCGATTTACGTGTTTTTAATATTAGACTTAATGAAAAAATGCGATGAAAAAAACATTTTAGAATTTATGAATAAATGTTTAGGACCTGTGCTAACGCGTGTGTTTTTGTTAGTTTACATTATAAAGTATGCGCTAGTGGTTGCAAACATCTCAAAAGGACTCGAGTTTTTTGTGGTGGAAAACTTTTATAACGAATTTAATTGGCTAGTGTTTATTCTGCCACTTATGGCGCTAATAGGATTTATGACCTATAAGGGAATTCGAAACATTGCTCGCGTTAGTGAAATGATAAATCTTGCAATAGTGATAGGTTGTTTATACATTGCATTTCAGTCGTTTTCAAGCGCCGACCCAACCGCTTATATTCCTATGTTTAAAGATGGTGTGACTCCGCTACTTAAAAGCGGATTTAACCACTTAAGTTGGTTTGGCTCGGCATCGTTTATGATGTTACTTTTTGGTAAAGTTGATTTTTCTAGCGAGAAAAAGTGGACTATGATTCGTTATCTAATTTTTGCTATTGTGCTTGTGCAAATAATGTATTATGTTTTTTACGGAATTTTTGATAACATTTCAGCAACTCACAATTTTTGCCTTAGCGATATTAGTCAATTTTCTAGTCAAGAATCTAGCATAAACGAATTGTCTTGGCTAATTGTTGCGCTTTGGGTGGTGGCGCAAGCGGTGCAACTTGCACTTTATAGTTATTGTATGATGCAGGCAATCAAATTCACGTTTAATATTAAAAATAATTCTGTTCCTATAATTATCGTTATGGCATACATCTTAATTTGGAGTTTGGTTGGCGAAAATACAATAGGTTTAGAGCGATTATTTTTCACTCCGTTTGCGTCGATTATAACTATACTCGCGCAATACGTAATTCCAATAGTGCTTTATATTGGCTATATTATGCAAAATAGAAAACGAAATGCGGGAATGAAAAAAGAAATAAAAAGTGTAATAAAATTAAATCCTAGTGTGAATGTGAATAGGATAAAAATAGGAGGAGAAAAATGAAAAAAATAAAATCACTTTTCACTCCTAAAAAATTAGTTATTTGGATTTGCATTATATTGTTAATTTTCACTTTGCCAACAATTAATAAACCAGCAATGAGCGAAACGCAAGCAATTGTCACTATGCTTTGCATAGATAAAGAGGAAGAAAAAATTAAAGCGGTTGTAACTGTTTTAAGTCCCGGGCAAGACAAACAGGCAAAATACGAAGTGTTTTCAGCAACAGGGGACACACTTGCTTCAACCGTAGATTCAATAGCGCTTGCAATCGGTAAAGAAATGGGATTTGCACAGTGTGAAATTATGGCAATAGGCGAAAAATTGAGCGAAGATAACATTATGAAAACACTCGATTATATGACACGAACAAAAAAGGTTGGTAAAAATGCAATATTAACATATTTTGAGGGAGATATTGAAGAGTTTGCAAAGTCTATCACAATGCTTGCAATGGAAAAATCGCTTAAACTAGAAAAAATTATAAATTTTGATAAAGAATACATTTTGGCAGAAGATAGCAATATAGAATCTTTTTACAAAGGATTTTTTAGCGATATTTCAATAGGTATTATGCCAAAAGTGGAACTAACAAGCGAACAAAAGGGTAATGCGATTGAAGTCTCTTCAAGTGGTTCTTCTAGTTCATCTAGCGGGTCAAGTGGTGGTTCCTCGTCGTCCAATGAAGGTTCGTCAGGCTCGAGTGATAAAAAGTATATTGTAACAAATGGAAGCACTATAGTTTTTAAACAAGGCAAAAAATATTACGAATTATCTCCAAGTGATGTGCAAAAAGTGAATTTATTCACAAACTCATCTGATAAAGGCACAATAATTGTTGAAGGTGTGACCGACCACATATACGACGATGCAAAGGTAGTCGTAGACATTTTAGAAAAAAATTCAAAAATTAAAGTTTCTTTTGACGGCGACACTCCGGTATATTCAGCAGATGTTGAGTTGATTGTGTTTATAGACGAAGTCGTGCAAGAAAGCCCAACTGATAAATTTTTAGTTCGCAATCAAGATTTTTTCACAGAGGCGCTAATTGAAAAATTAAAGGAAAAAGTTTTATCTAGTATGAACGAGGCTGTAAATCTAATAAAAGAGCAGAATATGGATGTGTTAGATATCTATAAAAATTTTAGTAGGAAACAATATAAAAAATTTACTGAATATTTAGAACGTGTTGGAATGGAAAACTACTTGCAAGGCGTGCGTTTTGATTTCAACGTTGAAATAAATAATGAATATTAAAAAATAAAATAAAAAAACATATAACGAATTATTCAAATATTTAATATATTTAATTTTAATAAAAAATTCTAAAATTCATAAATATTTAAAAATAATTAAAAAATAATAAAAAAATTTAAAAAAATTATAATAAAAACAAAAAAATCTTGCAAAAACAAGATTTTTTTAATATTTTCACTGCTTTTAATAAAAAAATTATTTTGTGCCGGTTGAACCAAGTCCGCCACGGTCCTTGCCTGTTAAATGAGTTACTTTCGTGATAACATTTTCAGGTTGATGAGCAAGAATTCTAAATTGGCAAATTCGTTCGTTTTTCTCTATTTTAGTATCTCTTAAAGCAATGGCGGGGAAACGCCACATATCGTTATCTCCGCAATAACTTTCATCAAAAATGCCGATAGAATTTGCTTGAATTATTCCAAAATTTTTAAAAGTGGAACTTCGAGGTGCCATAATCGCTTCATATCCTTTAGGAAGTTCAATTGCAATTCCTAGTGGAATAAGTTTAAATTCGCCTGCTTTTAATTCAACATCAACACTAGCACGCAAATCATACCAATCGCTTTTATTTTCAACGTTTACAATTTCATCAATATCTGTAAAATATTTAACTTTAATTTCAACCATATTTTCTCCTTTGTAAAATTATAACAAAAATAATTAATTATTCAAAATAATTTTAATAAATTTTAATTTTTTTAATAAAAATTTAAGTTTTTTGCCTATTTTTTAGTATTTTTCATTATTTTTTTGATTTTTTTAAAATTTAATTAAATTTTTTATTGAGTTTGATTGTTAATAAATATCAATCTTGCTTTTAATTTATTTTGTTTGTTTAGTTTTTTACATTCTTCCACAACAATATTTGAAACAAGTTTATAGTCATAACAAGAAGGAAAACATAAATTCACGCTAATTGTTTTAAGGTTATTTTCTTTTGCATATTTAAAAACGTTTTGAAGATTGCAAATCAGTGTGTTTTTAAATTCAAGTGAAATCTCAGTGTTTATAACCGGTAACAAAACTTTCGCAACAAATTTGCTAGCAAGATTATGTCCATTCACAATGTATGGCATAACATAAGATAAAACTTGACCATTTTCTATAAAAATTTTACTTAATTCTTCTTTAATTTGAAGCCCACCATATTTAATAATATTATTGTCAACACAATAGTCAAGAGGATTAGAGTTTGTGAGTAAATTATTTGAAAACACAATTGCTAAATCAACAGGAACAAATGCGAAATTTCCATTGATGTTTGCTATATTTTTTCTAAATTTGACGTTTGATAAATCAAAAATTTTGCTATCATTTTCTTTAAATAATAACCTATCTTGAAGTTTAAATATATTTTCGTTCACATCTCCACACGAACGAATTAAAATGTAGGCATCAACAAAAAATCGTTTATCTTGGAGTGACAAATTTTTAGGAAGTTTTTGTTCGCTATCTTTAGATAATAAATCTAGTAGGTTGTCAATCAGTTCAATATCGCTTTGCGTATAATTATACATAATTTTATTATACTCGAAATTTTAAAATTTTCAAAATAATTTTTTAAATTTTTATTAAAAACAATAAAAATGCTAAAAAATTTAATATTTTAGCAAAATCTTTATAAATTTTTATAAATTTTCTAGCAAAATTTAGAATTAAATAAAAAATTAATATGATTATAAAGTTTTGAATAATTATAATTTTAGTTGTAAAATTTTGTAAATTTGTTTATAATTTAACAAATGAAAATGTTGTGGGGGTATTTGAAAAAATATAAGTGGTACGTCATAATCGGACCTTTTTTCAAACTCTTAGAAAGCATACTCGAACTTTGCAATCCACTTATAGTTGCCGAAATTATTGATGTTGGAGTGAAAAATAGCGATATAAATTACATTATAAGATATGGCTTATTGATTTTGATTTTGAATGTGGTGGGTTATGGGTTTAGTTTAATATGCCAAAAATGTTCCTCTCTTGCTAGCACGGGTGTTTCAACAAGTATTAGAAAAGATTTATATAAAAAGATAACCAACTTTTCGCACGCTGAATTAGATAATTTTGGAACTGCATCACTTGTGAATAGAATTATAAACGACGTCAATCAGGTGGAAAATGCAGTTAACATCTCATTGAGATTACTTTTAAGAGTGCCGTTTTTACTTATTGGTGCGTTTATCATAAGTTTAGTAATTAATCCAAAAATGTCTATCGTGTTTTTAGTGTTAATACCAATTGTGTGTGTTTTGCTGTGGATTTACACTAAAAAAACATCACCGTATTTTGTGATAATGCGTGAAAAATTGGATGTTGTGAGCAAAATCACGCGTGAAAATTTGGAGGGTACGCGAGTAATTCGCGCATTCAACAAGCAAGCGGATGAAAAAAAGCGTTTTGAACATTCAAGTGATGATTACACAAAAACAAGCATTCGAATTTCCAAAATTTCATCTCTTCTTAGCCCGTTAGTGTTTTTAATTGTGGATATTGCAACAATTTCAATTTTAATTCTAGGTGGTTGGCAAATCAATATTGGCGGAATGGAACAAGGCGAAGTTTTAGCGCTTATTGACTATGTTTCAATCATCACAATTTCACTTTTACTTATGTCACAACTAATCGTTATGATTGTTAGAACGAATGCAAGTTTGCAAAGAATAAATGAAGTTATGGTAACCACCCCTAGCATACAGAATAAGCCAAACGCAATAAAAACAGACAAATTGAAGTATGATAAATTAATGGAATTTAAATGTGTTTCATTTAACTATTCAAGCGATTTAACAAACGAATCTTTTATAAAAAATCTATCTTTTTCAATATATCCGCACCAAACAATTGGAATAATAGGTGGCACGGGCAGTGGAAAAACCACAATTGCAAATTTGATGACGCGATTCTACGATGCCACTCAAGGCGAAATTTTATTTAAAGGTAAAAACATAAAGGATATTTCGCTTGAAAGTTTAAGGCGAGATATTAGTATTGTTCAACAGCGAAGCACTCTTTTTAGCGGAAGTTTACGTGACAATCTAAAATTAAGAGATCCTAATGCGACTGATAAAGAGATGATTGACGCGTTAAAAATTAGCCAAGCATACGATTTTGTTTCATCTTGGAAAAACGGGCTAGATTATCAAATTATGGCGGGAGGGAAAAACGTAAGCGGTGGTCAAATGCAAAGATTAACAATAGCACGCGCTTTAATCAATAAGCCAGACCTTTTAATTTTAGATGATTCTAGTTCCGCGCTCGACTTTTTAACAGACAGCAACTTAAGAAAAGCATTAAAGAAGTTAGACACAACACTTGTTATCATTTCACAGCGTGCCACTTCAATTCAGTCGGCAGACCTCATCATCGTGTTAGACAACGGAAACGTTGTTGGAATGGGAAAACATAAAGATTTAATAAAAGACTGCGAGATTTATAAAGAGATTTACGAGTCACAAGCAAAATAGGAGAGTATGAAGAAAAACAAAACAGGTTTTAAACAATTATTGTCTAGCCTTATGCCGTATGTTCGCCCGCATAAGAGTGTGTTTTTCTTGTCAATTTTGTTTAGTTTAATCGCAATTGTTTTAAATATGCTAATCCCTATGTTTTCAGGTTTCGCGCTTGACACAATGATAGGAATAAACAATGTTAATTTTAAACTTTTATATGAATACCTAGTGTTAATTGGAATACTAACCGTTGCAAGTTCGCTTTTTGATTGGCTTGGCACGTATAATATGAACGTTTTAACCTACAGAACGGGTCAATCTATGCGAAGTGCTATTTATGATAAATTAATAAATGTTCCTATTCGCTACATTGACAACACCGCGCACGGCGACATTATGAACACAATGATTGCCGACGTAGAAAATGTAACAGACGGGCTACTTAGTGGATTTAAATCGGTTGTGAGTGGAATTTTCCAAATTTTAATCGTTATGGTTATAATGTTTGCGCTTAATTGGACACTTGCACTAATCGTCGTTATTGTTGCGCCATTATCACTTATTCTTGCAATAGTCATCACGAAGAAAAGCAAAAAATTATATAAAACACGTGTTGAAAAGCAGGGAGATATAAGCGGTTTTGCAGAAGAAATGATAACAAATATGAAAATAATCAAAGCGTACAATAACGAAGAAAAATCCAATGCAGATTTTAACATTATTAATAAAGATTTATATGTTGCTAGTGAAAAATCATTGTATTACGCATCTCTTGCCAATCCAACTTCGCGCATTGTGAACGGAATTTTGAATGGCATTGTTTGTGTTGCGGGTGCCATAATGGCAGTTTATGGTCTTGTTTCAGCAGGTCGAATCTCATCATTTTTAAACTATAGCGAAAATTACACAAAGCCGTTTAATGACTTAACAAGCATCTTTGCCGACCTAAATATCGCAATTGCTAGTGCAGGAAGAGTGTTTGATTTACTCTCTCAAGAAAACGAAATTGACGACAGCAAAAACCTAAACCTTAGAAAATGCAATGGCGAAGTTAAACTAACAAATGTGTGTTTTAGTTATGAACCAACTTTTAAATTGATTGAAAATCTTAACCTAGATGTTAAAAAAGGTCAAAGGATTGCAATCGTTGGCCCAACGGGTTGTGGAAAAAGCACAATTATAAATCTTCTAATGCGCTTTTATGACGTAAATGACGGAAGCATAAAGGTGAGTGGTCGAGATATTAGAAAGGTAACAAGAAAATCGTTTAGAAGTTTTTATGGAATGGTGTTGCAAGAAAGTTGGCTATACAATGCGTCGGTTAGAGATAATGTGGCATACGGAAAACCAAATGCTAGTATGGATGAAATTGTTGATGCTTGTAAACTTGCAAATGCACACCAATTTATTGAAAAGTTGCCTCAAGGCTACGACACAATAATAACCGAGCGCGCAGATAATATAAGTGCGGGTCAAAAGCAACTTTTATGTATTGCGCGCATTATGCTACTTCGTCCGCCAATAATGATTTTAGATGAGGCAACAAGTAATATAGACACACGAACAGAAATGAAAATTCAACAAGCGCTAGATATAATGATGGAGGGAAAAACTTGTTTTATAGTTGCGCACAGATTGTCCACAATAGAAAATGCTGATTCAATTCTAGTTATGAATAAAGGTCATATTATTGAGCAGGGAACACATAAAGAACTTCTAAAGAAAAAAGGCTTTTACTATGAACTTTTCACTTCACAATTCGGCACATAACAATGCAAAACATATAATTTAATACAAACTAAATTAATATAATCATAATAAAACAACTAACTATTACTAACTAATTTATAGAAAGTGTATATAACTTACAAGCACTTTATAGTTAATGTTTTTATTAAAATAAAAAATAGAGTAAAAAAAGTTGCAAATTTTTGTAACTTTTTTGTTTTTTCTTTCACTAATAATAAAATTTTTTCATACCTATAAATATGGAAAATAAAATATGTGTTTATGCAATAGCAAAAAATGAAGAAAAATTTGTTGACCGTTGGTTCGATTCAGTAAAAGAGGCGGATTATGTGGTTGTGCTAGATACGGGTAGTACAGACAACACTGTTTCGAAACTAAAAAATTTAGGAGTTAAAGTTGAAACTAAAAAATATGATAAATTTCGCTTTGACGAGGCCCGAAACGATAGTTTAAAACTTGTGCCTGATGACGCAAACATTTTAGTTTGTGTGGATATCGATGAAATGTTTGAAAAAGGTTGGAGCAAAATCCTAAAAGAAAATTGGAATGAAAACGTCTATCGCGTTCGATATCGTTACACTTGGAATTTTAATCCTGACGGTAGCGAAGGCATAGTTTTTATGGCGGATAAAATCCATAAAAACGGGTGTTTTAAATGGACTCATCCTGTTCACGAAATTTTAACACCAACACAAAATATAGGGTATTTAACAATCGACTTACCAAACATTCAGTTGAATCACCGAGCGGACAACACAAAGTCCAGAAGCAACTATTTGCCATTACTTGAACTAAGCGTACAAGAAGATCCAAGCGATGATAGAAATATGCACTACTTAGGTAGAGAATATATGTTTCACGGCGAGTACGATAAGGCAATAAAAACCTTAAAGCGCCATTTGAAACTACCTCGTGCCACATGGAATGAAGAGCGCGCCGCTAGTATGCGCTACATTGCTGATTGCTATGGCTACAAGGGTCAACATAAAAAGCAGGAGGAGTATTTGTTGCGTGCCATTTTGGAAGCAAACTATGTGCGCGAACCTTATTTTCAACTAGCAAAATTTTACTACGAGCAAAAAGATTATTTAAAAAGTGCGGTGTATTTTAACGAAATGTTTAAGATAACAAAAAGAGAATTAAACTACATTTCTTCTCCTGTTTGTTGGAGTGCATTGCCTTATGATTTGTTGTCGCTTTGCTACTATTATTTAGGAGAATATAAAAAGGCGATAATAGCCGTTAACGATGCAATCAATTTAAGTGACGACCCAAGGCTAAAATCAAATAGAGATTTTTATCTAGATAAATTAACTGAAGTTGTAAACAATCAAAAGCAATAAGAAATGAAATAACTAAACATAAATCTAACAAATATAGACACAACACTATTGACAAATTTTTGAGGTTATTGTATAATCAAGTCTATGAGTAATGAAATTATAGAAGAATGTAAACTAAAACTAATTAAAAAATATGGCGATCCTACTCCAAGCATAGTTAACGGAAAAACTTATAGAATTTTAAACGAAAATTTAGAGGAGTTTAATCACATTGTAACTTTGCTTGAAGAAATTGGAAAAAAGGTTAACGAGCAAATTCCAGACGACGTGGTTGAATTAGTTTGCGATTATTGCTTGGTTGCAGACCTAAATAGAATTATGAATATTAGAAAAAGTTTAACCACACTGAACAAAAGTTTTTCGTATAATAAGTCGGCCAAAAACACTGCACATAAATTGCTTGCCGACTTAACAAACAACAAAGAAGATATAAATAAAAACATTTTAAAACTTATCAACTATTTCCGCGCACACCTAAAAATTAACCTAGGCTCAACTAAACGAAACCACATCCCAGATTTCACAATGAACCGCTAAAAAACTAATCAATTTATAAAGAAAAACGGATAAAATTGCACTATCCGTTTTTTATTTTAATTTTTAAACTTATATAAATTTTAACTCTAAAATTACTTCAATTTTGTTTATTTTCAACTCTAAAATTAGCTTTATTTTTATTATCTTATTGTAACTTTGCCGTCTAGCCAGGAGGAGAAGAAGTTATTAAGGTCAACGTCGCATTCGCTTTCAAAGGCGGAAATCAGGTCGTTTGGTGTTGCGTTTTTATATTTATTGTTTTCAAAATAAGTTTTAATTGAGGAAAGAAACTTTTTTTCGCCAACCACATGATAAAGGCTATCATACATCAACACTCCTTTAACATATGTGCAATAAGTGTATTCGGGTTCGGTGTCATACAAATTTATGGCGCGCATACTTGTGTCAATCGTTCCCAAAACGTCCTCATAAACGGTTATAAATAGTGAGTAATTATCTTTGCACGCACTAACCATTTGAGAGTGCGAAAAATTATAGCCCTCATTATAATCGTAGAATAAAATTGATGAATATTCGGTCAGTGCTTCATCTAGCCAAGGGTATAAAAATTCATCGTTTCCAACCATACCATACCACCATTGGTGTGCAGTTTCGTGAACTATCACGTTTTTGTAATCGTCTGGGTCGCTAACGTCCGCGCTAATCATTATCAAATTTGGATATTCCATTCCGCCGTAAACAAAATCAGTTTTCACAATAGAAAATGTTTTATATGGATAATCGCCAAAAAGTGACGAAAATGTTTTTATTGCATCAACTCCCGCTTTTAAATTCAACTCTGCATTTTCATCATCAAAATAGTAATAGGAAATGGTAGTATCGTCAACAATTTCATCAACAACTAAAAACTTGTCACTTAAAACGAGCGCAAAATCTCTAACAGCAATCGCTCTAAAGGTGGTAGTTTTTTTATTATTAGAAACGTTTTCACTTATGTTTTCGCCTGTTCCCGCAACAATTAGGTCACTATTTGCAGATATTGTCACGTTGTAATTACTTAATTCGCTATAAAATGGGTCGCCGTTTGAATTGTAAGGAGAAACGTTAAATTCGCCATTTTCGTAAACGCACGCAATAGGATAAAAGTTTGCGATGTTTATAGTGTTTTCGCCATAACCAAATCTGTGTTCGCAATTTGGAAGTGAAAATGTGTAATCAATAATTATTTTAATTCGCTCATTTGGAAGCAAGGTGTTATTTAATTCAACGTTTAAAATGCTATTATATTCTTCGCTATATACAATTTGTGAATCAATATTTTCAACTTGAACGCGAGTCACTTCAAACTCAGCATAACTCATACCATTTGGATAGGCATCATTTAGTTTGGTGCGTGAAACAACACAGTCAGTTGCGCCTTCTTTAAAAAATTGTGGATAAAGATGAAATTTTATTTCGTCTAATGCAGTTTCATATGAATTGATATAATCTAAGGTTAGGCTTGCGCTGGCGGTCATATCATCGTTTAGTTCAAGCGAAATATTGTAATTACTAAGAAAGAGGGAAATCTCACTCAATTCATCCTTAGTTTTGCAACCGGTTAAGGAAAAAACCAAAACAAAAGAAAACAAACAAACTAAAAACTTTTTCATACCAATAAATATGAAATCAAACCAAAAAAAATAAC
>CALWOU010000013.1 GCA_944383245.1 uncultured Clostridia bacterium | reverse complement strand
TTTTTCTTTGTGATGGCATTGTCTTGTGCCATTATTGCCTTTGCTGCGCTCAATGCTGAATTCATAACTCCTGCTAGGGTTTACTATGTGGCAACTGATATAGCAAGTGGTAGGACATTAAATCAAGCAATTAAAGCAAATAATGATTACACTGTTGAAAATAACAATATTTCACGCATAGTTTTTGATAAATACGATTCAGTAGAGAACGACATTCCTGTATATACAGAGGGGGAGGGGTATAACATACTCTCAGGCTTAACGGGAGTAACCCTAGATTGGGATGATATAAAAGTTGAGATATATAGAGTAACCAATGATGATGACACTTCAACAGTCTACATACTATCAGCCAGCGATATAACCTGCAGTGCGGATATGTCCAACTCATTTAGAAACTTAACTGCATTAAAAGAAATAGTATTCAATAACTTTAACATAACCAGCGCAACAACAAATTTAGCATATATGTTTTCAAATTGTTCATCACTTGAAAATGTTGATGTAACCGAGTTTGATACAAGCAATGTTAGAGATATGCAATATATGTTCGATGGTTGTTCATCACTCACAAGTCTTAATGTAGATAATTTTGTAACAAATAATGTAACAAATATGCAATATATGTTCTATGGTTGTTCATCACTCACAAGTCTTAATGTAGATAATTTTGTAACAAATAATGTAACAAATATGAAATATATGTTCGATGGTTGTTCAGCACTCACAAGTCTTAATATAGATAATTTTGTAACAAACAATGTTCAATATATGAATTCAATGTTTGCTGGATGCTCAGGAATAGAAGAATTAAATGTTTCAAATTTTGTAACAAATAATGTAACAAATATGCAAAGGATGTTCTATAATTGTTCGTCTCTAACAAGTTTAGATGTTACAAATTTTAATACAAGCAACGTTACAAACTTTTATTATATGTTCTGCAATTGCAGTGGATTAACTGAACTAAATGTTTCTAATTTTGACACTTCAAGTGCTGAACAATTTCATAGAATATTTAGCGGTTGCAGTGGGCTAACTAATTTGGATGTTTCTAATTTCAACACAAGCAATGCAACAGATTTATCATATATGTTCTATGGTTGCGCCAAACTAGAAAGTGTGAATGTTTCAAATTTCAACACAACTAATGTAGTATATATGAACAGTATGTTTAGGTCTTGCCCGAGTTTAATCAGCGTTGATTTATCAAGTTTCAACACAAGCAATGTGACAGAAATGAATCATATGTTTGCTGAAGATAATAGTTTAACAAGTGTGAACATTTCAAGTTTTAACACCGAGAATGTCACAACTATGGGGGCAATGTTTCAAAATTGCGTAAATTTAACTGAGATTAATTTCCCTGAAACTTTCGTTACAAATAATGTAAATAATATGAGTCATATGTTCTTTAATTGTAGTAGCTTAACAAATTTAGATTTAACTAATTTCAACACAAGCAAAGTTACAACTTTTGCAAATTTATTTAATAATTGCTACGCACTAGAAAGCGTGGATGTTAGCGGTTTTGTCACAAGTAATGCAACCACAATGTATGGAATGTTTAAAAATTGCTATGCGCTAGACACTTTAAATGTGTCAAACTTCAACACATCCAACGTAACCACTATGGAAGCAATGTTTCAAGGTTGCCAAAGTTTAACCAACTTAAATATAAGCAACTTTGATACTAGCAAAGTAACCAATATGGCACATATGTTTAATGGTTGCACAAATCTTGCTACTCTTACTTGGAACAACACTAATTTCAACACATCTCTTGTTACAAATATGAATTCAATGTTCTATAACTGCCAAAACTTAACCAAGATTGACGTAAGCGAGTTTGACACAAGTTTAGTCACAAATATGAACCAAATGTTTAGAGGTTGCACCTTAGTTGAAGAGTTGGATGTTAGTAGATTTGACACTTCGAATGTAACGCGAATGGGATATATGTTCTTAGGTTGCCAAAGTATAACCGAATTAGATTTATCTGGTTTTAACACAATGCAAGTTACAGAAATGCCTCAAATGTTTAATGGTTGCAGAAATTTAACTAGTTTAGATTTATCTAGTTTCCATACTCCAAATTTGAGTGGGTTATTAAATTATATGTTTAATTTTTGTACTTCATTAACTTATGTGGACTTATCTAATTTTGACACTTCAAATGTAACTAGTATGAATTCTATGTTTACGGGTTGTTATGATTTAACCACCATTTTAGTTGGCGATGGTTGGAACACAGATAATGTGACAACTTCAACCAATATGTTCGCAGGTTGCACTCAATTAGTCGGTGGCAATGGCACAATTTACGATAGCGCACACACTGATAAAACCTATGCGCGAGTTGATGAAGCAATCTATGACGAGATTACAGGCGAATATATTGAAGGCAACAAAGGTTATTTCACTTTTAAACAAAACTAAATAAGGTATTTTACTAAGTCTACCTCAAACCGCTTGCGCGGAAAAGAAAAAATAAGAAAGAAAACATAAAAGTGTTGGTCAATTCAAAAACAATTAACTATGCTTGACACTTTAGGGTCACGGGAATATAAAAGTATTTATTATTATAACGTCAATCAAAATTAAGAAGAAGTGAAAAAGAATAATTATAGTCAACATAGGATTTTAAGTTGTGAGGCTTAGAGTCCTAGTTTTTTTGTGAGGTTTGTTTCCGATTGTTGTGTATTAATGTTATATATTACACAACATCTTGTGGTATTATAAAAATTTTGGCTTAATTTATAATATATTACAAATTTTTGTTTGACTAATTTTAATTTATTTTGTATAATCGCAATAAATTAAACGGGGGAATAGTGTTAAATAAATTGAGGTTCATTTTAGATATAGGAACGTCAAAAATCAGCCTTCTTGCGGTTTCGCGCCTTGGCAAAACTGACCATATTGTGGCTGAATCAACTGTTTTGTATGACGGGTATGTTGACGGCGAATTTTTATCTCCTAACGAACTTGAAACTGCATTTTCGTTTTTAATTGAAGATATGTCAACTAAAACGAGAAAGCAGGTAAATGTTATCACGATTGGAGTGCCTAGCGAATTTTGCATTTGTGTGTGCAAGCGAATAACAAGGAAATTTATATCTCCTCACAAAATAACAGATGGAGATATAACCGAACTTTATGATAGCAACCTAAATTTTGGCGATAGTAATGATTATTTGGTTATAAATTATAGTCCTATGCAGTTTGTGTTGGACGATGAGGTTAAAACGATGTCGCCTGTTGGAAAGTCTAGTTCTAACCTAACGTTGGATGCAAGTTTCATTCTAGCAAAAAAATCGTTTATAGATTTGATGATTGAAAAATTTAATAAACTTTCAATACATAACGTTGATTTCATTTCAACCGCTTTGGCGCAAGGAACGTTGTGTGCAAAAATTAATAAAACAACTCAACCAATAATCGTAGTGGACGTAGGTCACATTTCAACGAGTGTGGCAGTGTTAAAAGGCGAGGGGCTTGCGCTACTTAGTTCGTTTTCAATGGGAGGCGGGCACATTTCAAGCGATATTATGCAAGTACTTGGAATGAGTTTTAAAGATGCGGAGATGATAAAGCGAAAAGTTATTTTAACTATTGAAAGCGAGCATAATGATTACTACGAAGTCTGCTTTAAAGGCAATTTAATTAAAGCACCTATTCATCTAACAAACCAAATTGTGAAAAGCAGAATTGAAATGATTGCCAAAGTGATATCGGACATTTTGTCGATTGACCAAGTGTTTGCCTCACTTCCAATTTATATAACGGGGGACGGAATTTGCAAATTTGTTGGCGCAAAAAGTGTTGTGCGCGACGTAACGAAGCACGAAGTGTTCGATTTCACACTTCCTTTCGATAACTCAAAAGAAAAATTCCAAACTTCCAAATTAGGCTTAGCAATGCTTGCGGGCATAGTAAAATAAATTTTAAAGGAGTGAATTATGGATTTAAATAACAACAATATTTGTAACATTAAAGTTGTGGGCGTTGGCGGTGGTGGTAACAACGCAATCAATAGAATGGTGGCCTCTGGAATTAAAGGCGCGTATTTTGTTGCTGTAAACACAGATAAGCAAGATTTGATGATGTCTAACGCAGATGAAATCATCCAAATTGGTAAGCAACTCACAAAAGGTCTTGGCGCAGGCTCTAATCCAGACGTTGGAAAAGCAGCAGCAGAAGAGAGCAAAGAAGAACTTATTAAAATGCTTCAAGGAACTGATTTGTTGTTTATCACAACCGGTCTTGGTGGCGGAACAGGTAATGGTGCAGCACCAGTGATAGCAAAGTACGCAAAAGAAATGGGAATTTTAACAATCGGTGTTGTAACAAAACCATTTAAATTTGAAGGCCCAAAACGTGCGCAAAATGCTGAACGCGGAATTAATGAAATGCGTAAATATGTTGATAGCCTTGTTGTTATTCCAAACGAAAAACTATACACCATTTTCAAAAAAGACGTTTCATTTGTGGATGCGTTTAGATATGCCGACGATGTTCTGCACCAAGCAGTGCAAGGTGTGAGCGAAGTTATCTCAGTGAACGGACTTATTAACCTAGACTTTGCCGACGTTTCAACCATTATGCGCGGAAAAGGTGTGGCACATATGGGTATTGGTAAAGGCAGAGGCGCGAATAAAACGATTGAGGCAGTTCGCCAAGCAGTAACTAGCCAACTTCTTGAAACTAGCATTGAGGGCGCAACAGGAATTTTAATCAATATCACAGGCGGAAGAGATTTAACTTTGTCTGAAGTGTATGAGGCGGTTGATTTGGTGCGCGACGTGGCAGATAAAGATTGTAACGTCATTTTCGGCGCAAAAATTAATAACGACACAAGCGGAGAAACTCAAGTTACCGTTATTGCAACAGGTTTTGAGGACCACAATAAAAAAGAACAAACTGAAAACGTGCCAGAATTTAAAGATAACAGCGCAAATTTCAGGGTGTTTAAAGAAAATAATGCCCAACCTGAGCCTTTTGTAGATGAGAACGAGGAAGAGCAAGAAGAGGAAACAGAACCAACTCACGAAGATAAGGTTGAAGATATTAGCATTCAAGCAAAAAAACCTTTCTTAGATGACGATGATTTGCCTCCATTCCTTAGAAAACTTAAAAAATAAGCAAAAACTCTTGAAAAAGAGCATTTTTGTGATATAATACTTAATAAAGACAGGGATGTTAAAATTTTCCTAACGCAAAATTTTATGTTTAATTCTCAAACACCACGTTTCACGTGGCATCCCGCTTGAATTAACATCGGATTTGCTTGTAAACACACTGCTAACGCTTGTGCGCTTACAGTACAAATCCTTCCGATAATATGAACGCAAAAATAAAATCAGAATTTAAAAAATACCTATACACAGTTTGTCAAGATGAAGTGTTTAGAAAATGCGCTTTAAAGTTTTTTGATAACCTTTCTAAAACTTTAGAAGGTATTAAGTTCACTCCAAACGATTTTGAAACTTTGATTATAGACGGAGTTGAAACTCAGCAAGACGTTGTAAAATCTGTTTTTAAAGATAAATCAACCGCAACAGCTGAGGAAATTTTTCTATTTTTATTCAAGCAAAATGTAAAAGAAATAGGTTGGTACACCACAAATAAAGAAGGGGAGGATAAATACACTGGCTATTTTAGTTTTGATGAGCAAAATATTAAAATAAAAAATTGCACTCCATATGAGTTTTATAGACCAATGAGTTTTGTCGCTCAGCCTGTATCAATAACACCGGGTATGACAGATCGAAAGTATAACCGCCTTAAAATGGAAAACGAAAGAATTGCCGATAAGAAGTCAAAAGAATATCAAAAAGAGGAGAGTAGGCGCGCAAATAGGGCATATTTAGCGCATATTAGCCACGTTATTCATCACGAAATGTCGCACGTGTTTGAAGTTAAGTCATTTTTAAATAGAGGATACATTAAAAAGGATTTATCAAATTGGATATTTATCAATAATGATAACGAATTAATGGCATGTCCTACGGATGAAATTAATGACCAAAAAAGGGACTTAGTTCGTGAAAAATATCTTAGGATTAATGACGCCGAGTATTTATATTCTGATGTATATTATGAGGCTGTAATGTCAACGGGTTCAACTGCGATATCTGAAGTGTTAAACGAAGAATTTGCTTCATTGCTTGACCATTCGCTAGTTGTTGGATATAGACCAATGCGTATGTCGGACGATTACGAATCAAAAACAATGCAAATGAGCCCGTGCGGATACAACTATAACTATGATATTGATTCTTTGCTTCATTTGGCAATTGGCGATTTTTCAGTTAAAGATTTTCGCTTTAATTCAAAAAAAATTATAGAAAGTATTAATAATTTAAGTATTCCATCATGTAAAGATTGTGAGGATAAATTAATCGATTTAGTTCATCCATTCTTCTTAGCAAATGTGAGCGAAGAATTTGCAGATGAAATTGTGAAGCAAATTAAATCTTCTGACCAATACACATTGCTTTGCTTTATAATGGGTATGGCTGAGAGAATTGGCGAACTAAATAAAAATGGCAACACATCTCAACTAGTTTCAGATTATAAGTTAATCGCGCAAGAAATGTTGATTGACGCAATAAACACGAATACACAACAAAATTTCGAACCAACAAAAGATTACTTAAAATCGTTAAATGATACTTTAACCACCATTGACGACGTTATTGCTTATCCAACCACAGGCACAATTTTCCACGTGGAAGATGATGACCCAAGCAATAAGTCGGGCGAAAAAGAAATTAGAAAAGTTAACACTGATATTTGTTCAGTTGATAGATTTTGCAAAAAATATCCAAACCTAACTCATTTGCAAAAATTTAATGAATTGATTAAATATGTAGAGAGTAGGATAAAATATGCAAAAGTTGAAAATTTAGATGAAATAATGGACTTTTTTGCAAAACAACAAAAACTAGACGCTCGTTTTAAAAATTACGCAACTAAAGCAGATTCACTTAAACAAAAGAAAGAGAAAGAACGCGAAGAGTTAGAGAGAGAAGAAGCAAGAAAAAGGGAAGAAGAAGCAATAAAGAAAGAAAAAAGATTGAAAAAAGAAGAGGCAAAAAGAGAAGCATTCAACCAAGTATTAAGCAAACCTCATAACGAACAAACGGAGGAAGACCGCCGTTTAATTAGAGAATTTTTATTAAACCAAAACCAAGATTTGAATAACACTTTATAGTATTAATTTTATATTTCATAAAATGAGGGAAATAATAAAAAAGGAAGAAAGGGTTAGTTTCTTCCTAATTTTTTATAGTTGAATAATAGGGGAATAAGAAAAATGTTGAGTTTAGTTTATTTAAAACTTTTTAAAAATTTATAGTTGAATAGTTAAAGTTTTAAATATTTATAGTTTAATTTATTTAAAACTCTTAAAAACTCATTTTTTTAATGTTAAATATATAAAGTTGAATTATACAATATAGTTAATTTATAATAAAGTCGAATTATAATAAGGTTAAACTATAATATATTTAAATTATATGATTAAATTGATGAATTTTTTAAGAGTGATAGTGTTTGTTTACTATTTTTTCAAATATTGCAACTGCGAAATACATAACGCTAGCAAGCACGCATAAGATTACTGTAGCAGTCATAACAAGATTTAAGTCAAACACTTGCCCGCCGTAAATTAGCAAATAACCAAGCCCTGCTTTAGACACTAAATATTCGCCCATAATTGCGCCAATCCAACTAAGTCCTACATTGATTTTCAAAGTGGAAACAATGTCTTTCACGCTGGATGGCAAAACTAGTTTAAAGAATATTTGAATTTTGCTTGCACCTAATGATTTGGTTAGTGCAATAAGTTGTTTATCACAACTTGTGAACGCATTTAAAATGTTCATAATAGTAACTATTATAACAATCAAAATGCACATAAAGATTATAGCCTTACTGCCCGCGCCAAACCATATAATAATAATTGGACCAAGGGCAATTTTTGGTAGCGAGTTCAACACAACTAAATACGGTTCGCTAACACGTCGCAAAAAGTCGCAGTACCACAATATAAACGCCACCAAAAAGCCGATTCCCGTTGCAATTAAAAAGCCGATTAATGTTTCTTTAAGTGTTATTGCCGAGTGTAAAAACAATTCTCCGCTTGAATATAACTCACCAATCGTCTTAATTATTTGCGACGGACTTGAAAAGAAGAAAGAACTAATTATTTCATACCTTGTAAGCAACTCCCAACCAATAATAAATATGAGTAGAATTGAAATTTGCGTGATTAGAATAAGCGCTTTTTTCGTCCTATACTTCCTTAAATAGTCATAATGATTTTTGCTAAATCTTTTAATTCTTTTGTTTTTCATTTTGTATTTCCTGCCAAATTACATCGAATAATTGTTTAGATTTATCAGTTTGACGTCGCATAAAAGGAGTTAAACTTTTGTCAAAATCTAATTGGTGTATGGCTTTAATTTTTCCAGGACGTGCGCTTAGCACCACAATTTTATCCGACATACTTATCGCCTCAATTATATCGTGAGTGACGAGTATTGCCGTCTTTTCTTCACTTTTTATAATATTAGAAATGTGGTCGCAAAGTTCAAGCCTTGTTTGATAGTCAAGTGCGCTGAATGGTTCGTCAAGTAGCAATAATTCAGGCTTCAAACTAAGTGTTCGAATTAGTGCCACTCGTTGGCGCATTCCACCGCTTAACTCGTCTGGGTGCTTTTTTAAAAAGTCACCAATCCCATACTTGCCCGCTAAATCTAGCGCGTACTGCTTGCTTTCTTTATTCAATTTATGCTTTATTTCTAAACCATAATAAATGTTTTTTTCAATGCTTCGCCAGGGGAGTAAATTGTCCTTTTGAAACATATATCCGCATAAATTGCTCTTTAAGTTTGGATTTTCGCCGTTTATTTTAATGCTTCCTTTGCTAGGTTTTATAAGTCCTGCAATTAGCGATAAAATAGTGGTTTTTCCGCATCCAGATGGACCAACAATTGCCACAAATTCTTTTGGCTGAATTTTTAAATTGATATCGTCTAACGCGAGTGTTTCACTTTTTAAGTCCTGATAAATGAGACTTAAATTGTTTATTTCAACTAAATTTTGCATCTATACATTGCTCGCAAAACTAGTGTTAACCGCCTCATTCCAATCAACTCGGCTTTTTAATTCTCCCGCGTTGTCTATAATATCTAATAAGTTATTCCACGAACTTTCTTTAAGCACAAAATCGCTCGCATACGCGCCAATTCGAATATAATTTCTAACTGATGCTATGATTAAATTATCTTCAGTTGTCGAAAATGATGGCTTTAACGCGCTAACAATCTCGCTATCTGTTGCTTGCATTAGATAATCATAACCTTTTTTAAGTGCTGTCATAAATTTATTCAATTTTTCGCTGTTATTTTCCAAATAATCGCTAGTTGCAACAAAGCAAGTGTAAGGCACGTCGCTAACCTCGTCGCCAAGGGCTGCCACAATGTAACCCGTACCATCAACTTCACATTGACTCGCTGTTGGGTCAAACATTGTAACATAATCTCCCGTTCCCGCAATAAATGAAGATGCGGTTAAATTGAATGCAATTGACGTGTCAAATATAGTGTCCACATCTTCGCCAAGTTCAGCGCCCGGTTTTAATCCGTGCTGTTCTAGGATATATTGAAGAGTCATTGCAGGCATTCCGCCTTTTCTTCCTGCGATTATGTGTTTTCCGCGTAAGTTTTCCCAAGAAAAACTATCACCTTCGTCCGTTCTGCCAACTAAGAATGAACCGTCACAAGCGGTTAGTTGAGCAAATATTATTGGCGCGTTAGTCATACCATTGTTTCTCACATAAACAACCGATTCAGGACCCATTAGTCCAATATCTGCGCTGTTTGAAATGAGAGATGACATAACTGTGTCGCTTCCGCCTGCGTTGGTTAGTTCAATTTCAAGCCCGACCTCATCGAAGTAGCCCATATTTTCAGCCACATAGAGTGGGGCATAGAAGATTGAATGTGTAACTTCACTTAGGCGTATGACGTTATTTTCCTTTTTTCCACAACCACAAAGTATTACGGAAAAAATTGAAACAAACATCACGAGTAAAATAGAAACTTTCTTCATCCTTTCTCCTTTTTGAAAGTGTTTTAGTGGTCAAAACACCTCCATAGTCCATTTTATGTAACTAGAAAATAATTGTTAAAATGAAAATTTTATAAAAAAATGAAGAGGTGGCAAAAATTGTTTGTCAAATTTTAAAAATTTTGCTAATATATGTTAAGTTTTAATTATCAACACAAAAATTTTGTTTTTTGCTCTGTGCTGATATCAAATTAAAATAAAACAAAATTATTACTAAAAGAGGTTTGTATGACTAGAAATGACACTTTTTTAAAAATCTTATTTGCAATTGAAGTTGCGCTCGTTCCAATGGTTATATTTGCCTATTTATTCCTTCCAGAATGGTCAATGGGAATATTCGTTGCAGGCATTCTTTTAACTAAAATTTGGGTGGAATTATTTAAAAATAAACTTAACAAAACGCACGTTATAATGATAGCAGTAGGGAATATTTTCATTTTCACAACACTTTTAATCTTCTTTATAGTTCAAAATTTAATAAATATGCCACTTGCAATCGTTGTTATAGTGCTAATTTGGTTATTCAACATTTTAAACGTTTTAATGCGCAACAAAACTATGCCTGATATTATTAGCGCGGTTGATTATTGCTACGTTTTATTTGAAATTTTAACACTTATTGCGTTCACTTTCTTAGTGTTTTCTTCACTTGTAACATATATTGGATTGTATGCAATACTTTTAACTACCGCCGTTTCAGTGGTCTATAAAATTTACTTTGAAATAAGATACGATAGCATTTTCGATAAAATGTTCAAACGTAAAAGAAAATAATTTTGTTGGTTTATTATAGTGTTTACGCACTTAGTTTCTTGTTTTTAAATCTAAATAATCACTAAAATTAATTTTCAATATTTTTTAACTAAAAAATAAATAGGTATTGACAAATCACACTTTCTATGTTAAAATCACACTAAATCAAAGGTAGGAGAGAGTTATGAGCAATATTTTATCATTTGTAAGTCCTTGGGAATTTTTATTAAGATACACTGTTATCACAGGTGTGCTAATCGCCATTGTGGGCACTGCAATTTTGTTTTTAGCAAAACATATCACAAAAGCAAAACGTGGCACTAGCGAAGTTGATAAAAGCGATAAATTATATATCACTTTGCTCATTGTTGGTCTAATGTTCGTGCTAATTGGTATGATTATCATTGCTCTTCCAATTGACGCAACATTCTATAACGTTCAAGCATAATTAAAACAAAATGTTTGCTTAGTGCAAGCATTTTTTATGCTTAATTAGTTATAATTTGCAACTAAATTGTTGTTAATAATTAGTTATTTGATTGCATTAATAAAAATTAATTGTTTAATGATATTTATAATAAATATAAGTGTTTGACAATTTAATTTTTTATGTTATAATATACTTAAGGAGTGATTATGGGAAAAAATAAAATAACAAAAGTAGACGTAGCAAAAGACGGATTTGTGCCTTTTAAATTAGGCGAAGATGTGCCAACAATCTATGTCAAACAAGAAAGTTTTAATGTGATGACTTTCGCTGATGAAACGGGCAAAATTCTAGCAAAAAACGTGGTTGGTTTTTATTATAATGAAGAAGGACGTTTTGTGGCAAAAACAAAAAATCCTGTTAATGGAAAACAATCAAAAGTTGTTGTGATTGATAAAAATAAAAACGTAAATCTAACAAACAACCTTTAATTAAAAATTTATTATAATGCTTTCAATTTTGAAGGCATTTTTTTACTTAAATTTTTATTAAATCTATTTTTAATGACCTATTTTGGTAATTTTTATTTTTATAAATTCAATTTTCATTTTTAAAAACATTTATAGATAGAGAAAAAACAAATTTAACCTAAAAATAACAAAATCGACATTTTAAATAGGAAATTTCAAATCAATTACTTATTTTTATAAAACAATTAAAAAAATTGTTTAGGTATTGACAAATTATTTTTTTATGCTAAAATACATTCAGTTAAGGAGAAAATTATGGATAAATCAGCAAATGAATACAAATTAAAAGTTGAAGGTATAATGCCTCTTATAGTTGATATTAATGAAAACGGAACATTGTCGTTTTATAACGAACATAAAATGTTAATAGCAGAAAATGTGGTAGAGTATAACGTGAGCGAAAATAACGGACTTATGATTTTTATAACCAAAGATAAAAAATATTACGTTTTCGATAGGTATTCACACATTATTGTTGAAGGCGAAATTTTCGATAAGTGGAAAAATTCAATTCGCTTATTCTTAAATTCAGACAATCTTTTAAACTCGTTCTTAAATTTAAATGAAGAAGATTTCAAATGCACCCCGTTTATTGACGATTCTATTAAAGTATTGCAACATTCAGTGCAAGACAACTTAGAAAGAAACAAAAATTTAACCAACAAGCAAGCATTAAAAGAAGAAAATGATATTTATAACCTAATTATAAATAAACTAAACAATTGCGCCCCTGACCTAGTTTCGCCTGTAACAACCTATTTAAATCACGGCAGAGAATTAAACGTTTAATAAAATGTAACATTAATAATAGGAAATATAAAATAACAAAGAAATTTTAACAATAAAATAAAAAAATAATAAGATAAAATAAAAATTATAGTATTAATGTTAAAAAATAAAAAATATGACACAGAAAATTAAAACCCTTTAAAATGTGACAAATTTATAGTCACATTTTTTATTGTTTAAATCATCATTAATACTTGCCTCCACGACCGGGGTTCCCCGCAAGACATCGTCGCAGTGGGGTGGTGCTTGGGGAGGTGTCAACGAAACGTAGTGTAGTTGACGGAGAGGTAGTTCAGTAAAATACCTAATTGTTTTACTTAATTGTAATGCTAACAATTCGTGACCCAAAAGTGTCAAGCATATTTAAATTAATTTAATATTTGTTTGAGTTGTCCTACACTTTTCTTTCTTATTTTTTATTTCCCGTGTAAGCGGTTTGAGGTGTACTCAGTAAAATACTTTATTTTTTTAAAAAGAAACACAATTAGAATAATAGATTTAAAAATTAAAAAATTTGTCTAAAAATAGCGAAAAATTAGGAAAAATTAGTAAATTTTAAAAATTTTTACAAATTAACAAAAAAATTTACAAAATCATATAAATTATAGTTGACATTTTTAGTCAATTTTTGCTAAATTTTTTGTAGCAGATAAAAATAAAAAAAGGGGGGAGTATATGAAGAAATTTTTATCTAAATTGCCTGTTATGATTGTTTTACTTGTGTTGGCAGTTGCTGTTCTTGGGCTATACATTGGAATGCTTGCGCGCCCAGTAAGTTATGGTATGACTTATGCATATTCAGAAACAATTTCAGAAGAAGATGCAACGTTAGACACACCAGCCGGAACAACAGTAAGTGTTAAATTCGAAATCGTGAGCGATGAACGCGCTTATATGACAGCGGGCACTTACTCTGGCATTGATACGTACGAGATTAAAACCAGCGTATGGATTATACGAAATGGTGATAAGATTGCTTTCATTGTAGAAGGAATGACAGAAGAAGAATATCGCCAAGGTGTTGATGCTCTTAAAGCAAACGAAGAAGAATGGAATGCTTTCTGGGAAAACGGTGATAATTCTGCTATGATTGCAACAGATGTAAATGCTTTCAAAATGACTATGCCTGCAGAACCAGGTGAAGAACCGGTATCAATGACTTGCACGGGCGCTATTGTGTTCGCGGTTATTATGGGTGTTGTGGAAGTTGCTTTAATTGCATTTGCAGTGCTTTCAGTAGTGTTCTTTGTTCTTAAAAAGAAAAAACCACAAACAGAGGAAACTCAAACTGAGCAACAAGCCTAAAATTTTTACATTACAAAAGAAAAAACAAGCAAATTATTAAAAATCATTTTAGTTTATTGCTTGTTTTTTACTGCAAAATTAATTGTCGTGAAATATCAAAAGATAAAAACTTTTTAACCTATTTGTTTTAACTAATTCTTCTTAAATAAAAAGATTTAGCAAAAGATAAATTATTTAGATATCTATATAACTTCTACATATTAAAAGAAATAATTAAAGTTGTGGCACGAGCAGTTACATGGATTATATTTGCAACACGTACGTGCTCTAAGTGGGGTGGATAGGTTAGAAATCCTAACGCAGTCACAACAACCAATTCTATAGAAAAAATGATACATATTTTGTCTCCAATCTAGTGTATGATTTAATTTCACTTTTTTGTTAATTTATTTAAAGTTTAATTCGTACGTAACACGTAAATTTTTAAAAATTGTCAGATTAAATAATAAAAATATATTCGAATTTCTTCAATTTACAAAATATGACAAATTTTTAATGAGTAAAATATAAATTTACGCATATGATAAATTAGAGGTTTTATATGAGAGAATTAGCCCTAGCATCCAGGGTGAAGAATAAAGAGATAATAGAGTTTTTGCACGCAAATTTAACCGCGAAAATGGACTTTTGCAAGAATATTTTGACCACTTATGCGGACAACAATTTCGTTTATCTTTTAATTGCCTTTGATGAAACAAAAGTTGAAGTGTGTGAAGCTATTTTAAGAGAAACGATTATAGACTACATAGTGAGTCACTACAAAATTAATTACCTAAAGCAAAAAATCAAAAATCCACTTTCCGATTCACTCGCATTCAATGCTTACATTAAAGTTTTGTCGCTTTTTGATAAATCTACAGACGAAAGCGCACTAAACAAAATTTTGATTTTTAACGACACCTTTTTTGTTGATAGTTTCCTTGAATTTCGCCTTGCCCCTTTAAAACAACATTGGGACAACTTGGCAACCCTTAGTAGTGATAACATAACCCTATTTAATTCCACCACTTTTTTAGAAGTGATTAAGTTTTTGATTAACACTATGGATAGTTTGGTGTATAAAGTGAAGGTTGTGGTGAGCGGGGAGGATTATAGCATTTATAATATGAAAAACAAAAACGCGCGCGTTAAAAAAATTTGCGTTTGCCATAACTCTCTCGATTTAATCACCAACGTGCTAAATAATTGCCCAAGTTATATCGACGTTTATTTAAACGAAAATTCAGATAGCGAAGCAGTTAGTTTTTTAAGTAACGTTTTCTGCAACCGCCTAAAAATCTATATGAAAAACTAAAAACCGCTTGCGCGGAAAATAAAAAATAAGAAAGAAAAAAGAAAAATAAATATGCTTGACACTTTAGTGTCACGGAAATATAGTTATGAAAAGATAAGGAATTTGATTGAAACTATCTCAGACCGATTACGTGAAAATAAAAAATAAGGATGAAAAAAGAAAAGTGTAGGACAACTCAAATAAATATTAAATTAAATAATTATGCTTGACACTTTTGGGTCATATATAAGATTATTAACTCAAATGATTATTGCTACGTGACTTAAAAGATAGACAAAAAATAAAAATTGGTTTTATGGCGAAATTTATTGACAAATGATTAAAATTTTGATAGAATAGCCATAGTTAAATAGGCTATTGATTGGACAAGTAGAATATAGTTCAATTTTTACAGAGAGTGCATGCCGGCTGAGATTTGCGCAAAACATCTATATTTGAAACCACCAATTAGGTCAACGCAAGTGAATTCTTGCAAATTAAGTGGATATGCAAATTACTTAATAAACCAAAATTATTCAATGATTTAACTATTTTAATTTAGCAAAACAAAATAACAACGATTAAAAAGTTTATTAAATGTAATTATAAAAAATTATAACTTTTACAGTTTAAAAGCATATCAAATAGGGTGGAACCACGGTAATTATCGTCCCTTACGTTTAAGTATGGGATTTTTTTATATTTAAAAATTGCGGAATACTAATTTTTAAATAGAAAGCAATAATTAAATTCAAACTTCATACAAAAAACAAAAACGAACTTAAATTAGTAAAATGAAAAAGGAGAAGATTATGGAAAAAGATATTGATTACGAAGAAAAGCAAAATATGTACCGCCACAGTATGGCACACGTGCTTGCAAAGGCAATTAAGGTGTTATATCCAAACGCAAAACTTGCTATTGGTCCAGCAATAGACAATGGTTTTTATTACGATTTTGATAATCTAACCGTTTCAGCAGAAGATTTTCCACGCATTGAAGAAAAAATGAAAGAGATTATTGCAAGAAATGAAGATTTTAAATGTGTGGAAGTAAGCAAAGATAAAGCGCACGAAATGTTCGCTGGCGAACCATACAAATTGCAACTAATAGACCGCTTAGAAGACGGCGAGAAGATAACTGTGTACTATACAGGTGACGATTTTTACGATTTATGCCGTGGTCCGCACGTTGAAAACACCAAATTTTTGCGCGGTTTTTCGTTTAAAATGAATAGAGTGAACGGCGCGTATTGGCTTGGAAGCGAGAAAAACAAAATGTTAACTCGCATTTACGTTTACGGCTTTTTAAATAAGGATGATTTAAAAGAGTGCATAAAGCGAGAAGAAGAGGCGCGCGAGCGCGACCATAGAAAACTAGGAAAAGAACTTGGTATATTTATGTTCTCTGAACTTGTTGGAAAAGGGTTACCTATGTGGCTTCCAAAAGGATATATTGTGCGCCGTGAACTATCTGATTACATTATAAATAAGGAAATTGCACTTGGTTATCAACACGTTATGACGCCGTCACTTGGCAATGTAAACCTATACAAAACATCAGGCCATTGGGAGCATTATAAGGACGATATGTTCCCAGCAATGGAACTAGACGACGAAGCCTATGTTTTACGCCCTATGAACTGCCCACACCACATGATGATTTATAAAAACTTTATGCATTCATACCGCGATTTGCCTTTGCGTCTTGCTGAAATTGCAAATGATTTTAGATTTGAAGCAAGTGGTGCGCTTTGCGGAATTGAGCGTTCGCGTGCGTTCACTCAAAATGATAGTCACATTTTCTGCCGACCAGACCAAATTAAAGACGAAGTTGAAGGCGTTATAAAACTAATTTTAGATGTTTACAAAGATTTTGGTTTTAAAAATTACAAATTCAGATTGTCACTAAGAGATAAAAACAACACTGAAAAATATTTTGGCAATGACGATTTATGGGTAAAAAGCGAAAATGCCTTACGTGAAATATTAAAAAATTCAGGTGCCGAATATTACGAAGCAGAAGGCGAAGCCGCATTCTATGGCCCTAAAATCGACGTGCAAGTGGAAAGCGCAATCGGGCACGATATAACTCTTTCAACCGTGCAACTTGATTATCAGCTACCAGAACGTTTCGAACTTGAATATGTTGACGAAAAAGGCGAAAGGGTGCGCCCTGTTGTTATTCACCGCGCAATTTTAGGTTCACTTGATAGATTTGTTGCATTTATTTTGGAAGAAACAAAGGGTAATTTACCAGTTTGGTTAAGCCCAGTGCAAGCAAAAATTATAACAGTTAGCGAGCATAATGACCTTTACGCAAAATCAGTTGAAACCGTTTTAAAAGAAAATGGAATTAGAGTTGAGTGCGACCTTGAAAACGAAAGTGTTGGAAAGAAAATTCGCTCAGCAGTTCTTGAAAAATCACCATATATTTTAGTGTTAGGCGACAAAGAAATGGCGGACGGCACAGTGGCGGTTCGCGTTCGTGGCAGTAAAGATACAACAACTCATTCACTCCAAGATTTTATCGCTGAATTAAAACTCGCCATTTCAAATAAAACTTTATAAAATGATTAATCTAATCCATAATTCAAAAAGTTTAAATAATAGAAATTTGTAAAAAAAGTTATTGAATAATTACAAACTCGAAATAAATTACTATTGACAACTTAATATTTCTATGTTATAAACATATTACAATTAGTTGGAGGAGAATTATGGATAGTGAAGAAAAGTTAGTTGTAAAATTGGCAATGAAAGAAATGTCTGTTGAAAAAAGATGCATCTATAAGGAATTTAAAAAGACAGCAAGATATATAAATCGGAATAGAAAGAATAAATCTGCAGTTGTTGAAGCTCTTGCCAAGTTAAGTTATAACTTGTTCGGGTATAATAAGAAAGAGTTAAGTGCACTCATTCCAAGTGAGTATAAATATGATAAAGAATTTATAATAAATTTATATAACAGAATGCTATTTAAAATGAACCATAGTTATATTTATGGCAATATGAGAAATCCATATCCTGGAAAAAATCTCTATCCTGGAACATTTAGTTATAGCAAAGTAGTTTATCTTAAGTTTTATAGGAGAAGAGAAAGTATCAACTATTACTCAGATTATACAATTGGTGATGAATGCTTTGGTCGTGCTCCTTTGCTTTCATATTTGCCAAAAAAGATGAGTGAAGATCTAGATGTTGTTCGGGCCGCATTAAGATATTCAACTGCTGAATTAAAGAACGTACCAGATAAATTAAAAAAAGAAAGAGAAGTTGTAATATACGCATTACGTGAAATTGATGAATCAATTTTAAAAGATGCTCCAAAAGAATATTTTGATGATGAAAATCTTTTTAAGGAAGCGCTTAATTCTGCGAAAGCAGATCCGTCGCTTATTGAATACACTTCTGATAGAATTAAAAATAATAAAGAACTTATGTGGTATATAGTAGACGGTTCATGTATGGGAAACGAAGTTGTTCACTACCTCTTTGATAAGGTTAAAAAAAATATAGATAAAGAGACTTCAATTCCTTATATAGATTTTTTGATATATGCAGTTTGCAAATATGATCCGTATTTTGTCGACTTGAGTCATATAATAGAAGCGCCATTAGTAAAAGAAAGATTGCTAAAAAATGGTATTAAAGAGATAAATTTTAGACCAACTTCAGATTGTCCTACTTATTCTCCGTTGAATATCACCTATATTGACGGATATAAAAATAATGGAAATAATATCAATAAAAAGGATGATGTGGCAAATTTAGACACAAATATAAGATCTATTTAATTATTAAAACAATATAATTAAAAAATTCATAGGTGGAATACTTCAAATTTTTAATTGATATTTGTAAAATCAAAATTTAAAATAAATTTTTAATAAAAAAATAAAAAATTAAACAAAAAGTTGACAAATGTTTATAATTAAGGTGCAAAAATATGTAATTTGCACCTTTTTTTTATAATTATTTGACTAAAATTTTTACGTTTATTAAAATCAAAAATGTACATTTGTCTATTATTGCATAATGTAAGAAAATATTTTATCGTATCATCTTATTTTAAAACAATTCAATATTGTAAATATAAGAATAGATTTAGTTAAAAAATATATTTCATAAAAAGCACTAACAAAATGCTAAATTTTATTTAAAACTAAAAACAATAGGAAAATTATTAAGATTTATTAAAAAATTATAAAAAAGGAGATTATATGAATTTTTTTAAAAAATTATATTGCAGAACTTATCAAACAATTTTTAGAATTGCAATTCCAATTTTGCCTTATCGCGAACCAAAGATTCTAAATAATAATGGCGAATTGGTTGACGTTTTAAAAGAGCAGAATGTTAAATCTGTTTTGCTTGTGACAGATAAAGGTATAAATTCACTTGGTTTAACAAAAAGTTTAGAAGAAGAGATTAAAAAAGAAAATATTAAGTTAACAATCTATGACGGAACACACGCAAACCCAACCACTGACGATGTTGACGAAGCGCTAAAATTATATTACGACAATGATTGCACTGCAATAATCGCGTTTGGTGGCGGTTCTAGTATGGACTGCGCAAAAGCGGTAGGTGCACGCGTGGCTCGCCCAAATAAACCGCTTGGGAAAATGAAAGGTGTGTTAAAAGTTATGAAGAAAACGCCTTTACTTATTGCCGTTCCAACCACGGCGGGAACAGGTAGTGAAACCACACTTGCCGCAGTTATCACAGATAGCAACACGCGCCACAAATATGCAATCAACGATTTTCCACTAATACCAAGTTATGCAATGTTAGATGCAAACCTAACGGTGGGTTTACCAAAATCAATCACCGCCACAACAGGAATGGATGCACTAACTCACGCAGTTGAAGCCTACATTGGACGTTCAACCACAAAGAAAACCAGAAAATGTGCACTTGATGCAACCAAACTAATTTTTGAAAATCTTCTTGTTGCATATAACGACGGAAAAAACCTAGAAGCGCGCAAAAATATGTTAAAAGCAGCATATCTAGCAGGTGTTGCTTTCACTGTTTCGTACGTTGGCTATATTCACGCAATCGCACACTCACTTGGCGGAAAATATAATGTTGCGCACGGAGAGGCAAACGCAATAATTATGCCTTATATGTTAAAATCGTATGGAAAATGCGTTTATAAAAAATTGTGGGAAATGGGTGTGTATGCCAATTTGTTTGATAAGGACACACCAATTGAAGTTGGCGCAAAAATCTTTATTGAAAAAATTGAAGAATTAAATAGCACCATGCATATTGGAAGAACGATTGACGAAATTAAAGAAGAAGATATTCCGTCTCTTGCTAAAACTGCTGAAAAAGAAGCAAACCCATTATATCCTGTGCCAAAACTTTACACGGCAAATCAGTTGGAAAAAATTTATCACGAGGTAAAAAATGGAAGATAGTGTTAAAAAGAATATTTTAAATGTATTTAACAGTCAAAAAGAGTATTTTAATTCATACAAAATGCTAAACGTAAGAAATAGAATAGATGCACTTAAAAAATTAAAGAAAAACATAATGATTATGCTTCCTAAAATTTACGAAGCACTAAAAATTGACCTTAATAAAAGCGAAAATGAAGCGTATATGACCGAAGTGGGAATTGTGCTAACAGAAATAAATTATATGCTAAAAAATATTCGTTCGTTTGCTAGACCAAAGCGCGTTGCAACACCTATCACGCAATTTCACGCAAAAAGTTATATGATACCAAGTCCGTATGGTAGCGCGCTAATAATTAGCCCTTGGAACTATCCATTTATGCTTTCAATCGACCCATTAGTTGATGCAATTAGTGCGGGAAACTCGGTCGTTATCAAACCGAGCGAAATTTCTCCGCACGTAAGTGACGTTATAAAAGAACTAATTGATATGACTTTTGAGCGCGGTCATGTTGAAGTTGTACTAGGCGGAGTGGAAGAGTGCACCGAACTACTAAATCTTGATTTTGACTATATTTTCTACACAGGCTCAACTCGTGTAGGCGAAATCGTTATGAAGCACGCTGCCGAACATTTCACACCTGTTACACTTGAAATGGGTGGAAAAAGCCCTTGCATTGTGGACGAAACTGCAAATATTGAACTCACTGCAAAGCGAATTGTGTTTGGTAAATTCTTAAACTGCGGTCAAACTTGCGTTGCGCCAGACTATTTGTATTGCCACTCTTCAATTAAAGACAAATTGGTTAAAGAAATTGAACGCCAAATTGTGTTGCAATACACTGTTGACCCAATTAGCAACACAGATTATCCAAAAATGATAAACTTAAAGCAATTTAATGCTATGAATTCACTAATTAAAGAAGATAATGTCATTTTTGGCGGAAAAAGTGACGAAAGTAGTTTAAAAATTGAACCTACTATTTTAGAGTCTAATTTCGATGCAGACGATATGAAAAACGAAATTTTTGGTCCAATTTTACCAGTTTTAACTTTTGAAAATTTGGACGAAGCAATTCAAAACGTTAAAAAGTTAAACCCACCGCTTGCGCTTTACATTTTCTCATCAAGAAAGGAAAATCAAAATAAAGTTATCAATTCAATTCAGTTTGGTGGCGGTTGCATAAACGACACAATCATACATATTGCATCAAATCGCCTTGGTTTTGGTGGAGTAAAACAAAGCGGTATTGGAACTTATCACGGCAAACTTGGGTTTGACACATTCTCTCACTATAAAAGCATAGTTGATAAAAAGACGTGGTTAGACCTTCCAATACGTTATCAACCATACAAAAAATTTAATATGAAAATTGTTAAATGGTTTTTAAAATAAAAAAAAATTAAATATTAAAAAATTAAATATTAAAAAATTAAATATTAAAAAAATTATTAAAAAAATATCAAGATATTTAAAAATAAATTTATTTTTGTAAAAATATTTATTAAAAAATATAAAAAATTAAAATATATGTAAAAAATGCTTATTTTTAGCGCATTTTCTTAGTTAATTAAATTAAAAAAATTCGAAAAAAACATAAAAAAATAAATTTTAAGGAGAAAAAATGCAGAAAATTAAAGATAATTTAAACCTTTTTATTGTAAATTTAATATTTTTAATTGGTATTATTATAAGTGATGTATTTTACATTATTTATGGTGGACTTATTTTAAAAGGTTTCACAAGTGCGTTATTTGTGGCATTAGGTTTAATAAACTTGATTTGCGTGTGGATGAAAAAAACAAGTAAACTAAAATTTGCCATTTGGTTGTTTGTTGGCTTATTTTTCGCTATGCTTGGCGACATTGTTTTAAACATTCACTTTATCTCAGGTGCGGTGTTGTTTGCAATAGGGCATATTTTGTTTGTGGTTGCTTACTCAAATTTACACAAATTCACCTTAAAAGATTTGTTATTTGGTGCGTGCATTTTTGTGCCATCATTACTAATTATCACACTTGTTCCAATTTTCAATTATGGTTCAGTGTTGATGGAGATTGTGTGCATTATTTACGCACTAATTATCTCGCTTATGGTTGGAAAAGCAATTGGAAATTTTATAAAAGAAAAATCAACTTTAAATTTAATAATCCTAATTGGTAGTGTGTTATTCTTCTTATCCGACTTTATGCTTTTATTTAACGTGTTTAGTTCGGTTAGCGCAGTGTTTGGAATTTTATGTTTAGCGCTATACTATCCAGCAGAGTTTTTGCTTGCACACTCAATCTTACATACTATGGAGAAAACAAATGATAAAGAATAGAACAACTCAACTCGTTTTTCAAACAATTTACATAACCCTTGCACTAATTGGTTTTATTGCAAGCCTAGGTTATTTTGATAAATCATTTAACAACGAATTTTACGTTTTTTACACAAACCTTTCAAACTACATATGTATGGGACTTATGGTTGCAGTGTGGATAAAAACAATAAAACAATCACACAAAAAAGAGGATGGTTTTGTTGACACTGCACCAAAATTCACATTTATGAGCAACATAATGATATTAATAACCTTCTTAGTTTACAACATTTTGCTTGCAAAAGATAATAGCGTGTTTGACTATTTCACATCAATTTCAAATTTACTTATGCATGTAACGCTTCCTATTATGTTTATTGTTCACTGGGCGCTATTCTATGAGCATGGAAAAACAAAATGGTACTATCCACTTTTATGCACAATAATGCCTTTAATTTACGTTGTGTTTATTCTAATTCGCGCTAGCATTCTTCCAGCAAACACAACCGCAACAATCTATCCCTACTTTTTCTTAGATTTAAACACTCTAGGTTGTGGTGGCTTTATTGGTTGGATATTTGCGCTTTTAGTTGTATTCATTGCAATAGGTTACATTTTCTATGCGTGCGACAACATTGTGCGCTGGAAAAACAAAAAAAGAGCAAACACAAATAATTAAAATAATAAGATTATAACTATTTAAACTGCTTAATATTCAATTGTAAAATATGGTAAAGATAAAAAATTATCAAATTTTTTCAAAAATTTGCTAAAAAAGGTTTGACAAATTAAATTATATGTGTTAGAATAACCACGTAAAAGTAGGAGTTACCACTTCTCACCTTGTGGCGAATATGTAGCAATGGTATAAAATTACAATCAATTTCAAAATCAAATTTTGAGTTTTAATAGTAATTTTTAGGTGGGAACTTTTACATAAAGATCCCATTTTTTATTTTAGGAGGAAAATTGAAAGAAGCACTTAAAAATGAACAAATTGTTTTGCCAGAAGTGAGATTAATTGGCTCACAAGGGGAGCAGTTAGGCATAGTGTCTAGCGAAGTTGCAAATCAAATGGCAAGCGAGCAAAATTTGGATTTGGTGTTAATCGCACCAGATGCTAAACCGCCTGTTTGCAAGATTATGGACTATGGTAAGTATAGGTTTGACGAACTTAAAAAACTTAAAGACCAAAGAAAAAATCAAAAGGTCGCAAAAATGAAAGAAATGTCGCTCAGTATGGTTATTGATGACCACGACCTTGAAATTAAAGCAAAACAAGTATGCAAGTTTTTATCTGAGAGTAGCAAAGTTAAAGTTAATATTCGTATGAGTGGGCGCTTGCAAGGTCGTCCACAAATGGGAATAGACGTTATGAATAAGTTTGCAACTCTTGTTGAAAGTGCAGGCACAGTTGAAAAACCACCTATGGTGAATGGTAGAAATATCTTTATGTTTTTAGCGCCTATTTCGAATAAGAAATAACAATTTCTTAAATAAAATAACAAGAAGGAGAAAATTATTATGCCAAAAATGAAAACTAGAAGGGCTGTTGCTAAACGTTTCTCTGAAACGGGCACAGGCAAAATCAAACGTACAAGAGACGGCAAAGGCCACATCTTAACAAAGAAATCAAGAAATAGAAAAAGAAGATTGCGTTCTGGCGCATATGTTTCAAAAGCATATGAAAAGAACGTAAAAGAGATGATGTAGGAGGCGGACTATGAGAATTAAACGTGGTGTTAATGGTGTGAAAAAACGCCGTTCAATCTTAAAGCAAGCAAAAGGCTACAGGGGTGCAAAATCTAAACTATATAGAGTTGCTCGCCAAGCTGTTATGAAATCTGGTCAATATGCTTACGTTGGTAGAAAACTTAAAAAACGTGATATGCGTTCACTTTGGATCACTCGTATCAACGCAGGTTGCAGAGAAAATGGTATGAGTTATTCAGCATTTATCAACGGGCTTAAAAAAGCAAATGTTGAGTTGAATAGAAAAGTGCTTGCAGACCTTGCAGCAACAGATAAAACCGCTTTTGCAAAACTTGTTGAAACTGCAAAAAAGGCCTAACTTACATTATAAAACTTACTAATTTAAACAAAAGTAATAAAAACAAACTGAACGATTTAATAGTCGTTCAGTTTTTGTGTATTATGTAAGATAAAAGATTATAAAAATGCTGTTGATTATATTTAACGCAAATTTAAAACATTAATCATTAAAGTTGTTATAACATATTAAGTTTGACAATATGTTTTTAATTTGTTAAAATATTTTTATGGAACTAACTAAAAATCAGATTAAAGAATTGAAAGATAAAAAGTTTAGGAAAAATAATGATTTGTTTTTTGTGGAAGGGGAGAAGTTTTGCCGTGATTTATTGAAGTCGGACGTTAAAATATTGCATACTATCACGCGTAATAAAAATCTAAAAGGTTTTCCAAATATTGTGGTTGTGGATGAAAAAACGTTGAAATCACTTGCCACAACTGTAACTCCGCAAGATGTGATTTGCGTGTGTGTTAAAAAGTTTAAAGAAAATAAACCAATAGGTAACTCACTTATACTTGATAGAATTCAAGATCCAGGCAATGTCGGCACACTTATTCGTAGCGCACTTGCTTTTGGTTTTAACGATATTTATTTGATTGACAGTGCGGACGCATATAATGAAAAAGTTATTCGCTCGTCCGTTGGCGCAGTGCTTAGCGCGAATATTCACAAAATTTCGCTTGAAGATTTGATTAAAGAAAAGGACGAAATTGCAGAAAACTTCATTGTTGCAGATATGGTTGGTGAAAAACTAAAAGATTTTAAAAAGAAAAAGGGTAGAACCGCGCTGATTGTTGGAAATGAAGGCGCTGGAGTGTGCGATGAACTTATAAACATTTCCAATATAAAACTCTCAATTCCAATGACAAGCAAAATCGAAAGCCTCAACGCAGGAGTTGCAGGAAGCATAATAATGCAAAAAATCTTTGAAAATTTTAATTAACATAAAGTTATCAATATCAATGTAGATAAAACGAATTAATATTTTAACCGAGATAATAAAACTAATTATTACGTACCATAAAATAAATAATTAAATTTTTGTTTAATAGATTAAACAAAAAACGACTAATATATAGCCGTTTTTTAAATACAAGTTTTCAATTTTTAATATATTTTAAATTAGTCATCATAAGCAATATGATAATTATAATCATAACACGATAAAATTCCACAACCAGCAAAGAAAGCAGGCAGCGCTGAACCAACCAGACCAATACATGTCCAAAAAGCAGTGTTAGCGCTATTAAGTGCTTGTTTATATTCTGCAACGATTTTTTCCGTGCTTTCACTTGTTTCAACCATTTCGCC
>CALWOU010000012.1 GCA_944383245.1 uncultured Clostridia bacterium | reverse complement strand
TAAATGCGATTATAATATTACAAAAATATTTGCTGTATATTACTGTTTTATTTTGACAGCAATTGACAGCAAATGTGATGTTTTTACTAAACTTGATTGCTCTTGAACTGCCTAAAACGATATGAAACTTTTCTCGTCTATAATAAATAAAAAACAATCTTTTAGTTGTATTAGTTATGTAAAATTAGGAATTTACTGTATAATTATGTACAATAAAGGAGAAAAGTTATGACTGAATGGGAATCTGCAAAGCACTTTATTTATGCGAAAAAAGATATTGATAGTATGATGTACATTGATGAAAATTTATTTAAAATTCCAATGCCGTTAAGGAAAGAATATGTTGACAGGATTAGAGACCACTTTTACATAAATTGTTGTGTTGTAGTTGATGCTTTTTTGGATAAAAATAAAATAGAAAATTCTAAAGAACATAAATATAGAACAGAATGGAAAGAACATAGAGAGCACATTAAACAGATTTATTACGAAAGAGATAAAAATTCAGCTCATATAGATGAAGACTATAGAAGCACTTATTATCAATCTTTTAAACAATTAATCAACGAAATGAAAAGACAATTAAACTCTGTATATGTTGAATGCAGGAACAGTTTGCCAGATGAAATTACTATTGATTATTTCCCCCATGATAAGGTATTGTTTAGACTTATTAATAAAGTGGATAGTGTATATGAAGATGAGATAAATAAAACAAAATATGTTGACCACAAAGAAGGATACGCAACTGGTAATTTGATGAAGCCAAGGCAAGTCGTTTATGATATAAAGGAACTTAGGGGTTTATCTGAAGATAAGAAAAAGGAACTTGCAGTTTTGGTTGAAGCTGGATTAAATTTTTATGAAGCACAACAAAACTTACAAGATTTTTATATTTTGGTAAACGAAATTCATCAATTACATTTATGGACATATAATGTCCCTAATAGAATTAATGTATATAAAAAATTGAAAGAAACAGGAATTATTGACCAATTTGATAGACCAAAGAAAATTTGTTTATTAACTCAAAAAGCAATTAATAATGCTTACAACATGGCAAATTATATTTGGGGATATGGTATTTGGGATAAAAAATAAAATTTTTAATATTAAGCGATGCAAATTTGTTAAATTTATGGTATAATGCACTTATATCATATTAAAGGGAAATACTTATGAAAATTTTGAGTTTATTTAGTGGTTGTGGCGGATTAGATTTAGGGTTTGAAAAGGCAGGATTTGAAATACCAGTAGCAAATGAGTTTGACCCAACAATTTGGGAAACATTTAAGGTCAATCATCCAAAGACACAACTATTAGAGTGTGATATAAAAAATATAAAAGAAGAAGATTTACCAAAAGATATAGATGGCATTATTGGTGGACCACCTTGCCAATCTTGGTCTGAAGCAGGAGCAATGAGAGGAATAAATGATAGTCGTGGTCAATTATTTTTTGAATATATACGATTACTAAAAATTTTAAAACCAAAATTCTTTTTAGCTGAAAATGTAAGTGGAATGCTATCAAAAAAACATAAAGAAGCAGTTGATAACTTTATTAAACTTTTTAAAGATTGTGGCTATGATGTGTCTTTGACATTGGTAAATGCAAAAGATTATGGCGTTGCAGAAGAAAGGAAAAGAGTCTTTTATATTGGATTTAGGAACGACCTAAAGATTGACTTTAAATTTCCAGAAGGTTCAACAAAAGATGATAATAAGAAAATTACATTACGTGAAATATTATGGGATTTAAAAGACTCAGCTGTTCCAGCTGAAGATAAAAACTATCATAATCCAAAAGCAGTAAATAATAATGAATATTTTGTTGGTGCATATTCCCCTATGTTTATGAGCAGAAATAGAGTGAAATCATGGGATGAACAAGCATTTACTGTACAAGCTTCTGGAAGACAGTGTCAAATTCATCCACAAGCTCCTAAAATGATTAAAGTTGGGTTGAATAGATGTGAGTTTGAAAGTGGTAAAGAATATCTTTATAGAAGAATGTCTATTAGAGAAGTCGCAAGAATTCAAGGTTTTCCTGATAACTTTAAATTTATTTACAATAAAGTTGATAACGCTTACAAAATGATTGGTAATGCTGTCCCTGTTAATTTGGCATATGAAATTGCGTTAGCGATTAAAAAAGTTTTAGAAGATAAGGAGTAAATTATGAGTATTCAAAGCAATAATCAAGGTAGAGCTTACGAGTATATCTGCATAAACACTTTAAACAACGAAATAAATAAATATCGTAAATCTGAGATAATAAAAAATTCAGCTTTGATGGCTGATGAGCATGCTTGGAATTTGATAAATAGTGAGTTAAAAACATTATTGATTGAAAGTGCAAATGCTGTTGTATCTACAATTTTTGAAATGGAACCAATGATTTTAGAAAATGACAATGATTTATTAACATTAAAAATACAAACCGATAGTGAAGGCAAAGAAGGAGATGTTAGAGACATTGTTATATCCCGTACGAATATTGAATGGCAAATAGGTCTAAGTATAAAACATAATCATTTTGCCGTAAAACATAGCAGATTAGCAAAGAATTTGGACTTTGGAAAAAAGTGGTTTAATGTTCCTTGCTCACCAACATATTGGAATGAAGTTAAACCTATTTTTACAATGCTTGAAAATTTAAAACAGCAAAAAACCAAATGGAATGAACTTTCATCAAAAGATAAACAAGTTTATGTTCCATTGCTAACAGCTTTTAAAAACGAAATCTTAAATTCTTGTAAAGAAGATAAAACGATTCCAAAGAAAATGGTTGAATACTTATTGGGTGAGTTTGATTTTTATAAAGTGATTAGTATAGATGCAAAGAAGATAACTAGAATACAATCATACAATATGCATGGAACATTAAATCAATCAACTAGAACAATAAAACCTAAAATATTCATTCCTGTTGCAGAATTACCAACAAGAATTGTAAGCTTAGATTTTAAACCTAATAGCACAAACACATTAGAACTTTATATGGATTGTGGATGGCAGTTTAGTTTTAGAATACATAACGCAGAAACAATGGTAGTTCCAAGCTTAAAATTTGATGTCCAAATTGTTGGAATGCCAGCAACCATTATAACTATCGATTGTTTGTGGAAATAATTATTTCTTGTAATAATTCTATATAAACAATTTAAAATTATAAAGGTAATATTATGAGTGAAAAAGAAATAAAGGAAGAAAGCAAAGACAGAAAAATAAGACGACACGAAGTTAGTTTTTCACAGATTGAACAGAAAACTGGTCAAGATATAGAAAATGTTATCGCAAATCATGGGCACTACTCTGTTTCTGCTGAAGATGAATGGCAGAAGAAAATCAACACTAAAGTTTTATATAGGAATATTTATAAATTGTCACAAGAAGATAGAGAAATTTTGCTTGACTATATGACTGGTGTTAAACAAAAAGATATAGCCGAGAAGCTTGGAATAAGCCCTGCAGCTATCAATGGCAGACTTGATACAATTTTCTTAAATTATCGTACTTATCTTTGCAATGATAAAGAATTTAAAGATACTGAAGAATTTTATAATCTACAACTTGAAACCGAACAAGGATTTAAACAATATATTGAAGAAATAAGAAAAACTGGTCAATTTAAAGTAAATTTGAATGATGTGCAAGATTTGATAAAAGAGATTAAGAAAGCAATTTCACGCACAATAAAGACTGGTGCTAATCCAAGCATAAAAGAGCAATTAAGCAAACAAATTGACTACTCTAAACTTGATGATAATTGGATTAAAAATACAAACAAAACATTTGCTGAATATGGAATTGAGGCTCACTTTGAAAAGCTTAAATCATTTAAAGGAAATGTTATGCAAGTGTTAAAAATGGTTGACGATTTTATTGAAAAACTTAAAGAAAAGGCTTTAAAATAAAAATTTTTCAAAAAATTTAGCACAAAATTCAAAAAATGCCTTAATTTTTTGCCTACTTTTGTCCTATATAATGAGGGGCTATAAATATAAAACGAAATAGAGAACTGTTACCCACCGACAGTTCTTTTTTTGTTGAGAAATTTAAGAGGAGGTGAAAATCATTGCCCCTTTAATTTGAAATTGAAAGAGATATATAAAGATTTAAAATTATTGGGAGGTTTTATGGCGAGAATAAAAACAAAAGATTTAAAGAATAGTTATTTGTTTCGGGTGTATGATGAAGAAGAAAATAAAGTTTTTGAAAGAGCAACAAAAATGTTCGCAAGCAAGTTTGATAGCAAAAGTGATATGGTGAAATATTTTGCTTTGGTTGGTGCGGACAAACTACTTGGAGATAATGTTATAAATCAAAGTATAAACTTTTCGGAGATTAGAAAATATCTGCAAAGTTTAGATGAGATGCTTGCAAACATTATGGGCAGGCAAAAAATGGACTATGTTCAAACAAATGCCGAGATTAAAACTAATCAATCGCTTTTGAACTTGATAACTAAAATACTAAATAAGATTAGCAATATCAATATACACAACTACACTAGCGATTGGAAATACACTCCACTTGACGAGTATGGACTTGAAGATGAAAAACAAAATCATTTGCGAGAGTTGTTAAATGAATAGTGTCCCTAATGTTGTGTATATGCAAGAGTTTTTTCTACCCCACTACAAAGATAAGAGAATGCAGGACAAGAGAGATTACTATTCTTCAAATAAGTATAGTGATTATCTCAAATACATTGCAACTGGCATTAAAGATTTGCAAAAACTTGATTTTATCGAGTATTCAAATAACAATTCTAAGTCATCTGGAATATTTAATCAAAATGGCAAGATGGAAAGCGAAGATATTGCAAAAGTGCGAAAAGATTTAAGAAAAACAAAGTCGGTTATTTGGAGTGGTGTTATATCTTTTGAAGAAAAATTTGGAAAAAAGTGGTGTGCAAATTTTGAACAAGCATACAATCTTGTAAAAAATGAACTGCCTAAATATTTTAAGCGTGCAGGACTTAATCCTAACAATGTTGAATGGTTTGCAGGACTTCACGAAAACACAGATAACAGGCATATTCATATAGTCTTTTTTGAAAAAGAACCTTTGCGAATTAGGGACAATAAAAAAGGTTTTTCTCGTGGGCGAATATCATCAAAGGCAATGGACGAGTTTAAGGCAAATATTGAACTTTCAGCCACCGATTATAAAGCACGAGAGATAAAGTTAAGGACTGACTTAACAAAGAGTTTTAAAGAAGAAATAAGCGAGATTTCAGGACTTAAATTAAAGAATATGCTAATAAGTCTTGCAAATCAAATTCCACAAAACAAGCCCACTTTTTACAACTCCGAAAGTATGCAAAATTTAAAATCACAGCTTGATAATATTTCAAACTATATCATTAAGCACAATTCAAATATATCACTTTACAAACAAGATTTTGATGAGTTGGTAAAAGAAAAAGATGAGCTTGTGAATAATTATTGCAGGCGTAATGGGTATGACAAATCTATTCAAAGTGTTGGAGATAAAATGATGAATGATGTTTATCGAAGGCTTGGCAATATTGTTATTGAAAGCGCTAAAAATTTAAAACTTAAAGAGAACGAAAGATTGAAATTGAATGCAAAGAATTTGGTGGAAAAACGCATTCAAAAAAACAAGTTAATGAAGGAACTTGACGAGTGTTTATACCTTAATTCAAAGGTTGAATACGAGACTATTAAAGCATTTCAAGATTATATGAATACGCTTGAAGAAATGAGAATAAAAACATTGATTGAACAAGGATATTTAAGTAGTGATTTTGAAATGTGATGTAAATTTTATAGGTGTTTATAGTATAGAGCATAAGCGAGAAACAAAAATCATTTTAAGTGTTAAAAAGTGCCTAAATTAAGCACTTTTAACTGATACACTTAAATATTTTTATTTTTCTCGTCATTTTGGGCTTTGCTGGGATACCCAGACGCCCTTTTAAATATAGAAAATTTGTTATTATGCAGAAAGAAGTAAGGCTACCATGCATTCTTTCTCAAAAATTTAGAATAGAGAGATTTTATAGATTTAGAAAAGAAAATTTTAATTTTTTGAGGAGACAAAAATGAACTATACAAACTTAAATTTAAATGAACTTATACAAGCGGAAGTTGACAGAATTTCAACTAAATACAACAAAGATTTTTTAGACTGTGAGGACCTTATTAAAATCACTGGACTTGGCAGAGATAATGTGAGAAATCTTATGCGAAGCAAAACTTTTCCAACAACAAAGGTCGGCAAAAGACAAGTTGTGAGTGTGCTTAATTTTGTGACTTGGTTGACACTTAACAATACTCAAAGTGAGGTGCAAAATGTCTAAAAAGAAAGCAGTGAAGAGAACTCGTAGAGCAAATAATGAAGGTTCGATATTCCAAAGAAGTGATGGACGTTGGGGCGGAGCACTAACGATGGGCTATGATGAAAATGGAAAGATTATACGAAAAACTATTTATGGAAAATCTCGAGCAGAAGTTGTTAAAAAACTTTCTGAAATTAGTGGAAGAATGAAAAGTAATTCTTACGATTTAGTTGAGCAAAACAACCTAGAAACTTTGATGTTTGAATATCTTATGACTTTTAAAAAGAGTGCTGTAAGTCCACGAACATTTGAAGGGAACATTAGAAATTTTAAACTGCATATTGCCCCACCAATAGGCAAAATGAAAGTTTATGAAATAGATAACTATGCTATACAAAAATTGGTTAATAATTTAATGGAACAAGGCTATAGCAATGACACTGTCAAAAAATGCAAACACTTATTAAACCAATTTTTTGAATATGCAATTGATAATAAATGGATACTTGTCAACCCTACATTAAAAGTAAAAATTAAAGGCAAAAGGAATGTTTATCAAGCAAACGATGATGAAAAATACAAAGCAATGCCACCAGAAATTAGAGATAAATTTTTAGATGCTTTAAATAAAGACGAAGCAAATTTCATTAAACCACTTTGTATTACACTAATGTTTGCGGGACTTCGTATTGGCGAAGCACTAGCTTTAAAATGGAAAAATATAGACTTTGATAATAAAACAATAAAAGTTGAAAGAGCAATAACTCAAGTGCCCAAGTTTGATGAACAAGGCAATATTAAAGACCGAATAACAGTCATTGGTGATACGAAAACAACTTGCAGTGTAAGAGAAATACCTGTTGCCGATATTGTCATAGAGACTTTAAAACAATGGAAAGACAAACAAAATAATAGACAACAAACCAACCCTGATGTGACTGCAACGTTGACATCTCCTACAACTTTTGTGTTTGCTAATGATGATGGCAGTTATAGGACTTATTCGGGAACTAGAAAGATATTTGATAGATTTAAAAGAAGAAATGGACTAGATAAATTCAATATTCATTTTCACGGATTAAGACATACATTTTCTAATATGCTTTTTGAAATGAACGAAAATCCAAAAGTTATTCAACAACTATTAGGACATAGAGATGTAAAAACAACAATAACTGTTTACAACTCTGTTAATAGTGATTATGTGCGAGAAGCAACTGATAGACTTAACACTAAAATACAAGAACAACAAAAAGAGAAAGAATTTGAAATTGAAAATCCAAAAGAACCTGAACTTACAGATGAAGAAATAGACCAAATGATTAAAGAGCTCGAAAGAAAGAAAAAGAGAAAAGAAAAAGATTTTGAGATGTAATGGCAACCTAAATTGAAATAAGTAAAGAATTATGATATAATATTCTTGTCGGAGGATATTATGAAAAAAGAAATAGTAAACAAATGTATTGATGTTTTAGAAGTTGCTGGTAAGACAGCTTTAAGTGTTATACCTGTTGGTGGTGCTTTGGTTACTGCAGTTTACGATGTTGTCAAGGGCAATATTTTGCAAAAAAGACAAGAAAAATGGAAAGATATGATTGAAAATAGATTGTCTAAACTTGAAACCACATTGGAAGATATTGGTGAAAATGAAGCATTTGCAACAATGCTAATAAAAACAACCGAACTTGCTATGAAAACTGCAAAGGAAGAAAAATTGGAATATTTGGCAAACGCATTGCTTTATTCTATTGACCACAGCATTGATGAAGATAAACTTATTATGTTTATGTCGTATGTTGAAAAATATTCTGTCGCACATATAAAAATATTAAACTTTTTTAATAATCCAGAGAAGTTTGATAATTTAAATGTTAATAGTTATGTGATGGGGTCTCCACTACAACCATTAAGCAAAGTCTATCCTGAGGTCGTGCCATTAAAAGATAAATGTATTAACGATTTATACAATGATGGTTTAATGACTACTCAAAGTATAAATGTAACAATGACAGTGCAAGGAATGCTTGCAAAAAGAACAACTGAATTGGGAGATGAGTTTTTAAGTTTTTTAAAACTTATTTAATTGACAGCAATTGACAGCAAATATACCCGTTTCATATAGTATTAGAACAATTTAGACCGATAGTTCAATATTTGGCTATCGGTCTATTTTTTTGTCTCTTTTTTGACAGCAATTGCTCCAAAAATTGACAGCAAATGTTTTTTTGAGTGGAAATTTATAAAAATTTTTAGAAGATAAAAAACCTTTGAAAGTGCCTATTTATAAGGGTTTTTCAAAGGTTTATGATTGGAGCTGATGACGGGACTTGAACCCGTGACCTCTGCCTTACCAAGGCAGTGCTCTACCGGCTGAGCTACATCAGCACAGCTCCAAAATGGAGTAAATATTCAGTTGTAATTTTGATTAAAATTGCCATTTTTTATCTTACCAAGGTGGTGCTCTACCCCTGAGCCACAGTAGCATATATTGAATTATGTCTAATTTTACTTATACTATTATATTTATTTATTGCAAAATCTTTCTTTAATGCGAATGAATAATTAAAACATTTTTTAACTAGTGAAATAAAATATTTAAATCAATATAAATTAATCTAACTATATTATCGGAAGGATTTGTCTGGAAGCGCCGAAAGTGAATACAGCAAATTCGAGATAATTCAAGCGCAATGCCACGTATAACGTGGTGTTTGAGAATCAAACATAAAATTTTGCGTTACTAAAATTTTAACTTCACCGTCTATACTATGATACCAATAAAACAAATTATTGTCAATATTTTTAACATTAATTAATGTAAAAAATTAAAACTACAATGTTGTATAATAAAGAGAAATGTTGCGTACGTATTGTAACATATGAAATATAAAAGTTTAATTTGCCTATTACATTATATTTTAAAGTCAAAAAAAAGAGAATGCTTTTTACAGTAAACATTTTAAGTTTACTTTATTTTGCACTCTCTTTATTCTTATTTTGCCTTTTTTGAGAACACAAGTGATACAAGTGTTGTTACAATAGCAAATGCTACAGTTAACCAAGCCCCAATGCCAGGAGTTGTAGATTGCTCAACACCGAATGCTGAGCCTGACAATTCGCCACACATCATTATTAAGCCAATTATAGCAACAACAACACAAACAAGGAACAAAATAAGCAAAATATTATTGATTAGGTTCATACTAAATTTGAATTTTAAAATGTTCAAATTTCTTAAAATCATTATTATTGCTGACACGATAAGTAAGCAAGCAACAACGATTGCAATAATGGTGAAAACTTTATAAAGTGTGAAACCATCAACTTCGCTAGATTCTTTAATCAAATCATAAGCGCTTGTTGAAGCTGGGTCAGTTGAAATACCCGCTGCCGAAATTTTAGTTGACATCCAGGCTAGACCTAAGAAAATGAATGTCAAAATTCCCATTAATGCTGAACTTATTGCACCAATATATTTTTTCATACACCCTCCCTTTTTTAGTGTTATTTAATCTTAACATTTAAAAACTTTCAAGTCAAACAAAAATCATAAAAAAACAAAATTTATTGATTTTTTCTTTAATTTATTCAAAATTTTCCAGAATTTTACCTTTTTTTCAAAATTTTTTATTGTTTTTTATTTGTAAAGTTCTAAATTTTTATTTTTTATTTGCGTGACACTTTAGTGTCTAGCATATATAGAGACCAAATTATGTTTTGCTTATATTGTCCAACATTTTTAAATTTCTTTCTTATTTTAATTTCTGCGACAGCAGTTTGTTATTTTTTACTCAAACAATTTTAAATTTTTAATTTTTATATTGTCGATAACTTTTATTTTTTAAATGATCTAAACTTTTATTTCTTCTTTTTTATTTTTTCTTTCTGCGACAGCAGTTTTGTTATGCCTAATCCGTCGCCTATATTTAAGATTTTAGTTTCAAGATTTGGGTTTGTGGTGATTTCTTGAATATAATTTTTTAAGCCTTTTATCATAGACTTGCAACCTTTCGTGACAGGTATTTCACCCGTAACCATTCCGTGGAAAAAGAGATTATCAGCCACCAATATACCATTTTTATTAAGCATTTTTAATAAATATGGAAGATAATTTATATACTGCCCTTTTGGTCCGTCTAAATAAATAAAATCATATGTTTTTTCATTGTTTTGCAAAAATATTTTTGCATCCATATTATAAATTGTTATTTTACTTTTAAGTCCGCTTTTTTCTATATTTTCTCGCGCCAAATTAAACCTATTTTCATCTTTTTCAACACTTTCAACTTGTTTTACGCAATCGAGAAAAGCAAACGCAATGGTTGCATACCCTATCGCTGTTCCAATTTCCAACACTTGCTTATATTTGTTTTCTTTAATTGTGGTTAGCAAAAAATTAAGTGTATCCTCTTTTGATATTGGCACATCATTTTTTTCGCCATACTCTCTAATCTCTTTCAATAATTTTTGAACGTCTTTCATCACACCTCAATTATACCAAACAAAACAAAAAAAGGAAACATTTTTAATTAATATTTTGACTACCTCTCCGTCAACTTCACTCCGTTTCGTTGCCACCTCCCCTTGCAAGTGGAGGCAAGATAACTATAAATCCTACTAAATCTCATCTTATAAATCAAGTTGTTAACCAAGTCCATTTAGAGTGTTACACTATATCTAAATTTTTTAATTCTTAATAATCCTTAATTCTTGCCTCCACGACCGGGGTTCCCTGCAAGACATCGTCGCAGTGGGGTGGTGCTCGGGGAGGTGGATGCAACCAAAGGTTGCAGACGGAGAGGTAGTCAAAAAAAACTAAGTGTTGCAACGCAACTTAAGAGGCAGTCCAAAAAAAGTATATGGTAAGAAAAACCAAAAAGAAGAACAAAACTAAATACTGTTTATATAAAATTTAATTATAAAATATTTCTTTACAAACCTTATATGTAATTTCAATCACATTATCTAAATCTATAATTTTAAGTGTACCCTTTTCTGAGTCTAATTTTTGATATTCTTCATCTAATTCTTTTGATAATTTAGAGCAAAATTTTTCTTCAAGTTCGCAAACTTTAGTTAATTGAAGTTCTGATTTTGCGCTAATACGTTTAGTTTCAAGAATGTCATAAATAAGTTGTTTTATATATTCCATAATTACCTCCTATATAAAAGTTTATATTTAAATTTTACAGTTTAATTTTTAAAAAAGATTAAATGTAAACAATCGAGGCGCAAAAAAATAAAAAAAAGAGCAAATAAATGGAATTTGCCCTTATTTATACAAAATTTTAAATTTTATAAGTAGTCATTTTTTTTTGCAATTAAAATTAAACTTGTTTTATTGTGTTTATATTTTCATTTTTAATCGTGGCTTTCTATTATGATTGGCACAATGAGAGGTTTACGTTTCAATTTTTTGTTTAGATAGTTTGTTAGCGCTTTGCGAAGTGAGATTTTAACGTTGATATAATCGCGTGAACGAAGTGCATCCGCATCAATGCTTGAGATGATTGTTTTTCTTGCATCGTCCAACCAAGATTGTGCTTCACCCATATATGTGAACCCGCGCGAAATGATTTCTGGTCGAGAGTTTAGTTCGCCACGGTCTACATTTACGTTTAAAATTACAATGCACATACCGTCCTCACTGAGTTGCTTTCGCTCTTTTAAGACGTTGCTTTCCAATTCGCCAATGCCAGCGCCGTCAACAAGTTTGCTACCAAATGGAACAGTACCCGTTGCTTTCATATAGTTTTTATTCACTTCAACTTTCATTCCAAGCATAGGTAGTAAGATATTATGCCTATCCATACCAACTGCAAGCGCAGTTTCGCGTTGAGCAAGCAAGTGACGTTGTTCGCCGTGAACAGGAATAAAGAATTTTGGTCTAACAAGGTTTAGCATAAGTTTCATTTCTTCCTTGCACGCGTGACCAGATGCGTGAACTTGCTCTAATTGACTATAAATAACCTTTGCACCTAACATAATTAACTTGTTGATGATGTTATTTATTGACTTTTCATTTCCTGGAATTGGGCTTGATGAAAAAATGATAGTATCGTTTTCATTAATTTCAATGCCTTTGAATTCGCCTGACGCCATACGAGATAGCGCACTGTTTGGCTCGCCCTGGCTACCTGTTGACAAAATCAAAATTTCGCTGTCTTTATAATTTTTCATTTTGTCGACTTCAATAATATTTTCCTTATTAATTTTCATTTCGCCAATTTGGGTTGCTACGTCGGTTACGTTTACCATACTTCGACCTGTTAAAATTACGCGTCTACCATATTTTTCAGCCAAATTCATAACCTCTTGCACCCTATCGACGTTTGAGGCAAATGCTGCAACTATAATTCTGTGGTCTTTATTTTCCAAAAATAATTTTTCAAGAGTTGCGCCAACCACACGCTCAGATAGTGAATAGCCTTCACGTTCTGCGTTTGTTGAGTCTGACATATAAAGTAGCACACCATTTTTTCCAAGTTCGGCAAACGAATGAAGGTCAAATTTTTCGTCGTAAATTGGAGTTAGGTCGATTTTATAGTCACCCGTGTGAACAACCATACCAACAGGGGTTTTGATTGCAAGCGCGAAAGCACCCGGTATTGCGTGGTTAACGTGAATAAACTCAATTTCAAAACAACCTAATTTTATTTTTTGCTTTGCTTTTACTGCGGTCATTTTGTAGTTGATATGCTTATGCTCATCCATTTTTTTCTTAATAAGCCCGCACGTCATTTTACTTGCATAAATTGGTGCGTTAACCTCGCCTATTACGTATGGAATGCTACCAATATGGTCCTCGTGACCGTGAGTTATAACAAATCCTCTAACCTTATCTCTATTTTCAATTAGATAGGTTACGTCTGGCACAACAAGGTCAATTCCAAGCATATCCATTGATGGGAACATAACACCGCAATCTATAACCATAATGTCGTTACCATACTCTAACACGGTCATATTTTTTCCAATTTCACCAATCCCACCTAAAAACATAACTTTTAAATTGTTTGCTCTGCCCTTTGATTGCCTTGGTTTTTGAAACGAACTTTCCGCCACCTCAACTTCGCTGATAGCATCAACAGGTGCGTCAATTGGTTTTGGTCTTGTAAATCGTTTGTTTGTTTTTGTGAAGTGCTTGTTTAGATTTTTATCGAACTCTTCACTCGTCATTAATTCATCCATTTTTTTCTCCTTTTATATTAAATTTATTTTTTCGCTAAAATATATAGAAAACAAATTGTAATGTGAAATTAAATTAAATCAGCATAGATATCCTATTTTTACGCTGATAAAACCGTGCGCTTTAAATTAGTTTTAACAAAATTAAATCGTTTTAATGTTTATACGAGCGCACAAAAAAAACATTGTTGAATTATTAATTATTTATTTTCTTTTATATCTTAAAAGCGAACTTGCGTTCACTGAAAAAATCAAATATGTTATAATTATTATACTACAAAATAAAAAAAAGTCAAGCGATTTTAATAAATTTACGAATTCAAGCAAAATTATTTTAAAATTTAACAAAAAACGCCATAATTATATAATTATAGCGCTAAAATTAAATGTTTTTGATAATTTTCTATTAAATTTTTGTATTTTTACATATTGTTTTTTAATTGAATTTTTATGTTTAATTTTTAAATTATTTTTCATCTTTATCAATGTTTTTAAAATCGAAAAGATTGCTAAATTCTTCTTTTTTGATTAGTTCATCTTTTGTTATGTCGCCAAACAAGGTGGCACTTACTTTTGAAGAAGTTAAAACAAATTTAAACATATCATTGCAATCATTTAATGTTACTTTTTCTTCGTAATCATCTAATTTTTTTCTATCTAATATTTTGCCAAAATAATATAAATCATCTAGGCGGGCAAGAGGTTTACTTGCACGTGGTTCGCTAGTTTCTTTTTTGTGAGTTTTCTTTCTTTTTGTTTGTTTTAAACTTGATTCGGTAAATCCGTTTTTTAGTGTTTCGCGAATATAGTTTGCGTATGTTTTAATAACTTCGTTAACGTTTTGCTTGTCGCAATTCGTTTCAAAAGTGAGGTTGGCAATATCGCCGTAATATGAAGTGTATAGATAAAAAGAATACACTAACCTATTATCAATTCTTAGCGCTTTATATAATCCGTTTACCTGCCTCATCATTTCAACAATCAAATTCATAACGCGCACGTTTTCAAAATCGAATGCGTCCGCTTTGAATAATAGGTTGATTGTGATGTAAGTTTTTTCAATTTCTTGATGCTTTAAAATTAAAAATTTTTCTTTTTTAGGAGTGTCACCCCAAATTGGAAGCATTTTATAATCTGGATTTGAAGGAAGTTTGCTTTCTAATTTTTCGCTAATTAGTTTTTTAATCGTTTTAAACTTCATTGGCGAAGTTATATGCACTATCATACTTTCTTTCACTAAATTTTTACTAATGAAATTTTTTAAATCCTCGCTTGTTATTGACTCAACACTTTTAGTTGTGCCTAAATTTGTGTATTTATAATAATCGTAGCCAAAAAGGTTATACAAATTTTGCCAATATATGTGTTCGAAATATTTATCTTTTTTCGCTGAAATCTCTTGCTTTATAACATTGCACTCTTTTTTTACAACTTCAGTTTTAAATGTCGATTTTGTTAGCATTTCTGAAAGCAAATCAAGGTATGAAGGAAATTCTTTTGTGATGATATTGCCCGAGAAAGATATTTCACGCGGACTAGTTTGCGCGTTTGTTTGAATAAAGTCAAAATACTTTTCCGTAACTTCTTCTTCACTTAATTTGTCCGTTCCGCCAAACACCATATGCTCGCAAAAATGAGCAAGACCTGGGATTGTGTTTAGCCTTGTGCCACCGTCAAATCTAATCTCAAACATTGTGGATTTAGATACTTTATTTTTAACATATCTAAGCACACCACCGCTTGGATATTTGTATTCAATAAATTTATATTTCATAGATTAATATATAACAAAATAAAAAAAATTTGTCAACTAAACTGATTATTGACAAATTAATTTCATTTAAAATATCTCGCTAAAAATAACTTATAAAATTTTTTATTTTATAACTAAATTAAGGTTATTAAACTTAAAATTAGTAAAAGCAAAAAATAATTTTATTTATAATCAAACACAATATATTTTATTGAATATTGTATAACTTATTTAATTTTAAAGAAGTTTTTTGCATTTTGGTCGGTTATTTTAATTAGTTCGTTTACGTCCATTCCGCGCAAGTTTGCCACAAATTTAGCAACTTCAAACACATTTTTTGGAGTGTTTCTCTCGCCCCTATGCGGAGTTGGAGTTAAATACGGGCTATCCGTTTCAAAGAAAAACGAATTAATCGGTAAATTTTTGGCAACTTCTTGAATGTTTTTTGCGTTATTGAACGTCACACTCCCCGTGAATGAAAACTTAACACCTAATTTTAATAGTTCACGTGCAAATTCTAAACTTCCGCTATAACAATGAAACACTACACCAATTTTAAGCGGTGCGAATCTCTTTAAAACCTCCAAGCAATCGCCATATGCCTCTCTGCAATGAACAACTATTGGAAGATTGTGTTTTATTGCTAAGTTTATTTGACTTTCAAACGTTTCAATTTGCTTAAATCTGTTGTCCCTATTATGAAAATAGTCTAATCCAATCTCGCCAATGGCAACAAGTTTTTTGTTTGCGTTAATTATTAAATCTTCAATTTCAGCCTCGCTGTAACTATTGCAATCGTCTGGATGAACACCGATTGTGTAGTAAATATTTTCGTGAGTGGATGCAATTTCGCCCGCTTTAACACTAGAAAAATAATCAGCACCTACGCAAATAACCTTATCAATGCCAGACGAAAAAACATCCGCAATAACCTCTTCAAGGTCTTGTTCGTACATTTTATCGTTAAGATGACAATGGGAATCTATCAAAATTTTCTCCTCTACATATCCTTTTTGTCTTGCAAGTTGGTTGTGTTTGTTGCAGTTGTGTTTAAAGGTGTTTGGTTTTCAACCTTATTATCTGCTTTTAGAGAGGCTTCAGTTTGAGTGGTTGGTGTTTGTGCGGTTTCGGTTTGAGTTGTTTTATCTTTCTTTTTGTCCTTTAAATGCTTTAGCATTTTGATAAGTTCAGTTTTATTTTCTTTACCTGTTAGAAGTCGCTTAATATTTGACCTATGTGCAAATAAAATTAATAATAGTATACCCGCGATGAAAATGTAGTTTACCCAATTTGTAGGATTAGTTAAACAAATTTCAACAATTGAAAGTGCTATAACAAAACCGATTGTGAAAATTGATGCGTATTTGATTATCAGCATTCCAACAATCATCACAACAAACGCGATTAATGAAACCCACCAATTGGCGACTAAAAACACACCTATTGCTGTTGCAATGCCCTTTCCACCCTTGAAACGATAGCAAACAGGGAAAATATGACCAAGAATAACAAAGAAACCAGCAACAAATAAGGCGATTTCAGCATTTCCGCCAACGTGAGGAAACAAAAAGTAGCCAACAAGGGTTGCAATCACACCTTTTAATGCGTCCAAAACAAAGGTTAAAACACCCGCCCAAAAACCAAACGCACGCCAAACATTTAGTGTGCCCGGATTTCCGCTACCCTGTTTTGTTACATCACCGTGCTCAAATTTGGACACCATGCGTGCCGAACTAATATTTCCTAAAAAATAACTAAATACCCCTAAAAGTACATAATAAAAATATATCATAAACTTTTTTTAATCCTTAAATTTTATTATAGTGTACAATGTCTGTAAATTGCCACAAAAACAATCAATTACAAAATTTTAATTTTTAGATAGCAGTGCATTAACATTAAAACGCTATAATTCTATCTATAACAAAATTAATCTATCACTTTGTATAAAATAAATCAAACATTTTTAATGTTTTTTATTGACTATTTTAAAATTTATGTTATTATATACATAAATAAGGTGGAATTTGTATGAGTTATGTTTATCAGCAATTAACAAAAAAAGAATGCGAAAAAATTGCAGAAAAATTGGATATGCGCGTAAAAAATATTATAATTCATTATGACAATAATTTTGATACATCTACTCTTGAACTATTTTTAGAAAATGATAATTTTGAAGTTATAAAATTGGAATTTTTTAACCACGTTTTGTTTGTTGACAAAGTCAGCGCGCCATATCAAAAAGCAATTAATGATGTTTTAACTGAAATTGAAAATAATGCAAATTCTGGATTTGTTCTTTAATTTAAATAGAGAATTTATTGAACTGTTAATACTATGCAGTAGTTTGATATTTAACCTGTAATAGAATTTTATGTTTAATTCGTAGTGTAATTTTATTTGTCATTTTTGTTTTTGAATTGGACTTTTATTGGTGTGCCTGTGAAATCAAACGCGCGTCGCAAACTATTTTCAATGTATCTAATGTATGAGTTTTCAACAAGGCTTGCGTCGTTGCAATAGATTGTAAATGTTGGCGGACAAGTTGCAACTTGTTTACCAAATATGATTTTTAATTTTCTGCCGTTTTTGGCAGGAGGTTCAGTCACACTGATTGCGTTGTTTAAGACATTATTAAATAGCGCCATTGGAATTTCGCGTTTTGCGTTAGTTAAAACTCTATCCACCGCTTCCATAATCTTGCCAATGCGCTGACCTGTGACGCACGAAACATAAACTGTAACATAATATTTCATAAACGCAAGGTCAACAGAAAATTGATGTTCGAACGATTTAATGCTTTGTTCATCTTTATCAATTAAATCCCATTTATTGACCACTATAACACTTGGTTTGCCCTGCTCGTGGATAAGCCCTGCAATTCTAACATCTTGCTCAGTTATACCGACACTTGCGTCAATCACAAGCACTGCAACGTCGCACCTATCTATTGCGTTTAGGCTTCGAATTACACTATAACGTTCAATGCTGTCTGGCTCAATTCTCGATTTGCGCCTTAAACCTGCAGTGTCAATCAAACAATAATCTTTATTGTTCCACCTAAATGGAGTGTCAATTGCATCACGAGTTGTGCCTGCAATTGAACTTACCACCACCCTCTCTTCGCCTAGCAGTTTATTTGTGATTGACGATTTGCCTGCATTTGGTTTTCCAACTAGCGCAATTTTTATCTCACTATCATTCTCATTTGTTTCAATCTTTTTTAAATGTTTAACAATCTCATCTAACAAGTCGCCAATTCCTTTTCCAAGTTCGGATGAAATTGCGTGAGGTTCGCCTAAACCTAATTCATAAAATTCATATGTTTTTTCAACCTCATTGTTATCTAGTTTGTTTACAACTAAAATTACAGGCGCCTTACTTCTCCTTAAATGATTTGCGACTTCAAAATCGTGGCTATTTAATCCTGTTTTTCCGTCCACAAAAAATAGTATCACGTCTGCAACATCAATTGCTAAATTTGCTTGCTCAATTATACGTATGTTGATTTCGTCTGTTTTATTAAAATCTAGCCCGCCTGTATCCACAATTTGAAATTGATAACCGCACCATTCAGCGGATGCAAAAATTCTATCCCTAGTAACTCCTGGGACATCTTCAACAATGCTAATTTTACTTCCTGCAATTTTATTAAAAAATGTTGATTTACCAACGTTTGGTTTTCCAACAATTGCAACTAATGGCTTTTTCATAATTTTATTATAACCAAATTATGTTAAATTGTCAATAAAGAGAAAAATATAATTTAACAAATATTATAATGACGATAAAAATTTAAATTTTTATTAAAAATCGCAAGAAAAAACGCAAAAAATGTTAAATTTTGCGTTATTTTTCAACTTTTTAAAAATTTTTTGATAATTTTCAAATTTTTTATTTTGCAAATTTCGTAGTTTACTTTTATTTTTTTATAATAAGAATGCTGTTTTGATTTTATTTTTTATAAAAGGTTTTTTACTTTTAAAATTTATTCCATTAAAAATTCGCCTGCAGATTTTGTTTCAAAATCTATTATTCCGCCTTTATAATTTTTAGATGCACTCGTAATTCTATCAAATTCACTTTGGCTTATAACAATTTTTTCTCTATTTAAAATTATCAAGCAATTGTTATCAATTGCATCGTAACCTAAGAAAAGCGGAATGATTGAATAATCTTTCAAGATGATTACATATTTAAAAAATTCTTTATCCTTGTTTGATTTTATATGATGATAATAATTTGCAATAATTTCAAGTTTTCTTTTATCTTCAACATCTTCAATAATAACATCTTGAGGTTTTTCATCTATTAAATTAAATAAAAATTTTTCATACGTTCTAATATGTTTTTTATCTAAAACTTTACCTATAAATTTAAAAACCATAACATTTGTTGCGTTGTTGTAAGCGTATTTTCGCGCTCTAAAAAGGTCATCCGTTATATATGTGCCACTGCCATAAATTCCATATCCATAATGATAATCATAATCGCAAAGTAAGTTTGCGTGGTGGTCAATCTCTCTTGCTCCGCGATACTCTATAGGAGTTTTTAACTCATCAAAATCATCATCACTTAAAACTTGCGGAAATCTATTTGCCTTGCAGAGATTAACAAAATATGTAAAAATTTTATAAGTGTTAAATTTGTTATGTATGTCTTTTGGCAGACTATCTCTCATACTTAGACTATACTTAAATAATAAATCTAATTTCTTTTCATCAGATAATTTCATATTTTTTCCTTTTAAAATCGTTTTACTTATTAAATTAAGTCAAAAAAATTGCAAAAAATGTTAAATTTTGCGATCTTTTGTTATTTTTAAAAAGTTCTATATAAATTTAAATTTGTAAATTTCGTTGTAATTATTACAATGTTATTTAGCAACAAATTATATATTATTATTTCTAATTTCTTGCATCGCGTTAAAATATTCTTTAATCACTCTATGAGTTATACTAAAAGCGTTTACTTTTAAATTTATTCCATTAAAATCTAAATCGTAGAATCCTTCGCGGTTATTCATTACTAGGTACTTTATTGAATCTTCCACTGCATTTTCTATCCTCGCGCCTGGAACTGCTTCGAAATAAAGTTCATCCTCGTTATATACTATAATATTTTTTAACATTTTTCCTTTTGACATAATCATTTTTTCCTTTTTAATATTTTATTACAATATAAATTAATTGTTGATTAAAGTGAATGTAATCTATATTTACGATTAATGAATTAAAATTATTAAACTACGATTAATGCTAACTAATAAGAAAGTCAACTTGATTTTCATTTGATTTTAACTTGTGGTCATCTAATAAATTTTTATATTCTTCGCCCAATTTTTCAGTTAAAAATTGTTGCCACTCATTGGTTAAAATATTTACATTATTTTTGTAAGCTTTAATGTCTGCAATATCTCGCTCGCCAAAATCCGAACATTTAAACAAACTGAAACTCGCAACAGTTTTAGGATTAAAAAATTCATCGTTTGTTGTGAAATAAATTTGAGTAAAATTTAACCTTCTTGCTGGCTTTTGGTCTTTTATTTTTGCCGAATTAGTTTTAATAGATACCGACACTAGCTTTGGACAATTTTCAATTTTTGGTACAATTGAATTTTGATAAAAAATTAAAAAGTCAACGTCACTCAATTTTTTAAGCATTTCATTAGTTGGCAATTTCACCTGAAAATCGTAGTAGATATACATATTACACCTTCTTCAATTAAATACTAACATATGTGTGTAGATTTGTCAATAAACATAGTTTAATTTTATAAAAAAACCATTTTAAACCCCTAACATATTTAATTAGAGAATTATGATGTTTCGTAAAATGAAAGTGAACTCAAAAGTTAAAGCCATACCAAAAATTATTACATTTTTTTTAAAAAATATTATTTTTTTTATTGTTTTTCATTATTTTTTTGATTTTTTTATCAGTTTTATAAAAATTTTAAAAATTTTTAATAATTGTTTAACATTTCATAATCAAAAATTTAAATTAAAGTGCGTCAATATTTGTTGCAATTTTTAGTGCAAAATAAACATTTTTTTGTTTTAATCTTTTTAATTAAATATATAATAGAAACCATTATAAATGCAATAATTATTAAACTTATAGACGCGTGAATTATTCCATAAGTCATCGTTGAATAAACAATGAAACTTAACATATAAGCAATAGTAAAAGATGAGATTAAGCAAAACCACATTGCAAAACTTCCATAGTCTTTTTTTATCACTGCGATAGTTGACATACACGGCGAATATAAAAGTGTGAACACGAGGAAACTCAAAGCGCTTGCCGTTGTAAAGTTTATTACAGATGTTGAAACTGTCAAACTAACAATTAGTTCTGGAATGGTTGCTACTGAGTTTGAAATTGAAAATATTGAAACTATCAATTCTTTTGCCATAATTCCGACAACAAGTGCACAAATTATAGCGGGTGAGTTTAAACCAATTGGTGCAAAGATAAAACTAATTTTGCCTGCTATAAGATATAGCACACTTTTAGTTATATCTTCTGTGAAAGCAAAATTTGATGCTGTATGAGTTAAAATCCAAACTATTATTCCAACACTTACAACAACTCCAAAAATACGTTTTGTGAAGTCCGATGCATTAGTTTTCACAGAACTCATCACGTGAGATAAATCAATATTTTTAACAGGTGGAAATTCTAAAAGCAACTCCCCCGCCTCTGTTGGAAGAATTGTTTTATTTAGTATTTTTGCAAAAATCAGTGCCACAACCAAACCTAACAAGTAAAGCCCAACCACAACAAAGTAAGCACGCGAACCAAAAAATGCTGATGCAATAATTACAAAGATTGGAAGGCGCGCCATACACGAAATATACGGATTTAAAATTGCCGATTTAATTCGCAAATTTTTTCCATTTAAGTTTTTTGTGGCGGTTGTTGCCATTGTGTTGCAACCTAAACCTAGAAGCATTATGTAAATTGATTTTCCATTTAGTCCTAGTTTTGATAAAAAGTCATCAAACACAAAGCACATTCTAGCAATCAATCCACTATCTTCTAAAATGGTTAAAAACACATATAAAAGCACAACTTGCGGAAGAAAACTTAAAACAGTTATAACAGACGAAAAAATTCCTCCATTAACAAATTCTAAAAACCAAATATTATCCGTCACCGAATATAGTAAATTCATAATGGGATTTATTATTATAAAATTTATAATACCTATTAATGCGTCGGACAACCACGGACCCAACAAGAAAAATATGACATATATTGATAGAAAAAACGTAAGCAAAAATCCAAGAATCATAACAATTGGATTTAACAGAAACTTGTCCGCTTTAGACGCACCGTAAACATAATTTTCTTTTAAATTTAAAACGTTTTGTAATACTTCATCAATGTAATCATATCGCGCTTTTATGATTTCTGGGAGCAAAGATTGGATAAATTTTATATCATTTTTATTTAAATTTTCATAAATTCCATTAAATGCTTTAATTATTGTTTTTTCATCTAAATTTGTTCTATTTTTAACAATTTTTATAAAATTTTCTAAATATTTTGCATTTTTTAATGTTTTTTCGTGAAATTTTGATAAATTTTGATTTTTTTCTTGCAATAATCCATTTTCAAAATCTTTTAATTTAACCTTTTTAGCATTGATAATTTTTGCAACAATTCCTAAATTTTTATTCAACTTTTCAACATCTAATTTGTTTCCCCTTTTTAAAAAATAATCGTAATTATTAATAACGATTTTAAAAGGCAAGTTAAGTTCACTAAGTTCAAGCGCAAGGTATAAATTTCGTTTGATTGTGTTTGCATCAACAATTAAAATTCGTTCAACATTTTTAAATAATATTTTATCTTTACTAACCTCTTCTTCGTTAGAAAACACAGAAAGCGAATAAATGCCGGGTAGGTCGACGAATTTATATTCATCCGTTTTAGTTTTTACAATTTTGCTTTTTTCTTCCACTGTCACCCCGTGGAAATTACCTGTATGTTCGCTTGATTTTGTGAGCCTATTAAACAATGTGGATTTGCCAACGTTTGGATTTCCAATAAGTAAAATTTCACGCATACTTCACCAAAATTCCACGTGCTAAATTTGCTTTTAGAGTGAAACAAGTTGAATTAAAAATAATTAGCAACGTGTCCTTTAACATACTTTTTTTTATAACTTTAACATTCGCTCCTACCACCAATCCAAGTTCCATAAGGCGAATTTTTGTTGACTCGTCCGATATTTCTAAATTTTCCACTTTACATAATGAATTAATCTTTGCTTCTAATAAATTCATATTTTAAATTATTCAAATAAACAAAAATTAATAACAAAAAAGAAACAATTGTTATGTTTCTTAATTTGATTTTCGTTTTTATATAAAGTTTGCTAAAATATTTGAAAATTATAACATTATATCTAAAGTTAATTTAATAAGATTATTAATTCACTTTTTATATGTAATTGAATTTATTTAATCACGCCACATAATAAAATTTCTATCATTCTGAAAACAAAATTTAAAGGTTTGATTATGCATTAGCCAAATATATTTCTAAATAAAATTGTCATTTTATCTAGGAAAGTTAATTCCTCTGTGTCGTCACTATAATCGCGCGGTTCATTTAATGAAATTTCAATCGGTGGAGATGTTGGTTCGATTGTTCCATCTTCCAATTCTCTATACGCTTCAACCGCCGCCGATTCAGTATTGATTGTGTTGGTGTTTGAATTTATTCCCCTATCTAATATTGCCAATGTTGCAGTGTTAAAAATTACAAAACCAAACAACAAAACGGCAACGCATATATAAACAGCAGTTGCCAATTTTAATCGTTTTTTAACAAATGCTTTTTTCTCATCTTGCTTACTTTGAAAAGTTCGATTTAGTTCCGCGCTATCTGGTTCAACATTTTTTAAACCTTTAAGTTCAGTGCCGGTCGTCGATTTAATCTCTTTTTCAGATTTTAATAAATCTTCAAGACGTGGCAAATCACCAAGCAAATCTTCAGTTTTCGTTTCTTGCTCGGTGGCTATTTGAGTTTTTGTTACAGTTTCAAATTCCTTTTCTTCCATATACACTCTACCACTTTAATTTTACAACATAAAAGTTAAAAAACAAAACGTTTTTAATAAAAAATTGCAAAAAATTTATAAAAAATTCAATTTTTTCACGATTTTTTATAAAATTTTGACATATTTTGGCATATTTTTAAAAATTTTTAAATTTTTTATATGGATTTATGTTTGTAATCTTAGACGTTAAAAAATTAATTATTTTTAAATCTTTTCAATAATTCTTAGTTTGCTTGAAGCAGAACGAGTATTTGAAAGCAGTTCATTATCAGTTGGAACAATTGGATGTTTTGTGATGAGTTTTACATCTGCTGAATGAGCGCAAACGCATTTTGGAAGTTTTGGTGGGCATATGCAATTTGTTGAATGCAATTTAAAAGCACTTTTAACAATTCTATCTTCAAGTGGATGAAATGAAATTATACATAATCTTCCGCCCTTGTTTAATGAAAAAATCATATCTTCAATCGCAGTCTTTAAATCATCTAGTTCGCCATTAACTTCAATTCGGATTGCTTGAAATGCGCGGTTGCATAAACTTGGTTTATTTTGAAATTTTGGCGGATAACTTGAAACAATAATATCTCTAAGTTCAAAAGTTGTTTCTATCGATTTTTTCTCTCTAAGTTTAACAATCTTTCTTGCTATTTGACGAGCATTTCTTTCCTCGCCATACTCGTATAAAATTTTTGCCAAATCTTGCTCGCTATATTCATTTATAACTTTATATGCATCCAAACTTTGGCTTTTATTCATACGCATATCAAGGCGGGCATTCTTCATAAAACTAAATCCGCGTTCAGCAGTGTCAATTTGATAACTAGAAACTCCGAGGTCTGCCAAAATTCCGTCAACTTTTTCAATATTTAGTTCATTCAAAATGTTTTTTATATTTGCAAAATTATCGTTTACAAAAACTATTTTATCTAAATATTCTTTTAAAACTTCTTTTGCTTTTTTAAGTGCATCCGTGTCCTTATCTATGCATATCAATTTGCCAGATTTTAATTTTTTAACAATTTCCAGCGAGTGACCTCCTCCGCCTGTTGTTGCGTCAACATAAATACCATCTGGACAAACATTTAGCCCAGATATGCTTTCTTCTTTCAAAACTGATATATGTTTAAATTCCATTACAATTTCCTTTTAAAAACTCTATTATAAGAATTTAGAACAATTTTAATATTTTCTTTATTAAAAATTAAAATTTTTAAAAAATTTCATAAAAATGCAGTTTTTTGCAAGTTTTTTGCAATTTTTTCATAAAATTTGACAACTTTTTTAGATTTTTTTACAAATTTTTACATTAGTCAATTTCAACAAGTCTGTTTTTTACCGCGTCGCAACTAGTTAAATAATACTCCACTCCATTGATATTGTTTCTAAACATTTTTGGATTTACATATCCGTGAAGATGTCCAAACACAACTTTGTAAACTCCGTACTCTTCGATTAATTCCGTGTAAATTGAAGGCTCAATTTTATTATTAAAAGGCGGATAGTGTGTGATGAAAATAATCTTTTCGTTTTGCTCTTGAAGTTTTTTCGCAGACTTTAGTGAAAGTTCTAATCTAATCACCTCGCGGTCATAGATTTTTCTATTTTCGGCTGTGTTATATTTACCCTCTGGAATAATCCATCCGCGGTTGCCACAAAAAATGTAGTTTCCAATTTTTATTGCATCATTTTGAAGAGCATAGGTTTTTTCAGGAAGAATTTCTCTCACCTTCGATAAACTGCTCCACCAATAATCGTGATTACCACGAATAATGATTTTATAACCTTTAAGTTTGTTTAAAAACTCAAAATCCGGCTTCACTTCTTCCAACTTCATTGCCCACGAGTAATCGCCCGCTAAAATTACAACGTCATCGTCACTAACAAGTTCATTCCAACTAGCAACAATTTTATCCAAATAATTATGCCAAACAGGGCCAAATATATCCATTGGCTTAGTGTTGTTAATATCAAGATGTAAGTCACTAATTGAAAAAACTTTCATTCTTTCCCTTTTATCATACTCCTTTATATCATAACATATAAAAAAATTTTAGTCAAATCTTAGTTTGAAAGTGTGAAACGTTAATTATTTTACAAATTCCATAAATTATGTTAAAATAAAATTAGGAGATAAAATGGAAAAAGTTAGTAAGTATGCAAATTTTGAATTTAATGATAGTGACAGTGATTTAATCGATGATTTATCTGATTATTTAGATAATAATGTTAAAGAAATTTTTAATTTTTTTGAAATAACTCCAAATAATAAAGTTAAAATTAGTATTATATCAACTAAGCAAGAATATGATAAAATTTTTGAAGAACGATATAAGTTTACCTCACCTAGCAGTAGAGGCTTTTATTCAAATGGCAGAATATATTTTTTATCTTTTCACGATTATAAAAACACATCTCACTCTTATATTGATAGCGAAAAATTGGAAGCGTTTGAAGATTTTAAAAAGACATTGCTTCACGAATTCGTGCATTATATAAACGAGCTATTTTATAAAAAACACAATTGTAGTTACACTGCGAAATATTTGGTTGAAGGTATAGCTATATACTTAAGTCATCAAAAAGATGACAAAAATATTGAATTTAATTTCACTCTTGATATGTTGTTAGATAAAAATTGCCCATACTCCGCTTATTATTTGATTACTAAATATTTGATTGAAAATTATGATAAGAGTTTTGTTTTGGAATTATTTCAAAGTAGCCGTCAAGCAAACGAATTCTTAAAGCAAGAATTGTTTAAAAAAGCAAAAGACTATTATAGCAAAACAGCATCTCAAAATTTCTAATATTGCATTAAAGGAAATTATTAACATTAAAAGGTTTTATTTTAAAATATGAATACAATTGAAACAATAAAAAATTGCAGTAAATGTGGAAAGTTGCCGAAATTGATTGACACTCATATTCAATTAGGCACAACTCCATTTATAATTATTGGCGAAAGTCCAGCAAAAGACGGCTGGATTTTATCTAAACGTGCGTTTTACAACACACAAGGCAAATTACAAGCGAGTGGAAGAGTTTTAGAAAAACTTTTAAATTATATCGGTTATTCAATTGACGACATTTATTTTACAGAATGTTGCAAATGCATAATTGAGGATAGAAAAAAATTGACGTTGTGTTCAAATAACTGCTTGCCAATACTTTTTGAAGAGTTGAAATCCATACCTTGCAACATTATTATAACTATGGGAACGCATCCAACTAGCGC
>CALWOU010000011.1 GCA_944383245.1 uncultured Clostridia bacterium | reverse complement strand
ACTATGGGCAAAATGACCTTAAACGATATTCATATATTTATTCAGGGCTTTCAAAAAGATTATGACGATTTAAGTGACAAAACAAAAGAAACTTTTAAAGATAAATATGAAAACATAATGCAAGTTCTTTTCGGTGAAATTTGGAGAAATTTATGAAAATTGAAACTGAAAAGGCTTTTGGTGCGTTCAAACAAATTAAAATAAATTAATATAACTTTAATTTGTGGATTTGCTTAAATAAAGTTGCATATTCAACAATGTTCGGCAAAATAAGAATTTATTTAACAATTCTTATTATTTTTTTTAAATTTTGATTTGTTAGAATGTTTTCGAGGGGTGAAATATGCAAGTTAAATCAAGAATTGTTAACAAAACTTTGTACATTTTGTTGTCTGGCGAACTTGATGAGTACACCGCACAGGCAACAAGAAAAAACCTAGATAGCATCCTAGACACTCAAAAGGGTTACGTTCAAATTGTTATGGATTTATCCGAACTTACATTTATGGATAGCACGGGAGTTGGAGTGCTGATAGGTAGATACAAAAAGATGCGAGAAAAAAACAAACCAATTTTTATAACAAATCCGAGCAGAAATGCAGAGCGAATATTTAAGATGAGTGGGCTATATGATATTATGCCTAAAATTGTGTAGAGGGGTAAATTATGAAAAATAGTATGGAAATCAAATTTAAAGCAATACCAGAAAATGTTGCGTTTGCAAGAAATGTGGTGGCAAGTTTTATTTTGCCATTAAATCCAAGTTTGGACCAATTGAGTGATATAAAAACCGCTGTAAATGAGGCTGTCACGAATGTTGTGGTGCACGCATATCCAGAAAAAACCGGTTACGTGCATATGAAAATAACAACGGACAATAGCAATATAAAAATAACAATCAGTGATGACGGAATTGGCATAAAAGATTTACCACGCGCGCTTACGCCTTTTTACACCACAAAGCCAGATGATGAGCGAAGCGGTATGGGATTTACTGTGATGGAAAGTTTTATGGATAAGTTAGATGTTAAAAGCGAAAAACTTGGAGTAACCGTTACAATGGAGAAGAGTATAGATAACAATTTGTCGGTGGGATAGATGCTATCAAACGAAGAAACCAACGAATTGGTGTCGCTTGCCAAAAATGGCGACGAGTTAGCAAAAGAAAAATTAATAACGGTTAACTCACCACTAATAAAAAGTGTTATAAAAAGATATCTTAATAAGGGCATAGAGTATGACGACCTTTATCAACTTGGTGCGCTAGGATTTGTTAAAGCCATAAAAAATTACGATAGCACATATAACGTTAAATTCACAACTTATGCAGTGCCAATGATTGCAGGAGAGATAAAGCGATTTTTGCGTGACGACGGAACGGTTAAAGTTTCAAGAAGCATCAAACATTTGTCTATTCAAATAAAAAATTTTATTGTTGAATACAATCAAGAGCACAACAAAAATCCAACACTTGATGAAATATCTCAAAAATTTAATATGGATAAAACTGACATTGTTTTTGCAATGGAGGCAAACACAACACCGCTTTCTTTAAATGATAAGTTTGAAGACGACGAGTCTTGCACACTTATGGATAAAATTAGCGATGGCTTTACTGTTGAAAAGTATATCGACAAACTTACAATACGCGAACTCATAGAAAATTTAAGCGCGCGTGAAAAACAGGTTATAATTATGCGTTATTATATGGATAAAACACAAAGTGAGATTGCGAAAGCGCTTGGAGTTAGTCAAGTTCAGGTGAGTAGAATTGAAAACAAAGTTTTAAAAGAAATGAAAGAAAATATTAATATCTAACTAAAAAAATGGAAAATTTTCCATTTTTTCTTTATTTTTTGTGTTTTTTTTTGCAAAAAAATAATATTTTTTATAAAATTACATTAATTTTTGCAACTTTTAGCATATTTTTTATATAGATTTATATCTTTTTAGTAAAATTTAAGCAAGAAAAGTGTATTTTTTAGCAAAAATAATAAAAATTTTATAAAATATAACAAAAAATGCAAGTTTTTTACACTTTTTTGCGTATTTTCTCGCATTTTTTATAAAATTTTAACAAAAAATCCACTTTTTCTTGCAATTTATAAAGCAGTGAATTTATAAAAATATTTGTATTTTACATTATAGGATTAGTAATTATCGCGAACAAAATAATGATTAAACAACAAAAAAATTATAAATAGAGTAAAATAGACAATTGGCAAAGATAAATAAATTTTTGAAATATTGCAAAATTGGTCGAAATATTACTAGTGTTGACGTAAATGTAAATTTAGTGAATTTTGCAAACATTTTTTTAATATTTTTTTGTATGTTAAAAGAATATTTATCGCGAGATGTTTACAACTTAATCGTAAAAACATTTAGTTTCAATGATATTACAGAAATTCGCTTGCGTGTTGGTGAGCGACTTATTGTTTGCGTGAAAAATAAAAAGTATTATTTAAAAAATGATGACGGGGAGTTTGTTATTGTCAATAAGAATATGCTTAACAATTTTATAACTCGAGCAAGCGAAAATTCAATATATGCTTATAATGATAACATTATTAATGGTTACATAACTTTGCCAAAAGGCATTAGGGTGGGGTTAACAGGAACAGTTGTGGTTGAAAATGGAAAAGTTGTAACAATAAAAGATTTTCAGTCAGCAAACATTCGAATACCGCATATCGTTAGAAATTGCAGTTTAAAAGTTTATGACTATATTGTTGGCGAGCAAATAAAAAACACACTTATCATCTCGCCACCTGGAGCGGGAAAGACCACGTTTTTGCGTGATTTGGTTTTCCAAATGAGTGAACATAACTGCACAAAAAATGTTTTGATTGCAGATGAAAGAAATGAAATTGCTAATTCTGTTAACGGAGAACCTACCGTTATATTGGGTGGTTTTTGCGATATATACACAAATTGTAGTAAAAGTTTTGCATTTAAAAACGGAATTAGGAGTATGTGCCCAGACGTTATTGTTACGGATGAAATTGACCTAGATAGAGATTTATCCGACCTGATTGAAGCAACAAATTGTGGAGTTAGTATTATTGCAACAATTCACGCGCGCGACCTTAAAGACTTAAAACGAAAAAAGGGCTTTGATAAAGTGATTGATGAAAAGATATTTACACGTTTTGTTTTGCTTTCAAACGAATTTGGACCAGGAACGTTGGTTGGAGTGTACGATGAAAATTTCAATTGCCTAATGTTAGGAGAGTGATATGAAATGGATATTAATCATTTTGCTAATTGGTGTAATTATGATAATTGCATATAGTTTAAGTGAGCAATACAAGGAAAAATGTAATTTTTATTCAAACCTAAAAAATTTTTTAAATCAATTCAAACTAAATGTTTCGTTCAAACGAGAAAAAGTAAGTGAATTTTTAAAGCAAGTCAATTCAAAAAAACAATTTAAAATATTTATAGAAGAATATCAAAATTATCTTAGCAAGGGCGAGTTGAATTTAACCAGAATTAAAGCGCTTGATAGTGAGGATTTGCCCGTACTTGAAGAAATAGTAAAAAGCATAGGAAAGTTAGATAGTAAAAACGAAATTACACAACTTGACACATTTTTAGTAACAGTGACTGATAGGCTTAATAAGGCCGAAGCAGATAAAAACAAACTTTGCCCTATGATAATTAAATTGTCACTTCTATTTGCTGTTGGCATTGCAATTTTATTGATTTAAAGGAGAGAATATGGAGATTATTTTTAAACTCGCAGGCATTGGTTTAATAACCTCAATTGTAAATCAAATTTTAAAATACTGCGGAAAAGAAGAGATTGCATCAATCACAACTTTAGCTGGACTTATAATAAGTTTGCTTATGGTGGTTGACCTGGTGCGTGACTTATTTTCAACCGTTCAATCACTCTTTATTTTTTGAAAATTTAATTAAAAAATTGAGTTTTATAATAACATTTAAAAATTTTTTACTTATAAGAAAAATTTAAAAAATATTGAAAAATTGCAAAAAATTTAAGAAAGAATGCAAAAAAATGTGTAAATTTTTAAGTTTTTAAAAAAAATTTAGTAAATTTGGAGATAAATGAGCGAATTATTAAAAATTCTAACGGTGGCACTAATAACAGTTTTTGCCAATATGATAATTAAACAAACGAAACCTGAAATTGCCATTTTGATTTCAATTGCAGGTAGTGTTTTAATTATTGTTATGGCGGTAGACACACTTAATTCGGTTATCTCGTCATTTTATTCAATTTTTGAAAAAACGGGGGTAGACACAACACTTTTAACCCCACTATTAAAAATAATCGCGATTGGTTATATTGCAGAATTTGGCGCAAACATATGCGCGGATGCGGGAGCGAGTAGCATTGCAGATAAAATTTTATTTGTAGCAAAACTTATAATACTATTAATATCACTTCCAATAATTACAACAGTTGTTGATATGGTGGTGGCGCTATTATGACAAAAGTTAAAAAATTCTTTTTATTTCTTCCGCGCCTATATAAAAAAAGTGCGCGAATAAATCGCAAAATAAAAACAAACAACAAAGCGCTAACAATATTAATGGTTGTATTTATTTCGCTTATTTCAATATTGTCACCAATGCAAACATTTTGCGCAAACACAAATGTGGTTGAAATTAGTGAGGACCTTAATGCATCAATTATAGAAGAACTAAATGAAATTGATTTTTCTGGCTTTAGCGCATTAATCGAAGAATTTGAAAATAACGATTCAAATATATTTTCAATCGAAAACTTTAAAGCAAAAGTTTATTCAATCATAAGCGGAGAGGACGCAATAAATTATTCGACGTTTTTAGCAAGTTTATTTTCTTCAATAATTGACTTAGTGCTAAAATACTTGCCATTACTATCAGTGATAATTGCAATTGGTGTGATTGGAAACTTATTAAATGGAATGAAAAGTAAATTCAACGAAAAATCAACCGCAAACCTCATTCATCTAGTTTGCTTTATGGCGGTTGTGATACTTATGATTTCTATGATAAGCAATCTATCTAATAAAACAGAAAGCGCAATTAATAGTATGGTAAATCTGATGAATGCCATTTTTCCAATATTAATAACTTTGATGATAGGAATAGGTGCAAATGCAAGTGCGGGTGCTTTTCAGCCAATTGTTGCAATTATCTCTACATATGTCGCCGACTTTTTCAAATTTTTTATACTTCCACTTTTCTTAGTTAGTTTTGTGTTTGGAATTATTAGCAATTTGTCTGATAATGTAAAACTCGATCGCTTTAATTCATTTATTAGCAGTATGTTCAAATGGAGTGTGGGTCTAGTTTTCACAATTTTCTTTGCAATATTCACAATTCAAGGAATTTCAGCGGGTTCTTTTGATAGTTTAAGCATACGCACAACAAAATACACAATCCGAAGTTACGTACCTGTTATGGGTGGGTATTTGTCCGACGGAATGGATTTGATAATGTCTAGCACAATCCTAATCAAAAATTCGGTTGGACTTGTTGGCGCATTGCTAATTATTGGCGCGATACTCTCTCCAATTCTTGAAATTGTTGTGTTTAGTTTGCTACTTAAATTATTGTCCGCAGTTTTACAACCTATGGGGAATAGTAAAATGTCTAACTTTTTAAACGACACTTCAAAGTCAATTACAATGCTTTCAACTTGCGTTATTGCGATAGGATTTATGTTTTTAATTTCGGTTGGTCTTATTATGACGACCTCAAATGTGGTGATGTGATATGTCAGGTTATATTTTAACAATACTTGGAATTGTGCTTGCTGGAATATTGATTGATATAATCGTGCCAACAGGGAAAATAAATAAATATATAAAAAGTATATTTGCTATCTTTGTGGTGGCGGTGATACTAATGCCTGTTGTGAAATTTATAGCAAAGTCAGATGAAATAACAATTAATTACACCGACTATGAGATTGAGCAAAATTTAATGGATTATATTTTTTCTTCCCGCGTTAATGCATATGAAAATGAGATAATTGAAGTGCTAGAAAATAACGGTTTAAGCAATATCGACATTAAAATAAACTATTCGATAAATTCTAATGAATTGTCTTTAAATTCTTGCGAAGTAAATTTAAAAAATATGACAAGTTCAAATATTGAAATGCATAATAATAGGTATGAATTCATTGCTGAAACTATTAAAGAGATTACTAATCTAACAGACGAGGTGATAATATTCTATGAGTGATAACGAAAAAAAATCAGGCTTCAAATTTTTAGAAAAACTTAAAAAAATTAAGCATATTGAAGTCTACATCGCCATAATATTTATTGTAGTGTTGTTGCTAATATATATGTCAAACTTCAACAATTCAAGCGGGACAAGTTCAAGCAGTTCAACCGAAATGACAGTCACCGCATATATAGAAAACTTAGAAACCCGACTGCAAGAGATTTTATCAAATATTGGAGGTGTAAGCGATGTGAAAGTTTTAATCACACTCGATATGAATACCGCTTCGGTAGACAATTCAAACATTATTTTGGACAAATTCCCAGAAATAAAAGGCGTTTTAATCACGGCTAAGGGAGTTGAAAACACAGCAATAAAATTAAAAGTTTTAGAGGCAGTTGAAGCAGTGATAGATATAACCAATGGTAACATTGAAATTTTATCAAGTGAATAGGAGGATATATGAAAACATTAACAAAAAAGAAAAAAATCGTCATTTTATCAGTTATGATAGCATTGTTGTTGGTCACAGGATTTGTAAACGTTGCATTAAATAGCACTCTTTCAAGCGATTTATCAACCACAACTAGCACAACTAACGCGAATTTTTATAGTACTTATAGAACCGACCGCGAAAACACACGTTTGCAAGAAATTCAACACTACGATGAAATAATTGCAAGCGCAACAGCAAGTGAAGAATCAAAAGCAGACGCAGAAGAGAAGAAACTAGCACTCATCACACAAATGGAAAAAGAACTAGTTACAGAGGGAATTATTCGTGGCAAGGGCTTTGAAGATGTGGTTATAACAACTTCTAATTCAAACATCAACGTTTTCATCAAGGCATCAGAATTAACCGAATCAGAAGTGGCACAAATAACTTCAGTTGTAACAACTCAAATGAATGTTGAAATAGATAAAATTATCATTATTCCGTCTGAATAAAGTGTTTAAAATAATTAATGTATTTGATTAATCTCTTTAATTATTGTTACAACTGACTAAAAAACTAGCAAACTATATAGTTACTTATATAAAAAATGATTATAGTAAACTGAAAATACTTTGTCAGTGCAAAATCTTTAGATAATATCTAATATTTTAATTGATTATTATTAAATTTTGTGTTATAATATCACTGTCGAATGAGTAAAATCTATTTAAAAGGATTATTATGGCACAAATTAAAAAGATTAATGGTTCAAATGAAACATATATTAATAAAAATATGGTGGTTTCTATCGTTAGCCTAGCCACAAAGGAAATTCAAGGTGTTGTTGATGTTTATCAGCCCACGCGTTTATCAATTAAACGAATATTTAATAGAAATATAGGTAAGGGAGTTAAGATAAAGTACACAAACCTTGGCGTTTTAATTGATATCTACGTTGTTGTGGAAACGGACTGCGAAGTTAACGATGTTGTTTATAGAATTCAGCAAAACATTAAAAATAGTTTAACCACATTGCTACCAATTAAAATAAAAGCAATCAACGTACACATTATGGATGCAGTAAAGAAACCTTCGTAAAAACTTCTCTCTTTAGCGAGAGAGTTTTTGTTTTAGAATATGAAAAAATTAAAATTTAGTGATATAATTCTTTTAAGGAGAACGTATGAAGAGAACGGACGCAAGAGAACTTGCTTTTAAAACTATATATTCAAAGTTTTTCAACAATGATGAGGATGATGAAATTTTAAATGTTTCTGATCAAAAGGGTTTGGAGTTTACAAAAAAAATCCTAGATAATTTTGCCAAACACTATTCAGAAATTAGCGAAACTATCAATTCAATATTAAAAGGGTACACGATTGATAGAATATTTAAAGTTGACTTAGCAATTTTAGTTGTGGCAATAATTGAGTTAAAATACATTAAAGAAAATCCAAAAGAAGTGATAGTTAATGAGGCAGTAAACCTAGCAAAAAAATATTCAACAGATAAAAGTCCTAAATTTATTAACGGAGTGCTAGCGGACATTATTAAAGGCGAAAAATAATTGAAAATCTTTACAGTTACACAAATTAATAAAATTATTAAAGATTTAATTGACAATGAAATTGTGCTGGAAGATATAACTGTTTCTGGCGAATTGTCTAGTTTTTCAATTTCTCGAAATATTGCATACTTCACACTTAAAGATAACGAAAGTTTGCTAAACTGCGTTATGTTTGGGGCAAAACAAGAGTTTTCAGTTGGAGATATGGTGCAAATTCGTGGGAATGTCAAATATTATCCAAAAGGCGGAAAACTTTCATTTAATGCTTATAAAATTGAATTGTCAGGTCAGGGCGAACTATATAAGCGATTTGTTGAACTAAAGGAGAAACTTCAAAAAGAGGGTTTGTTTAATGAAAGCAATAAAATTCCAATTCCTAGATTTGTTTCATCAATTGGAGTGGTTACTAGCGCCACGGGAGCGGTGTTGCAAGATATAAAAAATGTAACGAGAAGGCGAAATCCTAATCTTGATATCTATGTGTATGACGCAAGTGTGCAGGGAAAATTTGCAGTGTCTGACGTTATAGCGGGAATAACATATTTTGATAATTTGTCCGACGTGGATGTTATTATTGTTGCGCGAGGTGGCGGAAGTATTGAAGATTTAATGCCATTTAATGACGAAGAATTAGCGCGAGTGGCTTATATTTGTAACAAACCGATTATCAGCGCAGTAGGGCACGAAACCGACTATTCAATTTTAGATTTTGTGGCAGACTTACGTGCACCAACACCAAGCGCCGCAGCAGAACTTGTGACATATGATTGTGTGGAATTAAAACGTCTTGTTGAAAATATGAAAATTAACATTGAAAATAAGTTTGTTCAAAAACTAAGCAATCTTCAAACAGACGTAAATTATTACATTAATAACATAGATAGAAATATAAATTCAATGGTAAACGATGAATTGTTACACGTCAACGATATTTTAAATCATATGGATGTATGTGTTTCAAATAATATTGATAAAACTAGATATAGGGTAGATATATTGTTAAATACACTAGATAAACTAAATCCTGCAAGATTATTAAAATCCGGCTATTCATATGTTGTCAATGAAAACAACGAAATTGTAACGTATAATAATGTTAAAATCAATGATAAACTAAACATTACGTTATCAGACGTAAAATTAAAAGCAGTTGTAACGAATAAGGAGAATAGATGATTGAAAAGGACTTAAAAAGATTGGAAGAAATTAGCGCACTTTTAGATAAAGGTGTTAGTTTGGACGAAAGTTTGAAACTATACGAAGAGGGTTGCAAGTTAGCCAAAAATTGCATAAAAGAATTAGAAAAGGCAAAGGGCAAAATTGTAATGATTAAAGAAAAAATGGAAAAATCAAACACAGGAGATGATGAAAATGAGCAAGAATAAGCAATTTGTAAACGAATTGGCAGATATTGTCACAGATTTTGCGCAGTGGTATACTGACGTCATTTTAAAAACGGATATGGTGGATTATGGTCCTGTGAAAGGCACAATGGTCATAAAGCCTTATGGTTATGCTATTTGGGAAGGAATTAAAAGTTATTTAGATAAAGAATTTAAAAAACGTGGTGTTCAAAATGCATATTTTCCTATGCTAATCCCTGAAAGTTATTTAAAAAGAGAAGCAGAACACGTGGAAGGTTTTGCGCCAGAAGTGGCAGTTGTAACATATGCTGGCGGGGAAGAATTGAATGAAAAACTCATAATTCGTCCAACAAGTGAAACAATTATATGTGAAATGTATGCCAAATGGATTAAATCTTACCGCGATTTGCCTGTAAAAATGAATCAATGGTGCAATGTTATGAGGTGGGAAAAAACCACTCGTCCTTTCCTTCGCACTAGTGAATTTTTATGGCAAGAGGGTCACACTGTGCAAGCAAGTATGGTAGACGCTGAAAAAGATGTTAAAGAAATGCTAAAAGTTTACGTTGATTGCCTTAAAAACCTTATGGCAATTCCCACACTTCAAGGAAGAAAAACTGAAAACGAAAAGTTTGCAGGTGCTGTTGCAACCTATGGTATGGAAGCAATTATGAAAGACGGAAAATGCTTGCAAGCGGGCACTTCTCACAACCTTGGTCAAAATTTTGCCAAAGCTAGCAACATTCGATTCCTAAATAAAAACGGAGAACTAGAATACGGATATTCAACAAGTTGGGGTGTAAGCACAAGGTTAATTGGTGCGCTTGTTATGGTTCACGGTGATGAAAGAGGCTTGAGGCTTCCACCAAATATAGCGCCTATTCAAGTTGTTATCATTCCTGTTGCAAGCAAGGTCGAAGGTGTAGTTGAAAAGTGCAATGAGGTTTGTAAAAAATTAAATTCAAGCAAAATCCGTGTTAAAATTGATAATTCAGATAACACTCCAGGTTGGAAATTCAATGAGTATGAAATGAAGGGTGTTCCTTTGCGCCTCGAGATTGGTCCACGAGATATTGAAGCGGGTGTTGCGACCGCTGTTAGGCGCGACACTCACGAAAAAGTGCAATTAAATCTATCTAATATTCAAAAAGAAGTTAAAGCGCTTTTAAAAGACATTCAATCTAATATGCTAAAACAAGCGCAAGACAATTTAAACAATGCGATAGTTGAAACTAATGATTTCAACACACTTGTAGATGAAGTGAACAACGGAAAAGTTGTGCTTGCATACCATTGTGGTAATAGTGCGTGCGAAACTGAAATCAAGCAAAAAACAACTATTAAAACACGCGTTATTCACTCATATGACAGCACGAAATGTTGTGTATATTGCAATAAACCTAGCAAATATAGAGTGTATTTTGGAAAACAATATTAATGTCTAATTTTGACGAGCAGATTGTATTCTGCGCGTCTTTTTAATATAATAATATATATCTAATTCATAAATTTTTAATGTGAAATAGAAAAAATACAATTAGAGTTAAATCATAAAAATATTAAAAATAAACAAAATTTTTTGATTTTTTAGCATTTTTTATCGTTTTCTCTTGATAATTTTATTTTTTATGTTATAATTAAAATGCTTATTTTAGGATTTTTTATAATTTAATAAACTAAAAACGTAAATATGAGGAACTTAATTAAAAAATTTAAAAGTATTCCAGAAGAGAAGAAAATAATTGTGTATGGCAAGTTGGCATTTTTTAAAAACTTGTTCTATTTTCTATTCAAAATTTTAGTTGGTGTTTATTTTAACTCGTGGTTCCTTATTGCTATCGCAATTTACAGTTTATTTATAGGCTACGTTAAAAATAATTGCAGTAGTGGGCTTAGAAAAAATAAGGAAAATATTAAAGATATTCACGCATACATTCGCGGTGGAGTGGTGCTCGCAATCTCAAGTGTGTTTTATATAGTTTACTCAGTATTTTCAATTTACTACCCGTCAAATTTTGAATACAATATGATTATCGCAATAGCAATCGCCACGTTTGCAACGTACAGTATAGCAATTTCAATAGTAGGTGTTTGCAAAACTAAGGGTAAAACAATGCTTATTAAAGAGTATAAATTAACAAACTTTGCCACTGCTTTTAACAACTTAGTTTTAACACAAATCGCGCTTTTATCATTTTCAAATGTCGAGAATTCTGCGTTTTATAATGGACTAATTGGCATTTGCGTAGGAGTCATAATCTTAGGAATAGGTTTATATCTTATGATTGACGGGCTTGTTAAAAAGCATAGATATTATAAAATTATAAAAGACTATCCAGCAATTAAAAAATACATCGACGATTAATTAAACTAAAAAATTGCACTAAAATCTTTATACTCATTATTTATTTAATATTTGTTTAATAAAATTTAAATAATACCTAAAAAAAGCGAAGTTTTATAATGATTGCAGTACAAAAGAGAAAAACAAAATCAAAAATAAAAAAAATTTCCAACATTTTATAATAATTACAATATATTTATGGAGATTAAAATATTTTATAAAGATATCTATAAAAAACAGAAAAACAAAACTAAAAGTTAAAAATAAAAAAATCCGAACTTACTCTGTTCGGATTTTTATTTGGTACCCTTATGGGGAATCGAACCCCAGTCTCAACCGTGAGAGGGTCGCGTCCTAACCGCTAGACTATAAGGGCATATTAATTTAATACGTAACTTTGTTTTATAGTAATAAATTAAAATTATATTTGAGAAATTTATGTAAAGTTATGACCTAATTTATAATAAACACAAATTAAAAGTTAAACTTCATATTTTAGTAACAATTTAAATTAGAAATTAATCTCAAGAGGAACTTCTTTTATTTTCTTCTTGTTAATATCTTTATCTTTTTTTGTTAATTAATCATTTAGTTTCAAAATCCAAACAATTAGATAAATTTATTAAACAATTATTTTCTTTTAAAGTTAAAATTGATTAAATTCAAATATAACTATATATTTATATCACATTTTTTTAGAATTTTCAAGTGTATTTTGTTAAAATTTTAAAAATTTTGTGTTATAATTGAAAAAATGAAGTCGCGTTGGTTCAATTATAGACCATTATTTTTGATTTTTTCATTCCTATCTTTAGGAAGTTTGTTTGCATTTTTTATAACGCGTAACACTTTAACTTGCTGTCTTTTAGTTATATTTGTTTCATCGTTTTTGATTGTTTTGTCAATATTAAAGAAAAAGGCAAAATATTTCTTTGTTCCGTTTGTTTCCTTTGTGGTGGGCTTGTCCGCTTATTATGTAAGTATCAATAACTTTAACAGCGCGCCAGAAATGTCTCCAACCGAAATTACAGCTAGGATTTACAACGTTTCAAAACCGATAGATGGAAGAATAACCGCTCACGTTGATAGCGTTGAGTTCGATGACGAAAGCATTGATTCAAATATGATTATCTATATTTACGATAACAGCGGACTATTCGAACAAGTTGAAATAGGGCGGGAAATAACGTTTGCACCAATTAATACATACAAATCTGACCTATTTTTCTATGCTACACCTAACGCAAATATGTATTACAAAAACTTAAAATATTCAGCAACAGTGAGTTATCAAAACATAACTTTTGGAGAAGTTGACAACACTCTAAGTGAATTAATAAAAGAAAAAATAAAGGACAATTTTGACGGAGTGCTGTCTAACGAAAATATTGAAATTGCATATTCTTCGCTATTTGGAGATAAAGCACAATTGTTTAACGACCAATATGCCTCATTTAGATTGTCGGGTGTGGCGCATTTGTTGGCAGTTTCAGGTTTGCACGTTGGAATAATTGTAAGTATAATCTGCGCAATTTTTAAATTTTTTAAAAAAGAAGGGTGGATTGAACTGATAGTTGTTGCAATTCTAGCATTTTTCTATGCGTACATTTGTGATTTTTCTGTTTCAGTACTGCGCGCGTGCATTATGGCTGTGTGTTTACTATTTTCAAAGCGCGTTTCACGTGAATATGACGCACTTTCGTCAATATCTCTTGCTGGATGCATTCTATTTTTAGTTAATCCGCTTGTTATGTTTGATGTAAGTTTTCTTATGAGTTTTTCGTGCGTTTTAGGAATAACTTTGCTATTTAAACCTATTAAATTAGCACTCATCAAAGCAAAAATGCCAAATTGGCTTGCAAATGGGCTGGCGATGAGTTTGGCAACTTCGATATCACTAATATTTATAATGGCATACTTTTTTAGAACTTTAAACGTTATCTCGCTTTTTGCAAATATTATACTTATTCCTATATTTACGTTTGGTTTTACGATTTTATTTGTTGTGTCAATCATATCGCTTGTCTTTCCATTTTTAAAATATCTTATGATTGTAGTTAATCCAATATTTGATTTTATTAATTTGACTACCGCAGTTTTAGGCGGACTTCCAATTTCAAACTTTGAAACAGTGGATATTCAATACTTCGCACTATTTGTTTATTTCTTCTTAATTCTAATTTTAAGCAGAATTTGCACGGCAAAGAGAGAATACCGCGTTATAATAACTCTTCCAATACTTGCAATTTTAGTTGCACTTATGATATAATAAAAACGAGGGTATTTATTAATCATAACACATATAAAAACATTGAAAAGCAATTAAAATTTTAAAACATTTTTATATAATTGAGATTTGTAAATATTTTTAAAAATTCAAAAAGTTAATTAGCATATGAAATTTATTGAATTGAATAAAAAACTTAAAGAAAACGTATTGCCACTATATAACATTGTAGGGGAAGATGTTTTTTTAATCCGTCAATCTATCATTACATTAAAAAACTATTTGGTTAAAGACTTTGATGAGTTTAATTTTGTTAAACTTGACGCGGAAAAATTAAAGCCAAATGAAATAGATGCTATGATTTCAACTCTTCCAATTGGCAGTGATTATAGATTGGTTGTGTTAGTAAATCCTAGCAGTGAGGTTGTTAAATTTCTTAATTCATATAATTTTGATGAAATAAGCACGATTGTTGCTTGCGTAAATGCAAACAATTTAAAGTCCGCTGAAACTATTGACTGCGGAAAATTAGATAGGGCGGACATTCAAAAGTATGTGATGAATTATCTATACAAATACAATCTATCAATAGAAAATCGCGCGTTAGATTTTTTGATTGATGCAACTAATTCAGATATGCAAAAGATTGTCAACGAATTGGGAAAATTATCAACATATGCAGTAGATAATGAGGTGATTACACTAGATATTGTAACAAACCTTGTTAGTGAGTCGCAAGAATATGTTATTTATATGCTCACCAATGCCATAGACAACAAGGACTTATCATCATATCAAAAAATGGTCACTAATATGTTAAAATCGCAATCTGTGCAGGAAATTTATTCGTATATGGGCAGATATTTTAGGCGAATGTTTTATATTTCTATATCTAAAAATGATGAGGAACTATCTAAAATTTTAAATATAAAACCTTATGCAATAAAAGTGGCAAGGCAAAATGTTAAGAAAAATGGTATTAAATTTTATATCAATTTGTATAGAAAATACGTCGATTTAGACTATAAGATAAAGTCAGGCGAAATTAGTCCAAAAAATGCGCTTTTTGAATTGGTGTTTTAAATGGTTGCAATTATTTTTATAAACGTTTATAATAGACCTTATGAACACCACAAAAACAAATAAATTAGACTTAAATTTAATTAAATCGCACGTTCTCAATGCACTTCTTATGCCAACTAGAATTGTATTGTGCGCAAGAAAAACAATCGCAATAATTATAAACGATGCGGGAGAGTTGATAGTTCGCGCTCCTAAAAATGTTTCAGAAAAAAGCATATGTAATTTTATCAACCAAAAAGCAAATTGGATTATAAAAAAGCGCACTGAACTAATTAAAAACAACCGGCCGTCACTAAAATTAGACGGCTCAAACGAACATATTTCTTTGTTGGGCGACGAGTTTAAAATTATATTAATAGAAAGTGGAAGAGTGAAAAAGGTAGACAATTGCATTTATATTCCAAAAGATAATGCACACGCAAAATTAAAAGCATATTTAATGAAATTTGCTAAAAAATATTTATCAGATCGCACAAAAGAAATTGCGGACTATTTCAATTTAAAATATAAAAGTGTTAGCATTCGCTCGTCAACAACCAGGTGGGGTTCGTGCGGGTATAAAAACACAATCAACTTCACATATAAACTCATAATGTGCCCAATAAAAGTGATAGACTACATCATAATTCACGAACTATCTCACACTATTGAAAAAAATCACAGCGCAAAGTTTTATGCGCGCGTTTCCTCTATGATGCCAGACTATAAAGTGGCAGAAAAATGGCTTAAAACTAATAAAAGTATAATCCACGTCATTTAACTTAGTCATTAGTTAGTTTAAATTAAATAAAATAGAAAATAATGAATAGTCAAAAATAAATAACCAAAATACGATAGAAATATAAACTATGTAATGTTAAAATTTTACTAACGCAAAATTTTATGTTTATTTCATAAACACCACAATAAATTGTGGCATTACGTTTGAATTAACATCGGATTTGCTTGTAACCACTCGCGCTTTGCTTGAGCGCTTCCAGACAAATCCTTCCGATAATATCACATAAGAAAAAACAAATAAAATAAAAATAATGTTTAAATAAAAACAAATAAGGTATAAATAACACACAAACAAAAACTAATAGGCTAGAAATAACATATAAACAAAATTAATAATATAAACAAAAAACGCATAAGTAAATATGCGTTTTTTCAATTTTTTAATTATTTACTAGATTTATAAGCGCTTAATCTTGATTTCTTTCTATTTGCTGTTGCTTTTTGCAAAATTCCCTTTGAAACTGCTGAATCAATTAATGAAAAAGTTTCGCTAAGAAGTTCGCTTGCATTTTTTTCGCCATTGTCAACCGCAGATTTATATTTTTTAACATATGTTGCTATTTTAGATTTATATGCTTTATTTTCTAAGGTTTGCCTTTCAATGACTTCTATGCGCTTTTTTGCTGACTTAATATTTGCCATTTAAACCTCCATATGTGTGTGATTATAACAAATATAAACAAAAAATGCAAGTGCTTTCACAATATTTTTATAAAATCATACATTATTATATGTTAAATAAATTAAAGACAACTATAGCAGTTGTGGATAGTGGAATAGGCGGAACTAGTGTTTTATCTGAACTTATTGAAAAATATCCTTATTATAATTACATATATTTTGCTGACAATTTGAATATGCCATACGGGAAAAAGAGTAAACGTTTTTTATTAAAAAGGGCGAAAGAAATTATAGACGTTTTAAAAAATTCATATAAGGTGGATGCAATAATCATCGCTTGCAACACACTTTCAAGCGTAATTTGCGAATGTAGGGGCGAAAATGTGTATGTTATGCCATTTAGTTTAGACAAAACGTATTTAGCAACGCCTTTAACAAAGTCTGTGCTAACAAATCATAAAATCATCCCCGATGTAAACCTTGCAACGAAAATTGAACAGCATATTTTTAATAAACCGGCATTAAATAGAATAATAAAATCACATATTAAAAGATTCAAGTTAGATAATTTGAATGAATTAGTGCTTGGGTGCACTCATTACGAATTGTGCTACGAGATATTTGAAAAGAATTGCCCTAACACTAAAATAAACAAAAATAGTGATTTTCTAATTAATAATTTAAAACTAGACTTTAATCTCTTGGAAGAAAAGCCGAGTGTCGAAATTATTCTTTCAAAGCCTAGCAAAAGTTACAGCGAAAAAATTCGCAGATTAATAAGGAGATAAGTATGTGCGGAATATATGGTTATATTGGAAATAAAAATGCTTTAAATGAAGTTTTTTTAGGATTAAAGTTGTTGCAATATAGAGGGTATGATTCGTGTGGAATTGCGTACTACACAAATAAATTCAATATTATAAAAGCGGTTGGAACACTTGAAAATCTAACACCTAGCATTGAAAAAATAAAAAAGGCACCGCATATTGCTTTCGCTCACACCAGGTGGGCAACAAATGGCGAAGTAAATTTATCTAACACGCACCCGCACATATCTAGTAGCAAAGATATAAGCCTAGTACATAACGGAATCATAACAAATTCGGATGAGATAAAAAAAGACCTCATAAATAAAGGATATAAGTTTTATTCGGATACTGATAGCGAAGTGATTGCAAACTTATTAGATAGTTTAGACGGAGAGATAGAATCACGAATAAAAGAGATGTATGATATTTTAGAAGGAAGTTTTGCTCTTATCATCGGCTATAAAAATGGCGACATATTTTTAACAAAAAGATTTAATCCGCTAAATCTTGTGGTAAGCGATGAGGGAATATATATTTCAAGTGACCTATCAAGCCTAAATACGGGTGACTATTACACGTTGCGCGACGGCGACATTATAAAGATAAGCAATAGTAAAATAATTCCTTGCTACAACACAACAATTGAGTATGGCGAGCACGTAAATTGTATAAAGACACTTAATCTTGGGGAATACAGCCACTATATGCAAAAGGAGATTTTAGAAACGCCTAATGCGATATTAAATACGTACAACTATTTAAAGTCAATAGATGTATTAAAACCATTTAGGCACGTTAAGAAAATTACGTTTTTAGGTTGCGGAACGGCATATCATTCGTGTTTAATTGGCGAACAGTTACTGCATAGCATAGGATTTGAAACAAATAGCGTTTTAGCCTCAAACTATAAAGTAAATAAAAAAATAAAGAAAAATCATTTGCATATAATAGTTAGTCAAAGTGGGGAAACAGCAGACTGCATTAAGGTGGCGGATGAGATTAGTAAATTTAAAGGTAAAATTTTAATTATAACAAATGAAGTGAAAAGTAGTATAACGCGTTTTGCTAGTTTCTTAATAGTAACCGAGGCAGGTAAAGAATTGGCTGTTGCCAGCACTAAAACATATTGCACGCAAGTTTTTACGTTTGCATATATTTTTAACAAACTTAAAAACAGCAATTATTCACTTGATATTGAAAACTTCACAAATTCGCTAAAAAAATATATAAATAACCTAAATTTAGGAAAACTTGCAACAAAACTAAAAGATATTGACAAATTGATTATAATTGCAAAAGATGTTGACTTTTTAACAATATTAGAGGCAAGTTTAAAAATTAGAGAGATTGACTATGTTTACACAATTCCAATGTATTCAGGCGAGTTAAAGCACGGAACATTGTCACTTATAGATAAAGGCACGATTGTGCTATCTTTGAACACAAGTGAAGATAAAGATAAACTAAAAAACGCTATTAATGAAATATCTTCGCGTGGGGGAGAGGTTATTCAAATGGAAGATTACATTAATAGACAAAACGATTGTTACACACCAATTTTTGCGATAATTCCTTTCCAACTTTTGTGCTACGACATTGCTCTTTTAAACAACAGAAATCCAGATATGCCTAGAAATCTCGCCAAAAGTGTTACAGTTGAATAAATATATTAATTATTTTGTTTTTCTATTTAAGATAAATCGTAAAAAACTATTATAAAAATACAAAATAAGAAAATGCAAATATAATAAACTATAAAAATTTAATTATAAATATTCAAATAAAGAAAATTTAATTATAAATTAAAAATTTAAATATGTAAAAAGAAAATGGTTAAATTATAGTTACACTAAAAGTTAAACATACCATTTTCTTTTTCCATTAAGTATTTCATTATTTAATAAATTTATTAGATAATCTTTAGGGCGAATTGTTATTTCCTCGCATAAATCATCAGATTTCACAATATATGTAATTTCTTCAAAGTTAAACACGTCTTTATCTGTTAGTTCTATAACTTTTGAAACATCTTTAATTTGAGATAATATTTCATCTTTATCTGTTCGTTTTATAACAGTATATTCTTTTGTTTTTAGTGCTGTAAAACTAATTTTCGCGCCTGATTTACTAAGTTCTGAAGTTAGACCAATATTGTTATTAATATTGTTTTCTTTAGGTGGATTCGCTAACTTAAAAAAGTCGTACGTAATGTATCTTTCCAAATTCGAACTAGGAGAAACAATTCTATGATTATTTTCCGCTTCAACTCTATCATACGGCATTAATTTTACATTTTCAGGGATAACAAAATCTTTTGGTTTATTTAACTCATATATTGAAGAGAGAATTTGCTTATTAATCTCAGTTGCCTCAACCGAACTTCTCAAGTTTTTTGGTAGACTATTATCTTTAATATTCGAAATCCAACTTATTAACGCGTGCTCAGTGGTGTAGGAAACATTATATAAATCAGTGTTTTTTTCGCCGTTTGATGCAGTTCCCGTTTTGCTAGCAATAGGCATATTTAATGAATTTAACCGCTTTGCACTGCCTGTTTTTGCCGTGTCTTTTAACATATCTGTTAGTAAAAAACAATCCTCATCTGAAAAAACCTTGTTTGAGTAGTCTTCGTGCGAATATATCACGTTTTTATCTTTATCTAAAATTTTACTAACAAATGAGAGAGGGCGGTAAGTTCCATAGTTTGCAATAGTTACATAAGCAGTGAGCAAATCAATCAAACTAACTCCATTTTTTGTGCTTCCAAGGGCAAGGCTTAAATTTAGGTCTGAATCATCGATATTAATTCCTAAGTTAGATAAAGTTTCTTTTGCTTTCAACGTGCCAACATAGTCTAGCGCTTTCACGGCTGGAATATTTAATGACGTACTTACCGCCTCACGAGTTGAAATATAACCTCTAAATTTGTTGTCAGCATTATTTGGAGAATAACCATTATAATCGATTGGATCATCTAGAATTTGAGTTGCAGGTGCCAATATATTGTGTATTATACAAGGTAAATACACAGCAAGTGGTTTAAGTGTGGACGCAGGTTGACGTTTCATATTGTGTAAATTATATGGGCTATTAACATAATATGCTTGAATATGACCATCCAAATTAGTTAGAATTGTAACGCTATCAAGATTTGAATTTGTGGCACTCTTGCTATCACTAATAACCGAATTATTTGCCTCAATAACTTGTTTTTGCAATTCATTATCTTTAAACGTTATAATCTCATATTCTTTATTGATAAGTTCGCGTTCGGTTAAATTTAGAAGTCTGCAAGCCTCAATAATTGCCTCTTCTTCATAACTAAAATCAAATTCACTGTTATCTACCACAACTATATCAGAATTAATCACTTCATTATACTCATTTTCGGTTATGTCGCCCGCGTCAAGCATAAATTTTGCCACCAAATTTTTCCTTTCAATGCAGTTTTCAATGTTCGTTCTAGGAGAGTATTTGGCAGGGGACTTAATTATACCGGCTAAGGCACAAGTTTCGTTTAACGTTAAGTCCTTTGCTGATTTATTAAAATAAATTTGGCTAGCGTTTTCAATTCCGTAGGCATTCGAACCAAAATAGATTGTGTTTAAATACATTTCTAAAATTTCGTCTTTATTAAACATTTTTTCCATTTTATGCGCTAGAACTAATTCTTTTATTTTTCGCGAATACGTTTTTTCATTGGTTAAAAGTGCATTTTTAATAAGTTGCTGGCTTATTGTGGACGCACCTTGCGATTTGGACCCGTTTTTTATGTTTACAAAACTCGCTTTTACTATGCGCAGAATATCAAAACCAGAGTGAGAGTAGAAGCGCTTATCTTCCGTGTCTATAAACGCGTTTAAAACATATTCTGGAAGCGACTCAATCTCAACAATAGAGCGATTTGTGTTGCAAAGAGAAGTTTGCTCGCCATTTAACGAGTAAACTTTCACACCATTGTTTAAAGTTGTTAGTGCGTCAACATCCAATTTGTATTTATTATAAACAACTCCAACAACAATTCCCGCACTCACAAAAAACACACTTATAAATAAGCAAATTACAAGTATCACTTTCTTTAATATATGTTTTTTCGTCGTTTTTTTCTCTTTCACCTTTTTTATTATTTGCAAAAACGCATATTTTATGGGAAAATCCGCAAAATTTAGTTGAAAAATGTCCTATTTTATATTATAATATAAAAATGAGTAATTTTGAGAATAAGTTGTATCACGTTGTAACGTATGGATGCCAAATGAATGTGCACGAATCTGAAAAAATTCGTGGTATTTTATCTTGCTTAGGAATGCTTGAAACGGACGATATAGATAAAGCAAACATTATTGTGTTTAACACTTGTTGCATTCGCGAGGGAGCAGAAGATAGAGCATATAATAATATCGCAGCGCTTAAAAAGTCAAAGCAAAAAGATCCAAGCAAGGTTATTGTAGTATGCGGTTGTATGCCTCAGCAAAAAAATGGAAAATACAATTTAAAAACTCGTCTACCTTTTGTTGATATTGTTATTGGAACGCATAACATTAATATGCTTGGTGAGTACTTAAAAAAGTTTGCAGAAACCGGCAAGCGAATTTATGATATTGTGGACAAGCCAACAGGAGATATGGACGGCGGTCGTTGCATTCGTGATGATAAAGTGAACGCGTACGTAAACATAATCTATGGTTGCGATAAATTTTGCACGTATTGCATTGTGCCATATGTTAGAGGTCGCGAGATGAGTAGACCTCAGCGCGAAATATATGAAGAAGTGCGCAACCTTGTGCAAAATGAAGGGTATAAATATATTACATTGCTTGGTCAAAACGTAAATTCATATGGAAAAGATTTAAAAGAAAAAACAAGTTTTGCAAAACTACTAAAATCTCTTTGCCAAATTGAAGGCGACTTTAAAATTAAATTTATGACTTCTCATCCTATGGATTTTAATGACGATGTAATTCAAGTAATGAAAACTGAAACTAAAATTGCAAAAGCATTGCATCTTCCTGTGCAATCGGGTAGCAGTGCAATACTTGCCAAAATGAATAGGCATTATGATATTAAGCATTATAAAAATATAATCAAAAAGTTAAAACGCGCGATTCCGAATATCGCGCTTTCAACAGATATTATTGTAGGATTTCCAGGCGAAACCGAAAAAGATTTTAATCTAACTTTAAAACTCTTAAAAAAGGTTAAGTATGACCAAGTTTTTGCGTTTATGTATTCGCCAAGAAGTGGAACTCCTGCGTCAACTTTCTTAGACCAAGTGCCGGATGATATTAAAAATAAGCGCATTAATAAACTTTTACGCCTTCAAAAACTCATTCAAAAGGACCAAACAAAGAAGTATTTTAAAAAGACTTATGATTGTTTGATAAGATTAGAGCACGGTGTTGCAGTTGGAATAACTGACGGAGGAAAAGAAATTTACATTCCAAATTATAAGTACACCAATCAAAATTATTTTGCGCGCGTTAGAGTGGAAGATATTAGAAATCACAAACTTTCTGGAGTAATCAAATGATAAAAAACACAAAAAAAGACAAAACTGAATCCGCCGTATTAAGGCAATATTATGCAATTAAAGAGCAGTATCGCGATTGCATAATCTTTTTTAGATTAGGCGACTTTTATGAGATGTTTTGTGAGGACGCAATTGTTGGAAGTAAGGAGTTAGATTTAACTTTAACCGGAAAAAGTTGCGGACTAGAAGAGCGCGCACCTATGTGCGGAGTTCCATATCATAGTTATGAAAGTTACGCAGAAAAATTGGTTAAAAAGGGTTATAAGGTTGCAATTTGTGAGCAAACTCCTAACATTGTTGATAAAATAGTGCAACGTGAAGTTGTGCGCGTTATAACTCCTGGAACACTTATTGATTCTTCAATGCTAACTGAACGCGCCAATTCATATATGATGTGCGTATATAAAACAAGAAATGAAGTTTCTTATGCCTATGCCGATTTATCTACGGGCGAGATAGCAGTGGGCGAGTATAACGGAAAAAACGTTGCTAGTTACATAAACGACCAAATTGTTAGAATAATGCCAAGCGAGATTATATGCAATAATGAAGTTATAGACATTGAAAGAGACATTCCTTGCATTGAACGCAACAATTTTAAATTGAATTTGTATTACGATTGGGCTTTTTCTTATTCTAACGCAGAGCGAATTTTATTAAAACAATATTCGTTAAATTCTTTGCACGGATATGATTTTGACAGCACAAATTGTGTGATTGCGCTTGGTGCGCTTTTAGAATATTTTAAAGAAACGCAAATGCGTGATTTAATGCATATGCGTATGCCAAGGCTTATAAAAGATGACCAATTTATGTATCTGGACACTAACACAAGGCGAAACTTAGAGATTGAAGCGTCTATGCGTGATGGTAGCAAATATGCAACACTTCTTTGGGTGCTAGATAACACTTGCACAGCAGGTGGAGCGCGCCTTCTTCGATCTTGGATAAGGCTACCTCTTCAAAATAAGTCTGAAATTGAAAAACGTCAAGATATGATTGAATCTCTTGTTAAAAATCCTGCTATTATGACCGAATTAAAATTAGCGCTAGACCAAATCCAAGATATCGAGCGTATTGTTGGAAAAATTTCTTATGGCAATGTTATGCCAAAAGACTGCTTAGCGCTTGCATATTCATTAGAAAATGCACCAAAGGTTAAAACAGCACTAATAAATTCTAATCAAAAAGATTTGATAAATTTAGCGGACGCATTAGTGGACACAACTGCACTATCAAACCTGATTTTAAGCGCAATTAAAGAAAATCCTCCTGCCATATTAAAGGACGGAGATTACATTAAAGACGGGTTCAATTCAGACCTTGACGAACAGCGTCATATGAAAGATACAGTTGAGCGCGACATTATTAATATGCAAGAAAGTGAGCGCCAAACAACAGGCATTAAAAACTTAAAAATTGGTTACAACAAAGTTTATGGCTATTATATCGAAGTCAATAAGTCTATGACTGAGTATGTTCCATTTAATTACATTAGAAAGCAGACCGTTTCAAATAATGAGAGATATATAACCGAACAACTAAAAAATTATGAAGAAAAAATATTGAATAGTCACGAAAACGCATTAAAATTGGAAGAACAAATTTATAATGGAATAAAAGAGCAATTAAAACAAAACACTCTTGTTTTGCAACGTATCGCAAGCGCAATTTCAACTGCTGATTGCATTTATTCGCTTTCTAGTGTGGCTGTAACTAATGATTATGTTCGTCCAAATATGTTAAACACGCGCGACATTCAAATTGTTGCTGGAAGGCATCCTGTGGTTGAAAAATTATTAAAAAATGCCGACTTTATTCCAAATGATTGCACTCTAAATGATTCAGACGACCGCACTATGATTTTAACCGGACCTAATATGGCAGGAAAATCAACATATATGCGCCAAGTTGCGCTTATAACATATATGGCGCATATTGGAAGTTTTGTGCCAGCAAGGTCGGCAAAAATTGGAATTGTTGATAGAATTTTCACACGTATTGGTGCTAGCGACGATTTGGCAGTTGGTCAGTCAACTTTTATGGTTGAAATGATTGAAGTATCCAATATTTTAAACTACGCCACTAACAATAGTTTAATTATTTTAGACGAAGTTGGAAGAGGAACAAGCACGTATGACGGGCTTTCAATTGCTTGGTCGGTTATTGAGTATTTATCAAAACACTTGAAGGCAAAAACCTTATTTGCCACTCACTATCACGAATTGATGCAATTAGAGGGCAAATTGGATGGTGTTAAAAACTATTGCATTTCAATTAAAGAGGTTGGAGGAAGATTGGTGTTCTTACGCCGTATTATGCGAGGCAGTGCAACAAAAAGTTATGGTATTGAAGTGGCAGGGCTTGCAGGGCTTCCAAAGTCCGTTATCGATAGAGCAAAAGAGTTGTTATCTGAACTTACTGAGAATAAAGACAAAAACCTTGAATCTAGCAACTCTAATTCTGAAATTGTAAACATTTTAAAAGAAATAGATATAAATAAAATGTCACCTATAAGCGCGTTTGAAACTTTATCTCATTTAATTGAATTAGTTAAGTAAAATTTGTTTTATACTTAGTATTAATAGGTTTATAAAAAATAGTATTTAAAAATTAATTAAATATGAAAAATTAACAGATATAAGCGGTAATAAAGTTAACAAAAACTAAATCTTAGAGAATAGTATCAACAAAAAATTAAAATTTAAAATTTTTAACAAATTTATAAAAAAATAAAGTCTTTTAAAAGGGTGCTATGGCAATTAATATTTTAGATAGTATGATAATCAATCGAATTTCGGCGGGAGAGGTAGTCGAAAGTCCTTTTTCAATCGTAAAAGAACTTATAGATAATTCGCTTGACGCAGGGGCCAATAAAATCACTATTGAAATAAAAAATGGTGGAATTGACCAAATAATAGTCAAAGATAACGGAAAGGGTATTGATTTTGACGATATAAAAAAGGCATTTTTGCCACACGCAACTAGCAAAATTAGTTCTCTTGAAGATTTAGATAGTATTTCAACTTTAGGCTTTAGAGGAGAGGCACTTGCTAGCATTTCGAACGTGAGCCAAACTAGCATTATAACAAAAACAGAGAATAACGATTGTGCCTACACTTTAGAAGTAAACGGCGGTAAATTTGGTGAAATTGAGCCGAGTGTGGCAGGAAATGGAACAAAAATAACCGTGTTAAATTTGTTTTATAACACTCCAGCAAGGCGCAAATTTTTAAGAAAGCCAAAATTAGAAGAAAGTCAAATTACGAACATTGTAGCACGATATATTCTAGCAAATCCAACAATTGAATTTAGGTATATTGCCGACGATAAAACAATTTATTCAACAAAAGGCAAAACACTTCTTGACGCAATAAATTGTGTATATGGCGATGAAATAACACAAAATATAATATATATAGAAAAAACAGACGGCAATATAACAGTGAGTGGTTATGTTTCAAAAATCGGTTTTTCGCGCCCTAACACAACTTACCAAACATTAATGATTAATTCACGTTATGTTATTGATGAAATTGTGTCAAAAGCGGTTTATATGGCGCAAGCCGATTATTTGATGACGCGTCAATTTCCGTTCTACGTTCTCAATCTAACCATTCCAAACGTTGAGGTTGATGTAAACGTTCATCCAAGCAAACTAAACGTCAAATTTTCATCTCCTAGCAAAATTTACGATTTAGTTTATTCTGCGGTTAGAAGTACAGTGTATCGCTCGCTTAATCCTATGAGCAGTGAAAAACCATTATCTTCAAATCCGTTGATTAATGCAAATGAAGATAGTATAGGCGAAGTAACAATTGAACCTAACACAATAAGTTCAATAAATGGCGATGTAAATTTGAAGCCAGAGGAGTACACTCCTATAACAATTTTTGACCTGAAAACTCACTTAGATGAGGGTAGCGAAATTTATTCAACACCTGTTAGCGAGCCTCAAATTTTATCGCTAAAGCAAAATATTGAAGTACCTAAATTTGATGAAAATTCAAATTCTAATCAGTTTATTTTGAAAGAAAGCGAAGAAAAGAAAAATATTAGTAATAGTGCCGGGTACACCAACGTTGAAGATTTCTTAGATTATAAAATTGTGGGAGAATTGTTTAATGAATTTTTAGTGCTTGAAAAAAACGATAAAATGTTGCTTGTTGACTTTCACGCAGGTCACGAGCGCTTAAACTATGATAAACTAACGCGTATGATTGAAAATAGAGAATTGATTGTGCAAGATTTACTTGTGCCATATGTCCAAAGTATGTCCTCAATTGAAGTTGATTTCATTATGGAACTAAAGGATGATTTATATAATCTAGGTTTTGATATTGAGAGATTTTCAGACACTAAAATAGTTATAAATTCAATTCCTATGCAGTTAAAGGACATCAATTTAAAAAATTTTGTTGACGATTTAATTCACGATATGAAAAATTTGCGACCAAGTATGAATAATGAAATTAAACATTATTTAATGCAAAAAGCGTGCAAGGCGAGTGTAAAATCGGGTATGAAATTAACAGAAATGGAAATTAAAGAATTACTTAAAAATTTAGATATAAATCATCCTGTTTTGCTTTGTCCGCACGGTAGACCGGTTGTAACTGTCATATCACGCGTACAAATTGAAAAGTGGTTTAAGCGAATTGTTTAATATGAAAAAAATTGTAATTATAACCGGGCTAACGGGCAGTGGAAAGAGCGCACTTGCACTTAAATTATGTAAGGATTATTCAGGCGAGATTATTTCTGCTGATAGTGTGCAAATATATAAGGGGTTAGACATTGGCAGTGCAAAAGCAACACGCGAAGAAATGTCTAATGTTTCGCACCATTTAATTGATATTTTAGATTTTAATCAAACTTTCAATGTTAGCGAGTTTGTATCAAAATGTGACGATGCTTTAAAAGAAATCATTAATAGGGGTCATATTCCTTTTATTGTTGGGGGAACAGGGTTATATATCAAAGCGCTAATTGAAGGTTACAACTTTTCAAACGCGGTAGGTCACGAAGATTTTAGAAAAGAATGTGAAAAATTAGCAAAAGAGAAGGGTAATATTAAAGTATGGAATATACTAAAAGAGATTAACGCAGAGAAAGCGAACACAGTTCATCCAAACAATTTAAAACGAGTAATTCGTTATTTAGAAATTGAAAAATTTGGCACAAAAGAGGAAAAACGAGAGTCAATTTTAAAAGATTTTGATGTTTTATGCGTTGGAATTATAGAAGATAGAGATAAAATTTATAAGAAAATTGATAAGCGCGTTGATGATATGGTCAATCGTGGTTTGGAAACTGAAGTTAAAAAATTGATTAGCGCTGGAGCAACGCGCGATATGCAATCAATGAACACAATTGGGTATAAGGAGTGGTTCGATTATTTTGAAGGTAGGGTTAGCAGGGAAAAGACAGTTGAACTAATCAAGCAACACTCAAGAAATTATTGCAAAAGGCAACTTACTTTTTTAAAGACGATTCCAAACATAAAACTTTTAACATTAGGCAAGGCAGAAGAAAAAATAAGGGAGTTTTTAGATGATAGAGATAAATAATAAAGTTTTAGATTTAATTAATTCTTGCGAAAAAGAGTGTGAAGAGCAGTTCAAAGAGATTGAACGCATAGAGTTTGAAAATCAATTAAAGGTATTAAATGCGTTTAATAGCAATAGGGTGCAAGCATTTCATTTTATAGGTAGCACAGGTTATGGGCATAACGATATAGGCAAAGAGAAAATATCTGACGTTTTCAAAGACATTTTTCACACTGAATCCGCTTTTGTTTCTCCGCTTATTAGTTGCGGAACGGAAGCAATTAGCCACACTCTGTTGGGTATTCTACGACCTAGGGACACTATGCTTTGTATTTCAGGTACACCGTACGACACCCTTAAAAACATCCTATTTGGAATAAAAGGGCGAGATGTAGGTTCGCTTAAAGATTACAATATTAGATATGAAGAAGTTGATTTAGTGGACAACGATTTTGATATTAAAAAGATACAAAAGGCAATAAAAAAATACTCACCAAAAATGATTTATATTCAACGTTCGCGCGGGTATTCTCTTAGGAATGCTTTAAATATCTCACAGATTGAAAGGGTAATAAAAGAGGTTAGAAAATTCACTAAAGCATATATCGTGGTAGATAATTGCTACGGCGAGTTTACGGAAGAATTGGAGCCGACCGATGTTGGAGCAGACCTTGTTGTTGGTTCACTTCTTAAAAATATGGGAGGCGGTATTGCGCCAACGGGAGGCTACATCGCTGGAAAATCTGAATTGATTGAACTTATTTCATATAAAATGATGAGCCCTGCGCTTGGGGTAGATAATGGTTCGTACGAACCAGGATATAAGGCATTTTTTGAGGGAGTGTTTGTTGCTCCTCACGTTGTGGCACAGGCAAAAAAGGTGGTTGTGCTTGCCAGCGCTTGCTTAAACAAATTAGGTTATATTACGATTCCAAAACTAGGGGACAAGTTAAGCGACATTGTTTGTTGCATTAAATTTAATGATAAAAATAAACTTATAAATTTCACTCGTGCAATTCAATTTGCAAGCGCCATTGATAGCGATTCAGTTTTAGAAGCAAGCGATATGGACGGATATGAGGATAAAATCATTATGGCAAGCGGAAGTTTTAATCAGGGTAGCAGTATTGAACTTAGTTGCGATGGTCCAATGAGAGAACCTTATGCAGGGTTTTTGCAAGGTTCACTTAGTTATGCACACGGAAAAATTGGGCTAATGAATGCAATCAGCGCGATTATAGACCAATACGATTAATAGGAGAAACAAACGTTGCACTGATAATGAATTTTTATAATGAAATGTAAAAATTCTTATATAGAAAATATTTCCTTAATGACGATTTAATAAAATATGTTAAGGGTAGGTTAGATTAAGATTTACAAAATATGAGAGTTTTAAAGGCTCTCATTTTTAATATAATTATAGTATCATTATTAATTAAAAAGTAAATAAAATGTTTATTTAATAAAATAGAGCCAATTAATAACTAGAGCAGGGTTAAACCTATAATAATATGAATATAGTTAAATTGTTATAAATTAATTTAATTTATTTTTTGATTGCTGGATAGTTTTTTAATCAATATAATAAACCAAAATTAAAACATTAAAATAATTAAAATAAAACTAATGTATGGAGTAAAAAAACCAAACTCAACGTGTGTGGATAGATAAGGGCAGAGTGGAAAACTTATATATCTATCTTTGCGCAAAAGCCTTCTTTTGCGCAAAGATGAGGCAGAATTGGGTTAAAATCTTGTGGATATCGCCTTAGTTTTCCACAAATTCGTCATTAAATCGTTAAATTTTACTTTATATTGTGTTATATATGCAAATTTGTCCACATATAGTATTATTTATCTTTTTGTTATAATTTTGCTTATAAAATACACGAAATTTTGCTATCACGCGCATTCGTCTAACTTTAGTTAATAGTTTATTCATCCAATTTGCAAATTACAATTTGTTTTAAAATTCTGTTACCAGACAAATTTGTTTTGCTTTGGTTGATATTTTATTCATTTAATTTTTTAAATATTTTATTAGCATAAAATTTTGCCACTTGACGCATTCAAAATAATTTACTAAATACTTTATTTATCTGATATGATATTCTGTCACTAGACGCATTCTGAAAATTTTGCTTGATAGTTTGTTCATTGAAATTTTGTGATAACTTTAGATATGTGTGTCATTTATTGTATCAATATTTTATTAATAACCTATAACTTATATTTCATATTCTGACTAATTTGTTACTTTTTGTTAACTAACATATTATTTTAAATTTTATATATATTATTTATATCTTAACGAACTTAAAAACAATTCTGAAATCTGCTCTCAGAGCGATTTTAAAAAATTTGGCTAATAGTTTCCTTATCTTAATTTTTAAAATTTTGAATTTAGTTTTTGTCTTTACGAATTATCACACATCATATTTCAATTATGATTGTTTAAATTACATTTTTTAAAATTCAATGTAATAATTTTAAAAATTAGTTGACCAATTTCCCTATCTTTTTTAATCCATTTCGTCTGAGAGCATTTTAGCAGTTAGTATTTTCTTACTACTTTTTTTAATAAAAATTTTCACTTTAATTTATTCGTTTACTCTATATGTAATATATCATTAAGTTAGTTTTACATTATCTAAAATATGCCTAAACCGGGCAAATATTATAAACAAATATATCACTTATTCTTGTTATTGCACGAAAAATGTTGTTTATCAAAAATAGTGATATCTTTGCGTAAAAACCTATAGATTTTAAAATTAACATAATTTATTGAATAATCTTGAAACAATTTATTAAATAAAATGTTGAAATTATTAAATTCTAAATTCTATTATAATATAGATATAAAAAACATTCTTAATTTGCGGTTAAAAGAAAAAACTAACCAATTAAAAACAATTATGTTTAAAAATCGGTTAGTTTATGTTCATATAAATTGATTAGTTACTAATCTTATGTTCTACCCTATTTTTTAGGTGTGATGACCTTCATTCCGCCCATATATGGTTGCAAAACTTCTGGAATATTCACACTTCCATCACGGTTAAGATTATTTTCAAGGAATGCGATTAACATTCTTGGAGGTGCAACAACTGTGTTATTTAAAGTGTGTGCAAGTTCATTTGTGCCGTCTGATTTCTTGTATCTAATCTTTAATCTTCTTGCTTGCGCGTCGGTTAAATTACTGCACGAACAAACTTCAAAATACTTTTTCTGCCTTGGACTCCACGCCTCAACATCCAAACTCCTATATTTCAAATCTGCCAAATCTCCAGAGCAACAAACAAGGGTTCTCACAGGAATATTCATTGCCCTAAAAAGTTCAACCGAATAGTTCCACATTTTGTTATACCAAGCCTCGCTTTCCTCTGGTTTGCAAATAACAATCATCTCTTGCTTTTCAAATTGATGTACGCGATAAATTCCCCTTTCTTCAATACCGTGCGCGCCTATTTCTTTTCTAAAACAAGGACTATACGAGGTCAAACATAGTGGCAGTTTTTCCTCTGGTATGATTGTGTTCATAAACCTACCTATCATACTATGTTCACTAGTTCCTATAAGATATAAGTCCTCGCCCTCGATTTTGTACATCATATTTTCCATTTCTTCAAAACTCATAACACCATTCACAACACTGCTATGAATCATAAATGGCGGAATACAATAAGTAAATCCTTTGTTTATCATAAAATCGCGTGCATAGGCAAGAATTGCAGAATGCAAACGCGCAACATCACCCGTTAGGTAATAAAATCCTTGACCTGAAGTTCTACGTGCCGCTGCAAAGTCTGCCCCGTCCAACTTTTCAATAATATCTGCGTGATAAGGAATTTCAAAATCTGGAACGATAGGTTCGCCATAAACCCTATCTTGCACGTTTTTGCTATCATCTTCGCCGATTGGAACGTCGTCCGCAATGATGTTTGGAATTGTCATCATCGCTTTATTTATTTTGCTTTCAAGTTCGCTAACATCCTTTTCAATGACACTAATTCTCTCATTATTTTTCACAACTTGCGCTTTAATTTCATTTGCCTCATCAATTCGTTTTTCTTTCATCAATGCACCAATTTTGCTAGACATTGTGTTTCTTTCTGCACGCAAACTATCACCCTCTTGTTTTAGAGCGCGAATTTGTGAATCCATTTCAAGCACATCGTCCACTAAATGAAGTTTACTATCTTGAAATTTCTTTTTTATGTTCTTTCTCACTTTATCTGGATTAGTTCTTATTAAATTTATATCAATCATACCTACCTCTTTATATACGCAATATTCTAACAAATATTAACCACATATGTCAAATAAAATATATTAATATAGTGTAAAATCATTTGTTTTTTACGCAAAGATATGATATAATAGTACTAGTTTACAGTTTTATCTTAAAACCAATTTATTAGTAAAATAAAAGGATGAAATTATGTCAAACAACTATTATTTAGATAGAAATCGCAACAATATGCGTAAATTAAACGAAATGCTAGCCGATTTGCCAGCATTTTGCAGTGTGTTTTTCATAGGCATTCAAGATACCACCACCCCACTCACTCGCCTAAATTATGCGGTTGATTTAAAATTGTTTTTCAATTATTTGGTTACATATGAAACCGCGTTTTATGGTAAAGAAATTAAGTCTATCACAATGTCTGATATCGACGGGATTGACGCACAAACAATCGAGAGATTTTTGGCATATTTATCGTATTACGACAAAGACAATGGCGAAGTTTTCACTAATAGCGAGCGCGGAAAACTAAGAAAACTATCCACTTTGCGCGCATTTTTCAAGTATTTTTTCAATAAAGATATGATAAAAGCAAACGTGGCAAGTAAGGTTAAATCGCCAAAACTTCACGAAAAACCAATCATTCGACTTGAACCTCAAGAAACTGCCGAACTACTCTACTCGTGCGAAACCTTAAATGGATTTAGCGAACACCAAAAGAAATATAACGAAAAATTCAAAGTGCGTGACAATGCAATAATTTCACTATTTTTAACCACAGGAATACGTGTAAGCGAATGCGTTGGACTCAACGTTGATGATATAAATTTCAGCTTAAATTCGTTTAGAGTTACACGAAAAGGTGGCAATCAAGTTATTTTATATTTTGGTGAAGATACAGCCAATGTTTTAAAACAATATCTCGCTTGGCGCGACACATTAAACGTTCCAAAAGAAGAACGCGCATTGTTTTTATCATCTCAAAACAAACGTATGATGGTGCGCAGTATGGAGTATTTAGTAAAAAAATATGCGTTAGTGGCAACTCCACTTAAACATATTACCCCACACAAACTCCGCTCCACCTATGGCACAAATCTTTATCACGAAACAAATGATATTTATATAGTTGCCGAAGTTTTAGGTCATAAAGACGTTAACACAACTAAAAAACACTACGCAGCAATTGATGATGATGTTAGACGTTCAGTAGCTGGAAAAGTTAAATTAAAACAAGACTAACCACAAGATATTATGTGTTATCTTTATTAAGTACACATTGTTTTGTGCACTTTTCAAAATCTAAATAACTTGGAATTTACAAATGTAATGCGATGGTTTAGCAATAATTTATATATAAAAAGCATTTATTTACAAAAATTATCGAACAAATGTTTGACAATAAATTTATGAATATGTTACACTTTTCTAGGAGTTTTTATGGATAAAACAGAAATTGTGTATGATTTTATAGTTAAATTTATTAGTTCTAATGGTTACCCTCCTTCTATTAGAGAGATTTGTAATTATGTTAAACTAGATTCAACGTCTAGCGTTGTTTACCATCTAAAAAAGTTGGAAGATGCAGGAAAAATTGTTAGAGATGGAAATAAAAATCGTGCTATAGAGTTAACTGATAAATCGGTTAATAGTGTTTCGATACCTGTTATAGGCGAAATTGCAGCGGGCGCCCCTATTCTCGCAGAAGAAAATCTTATTGATAAGTTTTTATTTAATGAAAATTTATTTAAAGGGAGTAATTTATTCATTCTTAAAGTTAAAGGCGATAGTATGATAAATGCGGGCATTTTATCTGGAGATTATGTTGTTATTTCAAAGCAAGATGTGGCAAATAATGGCGAAATTGTGGCGTGTTTAATTGAAAATGAAGCTACTGTTAAGCGTTTTTACAAAGAAAATGGCTATTTCAGATTGCAACCAGAAAATCCTTATATGCGCCCTATCATTACAAGCCAAGTTAATATTTTAGGAAAAGTAGTTGGTCTAATTCGAAACAAATTTTAATTGTAAATCTACGTTTTAGGCATAAAATTAGAATTATATTATCAAATTTTTAAAAAATTAATAATTTAATTGTTTTAAAATCAATAAATATCAAAGGATAATTGAACTGACACGCACTAGGGTCACTTTATAATTACAAATTGTCCTTTTTTTATTGTTTTTATTGACTTTATTTGATAAAATATTTTATAATATTATCAATCGTAAGTGTAAACTAGTAGAAAACAAATATAACGTGTACTTTAATTTATTAAAAGGGGTAAAATGAAAACTGCTGAATTAATTCCAATGATTTTGTTAGAGTTATCAGACGGTGCAAAATATGGAATTGAACTAACAAAGTCAATCGAAACTAAATCTAATGGAAAGGTTGTGATAAAACAACCTACACTTTACACAATATTAAAAAAATTGGAAAAATCAAAATTTATTTCATCCTATTGGGAAGATAGCGAAATTGGAGGCAAGCGCCACTATTATAAATTAACACAATATGGAAACAATCAAGTGTCTACCCTTCCTAGTTTTTCAGTGCTACTTGAAAACGCATTAAAAGATGAAGATTCAGATATTGAAAACCAAAATTCAATTAGTGAATCAAAAAATGAATTAGACATTCAATTTGAACAAAATGAAACACTATCAAATTCATATAGCGAAAGCATTCAGCCTCAAAAAATAGAATTTGATAATCTTTCTACCTCAAATTCGTCTGATGACGTCTATTCTAGCCTATCCAACAGTGCAAATTTGTATGAAAAACAAGAGGATGAAAATGATGATGATTTAGAGGCATTGCGTCAAGAAAGGATTAAACAAAGTAAAATCGAATCTAGTGAAACAAAATACGTGTCTATTATGGATTTGCTAGTTGATGACGAAAACACCAATCAAATAAAATCAAACCAAGACACAGTTGAGATAAAAGAAAGTGTGTTGCCTAGTAGCGAAGTTTTTTCGAATAATAGTATTGACACAGCAACCGAAGTTGAAATAAATCAGCAAAATACAACTGTTTTGAAAGATAATAGTCAAAACAAAGAAGAAAATTTTGCAACTAACGATAATGTTTCTAAATTTACGCAAACTAATTTTACTATGCTCTCTGATGAATACAAATCAAAATTAAGAGATGTTAAAAAAGATAATTCGGTTGAAAATTTCCTAACAGATAACGTTGAATACAAAGCAGACGTCAGCGACGAAATTAAATATGTTGATTATGTCAATTTAAAATCAGACAAAAGTTACGTTTACAGCAAAAAGTTAACCAAAAATATGCTATATAGATTGCTATCAACTTGCGCATATTTGATTGCAATGCTGATTGTGTGTGCAATCAGTGTAAACTACCTTTCCGCTAGCCCACTTTATTACATATTCTTAATCGCGAGCATTGGATTTATAATGTTTTCAATCACTCTATTTTTATCAAACGCAGAAAATTTTAGGCTAAAACATAAAGAAAAACCATTAAAAATTGATATTAAAAAACATATTATTATTGCAACTGCAGTGTTTATTGCGATTTTCATTATATGTGTGATTGTGAGTGTGAATAGTGGTGTTGAAAATATATTTGACTTATCAAATTTTGCAAATCTATATGCCCCACTTATAATTGGCACAACACTGTATATTGATATTTTATTTTCTTACATATTTCTTGTTAAACGAATATAAATGGAGGGAAAATGTTGCCTGTTTTAAAAGTTGAAGGCTTAACTAAAACTTATGGAAAGAAAAACGTTGTTCAAGACGTTAACTTTTCTGTTTTTCCAGGTCAAATTTTTGGTTTTGTAGGACCTAATGGCGCAGGAAAGTCAACCACAATAAGAATGATAACCGGGCTCACTCCTATAACACGTGGAAGTGTTAGAATCTCAGGTTATAGTGTGCAACACGCATTCAAAAAAGCAATTTCAAGTGTTGGCGCAGTGGTTGAAATTCCTCAACTATATTCGTATATGTCCGGGCTTAAAAACCTAAAACTTTTTGCAAGTTTCTATGGTAAAAAAGCACAAGCGAGAATTTCAAATATTGTTAAACTTGTTGGTCTTGAAAATAGAATTAAGGATAAAGTTTCTACCTACTCTCTTGGTATGAAGCAACGTCTTGGAATTGCTCAAGCGCTTTTAAATAAACCTCAACTTTTAATCTTAGATGAACCTACAAACGGGCTTGACCCTAATGGCATTGTTGAAATGCGTAACGTTTTGCGCGTGCTTGCTGATAACGAAAAAATGGCAATCATCATTTCAAGTCACAACCTAGCAGAACTTGAGCAAATTTGCGATGTTATCGGTGTTATTAATGATGGAAAAATTATAGAATACAAAACAATGCAAGAAATAAATCAAATGGTGGAAGATAAGCAAAGAATTCAATTAATGTGCAATTATCCTAACTATGCTGCCCTATTAATTAAACAAAAGTTTAATTTAAAAACAAAAGTTGTTGGAAATTCAGTTATTGCGCCAATTAAAGAGCAAAGCATAGCAACAATTATATCATATCTTACACATAAGAAAATTAAGATTTACGGAATTAAGAAAATTCAAAAATCACTTGAAGAGTTATACTTTGAGATTTTAAATAGCAGAAGGTCGTCAACTAGTATTATATAAATTTAAGTAAAAAGATAAGCAATTTGTTTTTGAAATAGGAGAAATATGTTTAAAATAATAAACGCAGAATTAAAGAAAATTGTGTCTAAGCCGGGAATTTATGTCTTGGCTATTTTGCTTGCTGTTATTTTAGTTTTAGGTGTTTTTATATACGAACCATCGCTTTATCAAGATAACACTATAAATTTAAGCGGTTCGTTTGATATGCAATATTCGGACTATGTTGGCAATGGTGTTAATTCTGGCATTAAAGTAGAATATGACGATTTGATTTCGGACGCAACTGAAAGTGTTGCGCGGTACAACGAAGGCGGTAGCACAACCAAAGAGAAAATCGACAATGCAAAACAAAATTTTGAAACGTATTACAACGCGTATAAAGAATCAAGCGTGAATGATTCAAGCAGTGAGTATATCGCGACTATAAAAAATAATCTTCTTTCTGCACTTAGAAATTTAAACACAATAGTTTCAAATGCAATCAATGCAACAAGTCAAGGCTCGTATTTAATTGTTACAACAACAGAAAATTATAGAGAATATAATAGTTTGTATGACGAAATGCTAAAAATTTTCGATGTTACTGCCACAAAAGAGCAAATTTCTGAAATTTGCCACGATTATGAGCAAAATTTAAGACCTCAATTTAATAGTGTGTTTGAATCATTCATCTACCCTAATTTAAGTGAAGAAACAATAAATAAATACACTTCAACAGATAAAAATTCAAGACTCACCATTATTACAAATCGCCTAGAAGAGATACATTCACAAATAGTTGAGTTAAATCAAGAGTTCCAGGCGGACACTACAATTGATAGTGACGGAAGCGCAAGAAATGAACTTGGTAGACTTGTAAACTTATATGCTTCAACTGCTAGAACATATTCAAATTTAGTAAGAAATGAACTTTTATCAAACGCATTTTCATTCACTTCAACAAATGAGCAATTAAACTTATTGTTTTTAGACACTGAGAGCGAATATAACGCAAACTCTCTACTGATTAAATATGATTATTTGTTTGAAAACAACAAAACAGAGGATGAATTTGCAAACCCTCTTACAATAGGTATTACATCTAATAATCAAATTAATGCCTATGATTATGTGTATTTCATTTTAAAATTATTCTCATTTATTTTGATTGTTTATGCTATAATGTCAACTATTCACGCAATAAGTGGTGAGATTAAAGACGGTTCTATGCGTTATCTTGCAATTAGACCTGTTAGCAGATACAATATTTTATTCGGAAAACTACTAGCCGTGTTTATAATGACTGTTATTATGACAATATTTAGCGCTATCATTGCCTTACTTGTTGGTGGCGCAGTGTACGGATTTTATAGTTTGGAAATTTTAACAATATTTAATAGCAGTGTTGCAATAACTATGCACCCGCTTGTTATGATTGTTGTGTTCCTTGTTAGTTTATTGCTTGAAGTTTTGGTTTATATGGCAATCTCTGCTCTACTCGCAACATTATTAAAATCTGACCTATTTGCTGTTACAATTATGCTTGTGTTCTATATTATCAACGTTATCTTGCCAATTGTGTTTGGCGGAATTAATAGCGGACTTGCATTCTATCCTTTCTCACACATTTCATTATATGCCCTATTTGGTAGTTCAATCTATGCAGTTCAAGATAACCTACTAAATAATATGCTAGGCGAAAAGATTTATGCGGGTTCAAATATCATTTTAACCATTGCTGTGATACTACTAATTGTTGTCATTTGCAACTTTATTAGTGCTAGATTATTTAAGAAAAAAGAATTATAAACAAAAAGTAAATAAAACAAAAAGCAACCTGTATATTAGGTTGTTTTTTAGGATTAAAGTTAGATAAAAATTTGATTATGACCTACATTGTATTTAATTAAATTTATAAATTGACTTGTTTATTAAAAATGATATTTATTTATGTTTTGCAATTTCGCCTGTTGCAAGTGCGTCGCACCTATTGTTATAGACGTTATCTGCGTGACCTTTAACTTTTATCCAAGTTATTTTGTGAATGTTATTTAAATCAATTAGTTTTTGCCATAAATCAACGTTTTGAACGGGTTTTTTGTTAGATGACTTAAAGCCGTTCATCTGCCACTTGGTTAGCCAACCTTCTAAAAATGCGTTTACTAAATATGCACTATCGCTATACAATTCAACCTCGCAAGGTTCTTTTAGTCTTTCTAACGCTTTAATCGCAGCGGTTAATTCCATTTTGTTATTAGTAGTGTTTTCCTCATATCCGCTAATCTCACGTTTTTCATCTCTATAAAAAAGAACAGCACCCCAGCCACCTTTACCCGGGTTGCCACTGCACGCACCGTCAGTGTAAATCTTTACTTTTTTCATATTTTTCATTATAAAAAAATAATCTCTATTTGTCAAATAAATAAGTTCAATTCTTGCTTATTATAACTTTAATTATAATTTATTTAAATTTTAACTATTATTTGTTTAATTCTTAAATTACTATTTATAAAATTACTTAATTTCTATCTATTGAATAAATAAGTTAAATACTAATTCTTGATTGTTTAATAACTTTATTATTTGTTAAAAAATAAACAATTTATTAATTTCAATAAAAAAAGACCTTTAAATGGTCAATTCAATTTAAAATTAATGGCAGGGGAGACGCGATTCGAACACGCAACCTACGGTTTTGGAGACCGCTACTCTACCGTTGAGCCACTCCCCTAT
>CALWOU010000010.1 GCA_944383245.1 uncultured Clostridia bacterium | reverse complement strand
AAACGGCGGATGCCGTCGAAACTATCGCAATCGGTATGTTGAGTGTAGTAAACAAGGCAAGCCATTGTGCTATACTCAAGCAAAATTTCAAGTGCTTCTTTCACAATATCTTTTGTGGAGATCTCTTGCTTTTGCAATGCAAAAAGGCGGTTTTCAATCTTGGAAACAATTTCATCAATATCTAAAATATCTGTGCAATAAGTGGCATATTTAATGCTTTCTTCCAACTTTTCGCGCTTGAAAGGTTCGCGCATATTATCCACGTTTGTTACAATCATAGGATTAGATTCAACAGTTTCATAAGTTGTGAAACGTTTGCCACATCTTAAACACTCTCTTCTTCTTCTAATGCTACTATCTTTTAAATATCTGCTATCAACAACCTTGCTATCGCTGTTGCCACAAAAAATACATCTCATAATTTCTCCTTATAACCAATATGAATGTATTATATCACAAAATAAAATTTTTACCAAACTTTTTTACGCACAAATTCGACAAATTTTTCAAAATCTACATTTAATTTTTGCTTATTTTATTTATAAAATTTATACAACTATTAAATTGACAATATTGTTTTACGTTTTGTGATATTTGCAAAACGTTTTTTAAAAACTAGCAATTTTTACATTTATATAAAAAACCGCAATTTATTTTGCGGTGCGGTTTATTGAATTTGGGTTGTTTAGAGTGATTATTCTATCGTTTTTATTGAATTTCTTTTGATTATTTTGCCTTGATTGAATGCTTGGTTCGTCAACATAGAGTTCAACAAGAATAACATCCACGCCGATTTTGCAAACGCAGTCAAACGGAATAAATAGTTCTCTACCGCCTCTAAAAATGCTCCAAAAACCCTGATTTGGTTGCGGAACGACAAATCCAAGAGTGCACGCCTGAACAACGTCAAAAACAATGTCTGTTATATGACCTAAACAGACTCCGTCAACCGTGTTTATGACCTGCTTGGCTTTGAGTTCTTGGAAAGAGGCTTCCATATTGTAAAATATGTCGGAATTTATAAAAAGTTGTCTGTTTTTATGAAATTTTATTGTGTTTCAAAATTTATTTACTTGAAAATTTGTAAAATTTAACCAACTTTTAAAATTGCAAAAAATTCCACAATGAAAGTGGAATTTTTTCTTATATACACCATAAATTTTATCAGAAAATTATATTTTTTAGACGTACTTATCTAATTCACACACTTTACAAAAATAATTTATATAAATGATTTTTTAAGTTTGATAGTGAAATATAGATAAATTTTTAAAGGTATAAAGTTAATTTAGATATAGACCAACTTCTTTTGGTTCGGTTTTTGCTTTTGAGAATAGTGGTTTGCAAGCGGTTGTTCGAGATTGGATTGGAATGTCATTTACGTCTATTGTGTGAATTTTTCCGTCCTTATCTAAAATAACCACATCGCCTGTTACAACCGGCGAGATTATGGCAAAAATTTCTTCTTTACCTGTTATAATCTTCAACCCTTTTCTATTTCTTGCACCGATTGGAATTTCACTTAAACTAAACTTTTTAGCATAACTATCTTTAGATAAAACTAGCACTCTATCAAGTGTGTTAACTTGGCTAGCAAAAATAACTTTTGCCTTATCATTTAAGTTCATTCCAATCACTCCACCACTGTTGCGTTTTGTTTTTGGAACAGACTTATATTCCATATTAACTGCCATTCCGTCACTTGAAACCATAAGAACACTTGGAAGATTGTCATTGATTTGAACGGAAACAACACGGTCAAAATCTTTTAGTTTTAATGCTAAACTGCCCGATTTTAAGGTTGCAAATTCGCTTGTGTCGCAACGCTTAATGTAACCGTCTAGCGTAGTCATAATTAATTCTTCGCATTCAGATAATTCTTTTTCATCAAATATTCCAACTATCTTTTCTTTTGCTTCTGCGTGTGTGATTTGGCTAAACGCTGTACCCTTTTGCACAAATTTAGCAGTTGGAATATCTCGAACGGCAACTTTAAAGAAATTACCAAAGTTAGTGAATATCATAACATTGCTATTTGTTGACGTGTGCACCATAAATTTATGAAGTGGATAAATATTTTCATATGTAAATTTAGGATTTGCAGTTTGAATTTGCTTTAAATCAAGTGTTTTAAGTCGCAGTCCGTCATTTGTTACCGCCACCGCGCACTCAGTATCTAACAATTTTTCAATAGGAGTTATATCATAATTATCAAAACTATCAACAATCTCAGTTTTTCTTGGACGTGCATACTTAGATTTAATCTCCAACAACTCTTTTTTAACAACCGCGTACTGCTTTTTCTCGCTAGCAAGAATTGCCTCTAATTCGATTATTAATTTTCTTAGTTCGGCTAGTTCTTGTTGCAACTTTTCAGTTTCTAGGTTGGTTAATCTACTTAGACGCATATCAAGTATGGCTTGCGTTTGCATTTCTGTGAATTTAAACCTTTCCATTAAGCGATTTTTTGCTTCAACGGTGGATTTTGATGATTTTATTATTCTAATAACCTCATCAATGTTTGCAATTGCAATAACCAAACCTTCTAAAATATGTGCGCGCGCTTTTGCTCGCTCTAAATCAAATTTGGTGCGCCTTACAATCACATCGCGCTGGAAACGAGTGTAATAACTCAAATAATCGAGCAAGCCAAGTTGTTTTGGGCTTCCGTCTGCAATTGCCACCACGTTATAGTTAAAATTGAGTTGCATATCTGTGTGTTTTAATAAAATTGCAATAATATTATCAATATCTGCCTCTTTTTTAACAACTATGACCGCGCGGTTACCCGTTTTATCTGATTCATCTAAAATATCGCAGATATCGGCAAGTTCATCTTTCATTTTTTCTTTTAATGCGCCAACCGATTTCAAAAACTCCGCCTTATTCACTTGATAAGGTAGTTCAGTTATAACGATTTTAGTTTTTCCGCCTTTATCATCCTCAAAATGGAAACGCGCGCGCATTGCGACCTTTCCTCTGCCTGTTGCGTACGCATCCACCATATCGTTTGACCTAGATATGATTGCGCCTGTTGGAAAGTCTGGACCTTTCACAATTTTTAGCATATCATTTAGGCTAATGTTTGGATTGTCAATATATGCCACGCACCCGTCAATCATCTCGCCTAGGTTGTGAGTTGGAATATTAGTTGCAAGGCCCACTGCAATTCCAGACGCACCATTTACAAACAAATTTGGAAATCTTCCTGTTAAATAATCTGGTTCTTTAATGCTATCGTCGAAATTGAAACTGAAATTGACAGTGTCCTTATCCAAGTCGCGCATAAGTTCTAAGGCAAGTGGGCTAAGTCGAACTTCAGTGTAACGCATTGCCGCTGCTGGGTCGCCATCGATTGAACCAAAGTTACCTTGCCCTTCAACAAGCACCTCGCCCATAACAAAATCTTGTGCCATACGAACTAGCGCACCATACACACTGCTATCTCCGTGCGGGTGGAATTTACCTAATGTGTCACCCACAATACGCGCGGATTTCTTGTGTTCCTTATCTGGGGTGACTCCTAACTCAAGCATATCATATAAAATACGCCTTTGAACAGGTTTCAATCCGTCCTCAACGCGCGGAAGCGCTCTATCCATAATAACATATTCGCTATAAGGTAGCATTGAAGTGGACATAACCTCTTCAACCGTCTTTTCAAATAGATGACCACCTTTTGGCGCGTTTAACATTTCCTCTACTTTATCTTTTTTATCACTCATTCTTGTCCTCGTCTTCTAATTTTTTATCAAATGTATCGATTTTATTAAAGTTCGCGTATTTGTTAATGTAGTCTTTTCTTGGTGCAACATCATCGCCCATCCACAAAGTTATTTCTTTATCTGCTTGCATAACATCTTCAAGTGTTACTCGGATTAAATTTCGCTTGCTTGGGTCCATTGTGGTTGACCATAATTGTTCGGTGGACATTTCGCCTAAACCTTTGTATCGTTGCAAAGTGTAATTTTTATTTTTCAAACTGTTTGTTACTTCTGCTAACTCTTCGTCTGTGTAACAATACACTTCTTTATCTTTTGTTTTAACCTTATATAGCGGTGGCATACCACAATAAATGTTTCCGTTTGTAATTAATGGGCGCATATACCTAAAGAAGAATGTTAAAAGAATACATCTGATGTGCATACCGTCTTGGTCAGCATCAGAAAGAATAATAATTTTGTTGTATTTTAAATTTTCAAGTTTAAAATCCTCGCCAATACCCGTGCCGATTGCGCCAATTATTGTGCGGATTTCCTCGTTTGCAAGCACTTGATCAATGCGCTTTTTCTCGCTGTTTAGCGGTTTTCCTCTAAGTGGCAAAATCGCTTGAAAATACCTATCGCGACCTTGTTTTGCTGTTCCGCCCGCCGAGTCACCTTCAACAATAAATATTTCGTTTATATCTGGGTTTCTACTTGTGCAAGAGGCAAGTTTTCCAATTAACATACTGCCTTCAATTGAGTTTTTTGCCCTTGTTAAATCTTTTGCGCGTTTTGCTGCTGCTCTAACACGCGCTGCACCCTTTGCTTTTTCAATTATAATGTTTCCTATATTTTCATTTTTCTTGGTGTTAAAAAATTCGGTTAGTCCTTGGCTACAAACTTGCTCAACACGTGCACGCGCTTCAACGTTGCCTAATTTTGTTTTAGTTTGACCTTCAAATTGCACGTTTTTCATTTTGATTGAAAGCACTGCAACAAGTCCTTCACGGAAATCGTCGCCAATAAACGCAACGTCCTTTTCCTTTATTAAATTGTGCTTTTTAGCAAAATCGTTTAGCACTTTTGTTAGCGCTGTTTTAAAGCCTACTTCGTGCGTTCCGCCCTCTGGAGTTGGAATGTTATTTACATAACTAAATATGTTCTCATTATAGTTGTCCACATACTGCATTGCAAGTGTAACATATGTATCTTCAACCTCGTTTTCAATATAGATTGGAGGCACGAAAAGTGGGCGCCTATCCATAGTTAGGCTGGTTACATAATCTTTAATTCCGCCCTCGTAGCAAAGTGTTTCGCGCTTGTTGGTGCGCTCATCGATAAGTTCAATATGAAGTCCTTTATTTAAAAATGCGGTTTCTTTTAACCTTTCTTGCACAATGTCATAATCAAAACGAATGTCTTTAAACACTCTATCATCTGGCAAAAATCTTACATACGTTCCGCTCTCTTTTGTGTTTCCGACCTCGTGAAGATGTTCAACAGGCACACCGCTTTTAATTTTCCCATTCTTTTCGATTGACTCAAACTTAGCAAAATACTTTTTTCCGTCTTTGCAAACTGTAACCTCTAAATATCTTGACAATGCGTTTGTAACCGATGCGCCAACGCCGTGAAGTCCGCCTGAGTATTTGTAATTATTATCGCCAAACTTACCGCCTGCGTGAAGTTGAGTGAAAACAACCTCAACACCGCTTATTTTTAGTTTTGGATGCGGGCTAACAGGAATACCTCTACCATTATCTTGAACTGAGGCTGTTCCGTCCTTATGCAGGGTTATTTCAATTTTGTTTCCATATCCGTTTGCGACCTCATCCACCGCGTTATCTATAATTTCCCAGAGAAGATGATGCAATCCTTTTGGACCGGTTGTTCCAATATACATACCTGGACGCATTCTAACTGCATCTAACCCCTCTAATACTATTAAATCTTTTGAATCATAATTGTTAGCCATTTTTACCTCTATATCTAATTTTTTATAAATCCAACAAAAATTATACCAAAAAATAAAATGTAATGCAAATTTATTTTGATGATTTTAAAAAACAAAAAAAGTTTAAAAAAATGAAGTGCCCACCACAGAACTCATTTCAAAATAAACTAACTTTTTATAAAACCAAATTTGCTTTTAAATATAAAAATAAAAACAAAATGTATCCTATAAATTTAAATTATAAAAAATAAAAAAGAACTTTAAAATAAAAAGTTATCTCGCTTTTATAAAGTTCTTTTCGTAATATCTTAAAATTTTATAAACTTATTTTATTATTTGATATGTCGCAGTATTTAAGTATTTGAGTTAAGTTTTCACAATTTTCAATACCATAATGCCAAACTTTTTTGTTGGATATATCTGCATCATCTGGGTTAATACATAGTGTTTTTGCACCGCTTAAATAAACAGTTTCATCGTTTGCTCCATTGCCAATAAAAAGTATCTCGCTACTTTTTAAATTATATTGTTTTTTTATAAGATCAATATATTCATTTTTATTTTCAGGGTTATGAAGATTTGGTCGTTTATAATCAATTAATTTCCCTTTATTATCGAATATTAGATCGTAAGTTTCTATAGAAGTGATAAACTTATTTACACTTTCTCTTTGTAAAATGTCATCAATAATTTGCCTTATTCCACCTGATAAAATGAATATTTTAATTCCGTTATTGTTAAGACATTTTAATGTTTCATAAGTCCCCGGCAAAAGTTCAATACCTTTTGAAATGTTATGTAAATATTCTCTGCGAACATCCTTTTCTTTATATCTTTTAAAAATAAGTTTAAACCATTCTACGTCATCAATTTCTTTACGTTTATACTTGCCATATAAAAAATCATCATAAGCCAAGTCATTGATATACTTCCATACTTCATACCAACAATTACTACCCTTTCGACTTTTTGTTAATGTTCCGTCAAAATCAAAAACTACTGCTTTCATAATCTTTCCTTATAGTCATTTTAATATAAAATTATAATTTGTCAATAAAAAACTATGTAAAAAATATAAATCATATTTTTAACAAGCAGTATTAATTTTTAGTTAAATTACAATTTGGCAATTATTAATTGGTTTGTGTTAAATCCGAGGATGGTTTTTTTATTAATAGGTGGGAGTTTTTTGAAAACTTTGATATAAGTGTCATCATTATTGAGCAAGAGAGTTTGCCTCTTTCTTTGTTAAATATTTCATCCGCTTTATCTAAGTTGCCTTTATTTAAGTTTTCAATAATTATAAGTGCGTCTTCTAATTCATTTAGGCAATATAAATCGTTTGCGATAATGATTGAATCAATCCAATCTGAAACTAAATTTTCATCAATTACTTCATTTCCTCTTTTTGCAAGAATTTTAAGTTTTTCTAAGGATTTTTTTGTTCTTTCAATTTCTTTTTCACTTTTGTTTTGAGCCTCAGATAATTTTTCTAAAATGTAATCATTTAATCTATCCATAAATTTTCTCCTTTTATTAATAGCTAATGTATTCACTCGCTTTATTATTTATAATCATAAAAATTTAATAGCGGGTTTGCAAATCACAACATTGATAAGTAATATACAAAACTTCAATATTTCTTAACGATAACTTATTGTGACTATTTATACTATTTATAATCATCCGGCAAGTCATTTAATAAGAGCAAAATGTCGCCACTATTTATATGCTTAAAATATTCTTTTGCATTCTCTAAAGTTTTGCAAAATATAATATTTTCATCAATATATTGTGCCGACTTTAATCCAGAATAAATTGCATTTTTGTTATACTCACCGACTATGATAACTTCATCAGACTTAGCGCATAACTTCCCCAAATTAAAATTTAATACGTACTCAAATTTGCCACCTTCAATTATTCCAGGAGTGCAAATCACACGTTTAAATTTTTTATTTTGATTATCAGTGTTTACATTAGATTTATTTAAAATATTAGAAAAATTTTTTAAATTTTTAGTTTTTTCACTAATTTTTGCGATTTTTTCGTCGTTTTTTGTGGAATTTTTTAAATTTTTTAAATTTTTTTCTAAATTTGCGTTTGAATTTGATTTTATAAAATTATAATTATCTAACCCTAAATTAGTTTTTTTGTTTAATCTTTTTTCAACTCTTTTTAAGTCTTTAGAGATTTCATTTAATACATTTATCGACTCTTTTGCACTAATTAGCGAGCAGTTATAACTATCATCTAAAATATAAATGTTTGATTTTATGAGTTCCAATCTATGAGGCACAAATTGTAGATTTTTTATTGTGTCAATAATATCACTATCTTCAACATTTAGTTTCTTTGCTATGGCTGTTGCAAGCAAAATGTTTAACACATTATGGCGACCGAGCAAGCAAGTTTCAACTTGATATGATTTATTATAAATATGTAAATTAAAATGAGTTAAAAAATTTATTATTTTAATTTTTTCTGCATATATATCGCACTTTTGATAAATAGAAACACCAATTTTATTGTTTTCTCTTTGCTCGAACATTCTATAAGTGTGTAAATTGTCAAGATTAAAAACACAATAACCTGACGATAAGAATTTACTAAGTTCCCTCTTTTCTTTAAACACATTTTCAATAGTTTTAAATGTTTCAAGATGTTGAGGTGCTACTGTTGTGATTATTCCAAAATTCGCGCCGAATAGTTTGCATAATTTTCTTATGTCTCCCTGCCTTCTTGCTCCATATTCCAAAATTAAATAATCGCAATCGTTATTTAAATCTTCGTTAATGAACTTTGCTATTCCTATAGGTGTGTTGTAACTTTTTGGAGTGGCACAAACTTTGTATTTTTTCGATAACATTTTTTCTAAAATATTTTTAACACTAGTTTTACCATTGCTTCCTGTTATTGCTATTACTTTGGTTTTATTTAAACTCAATTTTTCTTTCGCTTTGTTAATGTAATATTTATTTTTTATAATGTCGTACACATTTAAAAATTTTGAGAGTATTGGAACAATTATTGTGAACAAATTTATATATAAGATAGACTTTGGAATAAACGAAACAACAATAATTAGCAGTATTGATAAAATTAACAATCGAATAAATTTCTTTGTGTATTTTATTGGTGTTTTGTTCGTTTCTATAAGTTTGTAATTAAATAGAAAATTTATAATTAAAAGTGCAATTGCAGATATTAATAATAAAATTTCATTTGTGATAAGCAAATTTAAAATTAATAAAAAAATGTTAGTTAAAATGTAGTAGATTTGTTTTTTGAATATGTGTTTTATGTATCTCGAAGATGAATAGTCCTTTAACTGAAAAATATGCAGATATTTTTTTACATTTATTATATTTAATAAACACAACGCAACATTAAAAATTATTACAAATGTGGTTAATGCATTAATAGATAAAAGGAAGGATTGCATATTCACTCCTTTAAAAATTTCAATAATTCATTATTAAATAAACTACTCATATTTATATATGCAAAATGGTCGCTATTTGTAATAATTAATTTTACTTTTTTGTCTTTATTTGTTTTGATAATACAGGCATTATTTTTGTTTAATTTTTGCTCATTTTTATTAAAAATTTTTGTTTTTTCGCTATTTTTATCAAATTTTGTTGAATTTTTTATAAAATTTTTATTATTTTTTAAATTTTTTATAAATTTTTTATTATGAAATATTGCATTTTTTCTATAGATTTTTCTTGCCATCCATATTGGTGTTGGTGTGTCAATTCTTCCCCAAAACAGCAAAATCGGGCAATTAAAAACAATCAAATTATTGTTTATAGTGTTCACAACATTTTTAAATGTTTGCTTATTATTTTTAGATAGTTCATTGTAGTCTTTACTTGCAATTTTAGTATACAAATATGAAAATCTAATTTGCTTTAAAAGTATAACATTATTCTGATTTTCGATTCTTTTTAATATACTTTTTTTCTTTAGTCCAGCACCACCTGTCACAACAATTTTTTCAATGTTTATAATTCCGTTTAGCAAACACGCAACTCTAAAACCAAAACTATGGCAAACTATTATAACAGAATTAATGTTGTGTAGTTTTAATATGTTTTGTATTAGTTCGGTGTAATCAAATAGCGACCAAACTTCGTTTGTTTCTTTTATCGTTGGCAAGGTTAAGCTAAAAACATTAAATTGATTTTTAAGAAGATTAATTGACTGCAAAAACGAATTTTTATCTCCGCCCCAACCGTGCAAAAATAAAATTGTATGCTCTGAATTTATATCTATAAAATCGTAGTCAATGCTTTCTAATTTGTATAAAAACTTCATAATGATTATATGAAATAATTTTTAAAATTTTGCTATAATCTTATTTTTAATTTTATTAAATTTGACATATCTTAACTAGTAAATTTTGTTATATTTTTTATTAATGCAAACACTTTAAAGATTTACTAATTGATAAATTTGTTGCTACGCATTTAAATATATAATTTTTAATTTAATTTTAGTTGAGTTTAATTTCTTTTACTAACTTATAGTTTTTATAACATCAATAATTGAAACATTATAATTCTATTTGCATATATCTTAATATGAAAAAAATATGTGTTATTTTTGGCGGAGCAAGTTCTGAACACGATATTTCAATTATCACAGGATTGCAACTATATAAAAACATTAGTTTGCGTTATGACATTAAAATGATTTATTTTGGATTAGACAATCATTTTTATCTGTCAACCAAATCTGACGCAACATACTATTTAGATAAGAAAAAAATAAAATTGCCAGAAATAATTTTTTATAATGGCGCAGTTTATAAAAAACGATTTTTCAAAAAACTTTTTGACGTTGATTTAATAATCAATTGCTGTCACGGAGGAGTTGGAGAAAACGGAGATTTATCCGCATTTTTTGAAGTGAATAATATTCGTTACACCAACTCTAACCCGCTTTCTTCTCATATAGCAATGAACAAATCGCTTGCCAAAAGTTTGTTAAAAGATGAACTAAATGTAGTTGAAGGAATTTTAGTTACAAAAGAAAACATAAATTTAGCGATTGAAGAAATTAAAAATAGTTTGTCTGATGATTTAATCGTTAAACCAAATTCGCTTGGTTCTAGCATTGGAGTTAAAGCGTGCAATAAGGAAAATTTTACCGAACAAATTGAGGCAATTTTTGAAATGCAAGATGACGCACTTGTTGAAAATCGCGTTACCAATATGATTGAATTAAACCAAGCGTGCGTTTCAACAAAAGACGGACTAATTTTAAGCGCTATCGAACAGCCTTTATCTAACCACGAATTTTTAACCTTTGATGACAAATATTTAGGCGGAAAAACAAAAGGAAAAGATAGAATTATTCCGGCAAAAATCGATGAAAAATTAAAAGAAAAAATAGACGAAACAACCAAACATATTTATAACAAATTAAACTTTAGCGGAATTGTTCGAATTGATTACATATATGATTTAGATAACTTCACATTATATTTTAACGAAGCAAACACCATCCCTGGAAGTATGGCTTTTTATCTATTCGAACCATTAGGCATAGACTACATTTCACTTATTGACTTATTAATTAATAATAAAAAGCAAACAAAAAAATATTTGTATTTTAATACTGACATATTAAACAAAACATCTTTTTAAGAAAAATTTTTATTAAATCCTTAAAAATTTTAATAAAAATGTGATAAAAAACGATATTTTTATAATTTTTTTTAAAAAAAAGAAAAAATGAAACAAATTTTGCTTCATTTCTTAATTTATTCATCTTGTAAAATTAGGTGAAAAATTTAAAAATTTTTAAGTGTCATTTCCAAGCAGTCTGAGCCGTCGGCATAATAATTTTTCCTTTCTCGCCTCAGTTTAAATCCTAGTTTTTCATATAGTAAATATGCAGTCGGATTGTTTTTGCTAACTTCTAAACTTAACGCGTAAATTTTTCTTTCTTTTGCAAAATTTTTTGTGTGTTCAACAAGACGCGTCGCAAGACCTAAATTCCTAAATTCTTTTTTTATTGCAATTGATACAATGTTGATTTCATCGGTTAATTCAAGAATAATAAAGCCTGCTATTTCATCATTCAATTTTATTGAATAAATTTTATAATTTTCATTTGTAAACATTCTTTTGAACTCGTTTAAATCTATAACATTAACGTTTAAACTATCTTTTTCAATTTGTGAAATTTCGCCCAATTCTTCTTCTTTCACTTCGCAAATTTCAATGTATGCACGGTTAAACTTTTCGCTTTCTGCTTGGCTTAGTTGATAATATACAGGTAGTAATAATTCGTCATCAGATTCATTAAAGCAATCAAACAAAATATTTGGTTCAATTTGAACCTTAAACGAATTTAAATTTTCATCTAGTTTAAACATACCAATTGGGCTATCTTTTGCAATGCTTATCAGTTCATTTAAAGTTAGATTTCTTTCATAAATATACAATTTATCAAACAATCTTCTTCCAACAAAATAACTATCTCTACTTCCAGCAATAGCCACAACAGAACAATCTTCATTTTGGCTAGTTGCAAGCGAATATAACAATTTCAAATTGTTAATTCCACGTGCTTTTATATTAAGTGCGTCGCGAAATGCTTTTACGGTTGCAATTCCAACTCGAACACCTGTAAATGACCCGGGACCAACAACTACACCCAACTCATCAATATCTTGAATTTTAACATTTGCCTCTTTTAAAATTTCATCTATTTTGGTTAACATTAATTCGTTATGTTTCAATGTGGAAGAAATAGATTTTGAAAAAACTTTGTTCTCTATTTTGAGAGCAATATATAACTCATCGTTTGCTGTGTTAATTATTAAAGTATTCATCTTATTATCTCGTAACTGCGCGTTTGTTCGTCTATTTTTTTTATGTTTACTACTATTGCGTTTTTGGGAGTTAGTTCGCTAATATTTTCGCTCCACTCAATAAGTTTTATTGAATTTTTGTCAGACAAAACCTCATCAAATCCCGCTTCTATCGCCTCTTCTGTGGTGATTCGATAAGTGTCAAAATGATGAAATGTAAATTTCCCTTGATAAGTTTTTAAAATTGAAAAGGTAGGACTTGTAACGTTATCTTTCACTCCAAGAGAGGATAAAATTGCCTTTGCAAAAGTTGTTTTTCCAGCACCTAAATCGCCATTTAATAGGATAATATCCCCCGCTTTTAGAGTGGATGAAAAGTCGCGTGCAAAACTATTTAAGTCGTTTAATTTAACAATTTTTATCATCTTATAACCTTTTTTATAACTTTTGGCGGGCGAATTTTTACGTCGGTCAATTTAATGCTATCAGCAATTGCATTGTAATATTTGATTAAATCTTTTTTGTCCTTATAATAGAAAGTTAGAATTATATCGTTTTTTTCAACATAGTCGCCAAGTTTCACTCTTAAAACAGCGCCGACATTTGAATCGTGCGTGTCCACACACAATCGTCTAACTAATTCGCCTAGCAACAAAATGTTGATAAGCCCAACATAACCTGACTTTGTTGCTAAAAAGTTAATTGAATTATATGGTGTAAAAATTTTGCCCTCTGAAATTGCCCTATCGTCGCCGTCCTGCGCACGCACGATTTCAAGCAGTTTATTATACGCACGTCCATTATCTAACACCGCATTAATCATATCATAAAGATCTTGTTTCTCAATATTTTTATCAACTTTTGATATCATTTCATAGGCATACCTAACGCAAATATCTCTAAGCAAACAGTGTTTACCTTGCAACACGCTAATCGCGTCAACAACCTCAATTGCATTTCCAACACCTTCACCAAAAGGTTGTTTTGTGTTGGTTATAACAATAGTGCTTTTTACCTCACATTTTGTGAATATGTATTTTAACAATCTTGCTAGTCTTTTTGCCTGGCTATATTTTTTCACAATTGAAGCATCGCCATATTTAACGTCAACTAGCACCATTTTAGGTTCGCTGACCAACTTCTTGCAAGCAATAGACATTGCTAAAAAATTAATATTTTCTTCTAATCCGCATTTTTCTAAGATATCATAAAGAATTTTATCCGCTGGGCATATATCTGAGTTGTGAGAAAGAATGCAGGCGTTAGTGTCGTGCAAATCTTTTTTTATTTCATCTTCGTCAACGTTTACATTAAAATTTGGAATCGCACCAAACCTATCACTGCTTCCGTTAGTATAAACTAGCGAACGCGCGGTGTTTTTTATAATTTTATAACCAAGACTTGCAATTAATGGAATTAGCACCACACTAGTTGCGTCAGCAATTCCACCTGTTGAGTGTTTTTCAAAAACATTGTCATCCAAATGCAAAACCCTGCCGCTATCTCTAAGTGCAAGCGACATATACAAAACTTCTTTTTTGTTCATCCCAAATGAATTGAGACTTATAAAAAATTTCATATTGTCCTGACTTGATTTATTTTTCATCAAGCACTCAACAACGTAATAACAATCATCCATTGTGAGATGACCACCCCGCGCTTTTTTAACTATTAATTCACCTAACATTATTCCCCCGATTTATTAAATATTATAGTTAAAATGGATTATAATGTCAAATAAATCATAGCAGTTGATATTATAAAGTTTGCATAATAAAAACTCACTTAAACAAACTTAAAGAAATAAAAATAATAAAAAATATTTAAAAAATGCTAAAAATACACAAAAATTTTATCGTTTTACGCGATTTTTTGTTTAATTTTTATTATTTTTGAAATAATTATGATATGTCAAAATTTAGAATTGTAAATTTAATAGATAAAATTTTTTTAACAATTTCATTGTTTTTGCTTTGCTTTGCTTGGATTAATTTTTATTTGCGTTCGCTTTGGACTAGTTTTATATTGTCCACAATAATAAGCATAGCACTAATAAGTGTCATATATTTTTTCATAAATAGAAAGCAAACCAAAATTAAAAACATAAAAGTGAATAACGAAAAAATAGATACAACTTTTCTTGCTTTTAAGTTGACAAGTAAAGAAGAAAAATTAAAACTTTTAAATAAAATTTATTCTAAAAATTTTGAAACTAAAATTAAAAAAGGAACTCTTTTTTATAATAAAGACAATAAAACTCATCAAGTGATTTTGGCAACGCATTTTGAAAAATTAGACCAACGAACATTAATAAATTTATTAGATGAAAACATTTCAGAAGTTGATTGTTATGATATAATTTGCAATAAAACAGAATTTGTTAATCTAAACATTTTTGCAAACAAAAGTGTGGAAATAATTAATAAAGAAAATCTATACAAATTATTTGTTGAAAATGATATTTTCCCAGATATTGACATGCTAGCAAAAAACATAAACAAACCTAAGATAAAAGACATATTGCGTCAATTTTTTGTGCCGAGCAAAAGTAAGTCTTATTTTCTATGTGGATTAATTCTTTTGCTTAGCAGTATTATATTGCCGTACCATTATTATTACATTATATTTGGCAGTGTGCTAATCTTATTTGGCATAATTTGCAAACTTATTCCAAAATTTAAAGACTAGAAATTTTAATAAGCGCTTGAATTAGTTTATCAACATCTTCTGTTGTGTTGAAAAAGTCGATTGAAGCGCGCACTGCTCCCGTTTCTAGTGTATTTAATTTTTTGTGAATTAGAGGCGCGCAGTGAAGTCCTGCTCGAACACAAATTTTATAATCTTCGTTCAAGATATCTGCAACAAGTGTAGAAGGTAAATCTAAAACGTTAAAACTAAACACATTGTTTGACAATTCATTTGAAAAAATTTTTAAAAAATTTAATTTTTTTAATGAATTATATAAATATTTTGATAAATTTGCCTCATATTTTATGATTTTTTGAAAATTTTTTGTTAAAAATTTAATTCCCGCATTTAAACTTGCAATAGGAATAGTTGGAATTGTTCCGCTCTCAAAACCCTCAACTGAGTCGCTAGGTTGCACTAAACTTTCGCTATTTGTTCCCGTTCCGCCATAAATTAATGGCTTTAATTTTTTTATATCTTTAACTATTAGTCCGCCAACTCCTGTGATTGAAAGTAATCCTTTATGCCCTGCAAAAGCATACATATCAACATTGCACTCATCTAAATTAATGTCAATATGTCCGCTAGACTGTGCGCCGTCTACCAAATACAAAATTTTGTGTCTTTTTGCAATCTCTCCAATTGCTTTAATGTTGGCAACATCACCCGTAACATTTGAAACTGCGGTTGTGATTATAAGTTTAGTGTTAGGTTTTATTTCTTTTTCTATATCTTTAACTAAATCGCACATATCAATGTCAAGAACACTAACTTCAATACCCTTTTCTTTTAGTTTATATAGAGGTCTTAAAACTGAATTATGTTCATAACAAGTTGTTATAGCGTGGTCACCTTCTACTAATGATCCAAAAATTGCAAGGTTTAATGCTTCAGTGCAATTCTTAGTAAAAATCACATCATAATTTTTCACGTGAAAAAAGTTTTTCACTGTTTCTCTCGTTTCAAACACCATTTGACCCGTTTTTAAACTCAAATCGTGACCGCTTCTACCTGGGTTGGCGGTTAGATTATTCATACTATTTATAACACTAAGTTTTACCTCATTAGGTTTTATTAAACTAGTGGCTGCATTGTCTAAGTAAATCATATAACATAATATTCAGTTTTTTTATATATTGTTATATAGGAATATTGTCCTTTAAAAAATTAATCAAGTTTTTTAATAATTTAAATAAGTACATTAAATTTTATTAATTTTTTAATTTCTATCAACATTATGAAAACAGCAAAAAATTTTTAAAAATATATAAAAATTAAGCAAATTTAACAAAAATAATTAAAATTTTTATTATTTTTTAAAAACAGAGGAAAAATATGAAATACATTTTAATTTCGTTTAATTCAAGAAACAGTGTTTTAACATTTAGCAAAATACTTTCAAATTATTCAATTCAGTCAAAAATTGTTAGCACTCCGCGTGCTGTTAGTGTCAGTTGTGGATTGTGCGTAAAAACTGATTATCGTTTTTTAAAAGACGTTATAAACATTATTCATCAGTCAAAATTAAATGGTTTTGACGGAGTGTTTTTATACACTCGCATTAACACAACCGAACGCATAGAAAGAATTTATTAGTTTAAATAGTCTTTCAAAATTAGTCTAACAGATTATCTTGACTAATTTTATTTTTTTTGATAGACTAAATTTGTGAAAAAAATTGAACAAGTTTTAACCTATTTAAACGAGTTATATCCTGCACCAATTTGTGCACTAAATTTTTCTAATCCTTACGAACTACTTGTTGCGGTTGTTTTATCTGCGCAGTGCACGGACAAGCGAGTAAATCAAGTGACATCCGCACTTTTTAAGGTCGCCAACACTCCCAAAAAGATGATAGAATTGGGTCAAGAAAAATTGAAAGATTATATTCATTCTTGCGGATTTTACAACACAAAATCTAAAGCAATTATTGAACTAAGTTTAGATATTGAAAACAAATTTAATGGCATTGTGCCAGACAATATGAAAGACTTAACAAGTTTAAAAGGCGTTGGAAGAAAAACTGCAAATGTTGTGATTGCAAATGCGTTTGGTGGGCAAACTATCGCGGTTGACACGCACGTGCATAGAGTGTCAAAACGCCTTGGATTAACAAAGGAAAATTCAACACCTTATGAATGTGAAATGGATTTATTAAAAGTTGTTCCAAAAAATCAGAGAACAAAGTTTCATCATCAAATGATTTGGTTTGGTCGTGAGCACTGCAAAGCAATTCACCCAAAGTGCGAAGATTGCAAATTAAAAGATATTTGTAAGCATTATAAAAAAGTTACTAAGTAATGGTTTTGATACATAATAAAACATCTTTAAAAACAAACTAATAGTAATTAGGTTACAATAAAAATTTAAATAAAAATTTTAAAAAAATTGCAAAAATTCACGAAAATAATCAAAAATTCGGTTGATTTTTAAAAATATTTGCAAAGTTTTAAAAAAATTTTAAATAAAAAGGAAAATTTTTATGAATTTAGATAAAGTTACAATTTCAATAAAATCAGGCAACGGCGGAAGCGGTAAAGTTAGTTTTCACCGCGAAAAATATGTTGAAAAAGGTGGCCCAGACGGTGGCGATGGTGGTAATGGTGGAAGCATAATTTTTGTTGCAAATAAAAACAAAAATACCCTCCTTGATTTCCAATATGAAAAACATTTTGAAGCAGAAAATGGTTCGGGTGGCGCCGGCAAATTGCAGTCCGGCAAGAATGGAAAAGACCTATTTATTCAAGTTCCGCTTGGCACGGTTATAAAGGATGCCAGCACAAATCAAGTTTTAGCCGACCTTGTGGAGGACGGTCAAACCTATCTTGCACTAAAAGGTGGAAGAGGCGGAAAAGGAAACAATTTCTTTAAGTCCTCCACTCGCCAATCTCCAAGATTTAGCCAACTTGGTGAAGTTACAAAAACTTATAAAGTCACTTTGGAACTTAAAACTATAGCCGATGTAGCCCTAGTTGGAAAACCTAATGTTGGAAAATCTACACTGCTTAGTGTTATTTCAAACGCAAAACCAAAAATTGCGGACTACGAGTTTACAACACTCAGCCCTAACCTTGGAGTTGTTAAGTTTTATGACGATAGTTTTGTTGTGGCTGATATTCCAGGGCTCATCGACGGCGCAAGTGAAGGCGCTGGGCTTGGGCACGAATTTTTAGCACACATTGAACGAACAAGGCTTGTTGTGCATGTGATTGATGCATCTGGTTACTATGGGAACGATATTGTTGAAGATTATAAAACAATCAACAATGAACTTAAAAAATATAACGAAAGGCTTTCTACTCTTCCACAAATTGTGGTGTTTACAAAACTTGATTTAATCGACAATATTGACGAAAAAATAAAATTCTTCAAATCAAAAATCAAAGATAAAGTTACAATCGTGCCAATAAGTTCTATAACTAGAAAAAATGTGGACGAACTTGTTAAAACGATTTATGAAAAATTAAAAACCCTACCAAAATCTGAACCTATTCCTGTTGAGCAAACTGAACTTGCTATCAAGGACACTACAAGTGTTAAAATTGACCAACTTGCGCCACACGTTTTTGAACTGTCTGGTGGATACCTTGATAATCTTCAACGTGGAATTGTGTTTAATGATAGCCAATCACTCGCCTATTTCCAAATGCGCCTTGAAAAGGACGGCATTATGGACAAACTAAAACAAGCAGGCGTGGTTGACGGCGACACGGTTGTATTTGGAAGCCTACAATATGAAATTTATTTCTAATAATCTTTATAAAAATACAATTAGTAACAATTATAAAAATAATACAAAAAGCAAAAAATTTGAAATTTTATTAAAAATATCTAAAAATTTAAGATTTTTATAAATTTATTGTGAATTTTAAAAATTTTAAAGGAAAATTAAAGGGAGAAAAGTATGATAACAAAAAAAGATAGAATAAAGTTGCGCTCAATTGCCTCCACCTTTAAACCTACTGTTTGGGTTGGAAAAGACGGTTTTACAGAAAACGTGCTAAAACAAATTGAAGAAGAACTTTTTAATCACGAACTTGTTAAAATCGCGTTACAAGAAAGCATTGAAATTCCAAGTGACTTTGAACTAACTGAAATCGCTGTTAAACTTGGTGCCGATGTGGTAACAACCATTGGAAGAAAAATTGTACTCTACCGCCACAGCGAAAAGAAAAATATTAAGCACGTGCTCGCTTAAAGAGGTAATATGAAAATTTTAGGTCAACTAATTTATATTGAACCAAATAAACAAGAAGGATTTAATTTTGGTTATTTTATAAAAATTTTAAACAAAGGAAACAAGAATAAAATTCAATTAATAGGCGAATGCAACAATTGTGGAATTGTAAATTCAAAAAGCAAAGCCTATGAAGAAACGTTAAAGTATATAGGCTACAATGCATATGTTTGCGAAAAACTACAATCTAAGCTTCAATGTTCGGCTATTATTATTCCGTGTTTCACTAGACCTATGAGCAAAGATGGCAAAAATAACATTTACACTCATATGTTAACATCTCAGGCTTTAAAAACAGATATCCAATCAATAAAAAGAATTGATAAACAGTATTCAAACATGATAAAAGACGCTAAAAAAGTTTTATCAAATTTGGGATATGATGTTAGTGATAAAATAATTATGACAGGTTTTTCCGCTTCCAGCAAATTTGCAATTCGATTTGCCATACTTTATCCTGAATTAGTAAGTTCTGTTATCGCTGGCGGAATGAGTGCCATGCTTTGTTTGCCTGTAAAAGAATTAAATGGTGAAATTTTAAATTATCCAATAGGTGTTAATGATTATCAAGAACTTATAGGAAAGCCATTTAATGATAAGGCTTATAAAAAAATAAAACAATATCTGTTCATGGGAGATTTGGATGAAAATGATCCAGTTAAATATGAAGACTGTGTAACAGAAGAAGAACGACAAATTATTTATAAGATATATGGTGAAAATATGCAAGACCGTTGGAAGAAAATGGTTGAAATTAAAAATAAATTAGGTCTTACAAATATCCACACTTATTTAATTAAAGGGGTGGCACACTCGTCAAAGGGTATGGACGCAATAATAAATGAACATTTAAGTGAAATAACCAATACGAAAAAAGTTTTACATTCAGATAATACAAATAACAAATCGATATAAAAAAATTTTTTAACTTTAATTGTTTTTTTGGCATTGATAAATTTTTATTAAAAACATCAAAAAAATTATAAAGAAATATTTTTGTTTAATCTATGCGTTTATAGTCTTTTATGATTATGTCGCTAGATTTCATAGTTTTTGCTTTTGAATTTTGTGAGTTATTTGAAAAATTTTTTAGTAAGTCTAATATATTTCCTAAACCATTTCCGCCTAGTGAACTTAATATGTTGTTGAAATTTGATGAGTTGTCATTTGTTTGGGTCTGATTGTTTTGATTTTGTGAATTACTTTGCGAGTTGCCTGAAAATAATGATGTCAAATTAGATAGTCCACCATTTGATAAACTTGATAAAATATTACTAAGTCCACCACCTGAATTACCACCCAAACTAGACAAAAGTGGCAATAAATTTTTTAGGTCAAACGGAAATGGGTTTTGATAGTGCGGTTGATTATCGTTTTTTTTGGGTTTTGGAATGCAATCGCAATCGCCTTTTCTAAAATCGTTGTCTATGTAAAAAGTGGGTAGTCTATCATAAGGCTCTTGAAAGACCACTTTTTTTTGTTCTTTTTCGTTTCTATTGAAATTTTGAATGTACGCATTTGGCTCAGGAAACAATGCGTTAGTGTTATCTCCAAAATCCATACATTTTTATATGATAAATAAAATATAAATGTTAAAAAAATTAAAATCAGCGTTTTATTTTTTAAATTATGATAAATTTCTATATTTTAAAAAATTTTTATATTTTTTTATGATAAAGTTTGGATAAAACAAAAACTTATCAATAAAAATATTAACAAATATTTATATAGTTTCATAAAAAGATGTATGAGAGATTTTAGGTCATTTAGCAATGAAAACAAAAAAATAATTGACGAAAATATTGATAAAGCCAATGAGTATTCAGATATGATTAACAAGTACAAAGATATGGACAACAACCAATTGATGAGTACTCTTTTTAGTGAAGCAAGCAAACTAAAACGCGAAGGCAAATTAGATAGTGCAACATTAAATAGTATGCAATCAACACTCGCACCTTTTTTAAACAGTGAACAGCAGGAATATTTAAGTCAACTTATAAAGCAAATTGATGAACAAAAATAAAATAAGCCCTAATTTATTAAATAAAGTGTCCGTGTTAGGTGCAGGTAAAACAGACACCATAATTCTTTCGTGTAACAATTTTTCTAAAACGAAAGAATTTTTGCGCGTGAATAAATACTATTACGTGCCTTATAGGTTCAATAATTGCCTTATGCTAAATGCGGATAGAGAAGATTTAAACATATTATCCAACCAAGAATTTGTTGATTACATATACCCTAACGACATTGTAAATATTGAGCGAGTTGAAAACGAAATAATTCATTCGAATGAGTTTACTGAAAACAAATTTTTAGGTCAAAATCAAACCATTTGTTTTATTGACACAGGAATTTATCCGCATCTAGATTTTATAATGCCTAAAAATAGGATAATAAAATTTATTGATCTAATCAACAAAGAAAACGCACCATATGACGACAACGGTCACGGAACTTTTGTTGCTGGAATTGCGTCTGGCGCTGGAATTTTTAATAAGGAATTTATGGGTTTTTCTCCATTATCAAATATAATTTCAATAAAAGCATTAGGTGAAAAAGGTTCTAGCAATTCAAACGTTATTTTGGACGCTATGCAATGGGTGTACGAAAACCATAAAGCGCTAAATATTTCGGTTGTATGTATGAGTTTCGGTGCGGATGTGGACGTTAATCTCGACCCACTTTCAAGAGGTGCAGAAGTGCTTTGGAAACGCGGAATAACAGTGGTTGCAGCGGCTGGGAATAGTGGACCAAACAAGCAAACAATCAAATCTCCTGGAAATAATCCATACATAATCACAGTTGGTGGGCTTGACACAAACTCACTTAAAGTTGCCGATTTTTCAAGCCGTGGCCCAACAATTTATGGGCATAAACCCGATTTACTTGCCCCTGCTGTTGATATCACATCTTGCCAAAATTCCACTCCGCCATACACAAAAATGAGTGGCACAAGCGTTGCCACTCCTATTGTTGCTGGAATTTGCGCGAATATAAAGTCACGTTGGAACAACATAACCAACGACCAAATCAAAAAATTTCTTCTCTCTCACTGCACCAAAATCACAAGCGACAGAGACACCGAGGGCGCCGGCTACTTAAATTTTAACAAACTTTATTAAAATAATATTCTGCAATTATTCTACTATTACAAAATTAAATTATAATTTTTAAAAGTTGCCTAAACCTTCTTCCTTATTATTTCCTTCTTCATTCCTTCTTTTTACAGTTAAATCTACACCTAACGCTATCAATTCTGCTATTTGACTATCCGTTAATTTTATATCACCCTGTTTTATACCTGCTATTTTTTGACCTATTGGATAACCATCTTCTCTAACTGTATCTCTTTGTTTAATATTTAAATTTCCTTTATCATTTTTCCATTTAATTATTCGTGCTTTAAAATCTTCGAAATTAAATGATCTATCTTTTACCATTAAGTCTACACCCAGCGCTATGAGATCTGCTATTTGATCACTTGTTAATTTTATATTACCTGACTTTATACTACGTATTTTTTGACCTATTGGATAACTATCTTCTTCAACTATATCATTATATTTAATATTTAAATTGCCTTTATCGTTTTTCCATTTAATTATTCGTGCTTTGAAATCTTCATAATCAAACGATCTATCTTTTATTGTTAAATCTACACCTAAAGCTATCAATTCTGCTTTTTGACTATCTGTTAATTTTATATCACCCTTCTTTATACTACGTATTTTTTGACCTATTGGATAGTCATCTTCTTCAACTGTATCGTTATATTTTATATTTAAATCGCCTTTATCGTTTCTCCACTTAATTATTCGTGCTTTAAAATCTTCATAATCAAATGGAAATTCTGATTTTTTTAGTGTCAGATCTAACCCTAGCGCTATTAATTCCGCTCTTTGATCATCTGTTATTTTTATTCCCCCATGCTTTTGCTTTATAAAAGATATTTTTTGTCCTATTGGATAGCCATCTTCATCTTTATCATTATATTTGATATCTAATTTACCTTTTCTTTTTTTCCACTTAATTATTCGTGCTTTAAAATCTTCATATTCAAATTGAAATTCTGATTTTTTTATTGTTAAATCTAAGCCTAATGCAATCAATTCTGCTTTTTGACTATCAGTTAATTTTATATCACCCTTCTTTATAGTACTTATTTTTTGACCTATTGGGTAGCCATCTTTATCTTTAGTTTTTTGTGTTATATTTAAATTGCCTTTATCATTTTTCCATTTAATTATTCGCGCTTTAAAATCTTCATAATCAAATGATCTATCTTTTATTGTTAAATCTAAGCCTAATGCAATCAATTCTGCAGTTTGAGTATCCGTTATTTTTATAATGCCCTGCTTTATGTTTTGTATTTTTTGACCTATTGGGTAGCCATCTTTATCTTTAGTTTTTTGTGTTATATTTAAATTGCCTTTATCATTTTTCCATTTAATTATTCGCGCTTTAAAATCTTCATATTCAAAATCTAGCCTATGGTTATAATCAAATATATTTTCTTTTAACTCATCTATAAGTTTCATTTTATCAAAGTTAAATAAAGTTAGAGTAAATTCTGAATTTTCCCAATTGGTATCACTGCTGTTTACTTCTCCGTCACCATGACTACCTCTCTTTTTCATACCTTTATTGATTTCTTTTGCTAAACTTTGAAAATCTAGCACGTCAACATAATTTAGATTAGCAACAAGGTCAAAAATTTTAGGTTTTTGCTTATGGCCAACCGACAATGCCCTACCTAATTGTTGAAGATAGATAATTCTCGATGAAGTGTTTCTTAGCATTATGACGCCGTCTATATCGTGCACGTGCAAACCTTCGTTAAGCATATTTATAGAGAAAAGAAGTTTTAGCGCCTTGCTATCATCTCGCTCAAAGTTTTTAATGATTAGTTTATTGCGTTCTCTTCCCAATTTTGAATAAACACTATATTTTTTTATCTTCTTAATTCCGCTAATTTGCTCAAACCATTTTGAAGATTGCTTCATTATAACTTTCATTCTGCGTAAGGATTCTGAATTTTCATCTTCATCCTCGCCAGACGGACAAAAGACTATGAATTTGCCTTGTTTTAATTCATCAGTGTTAAATTCTTCATAGAAAATGTCGCTTATTTCATCGCTATTGTAAATTTCTTTCTTGGCTTCTTTTAATCGTTTTAGGAATGCTTTTATTTCATCTTTTTCTTCTGGACTTGCATTTTTTAATTTTTCATTAAAATCACGAATGGAAGAGTCAATGTATTCTTCATCATCTTCAAAATCTACTTTTGCAAGTGTGTAATCTGGGTTTGGCAATATTCCCATTTCTAGCGCTTGAACTAATGTGATGCTTGAAACCGGCTTTTTCCCGTCAAAAAATTTTAGGACGTCCGCTTTATCTGGTCTATCTAATGTGGCTGACATACCAAGAATTATTGCATTTGGATTATTTTTAATGAGTTCTTCTGCGTTTTGACCCCATGTTTTAGCGCCAAGCCTATGCGCTTCATCAAACATTATGATGTCATAATGATTGTTTTTAACTTTGTCTAACCCTTGATAAAGTGACAACTCTAAATTACAATCAAAATCTGCACCCAAAATATTTCGATAGGTTTCTAAAAATGAATCTCTGATAGCATTGCTAGGTGACACAACTAACACGCGTTTTCCTCTCGCGTGGTCGTGCAAAAATTTTAAGGAAACATAAGTTTTACCTGTACCCGTGGCTTGCTCAAACACCACTTTGTTTCCCCTTGTTAAACCTTTCATAATCTTTTTATAAACTTCAATATTGTGCTTTTTTAAAATTCCATCATCAAAATTAGGTTCAAAATTATAAAAATACGATTGTAGCCTTTTTAATGATTCAATAACCAATTTGTTGACCGCCATAATAACTCCTTAAATCCATTATAACATAAAGTATTTTAAATTTCAATACTAAATTTAAATTTATATTTCACAATTAATTTAATTTTTAGAAAAAATTATATAAACAAAAAATTACATTATACAAAAATATTTAAATTTAATTGGCATAAAATTTAATTTTTTCTCTTTTTTTATTAATTTTTTTGAAAATTTTTTGAAATTTTTATGTTTTTTTGTTTTTGTTAAAAAATATTACTAAATCTAATAAATAAAAACAAACAATCTATCTCTTTACAAAATTGACATATTGTGATATATTTTTATTATGATTGAATTCAATGCTGTTACTATTAAATACGTGCCTGACATCACTACACTTTTAAATTTTAGTGCGAAAATTGATTGCAACACTCTTATTATTGGTGACGAGTTTTTAGGCACTAGTTCTATTTTAAGATTGATTGCAAAAATTGATAAAAATTATACGGGCGAGATATTGATTGACAATGCAAATTTAAAAGAGATAAAAGATAAAGATTTATCCGTTGCTTTTATTCCAAAAGAACCTTATTTATTTAAAAGCACAATAGAAAAAAATTTAAGTTATGTGTTGAAAATTAGAAAAGTTGACAAAGCAACAATTAAGGAAAAAGTTAGTTTTGTAATTAACTATTTAAATAATTTAACAAAAAAACATAACATTGAAAATTTTCCAAATAAAATAAAGAAAATGAACATATCAGAAAGGAAAATTGTCACTCTTCTTCGTGCCTTAGTGCGCGCACCAAAATATGTGTTGTTGGACGATTTCTTTTTAAACCTTGACGCAAAATATTTTCCTCTTGCAAATGAACTAATTGAAAAACTAAAACAAACTTCCACAATAATTGCCACTAGCAACAAAGTTGAACAAATTTATAAAGATTTTAATATTCTTGATTTAACAAAGTAAAAAAAATTTTATATTTTAATTAAATTTATATAAAAATTGCAAATTTTAACAAAAAAAATTAAAAAAGTGAGATTTTTTCTCACTTTTTTGTTTTTTTTATATTTTTTTGTTAAATTTTATAAATTTATATTTATTTTTTATTATATTATTTATTTTTATGTTATTAATTTTTTGCTACGTTTCAAAATTTAGTTTGTAATAAAATTTGATTTATTACTTTTTAATTAGATTGCTAGTTTTTTTAAAAAACATAACATTTTAATAAATTTTATTCTTCACTTTCTTGCTTTTCTTGTTTGGTTAGGAAAATTAGTTTTCCATCCTTGCAATCTACTAAGACATTATCGCCTGATTTGATTTCGCCACGTAGCATTTTATCTGCTAGTTCGTCTTCAATTTTGGTTGTGATAAGTCGCCTTAATGGACGCGCACCAAAGTCGTCATTCGTGCCGTTTTTAATTAGGTAGTTGAACGTTGAAGTTGTGAATTTTAATTCAACACCGCTTTGCTTTAAGTTCTTATTCAAATCGCCTAACATCTTCTTAGCAATTTCTTTCAAAACTGCTGGACTAAGTTTATTGAACACAACAATGTTGTCTATACGGTTAATGAGTTCTGGTTTGAAGTATTTCTTAAGTTCGCTCATCATAAGTGCATTTTTATCTTCAATTTTTGCATCATTAAAGCCAAGGCTAACATTTGTTTTATTGAATTTTTCGCTACCAATATTTGACGTTAAAATGATAATTGTGTTTTTAAAACTTACCACTTTTCCGTGACTATCTGTAAGCCTTCCGTCGTCTAGAATTTGAAGAAGCATATTGAAAACTTCTGGGTGTGCCTTTTCAATTTCGTCGAATAACACAACACTATAAGGTTTGCGCCTTACTTGTTCGGTTAATTGTCCGCCGTCATCAAAACCGACATATCCTGGAGGGCTACCAATTAGTTTTGACACGCTATGCGCTTCCATAAACTCACTCATATCAAGACGAATGATTTTATTTTCATCATCGAACAATGCCTCTGCAAGCGCTTTTGCAAGTTCGGTTTTACCAACACCTGTTGAACCAAGGAATAAGAAACTTCCAATAGGACGGCGTGGGTCACGAATACCAATTCTACTTCTTCTAATTGCTTTTGCAACTTTCTCGACAGCCTCATCTTGCCCTTTAACACGTTCTTTTAAAACCTTTTCAAGGTTTAGCAATTTTTCTGCCTCGCCTTCGGTTAGTTTAGTTAAAGGAATGTTTGTCCATTTGCTTACAACTTCGGCAACTTCGTGTTCTGAGATTGTTGCAATATTTTGGATTGTTTTAGGAGAAGTTTTTGCTTTTTCGATATCATCTTTTAGTTTTATAATTCTATCACGAAGTTTGCTTGCGCGTTCAAAATCTTCTTGCGTTACAGCATCCTCTTTTTCTGCCTCGCATTTTTTTAGTTTCTCACGCAAAGATTTCACTTCTTCAGAATCATAATTTGATTTAACTTTTGCCCTACTTGATGCCTCATCAATTAGGTCGATTGCTTTATCTGGCAAACTCCTATCTTGAATGTATCTATCAGAAAGTTCTGCGGCGGCTTTTATTGCCTCATCCGTGATTTTTACCTTATGGAATGCTTCGTAACTATCGCGGAGACCTTTTAAAATTTCTATAGTTTGCTCAACTGTTGGAGGGTCTATCATAATTGGTTGGAAACGACGTTCCAATGCTTTGTCTTTTTCAATATATTTTCTATATTCGTCCGTTGTGGTGGCACCAATTGTTTGCATTTCGCCACGCGCAAGATAAGGTTTTAACATATCTGCTGGATTTGTTTCGCCCTTATCACTTCCAACTTGCGCTAAAGTGTGAATTTCATCAATAAAGACGATAATGTTTTTATTAGAAGTAATAATTTCTATTGCTTTTTTAAGTTTTTCTTCCATTGAACCGCGGTATTTAGTGCCCGCCATAAGTCCACCAATATCTAATGCATAAATTGTTTTATTTTTAAGATTTGCTGGAACATCACCCGCCACAATACGCCTTGCCAAACCTTCAACAACTGCGGTTTTACCAACACCTGCCTCGCCGATTAGCACAGGATTGTTTTTAGTTTTACGGCAAAGAATTTCAATCATCCTTTCAATTTCGTTATCACGTCCAATAATCGGGTCGATTTTGCCATTTTTCGCGCGCAAAGTTAGGTCGGCGCCCATTTCTAGTAGTTCGTCTGGCAATTCGCTAACATAGTTTTCTTGCCTTGAGTTGTTAGCCTCTCCTGCCATACTACCAACTTGCTCAAATCCATTTGCATTGAACGAATTTGAACTATTGTTTTGATTGTTTGCTATTAATCCGATTGCGCGATTTCTCATCTCATACACGTTTAATTTTAGCGCGCCTGCCAAAATGTTGATAGCAAAGCTTTCCTCTTGGCTTAGAAGTGCTACAAGCAAATGTTCGCTTGAAATGTATGCACTGCGAGTTCGTTTTGCAACACTTCCTGCTATCATCAACATTTCTTTAACGCGTGGAGTGAGTTCTACAACACTTGAAGGAATGCCCGACCTATTTAGTTGGTTAAGAACATCTTTAATTATATCGCTATCTACGTTGTATGAATTAAGCAATTTTTTAGACTTACTATCAACCTTTGTTAGCGCATACAAAATGTGTTCTGTGCCAACTTCGTTGCCATATCTTGTTGCAAATTGGCTTGCAACTTGAATGACTTTATTTGCTAAATCTGTTAGATTGTACATCATTATTTATCTTCTCCTTTTAATATATTTTGAACAGTTGTTGCTAAGTTTTTCATATCATTTTTTGTTATGAAATTGGTTTTTGTTCGGCATAGTGAATATAGTTTTAACACAGCATTTTTATCAACCTTGAGTTCGTCTAAATTAATGCCACGAAGAATATTTGAAACGTGTTTTTTAAGTTCGTCCACGTTAAGTAAATATGCGTTTGTTAGCACGCCGTAACTTCTGTGTGCTCTATCTATTATTTCATCGTGGTTTTGAATGTCTTGCAAACGTAGGCTTTCATTTTCAAGGTCGTCAACTTTGTTTAACATTTTGCCAAACTCGGTTATCACTTCGCTTTCAGTAAAACCAAGCGTGCAAGAAGTGGACAACTCATACAAATTTTCGCCAATATGCCTTAAAATGTAACCTAAATTTTTAACATTTTGTGTTACTTTATCAATTTTGCCCATTTCTTTTAGAGAACTTAAATCAAGCACACTTGAAATTCGCATTCCATTGCCAATCAGCACTAAATTGCTGGTTAGATAACCATATTCGTCGCTATATGTTAAATTTATTTTATCTTTGATTAGGTTTTCTATTTTTTTTGCGTTAGCGAAAATTTTTTCATCGTAACCTAGCCCGCCAGCATTGATTTTTATGTGTTCGTCCTCGAATAAAGATAAAACAACATCGTTTTTTAAATCGGCAAAAATTGTTTTACTATTTGGCAAGATTAGATTTAGTTCATATAGTTTGTTGAAGTCTTCTTTATTTGATTGGTCAATAAATTTCATCTCTTTAGTTACGACTTTAGAAACTAAATCATAAATTTCCTTTCTTTTTTCTTCTTCTAGTTTTGGAAGAAATTTATAATCTTTAACGTTTCTAAAATATTTAACATTTGTGCAAATTACATTATTCATTTTCACTCTCCAAACGCTTTATTTGTTTTTTGATTTTTCCTGCGTCTTCATACCTTTCTTCTTTAACGGCTAACGCCATATCTTCACGAAGTTGTTTAATTTTTTCTTCCTTGGTTGTTGCTTTTTTGTTTGTTTTTTCTTTCGTTTGAGTTAAACTTTCAACTTTGTGTGTTGAATAAGGTGCTATTCTGCCAATTATGTTTGAGATTTCTTCTCTAAATGCGTCATAACAGTTTGGACAACCTAATTTTGACGTGTTTTTAAACTCTCTCAAAGTCATTTTACAAACAGGGCAAGTTATATCCTGCACTTTTTCAAACGGCATAAAGTCGGCGAATGCTGAGAACATATCGTCAAAAATGCTGGTTGGCGCACTGTTAAACACTCCTTCTTTTATAGCACAATCTCGGCATAAATTGGTTGTTTGACTAACTCCATTAACAATAAGTGTTGAATGATAAACACTTGGTTTTCCACATCTATCGCATTGCATAATAATTCTCCTTTTTTTATCTAAATTTATTTGTTTTTTTTAATTAACTTTAATTAAGTTTAATTTATATGGCAAGTTAAATTTAATGAAACTACATCATTTTTTTCCTATCTTACCCTCCCGCTTTAACAGTTCTATTATAACCTGTTTTAAAATACCGCTTCTTAAATTATTATCGATATTTATAGGATTATTTAGTGCTTTTGCACTAATTGTGCATTTTAATAAATCCGCCTCATCAGATGTGATTATCTTTCTATCCGTCATCTGCGCTATCAACTGACTCGCCTCAACCTGATTTATTGGTTTGTTTGTCAGTTCTAGTGACTTTGTGAGGAAATTGTTGTTGTTATCTGTAATTTTCACTAATTTGATATAACCATTTCCTCCGCGCTGACTTTCAACCACAAATCCACGATTTAACGTAAATCTTGTGTTTAAAACATAATTTATCTGGCTAGGCACACACGAAAAGAATTTTGCCAAGTCATTACGTGACAATTCAATAAAATCATCATCGTCAAGACTAGATTTTATGAATTCTTCTATTATATCACTTATACTCTTATTCACATTTTACCTCCTCAAAAAATTTTTTATCAAAAAATTTTTATTTTTAATATTTTGCCTATGCATAAAATTCAATTTATTTTAATCTCTATGTAATCTACCCTACTTTTATTTGGCATTTATAGACATTATATATATTGATTTTCATTTATAAATCAACATTCCAAACCTCGATTTTTATAGAATAATTCTTAAATAAAGCACTTTATAAGTTAGTTCATACCAAGGTCAACTTTGCAATACCTCGCAAGTTTATACCTCTGTTTACCCTAGAGGTGAGCGGTGTTCAACTCGTGCGTCTAACGTAGTTCGAGCAAAGAGTTGAAGCACCCGAGCCGATTTTACATTACTACTCATCTAATCATATATATTAGTTTCGTTACATTTCTTCATAAAATAATTTTCAATTAAAATAACCTTATGAATTAGTTCATACCAAGGTCAACTTTGCATTACCTCGCAAGTTTATACCTCCGATTTCCCTAGAGGTGAGCGGTGTTCAACTCGTGCGTCTAACGTAGTTCGAGCAAAGAGTTGAAGCACCCGAGCCGATTTTACATTACTACTCATCTAATCATATATATTAGTTTCGTTACATTTCTTCATAAAATAATTTTCAATTAAAATAACCTTATGAATTAGTTCATACCAAGGTCAACTTTGCATTACCTCGCAAGTTTATACCTCCGATTTCCCTAGAGGTGAGCGGTGTTCAACTCGTGCGTCTAACGTAGTTCGAGCAAAGAGTTGAAGCACCCGAGCCGATTTTGACTATCTTTGACCTTCGATAAAATTGTACTACATAAATTTCATAATGTCAACTAAATTTGCAAAAAAATTAAAAAATTTTAGCAATCTTTTTATTTAACTGCTAAATTTGCGTTGTTTTTATATTGTTTTGCCCTACTATATTAAGTCATACGTAAGATTTATATAATATCAAATTTGTTAAAGTACATATCCTAGTTAACTTGAGAACACCAATTCAATTATTTAAGTTATTACAAATTCAAATTAAATATTAAGTTTAAAGTTATGACTGTGTTGTTACATTTTTTGCTTTGGATTGTTTGCACTTATTTACAATCAATTCTATAAGTTTATACACACCTAGCACAACTAAACCTAGCAAAAGGTGCGCAAGTATCATAACGATTGTGTATAAAACGTGTGAAAAATTGTAAATTGTTACTAGTATTGGAATAGATAATCCGCCCAGGTTATCGAAGAACATCATATTTCCGTCGGTTGTGCATACGTTCACGATTATTGCAAGTGTCATAAAAATTGCGCAGAAAATTAGATATTTATAAAACAATTTCATATTAAATTTAACTGCTTTTGTTTTTATAAGCATTATTCCAGAGTAAACCATTAGTGAGTGATAAAGCATACTGTACAAACATTGAAAGTGGAAAATTGGATAAGTGTTAAATGAGGTTGCTGGCGAGATTATAAACACAACACCAGCAACAATTCCAGCAAATGCTATGAAAGATAGGCCGATTTCTCTAACAAACTGCTTTTTGCTATACGTAAACCAAAGCGAATAGATAAATATAGAACAAAAGTACAGAGGAACCCAAGCATTTACGTTTGTATCGCCAATAGATAACGTCCAAATAACTTTAAATAATTCTAAGCAAGTTACAACTATTGCAAGTATGCGCAAAAATTTTATGTATGTATCTTTTGTAATTTTGCGCGTGAAAAACACGGCTAGACCAATAATGATAAAGCACACAAAAATTGATATTATATGCGCAGTTGAAAATAACCCTACTGCAGGGTATGTTCCAGGACGTGAAAACATAATGCCATTATTTTACCAAAACATTAACAAAAAAACAACCAAATTCTAGTTGTTTTTTGATTATAATTTTACTACATAGTTGGAAATTAGAATAAAATTGATGTTGACTAAACAATCATTTCATTTTTATTTATGGAAATGATTGTAGATTTTTTGGGCGGTTTTTTTGTTCATTCCTTTTATGTTTTCAATTTCAGATAGCTCTGCGTTTTTAATGTTTTCAATTGTTCTAAATTTGCTAAGCAATGCGCGACGAGTAACCGGACCAACGCCTTCAATAGATTCAAGCCCACCTCTATACATTCCTTTTGCTCTAAGTTGGCGATTAAAAGTGATTGCAAAGCGGTGCGCTTCGTCACGCGCTAGTTGAATTAGTCGAAGTGAGAAACTACCCTTTTTTAGAATGTAGGGTTTACTCTCGTGTGGTTTAAACACTTCTTCTTCGCGTTTTGCAAGAGAAATTAAATCGCGCTTGTAACCATACTTTTCCATAACCTCAACTGCGTAACCCAATTGACCCTTACCACCGTCTATTATAATCAAATCTGGCATCATTGAAAATGAGACGTCGTCGCTAGATAGTTTTTCCATTCTTCTAGTTAACACTTCACGCATTGAAGCGAAGTCATCGATAAAATCGACCGTTTCAATCTTAAATTTGCGGTACATTTTAGGTGCTTTTTCGCCATTTTGAACAACCACCATACTTGCAACTGTGAATGTGCCGTGAGTGTGTGAAATATCATAACACTCAATTCGTTTTGGCTCGTATCGAAGATTTAAGTCCTTTTTTAGTTGGCGCATTGCACCAATACTTGCGTTTATGTGTTTTGTGTTTTTATCTAGGTTCTTTTCAATGTGAAGCACGGCATTCTTTTCCGCCATTTCTAGTAGTTTAAACTTAACACTATCAATCTTAGGTTTTGTTACCGCCACCTTTTTGCCTACTTTATCGTTTAGGAAAACTTCAATTTCGCTTGTGTCAATCTCTGGCATAATGATTTCGTCCACAATTAGTGGATGAGACGTGTAATACTGCATAATAAACTGAGTGTACGCTTCACTTTCTTCCAAGTAGTTTAAAATGTCATAGGTAGTAACCCCTTGCAACTTTCCGCCACGAATATTTAAAACGCACATTGCTGAAAACTCGCCACTCGTTTTGAGTGAAAACACATCGTAATCAACAAGGCTACCTAAACTTGTGATAACGCGGGACTTAAATTTATCTAGTATCTTTATTCTATCGCGAAGAAGCAAGGCAGTTTCAAAATTTTCATTAATGGATGCAAGCATCATTTTATCGTATAAAATTTTTTCTACGTCTTTCGTTTCGCCCTTTAAAAATCGGATAGCATTTTGAACTTCGCGCGCATAGTCCTCTTTGGTTATTTTTCCAGCACACGGCGCGTCACACATATGCATATCGTAAAACAAACAAGGTTTTATAGGTTTTTTACCAACAGCAAGTGGAAGTTTACATTTTCTAACATTAAACGCGTAATCAATTATTTGCATAACTTCCTTTGCGCTTACCCCAGCCATGTATGGACCAAAGTATTTGTCATTTTTATTAAGTCGCCTTGAAATCTCGAAACGCGGAAAGTCTTCTTTTAAATTAACTTTAATGTATGCGTACGTCTTGCTATCTTTTAATAAGATATTATAATAAGGTTTATATTTTTTGATTAAGTTATTTTCAAGCGCCAGCGCTTCCACTTCGTCGTTAACCACAAAGAAATCAAAATCTCGCACATTGCTAACCATATTTCTAACCTTTATATGGTCCTGCTTACGCAAAAAATATTGGCTAACACGCTTTTTTAAATTCTTTGCCTTGCCAACATAGATAACGTTTTCATCTTTGTCCTTCATAATGTAAACGCCTGCATCGTTTGGCAAACGTTTAACTTTGTCCATAATTATGTCCATAACTTAATTATATCACAAGCCACAAAAATTTTAAACTATTTTTAACAAACTAATAAAATAAACGCGCAGTGAATATATTATGTTATGAAAAAAGTTTTTAAGTTTTTTATAAAAAATTGGCTAAAAATTATTGGCGGATGTTTGATTGTGTTTGTGTTAATTTACGTGCCAATTGTGGCAATAGATAAAGCGCGCGATTATAAGATTTATAATGAGCCTGAGATTGAAACGAAAATTTACACAATTTGGCACATTGAAACATTTGAAGGTGGCGGTAAAGCGCGAGTGAACTATTTGAAAAATATTGTTAGGGCTATGGAAAAAAATCACGATGGTTTACTTTTTATGATTAAAACAATTCAGCCGGACAAACTTGCTAGCGAACTTGAACTTTCTTCTCCTGACATTATCTCGTTTGGATTTGGCGTTGGAGATATTGTGTTAGATAAACTCATTGCTTTTGATAAAACTTATGACGTTCGCGATGAACTGATTGAGAGCGGAAGTTTTTCAAATAGCGTTTATGCCCTGCCATACATTGTTAGCGGTTATGCGATGATAACACACAACGAAAATCAAAATGAAAACAATCAAAATTTTCATTGCGGAACATCCGACTACACATTTCCAGAAAATATATATAATGAATTAAATCTCGCTCCTATAAAAACAGAAACGAGTTATGAGGCATATAAAAGTTTTGTTTACGATGAGTCCGCCTCACTTCTTGGTTTGGGGCGCGATGTTTTTAGAGTGAACAACTTAAATGAGATTGGAAGAACGAACGCTAGCATCACTCCGATTTCAACTTACACCGACCTTATTCAATACATTGGCATCACAAAAACTGATGAAATTATTGAAGAATTTTTATCAATTTTATTTAGCGCCGAAATGCAATTAAGTTTAGTTGATTATTCTCTTTTTAGCGCGAAATACACAAATTTATACAGTTCAGGAATATATAAAGATATGGAGGATGCTATACTTAATTGCAAGGTGGCGCGCGTGTTTGATGCGTGAAATTTATGCGTATTATAAAAACGCCACTATCACAAAATTTAACACTTTCCGCCTGAATCCTAAGGCGGACGAACTTTATATTCTATATTCTACAACCTCACTATATAAGGTATGTAAAATGTGTAATACACAACATATAGATTATAAAGTTATAGGTTTGGGCGCCAATTTGGTGTTTGATGATAGCGGATTTAAAGGCGCTTTGATAGTAAATAGGGCGAGCAACTTAGAGTTTAAAATAGATAGTGTTATTGCTGATAGCGGAGTTAATTTATCTAATCTAATTCAAAAATGTTACTTGCGTTCGCTTGGTGGGTTTGAATCTCTTATTGGAATTCCTGCAACAATCGGTGGCGCTATAACTAATAATGTTGGTGCGTTTGATGTTAATATATCTGACCACATTGAATGGGTTAAAGGTTTTTTAAAAAATGAGCCAAATAAGAAATTTTGTTTCACAAATTCTGAGTGCAAATTTGCTTATCGCGATAGCATTTTTAAATCTGGAAAATATGTGATAACTCACGCAAAAATTAATTTAAAATCACTCTGCCCTGACCTTATAAAAGAAAATATGATTCAAGCGCTAACTAAAAAGAAATCCACTCAACCTCTTGAATTGCCTAGCGCTGGAAGTGTGTTTAAACGCGTTTATTTAAAAAATAATGAAGCCGAGAAATCAAGCACTCAAACTAACCAAAACAATGAAAATGTTGTTGCAAGAATTATTTATCCAGCAAAACTAATTGATGAATTAGGTTTAAAAGGATTGACTATTGGTGGCGCACAAATTTCAACCAAACACGCGGGATTTATCGTAAATATTGGTAACGCAAAAAGTGAAGATATAAAAAAATTAGTTGAAATTATAAAAGAAAAAGTTAAACAAAATTACAATATCGACCTAATTGAAGAAATAGAATTTGTCCCTTAATTCATACTTTTCCTTGCCTCCCCTTGCAAGGGAAGCCAAGAATTTTTGAAATAGTATATTTGAAAGATTAATTAAAGTTGTGTTATAAAAAAACATAATTACACAAAATAATCGATATGGCAAAAAAAATTAAAATTTGCCATTTTTTATTACTATATGCAAACTCAAAAATAGTTGAAAATTTTGTTTACTAGTGGTATAATATATGTGGTTTAATTCAACATTTATTTTAACAATTTAAATTTATGTTTTTTATATAATTTAGTTTTAATTATTTAAGTTTAAGGAGAATTTATGGCATTACTTGCAGATTATCACACTCACACTAAATATTCGCGCAACCACCACGGAAAAGGTACTATTGAAGAAAACGTGCGCGTTGCATACGAAAAAGGTTTGCGCCAAATTGCTATAACTGACCACGGATTTAATCAAAAATTGTATGGAGTTAGAAGAAAGGACATTCCAAAAGTGCGCGCAGAAATTGAGGATGCAAAAGAGCGCTACCCTATCGACGTGTTGCTAGGAGTTGAAGCAAACTTGATTTCAAGCAAAGGAGATATTGACATTGTGCCAGAAGATATGAAAGAGTTAGACATTCTTTTATGTGGATTTCATCGACTAGTAAAGTCAACTAGCACACGCGAACAATTTGGATTTGTTTTAAAAAATATATTTAGTGAAATTTTCCACCACACAAGCAAAAAACAGCGCGAAAAAAACACAAATTCATACATTAACGCTATGCGAAAATACGATATTGATATAATCACTCATCTAAATCACGCGTGCAAAGTGGATGTTGAAAAGGTGGCGCGCGTTGCAAAAGAAACAAACACACTCATCGAATTAAACGGAAAGCGCCTAGGAATGAGTGATGAAGAAATAATGACTTGCTACAATTTGGGTTGCAAGTTCGTTATAAATAGTGACGCACACTCGCCTAAACGTGTTGGAGATTGTCATCTTGGGCTTCAAGCGGTGTTAAGGCTTAGAATTCCAGATAGTGCGATTGTAAATTACAACGACCTTCCAACGTTCAAAAAGGAAAAGTTAAAGCAAAAGAAAAGGAGTTAAAAAAGTGACAGACTGCAAAACTGAAATATTATCTAGCATACCCATTAATAATTGTTGCGGTCTTTCTTTTTTGCACACTTTGTTGTACACTTCTAGCAATAAACACAACAACTCATCCATTATAATCAACGCAAAACCTGAAATTTTAGCAAAGGCAGAAAAAGTTATTACCAACTTCTACCCTAGTTTATCGCTATCTAAATGGGAAAATTTTTTATACGTCGAGGGCAATTTGTTTGACCTGCATTTAGATGAAGAATTTAATCTAAACAATTTTGATGCTGAGTGCGATAGGCTCACAATTGTGAAAACATTGTTTTTAATTTATGGTAATTTGTATTATAATCAAGATACAAACGGAAATTCAAAAGGTTACAATCTTGAATTTGTTTTAAAAAATGAAAAATTTTCTCACATTTTATCTACCCTGCTTAAAGAATTTGAATTTAATTTTAAAAGCATTGTTAGGCAAAACAATTTTGTGTTGTACACAAAAAACAGTAATCAAATCTGCGATTTTTTAGTTCGTCTTTCAGCCACTAAGACCGCACTTGACATTCAAAACAACCTCACAATTCGCGAAGTTAGAAATAGCACTAATAGGCAAAACAACTGTTTTGAGGGCAATCTTGAAAAAACAATCAATTCAAGTCAACAGCAGTTGCGCGCAATAAATTATATTATGGACAATCTTGGCTTGGACTATTTAGATGAAAATTTGCGCGAAGTGGCACTTTCTCGCATTGCCAACCCAGACGCGTCTCTAGAAACACTAAAAAAAGTGCTAAATAATAACATTAGTCGCGCAGGGATAAAGTACAGGCTAGACAAAATTATTCAAATCTATCAAAAATTTAAAGGAGAAAAATAATGAAACCTTTTGTTCATTTACACGTTCACACTGAATATTCTCTTCTAGATGGAGCGGCGCGCATTGAAAAGATGTGTAAAATCGCAAAAGAGTATGGAATGCCTGCGGTCGCTATGACTGACCACGGAAATATGTATGGTGCGCTTCACTTCCACAACGCGTGCGTTGCCAACGGAATAAAACCTATTTATGGCACTGAGTTTTATGTTGCAGACGATTTAACTGTTAAAACAGGGAAAACAAAACTTAGCCACCTAATAATTCTTGTAAAAAACGAAATTGGTTATAAAAATATATGTAAACTTCACTCCATTGCTTTTGTTGACGGATATTATTATAAGCCAAGAATAGACTATAAAACGTTGGAAAAATACCACGAGGGATTAATTTGTTTATCTGCTTGCCTTGCTGGAGATATTCCAAAATTGATTGTTGCCGAGCAGTATGAAAAGGCGGAAGAATTGATTTTGTGGTTTAAAGGCGTGTTTGGTGAAGATTTCTATCTTGAAATTCAACATAATGGGATTGCTGAGCAAGAAGTGGTAAATGAAAAACTCCGTGAATATTCTAAAAAGTTTGGTATCAAACTCGTCGCCACCAATGACGTGCACTATCTCTACCGCGAAGACGCAGAAATGCAAGACGTGTTGATGTGTGTTTCAATGCAACGCCCTGTTGATGACCCAGATAGATTAAAATTCCCTACCGATGAATTGTATTTTAAAACGTACGATCAAATGCTAGAGGGGCTTCCAAATGACGAAGAGGCGCTTGATAACACAATTGAGATTGCAGAAAAATGCAATTATGATTTTAACGAGTACGATAAAGGTATATACCACTTCCCTAGATATGTGCCAGAGGGTGGCTATAATGAAAAAGACGGAAACACTCCAAAAGAATATTTATTAAATTTAGTTGATAAGGGGGTACAAAAAAAATATGGCGGTTGGACGGATGAAATTCGTGCCCGCGTAGATATGGAAGTTGGTGTTATTGAAAAGCAAGGTTTCATTGAATATTTCCTTATTGTGTGGGATTATATAAATGCCGCACGAAATATGGGAGTATCTGTAGGACCTGGGCGTGGATCAGGCGCCGGTTCGGTTGTTGCCTATACTATGGGAATCACAAACATTGACCCTCTTAAATATGACCTTTATTTTGAACGTTTTTTAAACACAGAACGTGTTTCCGCACCTGATTTTGATGTGGATTTTGAAGATTCGCGTCGAGATGAGGTTATAGATTATGTAACTAAGAAGTATGGCGCTGATAGAGTTGTTCATATCATCACTTATGGCACAATGAAAGCGAAGAACGCGATAAAAGACGTGGGTCGCGTTATGCGTGTGCCTTATTCAGTGACGGACAAGATAACAAAAAATATTCCTATGTATAAAAGCCCAATTTTGCCTAAATGTTTTGGATTTGCAGAACCTAAAGAGGGAGATAAAGATTTTGGAACAACTTATGCTGTGCCAGAACTTGTTGAAATGTATAATTCTGACCCACAAATTAAAAAAGTGGTAGATATTGCGATGAAAGTGGAAGGTTTTCCGCGCCAAAGTTCAATTCACCCTTGCGGAGTTATAATTGCAGCGGACACAATTGACAATTTCATTCCTCTAAGTAGAAACGCAGACGCAATTTCAACTCAATTTGAAGGCGCAGATATGGAAAAATTAGGTCACTTAAAAATGGATTTTTTAGGTTTAACCAACTTATCCGATATAAAAGGCGCAATTAAGTTAATTAAGCGAAATTATGGTATAGAAATTGATTTTGACCACCATAACTATGACGATCCTAATGTGTTTAAACTCATTTCAACAGGCAACACAGACGGAATATTCCAAATAGAATCTGCTGGATTTAAAAAGTTCTTAAAAGAGTTGCAACCGACCTGCCTAGAAGATATTGTGGCGGCGGTGTCGCTTTATCGCCCTGGACCTATGGCATACATACCCGTTTATGTTCATAACAAGCACCACCCAGAGGACACAAAATACGACCACCCTATGCTTGAACCTATTTTGAACGTCACTTATGGGGTTATTGTCTATCAAGAGCAAGTTATGAGAATTTGCCAAAACTTGGCAGGATTTAGCCTTGGACAGGCAGATATGATTAGGCGCGCAATGGGTAAGAAAAAACTTAAAGAAATGCTCAAGTGGAAGGAAAGTTTTATGAATGGCCACGAAGCATACACTGACGAACACGGAAAATACAATCCTCCAATAATAGGCGCGCTAAATAATGGTGTAAGCAAAGAAATTGCTGAAAAGATTTGGAAAGATATGGAAGCTTTCGCATCCTACGCGTTTAATAAATCGCACGCGGCAGCCTACTCTATGGTCACATATCAAACGGCATATTTAAAAACATATTACAAATTAGAGTTTATAACAGCAATTTTAAACAATAAATTTGCAAAACCAGATGCTTTAAAGCATTATATTGCGTATGCAAAACAAGAAAAAATTGAAATTTTGCCACCTGATATAAATAAATCTAACACATATTTTGACACAGACGGAAAAACTATTCGTTATGGTTTGGCGGCACTTAAAAATGTTGGTGTTGGAGTTATCAACGATATTATTCGCGAACGTGAAGAAAACGGAAATTATAAAGATTTAGAAGATTTCATTTTGCGTTCAGATTCACAAGCCTTGAATAAACGTTGTATTGAGTCGCTAATTAAATCGGGCGCGTTTGATTGTTTTGGTCGTCCACGTAGTCAATTGATGGCTGTATATTCTATTATGGTGGATAGAGCCTTAGAGAGGAAGAAAAAATCAATTAATGGGCAACTTGATTTGTTTGGAAGCCTTATTGAGGACACAAAACTAATTGAAGAAAATGAATATCCTAAACTAAATGAATATGTAAGTAATGTTAAACTGCAATATGAAAAAGAAATTTCGGGAACATATCTATCTGGACATCCGCTTGATAACTTTATGGACGTTATAAAGACGTTTACATTCAATTCAAGTTACATTCCAGACGATGAACAAGATGATGACGGCATAGACGAGCAGGAAAATATTAACGTCAACCTTGATTTAGACATTCCTGAAATGGAAGAAGATAAATATAACGGCTTGAAAAATGGAGATATTGTAACTTGTGGCGGAGTTATCTCAGACGTTAGTGTTATCACAACCAAAACAGGTTCGCGTATGGCATTTTTAACGATTGAGGACTTAACAGGTACGTTTGATGCTACCCTATTTAGCAAAACTTATGACCAATATAAAGAATTGATTGCAAAAGATAGTTTGGTGGCAATCAAAGGAAAATTCACTTTGCGCGAAGGGTTTAAACCATCTATCACTGTGAACTCTCTTGAATTATTAACCAACGAACACGCAGACGGAAATGATGAAAAATCTGAAGAAGTTGTTGAAGTTGAAAAACCGCGTAAGTTGTGCCTTAAATACAACATTAATGACGGAATAATTCACGATGCAGTGAAAAAAATCCTATCTTCATATAATGGAAAGGACGAAGTCTACATTAAAGACACGGGAACAAATAAAGCATATAAATTAAATAATCTAGTAAACATTCGTGAAAGTTTGCTTTTCGAACTTGAAACAATTTTAGATAAATCTTGCATAGCAGTTTGCTAAAAATGTTAGTTTAAAACTAACATTTTTTTATTGGTTCACAATTAAATTTATAATTCTAAAAATTAAAATTGAATATAATTTGCACTCTAAAATAAACACAATTAAAAATATGAAAAACAATAAAATCAAAAAAATAAAAATAAAAAAATTAAGCAAAAATTATACAAATATAAAAAATAAAGCAATATAGATTGCTTTATTTTTGATACATTTATGTTTTATTAAATTGTTTTGTTTCAAAGTTTTTAAATCAAAATAAGGTGTTTTTTTGTAAACTTATTAGAATTTTTTAATAAAATACATACAAAATGTTATAAATCTACTCTTATTTATCTTTTTAAACTTCAGATTCTTCAAAATCGCCACCTAATCGCCTAGTGCGTTTAATAGTATATTGGCATTTTTCATATTCTTTCAATATTTTGCTAAGCCTTGAATTTACTCCTATCTGCCTATGTCCGCTTCTATTTGTAACTCTCTCTTGCCTTCTTAGCAAAAAAATCTTATCTATCAACTTTGTTTTAGAATCCTCGTTTGAACCAATTACTTGTCTTAATTTATTATGCATAGTTATATTATATCTAAAACTTGAAATTTGTCAATACCGAATATAAAATAATTTAGATTCCAAGTGTTCCTAATTCTGCCTCAAGTTTTTTTCTTGTATCATAATTTTTCCTTATTTCTTCCTCAATTTCTGCTTTTTTGCGTTCATATTCTTTCGCTATTTCTAATTTTTTAGTATCAGATTTCGCCTCTTCTATGTTCTTTTTGTATTTTTCTTTAATTGGTTTAAGCTCATCATGAATCATTCTTTGAATATCATCTTCTCTTTTTTTCCATTTTTTTCGATAATACTCTAAATAATAGTCTATGCCTCCATTTAGTTTATCTAGACATTTTTCGACTATATTACCATTGAGGCCTATACCATGCATTAAATGGACCCCAATTCGTTCCCTTTCTGGTCCATTGCCAACTTTTTCCACTTCTAGAGTTTTACCACTTGCATAACCATCTTTAAAGTCTGATAACTCTGTATATATTGGCTTTACCACTTCTGGCATTTTATTATTCTTTGAATCTATAGCAAAATATCCATAAAGATAAAGAGTTTCTTTATTTACTAGAACAGGCTTTAAAAATTTAACTCTACCATTTTGTACATCAGATGAAATTTCAGCATAATTACACGGCGCTAAAATTTGACCATTAGGCGCTACAGTCCCTAAAAATGTTTTGCTAGTTGGTTTACCATTTCTCATTATCTTTTCAGATTTATGCAAAATAGCATATCCATTCACAAACAAATCGGGCTCGTTAAGGTCTTTTGAATTACCAATTTGCGTATATTGCGCTTCCAATACTATTTTACCAGTTTCATTATCTTTTAAACCGATTAACTTTGTTTTTGGATCCAAATATTTTACTAACATATATTCCTCTATTCCTCCGATAACTATATACATATATACTATCATAGTGCAATAGTTAAGTCAAATAAAATTAATTAATATTTAGTAAAATAAAAAATTTAAATTTCAATCCTTATAGATTTGGCTGTTCGACGGATAATAAAAAAAGAGCCCGTATCAAACAGGCTCTTGCAGGTTGATGGCAACGATCTATTTTCTCAGGCCGTCTCCAGCCAAATATCGTCGACGTGTGAGAGCTTAACTTTTGTGTTCGGAATGGGAACAAGTGGAACCTCTCAGCTATAATCACCATCATGGTTCATTGAACACCAACTTTCGTTGGTTTAGAACAATGGCAACCGCATACTTCGAACGTGCGACCTTTTGGCAAATTGCGTGAGCAATTATAGCCCTTTTGGTCGACGTTCTTCGTTTTATGAAGGACAACCAAGGTTTTCCTTCATTACTTCTTTTCCTCATAAGGTTTTATTTATATTTTAACAAAAACCAAATGCGTTAAAAGATAACGAAGAAATACAAACACATATAATTTTGCTCTAAGAATTCATTTCTCAAAAGGAAGGTGATCAAGCCCTCGACCTATTAGTATCAGTCCGCTGAATGTATCACTACACTTACACTCCTGACCTATCTACCTCTTAGTCTTAAAGGGGTCTTACTAGCTTATGCTATGGGATATCTTATCTTATGGCATGTTTCACGCTTATATGCTTTCAGCGTTTATCACTTCCGTACTTCGCTACCCTGCTATGCCACTGGCGTGACAACAGGTGCACAATAGGTACGTCCACTCCGGTCCTCTCGTACTAGGAGCAGCCCCATTCAAATATCCTACGCCTGCGATGGATAGGGACCGAACTGTCTCACGACGTTCTGAACCCAGCTCGCGTGCCACTTTA
>CALWOU010000009.1 GCA_944383245.1 uncultured Clostridia bacterium | reverse complement strand
AATTATTAATGAAGATAATGAAATAATCGATTATGAAACAGGTGAAATAAAACAAGAAACTAATTTGCCTACTGATATTATAGATATTCATAATCAAAGTTTCGATAAATTTTTACTTAAAACAATATCTTCATTATTCGATGGAAAAATCAAATTAAAATAGGAGGAAATTATGATTACAGAAGAAGACATTAAACCTATCCCAAAATATATATTAGAAAAGATAAAATCAAAAGATAAAAAGTTGAACCCTACTCCAAATGGGAATACTCGTTTTTACAAATATTACACTCAATACAAAAGAGAATTATGTGAAGTAATTGTAGCAACTCGAAATCATTATAAAAAGTGGTATTGCAAACAAGTAGTTGTACATGGGATTAATACAGACAAAGTATATTTACAAGACATAATGCTTACAATGGGCTATTACAAAGTTGGTTGGTATAGAGAAGGCATTTCTAAATCTAAAAATTACAATGATTATGATTGGGGCTATAATGATGCAAAGTACTTCAATATATATGCACCTATAATTAATAAAGAATATATTTTAACTATACCTAAATATAAATACTCGGCAATCAATTTATATCAATATAACGATGTGTTGAAATACTTATATTACTATCAAAAATATCCTAAATGTGAATTGTTAGTAAAAATGGGACTAGCAATACTTGCAACTAGTATACAAATTTTAAGACTTTGTGATAAAGATAAGCATTTTTGTAAATGGCTATATCAAAACAAAGATAATATAACTTGTAAAGGTTATTATATTTCATCAATAATTAATGCATACAAACAAAATAAAGACATCGATATGGTATATAAATTTGAAAAATTTAAAAAAGAATTTATTCAAAAAGATAATTTTAGAAACTTAAAAGCTTTCTTAGAACCTAATGAGCGTGATAAATTTTTGAGTTATCTCATAAAGCAAAAAACTGATGGTTATTCTTATGAAGATTATAGACACGCTTGCGAGTATTTAGGGCTTGATATGACCGAAGACAAAAACCGTTATCCTAAAAACTTTAAAAAATGGCACGATATACGAATAGACCAATATCACACAAATAAAGCTGAAAAAGATGCCGAACAACGAAAAGAACTCTATCAAAAATTTGCAAATGTTGCTAACAAATATTTATCTCTTGAAAGACTTATTGTTAAAGAAGATTATGTTTGCATAATTGCAAAAAGTCCACAACAGTTAATTTATGAAGGCGAAAAACTACATCACTGCGTAGGCAAAATGAATTATGACCAAAAATTCGCTCGTGAAGAAACACTAATTTTCTTTATAAGAAATAGATTATCACCTAATACACCTTTGGCTACTCTTGAATATTCACTAGCAAATCATAAAATCTTGCAATGTTATGGTGAACACGACAGCAAACCGAGTGAAGATATTTTAACTTATGTAAATAAAAAGTGGCTACCATATGCCAATAGAAAGTTAAAACAAATTGCAATATAAAGGAGTAAATTATGGAACAAGATAAATATTACAGAATAACAGGATATTATCCACAAGACGATTTTAGTTTTATTATTGATTCAAACGGAATGTTTGAAAAACTATGGCAATTTAGTTCATACCTTATTCAAAAAGGAATTAAAGTCATAGAAGTATCAAAATTAGAAGATATCATTGATATAAATATCGAACCAGTAGAAGAAGATAAAGAACATATACTTTTACGAGCAACTGCTGATGGAAAACCTGAATATGTTGAACAAACAATAAATGGAATTACACATAAAGCAATTAAAGTTGCAGATAGATTATATATTGCAAACAATAATTAAAACAAACAGCCGGGAGCAAAACTCTCGACTATTTTTATGCTATTTATTTAATTAAATTTTATTTTACTAAATCATATGTTTGCTTAATTAAATCTTTTACAGCATTAATATCTGTATTTTCATCATATCTAAATGCATAATGTGCAGCTGACCACATTCTATTTGATATATCATATACTAAATCATATTTATCATTTAATGTGCCTTTTTTTGCATTTAGAACTACTTCAATAGAACTTTCTTTAGGCCATAACGATAAAACGTTGTGCTTTTTAGTTTTTTTGAATCCTATATAATTCTTTAAAGGATTTATTTTTAAGTCTGGGTACATCTCTATAATAATATCTTTTAATTTATCATATAATTTTTTCACATAAGATTCATCTGGAATTAATGATTCAATAGTATATGTAGTATTTTCATTTATTTTCTCTGGACTCTGATAAAATTTATTATCTTTATATTGTTTTAATTTATCCGTCCTACCATGTATTTGAGCCATTGCTTCTAAAATATCATATGCGTCCCAAGGCTCTATTTCAAAAAACTCTCTATTTTCGGATAATCTTAATTCTGGATTAAGTTTTTGAATTAATTTATGCAATGATTTGTCAGCCATTCCAGTTGATGCAGGAACTTCATAAGTTGCATAAACTTCAAATGGTGTAGGAACTGATGTATTATACAAAGACTTTAATCTTTGATCAATATTTTCTGTATAACCTATTTTTACCCAATTTGACTTATGAAATGCTTCGTTTGTTAAAATATAGATATAACCAACTTTTTCTTTTTCCATTGTATTCTCCTAAAATTATTTATAATTGTATCACAAATATAAAAAAATTGCAATTTTTTTGATTTTTTTTAAGATTATTAATATCGACCAATTAAATCGTCTATTGAACCATTAAGGCTTTTTGCGATGTAATAAACAATATCAAGCCTGGGAATTGAACCAGATTTCCAATGTCTGATAATACTTTCATCAAATTCACTGTTCTTAATAAGCTTAAAATGTGTAATATTATTTTCCTTTAACAACTTATTATAATTCCCAAGAAACTTGCTTATATCATAATTAAAAGTTTTGTATTTCTTATTCTTTTTGTCTTCACTTAATCCAAACAAATAATCTAACGAACAATCAAAGTATTTTGCAATTTTTAATGTTACATCAATTGTTGGTATTGAGCCTTTTAAATACCTACTATATTGCATTGCGGATACATTGCTTTCTTCTGCTAATTTTCTTAAAGATTTGCCAGTTTCAAAAATTAATTCTTTTAAATTATCTATAAAAACTTCCATTTTGACCTCAATGTTTATAAAGTTAAATTTTATAAAATTTACTTTTCTTTAAACATTTTATAGGAAAATGTGTTACAATACTTTTTGTAACAGATATGCCTAGTAAAAAATGTTACATAAAATAAAATTTGAAAGTTTTTTAATTTTTATACTGGAGAAATTTAATGAATAAGAAAATATGTTTTATAGGTCATAGACACATCTACAACTATAAAGAAATAAGAGAAAAACTATACAATATAGTTGAAGAAGAAATAAAAAATGGTTGTAAATTTTTTACAATGGGCACACATGGAGAATTTGATGAAATGGCTTTAAGTGTTTGCCGAAAACTAAGAAAAGTTTATACAGATATAGAAATAGAAATAGTGATTACAAGTTTCAAAACAATAGAGCCAATCATTGACCATGACCCCATCTTTGGTAATGAGAAATACATACCATACTCCGATGTTAAAACAATAATGTATGATATAGAAGAAGAACACTATAAAAGAAAAATTGTAAAAAGCAATCAACAAATGATAGATAACTGCGACACTTTAATTTGTTATGTTAACACAACAAAAACCTATGGTGGATCAATTCTTGCCTACAAATATGCAAAGAAAAAAGGCTTACAATTAGTAAACCTTTACAATCAATTATCATAATACATATTCCCAATACATTCTATTAAATGTTTCACTTAATCTTACATTAACATAATCAACAATTACAAATTTATCATTTTTGTATTTTAGAATGACGAAAAAATCGTTATATAAAAACATCAAATAAGTTTCTTTATCTTCACAATATTTTTTTCTAAATTTAAAAGCTGATAAAAAATCTTGTGAAATAGCTTTTATTATAGAATCTAAAGCCATATTAAACGCTTTATCAATTTTAAATAAAAAAGTAACTGGATAAAAGAATAGGAGATTTTTAGGTTTTACTAAAACCTTTGTGAAGTATTTTAAATCTTTAACATACTTATTATAAAAATTATTTGTAGGTAAATTTAATTTCTGTTCGTTAAAATCATAAAATCTAAACAATTTATGTAAATTTGAACATTTACCTTCTCCTTGTTTTTTTGATGATGTGAATAAAGCACATTCATCTTGAACTATTATTCGAGAAGAAAAATTACTTATTGTATTAAACATTGATTCGCTACCAAATAGTTTAAAATCTAATCCATAATCACCTGCATAACAATCACATTCTCCATGACTTTCTTGCTTAGATTTAATATATTTAAGCCCTTTAGATTTTTTATAAAAATAAAGAGAATTATTGATTACTTCTAATATATAGTTTTCATAATTTTCATTTTTCCCTTTAATAAGAGATTTTATAAACATTTGGACTGGCAATAATTGTTCATATAAATCATTATTCATAGAAGTTTTTCCTTATTAGAATTCGTTTTCCAATGGAACCCAATGTTCATCTGCCAAATCTAAAGAAAATTCAGTATTGTTTATATAAAGTTGATTATCTAAATCTCTTACAAATCCCCATTTTATTTCTTTTTGAGTTGCATAATCTTTAAATGCGTTAAATTTATTTCCTATTTGTTTATCAATATTGTTACTTTTTCCTTTACTTTCTCCACCTTTAGTTTCAATAATCCAAATAGATCCATCTTTTTTCTTAACTATATAATCAGCATAAAATAGCCACTGTTTATTAAAACCATCTAAATAAACAATAGAAAAGTATTGTTGCCCTGAATCTCCATTTTTATAAACCCAGTCTATATCTTCTTTCTTTTCACAATATTGTTCAAATAACTGTTCACTTCTACTTCTGATAAGGCTAGTATTAAATCCGGAAGTATAATCTTTATATGCGTTTGATATGTATTCTACTTCTCTCTTTACGCTTGGATCATATTTTAAAAAATCTTGTACAGGAATGTGAAACGGTGCAGTTTTTGTGAAGATTTTAAATCCAGGTTGTCTTACCATATCTGCTGTAACTTCATTAAAATCTTCTTTAAGTTTTTTCTCATTGTTAATAATAAATGCATAAAACTCATTTGTATTAAAATTACAAATTTTTTTTGTTTGATTTATACCCTTTCTAAATAATCTTTCAAGAATTAATTTAGTTTTAGCAGTTGTAAGCCCTATACATTTCTTTAATTCATCTGTGCTATGTAATAAGTAAATACCATGATTATGAGTATTAATAAGTCTTGTGGTTGTAATACGCTCAACATTGTCTGTGCCAGTCGTTTCAGTTTTTACATACTTTCCTTTGATAGTTTCACCAACTATCACATCTCCAACAATATAACCAGCATTTTTTAAAATTGCAATATTCTGTTTTTTATCTGTTCCAAACTGATATTTTTTCGTAAAATAATCGTAAATCTTATTTAAAACTTCTCGCTCGCCAAGTGAACTAAAATCTTTATCTCTTAATTGTTTTTCCAATGTAAAAGTTTTACACTTGTCCTTTAAAAATAATCTTCTGGTTTCATAAGCTTTATCTACATTTGCAAGGAGTCCATTTTTCCATGTTTCGTCGTATGTGTAAACATAACAAAAATCTAACAAATCATCATCATAATGCTTAGCTTCTGGCATCCTTCTAATTCTACCAATCGTTTGTATTTCAAATTGTTCATTCATACCTTCGCGAAGTTTTACAAGAATTTTTGCACGAGGACAATCCCAACCTGTACTGATAGCTTGTTTCATTAGCAAAAAAACAGGTATGCCATCATTTGCAGTCAAATTTTCTGGTAAATCTCTTTTATCTTCACTCATCCATTTGCTAACCATACCATTATCGTAAGTATATCCCATTTGAGCAAGTTTATTTTCAACAGCCGTAATAGTTTCAGGCTTTCCGTTGGGGAATTGAATTAAAACCAAAGGACGGATATTTTTCCCTAATTCGTTATATCTTTGAGATATAGCTTTGCGTTTTTTGTCTGCCAAATCTAACAGATGATCATAATCATTTGAAATTTCTTCACCATCATTTATTCCTTCATTTACATATATTGCCTTAGTGATAAGCCCAGCATTAATAACATCAATTTCATCTATTTCATAAAATTCATATCTTTTATTTTCAATAGCCGTAGCACTCATTCGTATAATATGTTTTGCCGCAAAAGCATCAATAACATCCCTTGCTTTTGCTGTATTGTTAGAGTGCTCTTCATCAATGACAATTACAAAGTCTATATTCAATCTATGCGCTTCTGCAATTCTATCATATAAATTTTTCTTTTCTCCATCAGAAATAGCTTTGTTTCCTGTCTTAGTAACAAGTTCCCAGTTAATAAAAGTTGTGCTTTCTGCAGTAAATCCATTAGATAGCGCATCAAATAAATTTTGAGCATTTCGAGTCGGAGCAAACTTGATCATCTTTTGGCGACTTTGTTCTTCCAAATCACCCTTGCCAGGACACAGCCATATAAATGCAGTATTTTTATTAACATTGCTTAAATATTCATCAATATAATTTATTAAAATAATAGTTTTACCTGAACCAGTTGGAGCTTTTACGGTTACGACTTGCTTATGATTCCCAGTAGTCAAATCAATCAAATTTAAAACTGCTTCTTCTTGAAAATTAAACAAATTAATATTAACATTTCCACCTACCATGATTCGCCAACCTCCTTTAACTCAAAATTAAAATAATAATCTGGAATTACTTTCAGTTCAACAGTATTAAAAAGTTTATCCTGTGAAGATGTAAGAAGAACATTCTTAGAAATATATATACCCTTTAAATTACTATATTCGTCCCAATGTTTTTCCAAATTATCAGCAGAATCATCATCAAGCAATAAAATGTAATTCTTCCCATCAATTTTTGTCATATGTTCAAGTTGAACCATTTCTTTAATGTGATCAAGTAAGACATCTGATAACAATTCTTCTTTTTTAGAAACAAAACCAGTTTTGTAGTATTTTAAATTAGATTTAATTCCCGAAGAATATTCACTATTATCTTTTCTTCTCCCTGTTATTATTGTGCTTAATCTTGGATATGTAATTCTCTGTGCTATACCATATTTTTCAAAATCTTCATTTTTATACCTATTAAAAATATTTGATTTATAAAATTCCTTGACCTTTGAGCACCATTTTTTATATTCATTCTGATCATGCTTATCAGGTTTTCGATCTATCAAGCGTAATGAAAATAAATAATCTCCGATTGCATCAATACTCTTTGAATTATCTGTACATAAAATAAATTTTCTATTACCATTATCTTCCTGATTTAACTCAATAACAGCTTGGCCAGTAGTCCCACTTCCAGCGAAAAAATCCAAAACCTTTATATTAGAATTCTTATTAACCATTTTAATTAAAAACTTTATAAGCGACGTTGGCTTCGGATAACTAAAAACATCTCCTTTATTAAAAACGTTCTTCAACTCTTTTGCAGCATCTTCATTTGTTCCAACTCCAACTTCGTCATTAATATTATTCTGAGGAATCTTTACTGAATCAATTTCTGATCTTTGATATCTAATAGAAAATTTGTTGGATTTTATTAAGAAATAGGTTCCAGAAGATATTTCATTAATAATTGTTTCTTTATTCCATTTCCAAGTTCCTTTTGCTCTAAAATCATTATCATTCAAACCGTTTTTCACAATAACATCATCAATTAATTCAATTTTTAAAGTAGAATTATTTTTGTATATTCCATCAGGAATATTAAAATGAACACTTCCTTTAGGGAAAAGGACTTCTTTATTTGGATTCCCTGAATTTAATAATGGAGCATCACCACCGTCGATAAACCCTTGAGTAAATTTATGCTGAGAATCAACATTCTTCCCATAACACAATATATATTCATATTTTTTTCTTACTTTTTTAGATAAAGAAGGCGGAGTGTCAGTTTTCTTCCATAAATAAGTAGCAATAAAATTCGTATCGTCGAAAATCTCATCACAAAGGAGTTTTAATGTAGCATATTCATTATCATCAATACTTATAAAAATTACTCCTTGATCTGCTAATAAGTTTTTTGCTATTCTTAGCCTTTTTTCCATAAATGAAATCCATTTACTATGGCGATATCTGTCAGTTAAATCAATAAAATCATCGTCAAAAATAAAATCTTCATTACCCGTATTATAAGGTGGATCAATATAAATTAAATCAATCTTCCCTTTATGAGTTTTTTCTAATAGATATAAGGAATGTAAATTATCTCCTTCTAAAAGAAAATTAAATTTTTCATTTTCATTAGATATAATTTCCTTAGTTTCGTCCTCAATAAATACAGGGATGTTGTCAACCATCTTTTTATCAACTTCTTCTTCATGTTCTTCCCAAACAAGTCCATACTTTTTTGCAGTTAAAGCTGATTCAATTTCTCCTAAGGCAATTAGACAGTCATCATCTGATTTGTGTTCATCTTTTAATTTGTTTATAAAAGACAACATCTTATCTCTTCTTTCTTTCGATAAATTAGCCATTTTCACTCCTTACAAAGTAATTCAAAATGATTATATCATAAAAACATTTAATTTGGTATGTTTTTTAGAAGATTTCAAATAAAAAAGTTAAATATTGTCTCAATATGTTTTTATTTTAATAAAAATAATAAGAATAGTAACGACAAATTTGCTTTAATGATGTATAATATTTAAAAGGAGTTTTATTTTATATATGGATTGGATTAATTTAGTTTCTATGATTGTTGGCATATTATCTTTACTTGCTACAATTGCAATTTCTGTTGTTATATATGTTTTACAAAAAAATGATGATATAAAAAAACATAAAGAAAAAATAAGACAACAAGCACATGACTTTTTAATTGAAAACATTGATGAAAAAGAATTCTTACCTTTAGCTCAATTCGCAGTAAAAGTAAATCCTCTTTATAAACATAACAGAAAAATTTACAACAGATTTAGCAGATGTAATATTGAATTACAAAAAGAAATTTTAAAACAAGCTAATTTTACAGATTTAAAACTTGATTTATTAGAAGATGAATTTCTTAATAAATTTTTAGATAAATTTGAAAAGGATGCTCAAAATTTAAATTTGCTAACTACAAAATTTTTATATGATGGTGCAAAGTACTTTCATAGAGGAATAAGTAGATACGGAACAATTAATATTCGAGGAAATTTCGTTAAAGATAAAGAAGATAATGAAAACGAGTATAACTATTTACCTTTAGATTTGTATTATATTGATACAAATCAGAATTACAATATTGATATTGAATCTGATATTTGGAATAGACTACTTGATTATAATACACTTAAAGAAAATAAGGATATAAATGAAGAATGGTTAATTAAAATAAAACAATTACAAGAACTCTTAACAGATAAGCAGACTAAATATTCTTATACTTTACCAGATAGTGTTTTAGATTTTGAAAATATGCACAACACACCACCATTAGATTACTATTGGAATCTTGTTAGATCCTCAAGAGAAGATGAGTGTGTATATGTAGTTATAGAGATGGTGAGACAGGGTACATTAATGATAAATAGAATGAATAATAAAGAATGGAAAATCCCTTTTGAAGGAGAATATCAAATAGAAAAATTAGAAGATTTGTATTACGCAGCTGTTCAAACATTATTTTGCACCTTTAACAAAAATTTTTAAAAAATGAGATCCTGGCGTGTGCTTGTCTTGATACAAGTGGCGTCGCTTTGCTCCGCCAGGACAAGCACACGCCAGCAACTTGAATCTAATGCTTTGACAGATAAACTACTCTACCTAAAAACTAAATTACTAACAAGTAATGTAGCAAAAATCTATTTAATTGAATAATAGGCGAATTGGAATGGTGGCTAAAAACGGGGTCGTGCGTGAACTTATCACGAGCCCCGTTTTCTTTACGCCACCATTAATTACATTTTCGCATCTTCTCTATTGTTTCAGGACAAACTTGCCCTATTATTTCACCTTCATCTAGACAGTGAAAATCGTCAAACAATAGTAGTTTCTTATCTTCTTGCCCTATTCGGCAAACGATATCCTCATCTAATATGTCCGAGATAAAGTATTGTGGTAGTCCTTTACTATAAACAATCTTTTCACCCGTCTTTTCAATATACTTCATAAGATAAGCAAGCGCATTTCCTAAGCGTCTATCATCTTCGTCAATCAATTCAAAATCGCTTCTGCCAAATTTATTGTTAAAGAATGTTGACTGATATGTTGTTCGCATTTTATGTGCTTTTGTATCATAATCTCGCACTTCTATTATTCCGCCAGACAATGAATTTTCTGGTATACTAAACAATCCGTGAAAGTGAAGTCTATTCGTTTGAGGTGCTCTTTCCCATACACCCATATATTTCCAATTTTTCCTATAACACATATTCCTAAGACACGTTTTTAATCCTTTCTTAAAACTATATTCTGTATGCTTATTATCATCGTAAGTAAAAGTGCAAAAGTAATTAAAGTTTGCTAAATTTGCTTTTCTTGTCATTCGTATTCTTCTGCAAATCAAGTTTCTTTGCTTACGTTCAAAATTGTTCATTACAAATCGAAAACAACTATCATAATCTTCAAAATATTTCAGCATTTCATCTATAATCTTTTTCTTTCTTTTTGCCTTTTTCAAATCAATATACTTTGCATATAATTCTTCAAAAATTTCTTTTTTTGTTAATTTTTTTACGATTTTTACAGTTTTTTCACTGTTTTTTACACTTTTTTCTTCATTTTTATCTAAATTTTCAAAAATTTCATTTTCTTCGTTTTGAGAAATAGAAGGTGCATCGACCTTTAAAATCTCAACACCTTCCTCAGTCTCAACAACATTTACAATTTCCTCATACTTCTTTGTTCTCCTTAGGTTAGGTCTAGTAGTATGAGGAATTGCTATATAATGACTTCCGTCAAAATATACTTTTGATTCTCCAAAGTACATACAGACCTCCAAAGATTATTAAGTTATTTTCTTCGTTTTTTCTTAAATTCTGGCGTGTTTCTATAAAGCAATGCATATTCATACTTTCTATGTTCTTTCATTGCTTCTTTTAACGCTTTTTTATCTCCAGCATAAGATGCCCGTTCTAGTGCAAAATCGCTATTTTGATAACCTATTTGCAAATCCCTAACTGAACATTTTTTTGCCATTCTTTTTTGTTTCATTGTGAAAAATCCCATTTTTATTTCCTCCTTTTAATTTTGATTTTCCTTGCTTTTTAGTGCGTTTTTCTTCATTTTTTCGCATTTTTTCTTGCTTTTTTAGATTTTTTTGATAATTTTTATCTTCTTTATCTATTTTCTTAAAAGTTTTTCTCATATTCTTAAAAATGTATTTATTGATTTTATCATTGAATTTATTTGGAACAAAATCTGCTGTGTCAAGTGTATGACTAAAAGTTTCATAGTACTTATCTAGTGCTTTATTTATGAGTTTATTTTTATTGTAATTTAACACGCTTCTTTCCTCCTTTTTTGATAAAAGTTTTCTGGATATTCATCATCGTGATCACGTAAAAATTTAATATAACCTTCAAGACTATCTTCGGTAGGTTCGGATTCGTTATAATCAAAATCTTCGTCAAGATGCCCTTCATAAAATTTTGGTTTACAAGATTGGCTGTCGTAACATAAGAATACATTATAGTCTGCCACTATTTCTTCTTCCGTGTAACAAGACATATCTCGTTTGCCCGATGCCATATATCTATCAAACAATCCACTATTTTCAATTCGCCTTATTATCCATTTCATTTTGCTTACTCTTCCGTAACAATCATATTCAACAGATAGATCTCTTACTTCAATAAACTGTGCCAACTCACGAATATTCACATCAATTAACATTGGCCTTTGTGTATCAAGAAATATATCTATATCTTCGTGTCCGTGCTGTTCATACCACCTACTTTGCCAATCTGGAAAATACATACTCATTCTACTGTTAAGATATTTTTGTGCTTCGGTTATGCAAATAACCTCATAAGGTAGATTAAAATGAGTTTTTACATAAGAATTGGCAAATCCTAGTCTAAACGGATTGATTCTCCTATTAAATCTTGGACTATATCTAAATTTCCTAAAAATCATATCATAATTTGCAGACACGCAATGAATTGGAATTGTTTTAATGTTTTTAAAGCCATTATTTTGCTTATTGATAATCTCACGAGTCATCAACTTATTTCTTTCTCTATCAAACGCTTTTTCGCAAGCAAAGTATGTCATTAAACAAGTTTTACCTGTTCTAGGTGGAGCGAAAATTATTGTTATCATACTTGCCCTGCTATTTCTGTAAGATATTGCTCATAGGTATAGCCATATTTAGTAGTTAATGTATTTGAATTATTGTAATAATTCCATTTAGAACCAAATCCACTAGGGACAGTCGTGAATTCGCAATATAGAACCAAACCTGACTCAATATAGTTCCAAGGCGAATATCTGCCATCCGTAGAATCTATACTCGTTACTGATTTAGGAATAAAAATAGTTTTTAAATTATTACATTGTCTAAATGTTGAACTTCCAATTACTGTTGCACTAGGTGTACCAACATAAACTATTTCTTTTAATAAATAACATTCACAAAATAAGTAATCATTTAATGTTGTTACAGTTTCACCAATATACAATGTAAATAATGTACCATCCGGACTCGCCGATGTCCAAGTAAATATTCCTTCACCATAAAAAGTTATTCCATTTAAAGTCATATTTGTAGAATTAAAATGCACTTCAGATAAATTTGTACACATATAAAATGCTTTAACAGATGCTGAGTTCAATGAAGACGGTATATTAATAACTGACAAAGTTTCATTAAAATAAAAGAAATACTTAGGAATATATTCAACTGATGGTCCAAACGTAAGAGTCAACCCTTCTTCAGTAGAACCCAGATTTTCGAAATATGCGTACGAAGATGATACATCTGGAAGATTAATAATATCATAATAAATTGATTTTATTTTTTTGGCATTCTCAAACACTTCTTTTCCAAAATTCGTAATGGTATTTGGAAGACTTATCTCTGTTAACCCAGATCCTTTGAATGAATAATCCCCTAAGGCTGTTATACCAGTGAAATCGAAAGTAGAAAGTTTTGAACAATTATAAAACATATAATTAGGTACTATCTTGAAATTCTTTGGCAATATTATATTTTCTATGGATGAACCACTAAAAATATAAGTACCGTAATTTACTACACTGCTTGGAATTTCTATGCTAGTTATTTTGCTATTTGCAAAAGCGTAATTTCCAATTGATTGAATAGAATTTGGTATTACAAAATCGTTTTTAAATCCGTAAAAAGTATAAGGTTTAATCTCAGTTATTGTTGAAGGAATTTCTACAGAACCTTCCAACTTTGTACCATTCATATATATTTCAGATGCATTACACATAGGATTTGAAGAATTACTTGACGCAAATTCTATCTTCATCCAATCTTCAAGTGTGCCCAAATAATTTACAGTTTTCAGGCGAGTTGTATTTAAAAATGAACCAGCAATTGTTTGTATGGATGATGGAATTGTTATTGATTCAAGAGTCGAGCATTGAGAAAACACACTAGATCCAATGCTTGTGATACCTTCAGGAAGTACACATTCTGCTAAACCAGAACAACCATAAAATGTAGAAGAACCTATACTTTTTATATCTTCATCTATAATTAAATCACCCGATATACGTTTTGCATTATTTCCTGCATTTAATTCGTTTTCTTCTGTTACAGTTAGATAATTATATTCTATCAATTCGTCCCAACTATAAATCAAGTTTCCATTATGCGTGTTAAATAATCCATACTTATTTCTAAATATTGCTATAAAGGTGGTGTCTGAATCTATAACACATTCTTCAACATTTACAACATCAGTTCCATTTTTACTCCAACCTAAAAAATCAAATTTGTCTTTAGTTGGATTTTCTGGTACCAAAATCTTGCCACCATTTTCTACAACTTGTTTGTTATATTCAGTATCATTAACTAAAAATCTTACGGTGTATCTATATGTTACATTTGCTACAAATTTTGTGTTCTCAGTAAGAACATAGGTATTTAAATCAACTTGCTCATTATTTACCATCCAATAATTGAAAATTACAAATTCAGTTGATTCAGGATTAGTTATACTAACTTTATTGTTATCATCTGCTTCACATATACCATAAACACTACCGTCAAACTCAAATATACCTACAAAATGATTGTCGTTTTCTAATTCGAAAATATAATCTTCATAATAACTGATAGACTTTTCTAAATCTGCAATTGTGTTTGTCAATTCTATAATTTGACTATCATTATTTGTTAATTCATTTTGCAATGTTATAATTTGATTAGAAAGTAATGTGTTTTGATTGCTCAATGACAAAATTTGTTCAGCATAATTTGAATTAGCAGTTTCTAGACTATCAATAGTGTCATTTAAACTATCTATTTGTCTGTTTAAACTTGCTATATTATCTTCTAAAATTTGAATTTCAACATCGTCATTTTCAAGTTCTTTATTTAAGGCTTCTATTGTCTTATCTAACTCTAAAATATTATTTTCAAGCATTGAAATTTCAAGTTCATTATCTTCTATCTCCAATTCTAAAGCTAAAATAGTTTGCTCATTATTTTCTTTATTTTGATTTAAACCATCAATTTGAGTTGTATAATCTTTATTTTTATTAGTTAAAGTATTGACTTCGTTTTTCAACTGACTTATTTGGTCAGTTTGAGTTGTGATAGTATCCCTATAACTATTTATAAGTTCGTTATACTCATCTTTATCTTTTAATGCGGTATTATAGCCATCTTCATAAGCTGAATTTATATCTTGCTCTGTGTATATACCAGTGCCAGACATCCCGTCTTTTACTTTATTGAAGTTTATAACTCCCCAAGTGAGAACGAAGATGAACAAACCTACAAAGATAAGGCTAAAAATTACACCTAAAACTTTTTTAGTTTCCATTTTACCTCCTTTTGTTAAATTTGTATTTGTTATAAAATCTCATTTACATATAAGCGAATACCATTGTTTGAAAAATACTGCTCTAAAAAACTAGCATTTTCATTTCCACTGGTTGCTAATGTCAACTGAGTTTTATCACTTAAAAACTTTATAGATATTTGCATATCTACCGACTTAATTATCTCGCCATAAGTGTCATAAAAATCTAAATTCACATTTGTAAATATTGAACCAGCATTTATTTCACTTCCTAGCAAAATATAGTCATTCAATACAACCTGATAAGTATTAGTTAAGCCATTAAAATCATCAACTTTTAAACAATCTGCTTCAAATAGGTAAGTGTCAGTTTCATCATAGATATCGTGATAAAACACAACACTCGTATTTGTATATTTAAAACTTTCTTGACTGAATTTATTTGAAATATCTATCGAACCATTTACATAACTTTCCGCTTTAACTTCTCTATAGAGTTGGATGCCACAAAACACTCCTAGCAAAACCAAAATTACGCAAATTATATACCAATACCATTTCATAGTTGCACCTCCTCATACTCGCTATTTATTGAATTGTCTGCCATAACAAAACTAATTCCAGCGGAATATTTTAGAGTTTTTAGATTAGAGTTATATAATGCGCTATCTAATAAATAGATTGTTTGATTTTCGCCTTTAAAAGTGATCGTATCTATTTCAAAATCTGCAAATGCGTTATAGTCTAGTCCAACAATATTTATATTATTTTCTTTTAAATAGTCGGAGTTTAGATCAAATATTATGTTCACTTTTGCTCTTGGCATTTCTTGAAAAATCTGTTTTACATCCAAATTTAGTGAAACAAAATATCCACCATAAACTTCGCTATACCTATAAACAAATATATCTTTTCCATTATACTTTGCTTTTTCATCAAGATTGTATGTCATTCTTTCTTGCCAATAAGTTGTATCCACAGTTTCTTCTTCAATGTCATATTTTGAGTTATTGTCTATAATTCCAAACATTGATTGACTGCTATTTCTAGCACCATTTTCATCATAATGGAATTTCAAAACAGCATAACTTTTTATAATATCAGTAACGTTATCTTCTTTAAATTTTTTATTCTCTAAATCGTATTCTTTTATTGAAAACAGCGAACTTAAATCTACTGTTATATAATAATCTCCATAACCTGCACTATTCGTTCTAACCGCTTTCATACAAGATTGAAATAAGCTTCCAAAGGTGTAGTAATAACGGTTATATTTTTCGCCAACTTTCCAACCTATACCAAAAATATTTCTAACATCTCCTACGTCTTTATCAAAATACTTGTCTAATTTTATTGAAAACGCTCTATCATCAATCTTTATAATAAATTCAGTTGTTCTTTTTAATTCAGTCGCAATGCTTCCATTGTTATTTGTAATACCATTCCAATTAATTCCGTTTGTAAAATCATAATAGTTAAAACTTTTATCCACATAATTATTTGCTATTTGCACACATTCATCACTTGTCCCATAATATCTATCGTTGTTTCCTATTTTCATAAATGAAATTTCACTATTTCCGTCCCAAATGTCGAGTGGTAGACCTTGATAATCTCCTAGATATTGCATACCTGATGACCTATAACCACTAGATAAAAGGTTAAAATCTGTGAAATAGTTTATCTTTAATTCTTGAAGCATTATGCCATTATTGTTATCATTGCTGTAATAATTCACTTCTAGAAAGTACCTATCTTGCATTTCGTTTTTCTCTTCTTCCGTTAAATCTTCTGAATTGATAATATCTACTATATCTAAACCAACTTGATTATCTATATAGTTCACACCAATCGTTATCTCTTTAACGAAAAAGTGATAATACCCAAGTGCAAGAGATACCACCGCTCCAAGTATTGCAAGAAACACTAGACAGCAGTTACCTACAACTTTTAAAGCATTTCCCATTTTTACCTCCTTTTATAAGATTTTTAAAGAAGAAAAAGCACTAAATAAACATAAGTTTAAGTAGTGCTTTCCTTTAAATAATTCCATTCCAACCGAAGAAATTGAGTATATCAGCAAGCCAATTACAAGCTTTGCTAAGCCATCCAAATATCTTGCCTAGAATAGAAAGTGGCCAAGTGCCAACTAACACCACTAAAACAATGATTAGAATTATAAATATCAATTTCTTCATAGGCTAACCTTTATTTTATAATCATATTAAGAAGTGCTTTGTCCGAATTGCGATAAGGTTTAATGCTACATTCATAAATCTCACCATTTTCATCAACTGTTCTTGCAAGATAAGTGTTACCTGTTATAACCTTACCAGTTGCGTCATCTTTAATTTCAAATGGATTTACCACTAATTCAGCAGACATTTCGTTTCCAAAGACAATATCTAGAACTGCATATCCGCCCTTATCTGGTGGAACAACAGCCACTTTTACTTCTTTACCACGAATATTGTCCTTGATAAAATATGAGAAATATGTTTTGTCATTCTTTTCAAAAACTTCTCTTTCAACTAACAATTTATTTGTCTTTTTAGCCATTACTTTTTACCTCCTTTAAGTTTTGTGCCTTTCTCTCTTGAGAATTTCTTTGCTTCTTGTTTAGATAATCCAGCATCCATTGCTGTCTTATACCTATAAAGCCCTGCGTGGTCACTTTGACATTGAAGATAACCAGAGCGAAGACCCGCTTCATAATCTGTTAATTCTTTGCCTTCTTTTTGACCTCTTTGATGGACTTTTGCTTTACGCTCTTCTGCGTAACTTTTTGCGCGCTTATTTGGCACGAGCCAGCGCCTTACTGTGTTGTAATTTGCCATTCAAATCTCTCCTTTTATTAATTTTTTGTCATTTAGACTATTAAGTTGTAATGTAATCAAACATACCAAGAAACTCTTAAACGAAACATACGCTCCCTTGACCCAAACGAAGGTGGCCACCTTTATTTATATAAGCCGTTTGAAGATCCTAACGCTAAACTATTGTTCTTGTCATCGATTACGCCGACATTGTATAACTAAATTTAAGGAATTTGAAGTGAGTTTTCTCGTATCTTTAAAGTACTTTATATGCACTTTTAATGCCTTTTTAAATGAAAAAACAAGGCATTTAGCCTTGTCTATTTACATAAGTTCTTGAATGCGATGAGCATTTAATTCGTTTACCATTTATATTTAATCTATCTGAAAACATCATTTCATAAAGTTTATCTAATTTTTTGTTTCTTATATAAAACGTATCCTTACTAAATAACAATTCTTGCCCATCTATATTTGTGTCAACATATAGGTCTTGTTTGATTATATAATGTTTTGTCCTATAAACATTGACAGCGTCTATCATAAACTCTGGAAAAGTTAAAACTTTTTTCATAATTACACCTCCTCAACTTTAATATTTTCTTGGAAAAATTTAACTAACTTTCTATTCAATTTTTGAATATAGTCATACGAAAAGCCCGATTTATCTGCTAACGACTCAAAGGTGTTGTTATTTATGTATAATGAAACATAAATTTCATAAAGTCTTGGTGGTGCAAATCGTATGGCATCGTTATATTTTTTAATCTTAGTTGAAACAATATTTGCTCCAATCACACTAGATGCTTTTTCAAACATCTCTTTATGTGAAAAATAGTATCTTATTTCTTTTAATTCTTCTCTTATTAATTCTGGTTTCATATTTACTCCTTTTAAAAATTTAATTTTTGCTGGGAGTTTAATAAAAAACGCCCAGACGATTTGTGATTTCTCTCGATAACCACATTCGTCAAGGCATTTACCTTTTACACGAATCTTGCTTATACAGTAGTGAACTAGGATTTAGTTTGAATACTATTACAATTCGACCTATATTTTGCTATATAAACGAATATTATTTAATGTTTAATTATGCGTATTAAACGCTCTTTTGGTGGATGTTCTTTGCTATAAAATGTTACGTTACAGACAGGACAATTTCCATATATTCCACCTTTTGGATACTTTGTAACCTCAACATAATTTGAACATTGAGGACATCTCATCTTTTGCTTTGGTTTAGATAAATTAGTATTGTTTTTCATTTTATACCTCCTTTTTATCAATACACTCGCAATACAAACTATTCAATTTTAGGAAGTCCTAAACAATAGTTCAATTATCTTTTGTATGTATAACAAAACAAAATTTGTTTTATTATCTAAATTAAGTTTTTAATGACTTTTACTGCAATACCTTGAATTTGAATTTTATCAAAATACATATCTTGCATATTGTCATTTTCTGGATGCAATCTAACTTTCTTTTTCCTATTATCTTTGTAATATCTCTTTAAAGTTGCTTCATCATTTATTAATGCAACAACTATTTGACCATTTTCAGCAGTTTCTTGCTGTTTAACAATTATGTAATCTCCGTCATTTATACCTATGTTTACCATACTATCACCATTTGCTTTTAATATAAAATACTCTCCACTACCTAAAAACTCGTTAGGAATAGGCAAGTAACCTTCGATGTTTTCTTCTGCAAGCAATGGTTTTCCACAAGCGACACTTCCAACTAACGCAAGTTTTCTAATAGAATTATTTAAACTAGACATATTTTCCGTAAAAATTCCACGACTGCCACCACAACTAGTTATCATTTTCCTATTTTTCATTTCAAATAAGTACTTTGCTACGCATCCAACTGATATTTGCAAATCATTTGCAATTTCCCTTATGCTTGGCGATCTACCATTTATAGAATAATATTTTTCTATAAATTCCATAATCTTTTTCATTAATTCGTAACTTTTTGTTCTCATACGCAAAATTCCTTGTCTATCGTGAACATTTTTTCACGCTTAGGAAGATTATAGAACATTTGTTCGATAAAGTCAACACATTTTTGGAAAATTTTTACATTTTTTATAAATCTAATTTTCCATAACTTTTTCTTTTGTTTTGTTACTAATAATTTCTTCAAATAAATCTGCAAGCAGTTCTATATCACTTTTTTTCATTAGTGCAAAATCTAAAACTACCCTATTTTTCATAACTACCTCCTTTTGTTGCCATTAAATTACAATAATGAAATAAGAAAGTGTAGGCAGTTTTTGCTTACTTTATATGTGTTTAGTGCTTACTTTATATGCTTTTTATACGAACAATATAAGTACTAAATATTATAAAAAACTTCTTTGTCTTATTTAGTGGTGTTACTTTTTTCGTTTTGTAGGTTATCAGAGTTGCTTATCTATGTCAAAGGGTTAAATTATCGCTTTAAATACGAAATCAATTATATCAATGCAATAATTTATCCTTTTTCTTTGACATATCTAACCCTCTCTGATTGTTTGGTGGTATCGAAAAAAGTTTCGACAAAGGAGTTAAATATGTTAAAAGTCAATGTTAAATACGTGTTTTGCAAACTAAGAGTAAACAATTATTGCATAAAAATTGAGCATATTAACATTTCTAATTCCTTTAAAGTTGATCTATTTTCTATTGAAAAACTAAAAATGGAGGTTAAAAAATGAAAACTGCTGTAGTTTATGCAAGATATTCTTGCGACAGACAAAACGAACAATCAATTGACGGACAGTTGAGAGTTTGCAGAGATTATGCTAACAAAAATGATATTTATATTATTGACACATACATAGATAAAGCAATGTCTGGCACTAACGATGATCGTGAGTCTTTTCAGCGAATGTTAAAAGATAGTGATAAACGGGCGTGGGATTATGTATTAGTATATAAGTTAGATAGGTTTAGCAGAAACAAATATGAAATGGCGATACATAGAAAACACCTTAAAGATAATAATGTAAAACTAGTATCTGTTATGGAAAACATTCCAGAAGGACCTGAAGGAATATTGCTTGAAAGTTTACTTGAAGGTATGAATCAGTATTATTCGGAAGAGTTATCTCAAAAAACAAAACGTGGTATGAATGAAACTAGAATTAAAGGAAACTTTATTGGTGGCTACCCTAACTATGGTTACGAAAGAGATGGCGCTAAATTAAAAATAAATCCAGACGAAGCTGAAATTTTAAAGCAAATATTTAATGATTATGCTAATGGTAAAAAAGTTTGCGATATAGCAAGAGAACTGAACAACAAAGGATTAAAAAATAAGGGAAATGAGTTTTACTCTACCACAATATATAATTTTTTAAGGCAAGAAAAATACACTGGAATTTACACAATAAATGGTGAGCAATTTGATAAAATATATCCACCTATTATAGATAAAGATATTTTTGCAATTTGTAAAAAACGAATTGATGCTAACAAACACGGTAGACATACAAAACTAGAACCTTATTTACTAAAAGGTAAGGTTTTCTGCGGATATTGTGGTAGTGCGATGAAATCTAACAGTGTTAAATCAACAAATAAACGTCTTAGATATTATAAATGCTCTGCATATAGAAAAAATATTGACTGCTCAAATAGTAAAGCGATTCAAAAAGAAGTTTTAGAAAATATTGTAAATAAAGCAATATTAAACCTATTGCCAACCGCTGAGAATGTTAATATTTTAATAGACAAGATTGTTCAAATTCATGAATCTAGGATTTCAAAGTCCTCCACCCTTAATGTTCTTGTTTCAGATTTAAGCGATGTGAATAAGGCAATAAAAAATATTCTTCTAGCAATAGAAAAAGGAATTTTAACCAGTTCAACAAAATCTAGACTAGAAGAATTGGAAAATAAGAAAAAAGAATTAGAAGAAAATATCGCAAAAGCAAAGTCAAAAGGACACACTCACATAACGCAAAAAGATATATCTAATTATTTTAAATATTCCTTAAAACAATGCCCCGAAACAATGATAAATTTATTGGTAAATAAAGTAACTGTATATACCGATAAAATCGAAATAAGTTTAAATTATACCAAAGTCGATGATTTAAAAGATACCCCTCAGACAATATTGTTGTTTAATGAAAAAAGCACCACCACAAGAAGAACTAGAGGCAACGGAAAATACACCGAAACTCAAAAATACAAAGTCTACTTGCAAGTATAAATAACCAAAAAATTACAATTATTCAAAGTCTTAATGTTTTGAATCTTTTTTATCATCAGAAGTTTGTTCTATTAATTCATTTTTAATTTTTGTATCATTCAAAGATTTACAACTGTTTTCAAACTCATCCATAATTTCATCATCAATTAATCCATCTGTAATATCAAAATGATGTTTACAAAAAATAATTAAAATTATATATGTAAAACTAGAAAACGTTAACACTAAAGATAATAAAACATTCAAACCTATTTGTAACAAATTTGGTATACTATCATTTAGTCTAAAATAACCAAATGTTAATAAAACTAAAAATCCTATACATCCAAAAATAAATATCTGTAAAAGGTTATATAATAATTCTGTTCTTTTGAACTTAAAATAATCTTTCTTTAATAAATTGTAAAATTTTTCAGTTCCAAAAGTGTTTTCAATTTTGTTTATAAGTGCTATCGTTTTTGATAATTTAGGAATTACTACACAATAAATAGTAAAAGCGAATCCTATAATTGTCCATAAAACACCTATTGTATCTATATTCACATGTTTCAAATAGGCCTCAGAATTATAAATAGCAACATTTAATACTATTAAAACAATTAATAGAACAAATACAAATATAACATTAAGTGTTGTTGTCTTAACATTTATCTTATTTATGTTACTGTTTATATTTTTCTTTTTTTTCATTTTACAACCTCAAATAATAACATTTTTTATTCATATATTCTATTTGATATCAAATTATTTGATAAAGACTGTGTGAATGATTTCATTCTATCAACGCTTATAAATTATAATAGATTTTTAGCATTTTAATCATCATTTTCCTCCACTCTCAATAATCTCTTTGCTTCATCAATGCAGGAATCAATCTCATTTTGACTAGTACTAAGTGAAAGTAACGATTTTGATGATTTATCATAATTTATTATTTCTTTCAACAAATATACATTTTGTTTTGTATTAAATATGTAGAGAAACATTTCAATAATCCCGTCAACTATTATAATTGGAAAATCTCGTATTAATTTATTTTTAATAAACGTCTTTGCTATGACCATATCTTTACAATTTACATGTGATTTTACTATATCATAATATTTAACATACATTTTAGGAGTTATATTTATCAAACATACCATAGCATTATAATCATTTGGAAATACTCCATCATTAATGCTATTTATAGCAATGTCAATTTGTGATTTATGTTTATCTAAATCTTTTTTTAAATTTAAGTTTGATTCAAAAATCTTTTTTTCTTTAATCTCTTTTTCTTCCCATTCTTTCTTGCTTTTATCTTTGAACTCTTGTAAATTTTTATTTGTTACTTTATTTTCCACAATCCAATATATCAATCCGAATACGAAGATTATTCCAAATATTATTATAAAACATAAAAACATAATAAATCTCCAAATTTTTTATATTATAACATATCTAAACTCAAAATGCAATTTCTAATTTATATGATTAATATTTGTTGTTAATTTTTCTAATTTATGTTATACTCAATATAAGGTATTATCGGAGAAATATATGATTAATATTTACAAAAAAAATCTTAAAATTATTTTAGTTGTTATTTTAATTTTTTGCACTTTCTTATTTTCAGCTTGTAGTTCAAATAGTAATAACAATGGTAACAACAATAATACAACTGAAAATAGTAATTATACAACCATTGAACTATCTATTGATAATTATACTCAATATGTAAACATACAACAAGAAATAATATCTTCTTCTTATTTGCCATATGATAAGATTATACAAGAAATTAATTACCCATTTATCAAAGCTTTTCAATCAACAAAAATCAGTGCAATAGTAATGAAAAAGAATAGCGAGTTTCATGATGTTAAAATAAAATTATCCGCTAATACAATAAGAAATTCTTCTGGAAGTTTGGCAGAATGGGATGCTCCAAGTGGCACATTAATATTAGGATATGATGGCTCAGGTTTCGTAACGCTTAATGCTTCCTATGACTCATGGAGTAAAAGTTATGCAGCTCCTGTTACATACAAAGTAGATGATGTTTCAGGAAGCATAGTTTTACTTAATGAATAATTTAAATAAAATCATCAACAATGCTTCTGTTTTCAAATCAACATTTTAGTTTATAAAAAAGTACTAAAACAATTTAAAGTTAATATTATATTACTCCAAATTCAAAATATATAAATTTATATTAACTAAAAACACATGGTTGGGGTTATCTAAACGCCCCTACGGAAAAAGTCAATAGATTATACGAAATTTTTTAATTTTTTTGAAATTATTTTTTTACTGTCTCTAAATTCGTTATGTTATACTATTTAAAATTAGTTATTTTATTTTGTGACCCAAAAGTGTCAAGCATATTTTTTTGATATTTTTCATCAATAAAATTCCACAAAAGTGTGGAAAAATTTTAATTTTTTATTAAATTTTTAATAATTTTTTAGGTTTTTTTAATATTTTTTGCGATTTTTTAAATTTTTGTTAATTTGTATTTTGATAAATTTTTTTTAATAATTTTTATTTTTATGATTTTTATTATACTTAAATTATTTGAAATATTTAAAATGTGAAACATTAAATTTTTGTTAGAATTTTGGAGTGTAGATTTTGGTGGCACTTGAAAGGTCTTGAGTGTAGCAATTTGTCATTTGACTATTTATTGCAAAATTCACAACGCGCTTATATTCAAGTGGTGTGATATGGCGGTTGATTTCTTTATATTCGTTTGCTTTAAACATTGGTTCATATTGACTCATTATGCTAACAATTGTATCTCTTCCAATTTCGTTGCATATAAATTTTAAACAGTCAATACTATTTTGGCTAGCACCCGGCAACACCAATTGACGAATAATCATCCCCTTTTTCATAATGCCATTTTCTATAATATCTTTAGGCGCTAACTCTCTCATTTTTTTAATGCACGCACTAGATATTTCAAAATAGTTTGGTGCACCACTATATTTAATTGCAAGATTATTATCTGAATATTTTAAATCTACTAAAAAAATGTCAACATAACCTTTAAGCCCTTCAATTTCACTTACACTTTCATAACCATTTGAATTCCAAACAATTGGAATTTTTGGTCTGTATTTGTCTAGTGCCTTTTTTATTTCACTTGTAAATTGAGTTGGAGAAACAAGGTTGATATTTAACGCCCCCATATCTTCAAGTTGTTTAAAAATTTTTGCTAGTCTATCAACAGTTATGATTTCTCCTTTATGCCCCGCGCTAATGTCATAATTTTGGCAAAAAACACACCTCATATTGCATCCAGAAAAAAAGATTGCACCGCTTCCTTTATCACTATCTTTTCCGCTGACAATAGGTTCTTCGAATTTGTGTAACATAAAACGTGCAATTTTTAAACTTTTTTCGCCACAAAATCCAACTGCTTTTTCTCTATCAATTCCGCATTTCCGCGGGCACATATTGCAAATCATACATTCATTATAAAACAAAATCAAAAATAAATAAAACGTTTTAACACGCGCAAAAATTAAAAATATCTTAAAATTTTAAAAAAAATAACAAAAAATTCTAAAAATTCAAAAAAATATTAAAAATTTTATAATTTTTTTTAAATATTTTGTGTTTTTATATCACTAATTTTACCTAAGCAATAATCTTCAACAATTGATGTGAAATCTAAACCTAACAATTCTTCACATGCCGACTCTAAATTTAATTTATGAGTTTTGTTTAAATATTTTTGAAAACTTTCTAGCATTCCCCTTCTCTCTTTATTTGTTTTACATTCTTCAAATCTTTTAAACCAAACATCGGCAACCACTCTTCCAACAACGTATCTAAACATATGCTCACTATTTCTAGATGTGTCGTGCATTTTTTTAATTCTATCAATCAAACGGAAATTTTTGTCTTTATATAATTTTTCAACAAGCGCAGTTAAACTTTCTTGCGTAATAGGAAATGTTAGACGCTTTAAAATATCTCGCTCTTCACGAATTAAACTTATTTCACTAACTAAACTTATTTTTTCGCTATTTTCATATACCTTTATATCTTCTTCATTCATTATACCTTTTGATAACAAAAACTTATTAAAAAGTTTTTCAATAATATGACTTTCTATCTCGCATATACAATCGCTAGAAAAACTCTTATCTTTTGTTAATCTATCAAACACTTTTTTAGGTGCTTTTTCTTTTATCGCATCCACAATTTTCATTTCGTGAGCGCTTATTGCGTGAGAGAGTTCGTGTGCAGTTGTTCTCAAATCTTCAATTGTATCTTTTAAATAGACGTTAAAATTTAAATAAGGATTGTTGCCACTATGACCAACATTACTTGAACGTTTTTCATCTGGTTTTGCTTTTTCAAAATGCACTGTTGAATTTCCATTTGTATCAATAAAATAAGGATGAGTTCCGTTTAGAATTTGCTTAACTTCTTGTGCTTTTTTAGGAAAATATTTTGAATAAAATTCTTCAATAATTGCAGTCATTTCTTCAGTACTTAAGTTTATTTTCTTTTCTTGCTTGTATGGACTTAATTTAATAACATTTTCTAGTTGAACAATTAAATCTAAATATGAAACATTATTTCCGTCAGTTTCGGTTATAAATCTTAAAAATTCAGGTGCGTGGAAATTAGCACACCTTTCATTAAACTCTTGCACATATTTTTCTGTTATATTTAATTTTTCACTTTCCATATTACAATTCTATCATAAATTAATTAACTTTTCAAGGCTATTTAGTAAAATATACTGAAATAAAAAACTAACAAATATGATATAAAACGTGCAATTTGTTTTTTTGAATTGTTCTAAATTGTAGGACAAGGTAATATGATAAATTGAGGTATTTATGAAAAAGAAAATTTTAATTATTTTAGTTTTAATGGTGTCGCTTGTAGGGCTTACTGCGTGCAAAACAAATGAAATCAATCTTTCAGACTACATAATTGAAGAGCGCAACAACCTATTTACGGCTCAAGACGATTTGTACACTGTCACACTATCTTCAGGGAATCGCGAAGAGAATTACGATTTAGACGGCGAAGTGACAACCCTTGTTCCGTTTGGTGTTATCACACTTGCTAGAAATGACCGCGCACCGCTTGCAAATGATAGTTACACCTACTACTTAAAAGTAAACGACGAAAGTTACACAGGATTTTTAATTCAATCTCCTATTGACAACACTTATTCTGTGGATATCGGCAACGCAATTGATTCAAACGCAGTTGTTGAAATTCAGATAACTTTCACAGGTTATAGTTTCAATCAACCAATGACCTGCGTTTCAAACGATTTTGCTGTGGACAAAACTAGTGCGCTAGAAATAGCAAATGAACAACTAAAAGAGGATATTCAAAATGTTATGTCTGATAGCAATGTTAAGATTGAAGTTGTAATGAAAATTATGAAAGACTATTCTAGCGAATCAAATAGTTACTATTGGTATGTTGGAGTTATCTCAACAAACGGCGACACTTTAGGAATTTTAATTGACGCAAACACTTCAGAAATCATCGCCAAAAAAGCCTAACAAAAAAACCACGAAATGTGGTTTTTTTATTATGATTTATTATTAATGCAGTGAAATTAATATATTAATTTGTAAATATAAATTTTAAAGTTTTGTTTTGTGAAACTTATATGTTTAAATTTTAGTTTTTGTTAACTTATTTATTTAATTTTTAGTTTTTGCAAATTTATGTTTAAATTTTGTTTAAGTAAAGTTTTATAATCCTTTAATATATTTAAAATCGTCGGCAAGTTTGAACATATCTAAAAATGCTTCGTCCTTATCTTCTTGTTGCAACATATTGTAGCCTGAATCGACCAAATTTACGTGATTATATGTAAAAAAGCGGAGTTCTTCACCCGCTATGTGAAATTTTAAACCAAAAGTTTCGACCACCGCCTCGCCTGCAATGTCCGAGAAAAAACTCATAAATGCATTTCTATAATTACACGTACACCTAATTCCTATTACATTACACACCTTTTGAACGCATATCTGCCTAATGTTATCTTTAAAATCATTAGAATACAGAATTGGACATTTCACATTGATAAACTTACAAATCTTCCCCAATATTTCATCTTTGTCGCTTTGACTATACAAACTTAACATATTAAAACTCACCTTTATATTAATCTAACATATTTTTGTACAAAAGTCAAATTATTTTGTAAAATTACACGTTTGAGAGTGGATTTGCTATTTTTTGAGTGATAATTTGTCGAAAATATTGTCTTTGTAAGGAAAAAAGAAAAAATTTAGATAAAATATACTAAACTTTTTAAATTTGTAAGATAGAGTTTTTAATATTTTACACGATATTTGCGACGTAGCCTGCGTGTTCACGTTCAAAGCGAATTTTCATTGCTTTATATTTCTCGGATAGGTCAAATATGTATCTTTGTTTTGCCTCAAGTGAAAGGCTTGAATACACTTTTTTATCCACCAACTCTTGAATTGGATTGATTATAACTTGGTCACTTAGTAGCATTTTGCAGACGCGTTCATACAATTCTTGGTCGTGCCCAGAATAAGTTTTTGCATAAGGCAACTGCTCAAACACGCTTTTTTCTCTGTTGTAATTTCTCATTCTAGACTTTGCATCTCGCGCTAAATAATACAATTTTCCTTTTATTTTTCTTCTCATAATTCCCCCTTAAAATGATGATTTTTTTTAAAAATTTTATGTATTGAATTCAACAATAATAGATTACTAAATTTATCGAATTTTACCAAATAAAATATAGCGAATAATAACACTAAAAATGTCTAAAAACTACGAATTTTAAGTTATTTTAAATAAAACAAAAAATAGTCTAAAATTATATATTTTATAGATATTTTCTCAGCACTTTTGGTTAATTTTTTTAGTTTATTTGAAATAAAAAAAATAAAAAATTATTGGAAAATAAAATAAAAATTTGTTTGAAAATATTTGAACTTAAATAAAAAAAAGAAAGGATAAATTCCTTTCAATTTAATTAATTTTATTCAAATTTTTGACCGCATTTTTCACAGAATTCTGCAAGTGCGCTATTTTTAGTTTTGCAATTAGGGCAAGTTTTCATTCCAAGACCGGTATCTTGCTTTGCACCGCAATGCTCACAAAATTCTGCTTTTTTAGAGATTGGTCTACCACATTTGTCGCAAAGGCGCGCATTAGAAACACCTTTAGACCAATTTCCGTCCCTTCCGCTTTTCCAACTGTTAATCATACTGAACGTGAAGAAGAACAAAAACAAACCAAACACTGCAAGCACAAGCCCGATAATGCAAGCCACAACAATAATCACGTATTTTGACCAATGCGACATATGCATAACAGCATAAATTCCGCCATAAATCGCCCCACCTGCAAGCGCCAAAATGACTAATGCCAAAAGCACAAGTGCAAGTTTTCCGTATCTTTTTTCTCTATAACTGAAAAGTCCCATTTCTACCTTCCTAAAATAATTTTTATATTTATATTTTCGTTTAATTAATTATGAAATTCTTCTTACTTTAATAAATTTTTATCAATTTGTGATAGTCACTAAACAATTTGTTTAATCTCAACACCAAAAAAGTACAAAAGAAAATTTTATTTTACGATTATTTAACTTTTTCTCCACAATCTGGGCAAAATTTTGCGTTTGGAGATAAAACTTTACCACATTTAGGGCAAACTTTTTCACTAACCTCTAATTTTTCGCCACAATTTACGCAGAATTTGCTACCTTTTGAAATAGGTTCGCCACATTTAGGGCAAGTTAGCACCTGAGTTGCGCCACATTCTGGGCAGAATTTTGATTTTCCAGGAATAGACGCACCACATTTAATACATTGAACTGTAACTTGGCGACGTTTATTTTTAGCACCCGCAACAGAATCTGCGAACAATTCACCCATATTAGCACCCGCGCCAAGACCAACTCCAAGCCCAGCAAGACCGCCGCCAGATGGATTTTTTGCAATATCTCCCATAGCATTTGCTGCTTTAAACTGAGTGTAAGTGCCCATTTTATCTTCAATGACGCCCATTTTTGTGCGTTCATCTAGCATTTTTTCAACGTCCTCTGGAAGTGACAAATTTTCAATAACAAAATTTGAAACTTGAAGACCAAGCGGTTCAAACTCAGTTTTTGCGTGCTCTTCAACCATTTTGCCTAATTCTTTATAGTTTGCAGCAAGGTCGAGTGCGGACAATTTGCTTTCACCAATAACGTCGGTTAAAAGTTGAATCAAACTTGATTTGTATTGCGTTGAAATATCGTTTACTCTATAAATTGCATTCGTTCCAAAACATTCGCGCATAAATTTTGTTGGGTCGCTCACCTTGATTGCAAAAGTTCCGTATCCGCGCAAACGAATGTTTCCGAAATCGACGTCGCGCATCATAATAGGATTTTGGGTGCCCCATTTTAATCCCATAAAGCGCTTGGTGTTAACAAAATAAACCTCCGCCTTAATTCGCGAATTTCCAGCAGTTGATAAACTCAACATTTTTGTTAAAAAAGGTATGTTTTCAGTTGCAAGTTTGTATGTTCCAGGGCCAAAAACATCCGCAATTTCGCCCTTATGGATAAACATTGCGACCTGACTTTCCCTAACCACCAAAGTGGAACTATTCATAATCTCTTCGCGGTCAGTTAACGGATAACGATAAACCAAAATATCGTTGCTAGCATCCTTCCATTCAATAACATCTAAAAGTTGTTTTTTAAACCATCCCATAATTTACTCCTAATTTAATCTTTTTACTATTCTATCAAAACAATTTGAAATTGTAAAGTGATTGCATAAAAATACTTTAACAACACCACTTTGTTTTTTCAATACTTTTTCTTATCTTCTCGGGCGCCTTCTATTAAAAAATTTACCCATATGACGCATAGTTCCACCAAGCAAAACACCACCTAAAAATCCGCCAAGCATATCATCAAAATCTGAATCATCGTGTTCATTTTTAGGAATTTCCACGTCTTTAATCTGTTTTTCCTTATAACTAGGATTTATGCTTCCACAATACGTACAATATTTTTCTTCTGCCTTTAGACTTGCACCACAACTAGCGCACTTCATACTTTTTTCTTCCATAATTTTCCTTTTCTTAATAATTTGTAAAATAAAGTAATTATATGTATATATATTAATTTAAAAGTAAAAATTTGTCAAATAAAAAGCAAATACAGACAAATTTATCTATTTTATTAATATTAGCAAGAGTTAACAACAAAAAACCTCAAAATCACACCGATTCTGAGGAAAAACATTTATTTTTTATACTGTTTTTTATTAAGCAATCTTATTTTTCTTTTTATCTAAAACAAATAAAGTGATAGAACTAATTGTAAACGCAACAAATATTGTGAAAACTATAGATAAAGCAACAATTCTAACAACAAATTCGGTGTTGAAATACCAAATAGGAAACGTTCTAGAAGATGCGTTTAATGTGTTATATACGTCTAAATCATCATCATTAATACTAGTTGACTCTAGTATTGCAGAGCGTAATAGATGGTTATTATAAATTCTTATAGAGTAGCCAGTAACTCTACCATATGTATATGTTTTATAATATTGGCTTTTTTCATTGTTATCTGCATTATTAAAGGCTTCTTCAATTTCATTTTTTTCATCTAACGAAACATCATATGTAGTTCCTAATATAATAAATTGATTGCCGTCGCGCATAATTCTATAATCATTATAACAAAAATCTTCATAGGTATTTAAATCACAGCGTATTGACAAAGTATCACCTTTTTGAAAAGAAAATGTAAATGAAATATCTCCAACATACTCTAAATCATTGCTGAATTTATTTGTTGTGACAGTCGCTTTATATTTGTCTCCATAATTTACAGGTTTTATTCCATAAACTAACACAGTTATCAACATAATGAGCGACAAAATCGAAAATACAATTAGCGCAGGAAGTTTTGATAAACTCTTTTTCATAATTATTCTCCTTTTGTTATTTAACCTTTTTTGATCATTTGTGTTATGATCTATAGCCATTATACCCCCCTTTTTTTGACTTGTCAAGTAAATCTATAAAATTTTTAATTTTATGAAAAATTATTTTAATTTTATCTTTTAACATTTTAATTGCATAAAAAAATTCACTTTATTTAATTAAATTTATACTTATTTTAAAAAAATTAAATTTAATATTTTTATTTTCACTTATTTTTTGCTTAAAATACCAAATAAATTTGTGCCGCCTATAATTTTAATTAAAGATAGTTATAAAATTCACTATACCATTTTTTATTTTTTCTTTAATTTAAAAAAAATTTGCGCTAACATTCAACGCAAATTTGTGTTTATTTTATTTTTTTGTGTTTATTAATTTGTGACCCTTTAGTGTCAAGCATAATTTTATTTTTTATTTTTTTTACTGCTTTAGTATAATTTTTCCGTTCAACTTTTTATTTTTATTTTAGTTTTTATTTTTTTATTATTTGTTATTTTCTATTTTCGTGACCCTTTAGTGTCAAGCGTATTTAAATTAATTTTTAATTTATCTACACTTTTATTTTTTATTTTCCGCGTAAGCGGTTTTATCCGCGCCTACCTTCGCCCATAATTTCGCGAACATTATCGAATGCGATGATATCAATAAACTGCCTATCCATAGGTCCTGTGATGAAGAATGCGCGACCACGTGGAGCGGTTACAATACCCTCTTGCTCGCGCTCGTTGATACCGCCCGCTGATTTATAAAGTTCAAGCAAGTCTGCCATATCGTTAGGCGCAAGTTGCAAAATCATAGAATATTGGCAGGCGTTGATAATCGCCGCCGACCTTCTTTGAATTTCTGGCGAACCTAAGAAGTCTTTAATATTTTGCGTGATAACGATTTGCATACCCTGATATTTTCTTATACGTTTTGCCATTTCTGCCATAAAGTTAAGCGCAACCGGGCTATCTGGGTCGATGAACATATGCGCCTCATCTACCGCGATGACAACTTGGCGCTTAATATCTTGACCTGTGCGTTCGTAATACTGCTCGTTGAAACGTTTGTTATTAATAATTTCGTTGTTTAGATATTTAAACACAAGCATCATTTGCGCGTTTGCAAGCCTGTTATTTTTACTAGCAAACAAGGTTTGGAAGTTAAATGTAATCAAATTTTCATCTGTTAAAATTGAAGTTGGACCATTCCACAAATCTGAGTTTCTTCCGCCTGTTGCAAACTTTTGAATGTATGTTTCAAGCACTAGCAAATTGTTTCTATAGAACGCGTCTTTTTCCGTTTTTAATTTGGATTTTATAAGTTTAAATAAATCGTCGAACGTTGGATAATCTTCCGCTTTCAAATTTGCAATATTAGTTTTTTCGCTGATACCTTTTTTGTTATAAAGTTCAACAATTATAGTGTTAAGTGTTTCGAACGCGTCCGAACTGATACCCTCCAAAATTGTTCTAAAGAATTGCTCTAAGAATTGTAAGTGCGTGAAGAATGTTTTGTTGTTTCCTGCCGCTTTCACGATATCATCGATTTTAACGTCGTCAATATTGTCTGATGTGTTTGCTGAATCCAAATCTTCAAGCGCCGCCATAATGTGGAAAGGATTAATAATACCTGATTTATTTGTTCCGACGTCGATAATTTTTCCTTGCAAGTTTTGAGTCATAACCGTATACTCATCTTCTGGGTCGAGAATGAACATTTTTGTTCTATCCGCTGCAAGGTTAGTTAAAATTGCCTTAGTTGCATACGATTTTCCCGAACCAGACTTACCGATAACCATCATATTTGAGTTAATTCTACCTTTTCTACTATCACGCGTGAAGAAGTCGATAAACACAGGATAACCGCTCGCGCTTGACCTACCTATACAAAATCCGGCTGGGTCTTGCATAAGTGAATCCACCATTGGGAAACTTGACGCGATAGTGGTTGACGGCATAGAGCGGTAGAATGGTTTAAGAGTGTCTAGCCTATTTACACTAGACGAGATAAACGCGTCCACTTGCCTACCAAATAGGTCGGAATATTTAAATCCATACTGTTTTAAAACGTTTCTAACCTCTTTTCGCTTATCTTCTTCCACGCGAAGGTGGATTGAAATATCATATAACTGCTCGTTGTTGGTTTTAAGGTCTCTAAGCAAGGTCTGCAACGACTCAATGTCCGCCTCTTTTTCAATGATCTCACTCGAACGATATGTTCTATCAAGTTTTGATTCTTTTTCCATAACGGCGCGGTCGATTGTTTTTTCGCCTTTTTCTTTATCAACAGGCATAATATTCATAATAACGCGCGTGCCCTCTTGGTTAAATATTGGATATGCCCAACCGTTACCAACCTCAAGCGGATAGTTTGCTATAACCATTTGTTTGTATGGTTTTTTATCAATCTCAACGCGCGCCACCTTGAAATCAACCCTATTTGGCATAACCCAATTGTTCACTTGGCTTGGTGCAAGAGCGCTTATCTCTTGCTCGGCATACACTGATTGATAGTTAGATTTTAAGAAACTTATAAGTTCCTCTTCCTCTAAAATTTCGGCGGAAATTGTGTATTGCCCAACTCCAAGGTCATTTACAATACCAACCGCAGTTTCCTCCAAATTCACCCTATCCGCACCATACAAAACTAAATAGAAGTGGTTTTGCAAAATTGGTTCTGCGTTGATTGCGTTTGTTAGCCTTTCAACTCTTTCACGGAATATGAAATTTCTAATCTCCATTTCTTTATCTGTGAAATAACCCATTTGTTGGAGTTGATTGAGAAATTCATACTTTTGGTCGTCATTTTTTAAGAATATATCAAAGCGCATAGGTTTAACATTCTTTATTAAACTTGCCCGCTGATACTGTGAAATTCTTTTTAGCGCTTTACTAAATGTTAAAATTATGCTATCTTGTGCTTTCTCTTGCATAAGGTCTAGCGCCACAGGATGAAGTTCAATAACCATTCCAGAATAATCGCCAAGATTTATGAATTTTCCTAGTTCAATGCTTAAAAATGGCGTTAATTTAACCATATCTGTTGTTCCGCGTTTTTTCTTGGTTTGACCTTTCATATTTATATATTTTTTAGGAAAAGCCGCAAAACGTATGATTAAAATAATCGAACTATACAATCTCAAGCCCTCATCAATAGGTAGGAAAAATGAAATTGATATAGCAAGCCAGCCAAGTAGCGCATACCAACGATAATCCACCCCTCCTATCCTAAATAAGTTGCTCGCCATAATAACTACCGCGAAAATAACACACAACAAGGCGAGAATAATATCGCCAAATGTTATGTTTTTAAAGAATTCAGTTTTAACCCGCGTTTTTCCCGGAATATATCTAATCATACAACCCCTTCTTTATTTAATAGTCAACTTTAATTAATGTATTAATCAACCCATTTTATAGCATTTTTTAACGTTTTTATAATCTTTTTTTTCAACAATTCTCTTAATTTTAACGTTTTTATAACTTTTTAACAACTACTTTTTTAATTTAACATTTTTATAATATTTTTCAGTAAATGTTACTTAATTTTAACATTTTTAATAATTTTATAACTTTTTTATTTGTTTCTAACAATAAAATGGTCTTTATATTGTTAAATTTATTTATTTTTATCAATTTTTTACTATTTTTTATCATCTTTCTTTTTTGTGCTTTCAACTGCTTTGATAAGCTTCTTAGATTCTGTTTGAAGAGTTTTAATAACTTCTCCTTTAATAGAATCTTTCAAATCTTTAAGCACTTGAGTTTGACTTGCAATATCAGATTTTTGAACCGCATTGTTTTGCGCCAACGCTTGAGCATTTTGATCGGCAAGTTCTTTAATCGAATCTTTGCTAAACGTAAATGTTCCAAGTTTTTGACTTTCTAATGCGTTTTCTTTCGCCTCTCTTAGTGCGTCATTTGCATTTTGCACCTCTAACTTATTAGCTTGGAATCTATCTATCGTATTATTAAATGCACTATTTCTTGCAGCTTCTGCCCTTGCAGCGACTCTCATTTGTTTTTCTACATCTGAAGATATAGGGTATCCTTGTTTTGATAAATTGTCTATTTTCTTTTGATAAATTGCTTGCTCTGAAGTTTCATCGTCTGCATATTTTCGATTATTTAATGCACGATTTCTTAACTCTTGTAATAATTTACCTGTGATATTGACGTCTGCTCCATTAATGTTTAATTTCATTCCGTTGTTAAGTTGTCCAACCAAAGTGTTTCGTTCATCCGCCGCTCTATTATATCTATCTTGAGCTGAATCAATTGCCTTAGCCAAGCCTCTATCATTATCAATATTGCTTAAGTAGTCATCATACGATTTTTGACCACGCGCTTTTGCAACGTCTTTTTTTGCCCCGTCAGTTAATCCCAATTTGTCGGCTAATTCCTGATATTCTTTGTCGTCCATTTTTTTGCCATATCTAGCATTACCATCTTTATCTATAGGAGAACGTCGATAAGCTTTATATTCTGTAGCTCTCGCCGACTTGTGACCAATAACATTACCGTTTTCGTCTGTTTGTAATCTTCCTGTTCTAATTTGTGTTTGGCGATTAAATTCTGCTAAATCTTTCAATCTATCTTTTTCGTCTTTGGTTGCGCCACCTTTTACGATTCCTGAGAAGTCTAATCCTGTTGTTTTAGATAAACCTGAATTGAGGCTAGATAATACAGATGAACCGGCTTGCTTAAAGAATGCTGCTTTGCCAGAGCCGCCTGCTGCTTTTGCTGCTTTGCTTGCTTGGTATGCCATTGAACCGCCGTGGCGAAGTTTTGTGGCTCCCGAACTAAATTTTCCTAATCCACTTTTTGCTTTTCCTCTAACACTTGCAAATAAACTGTTCCCTCCGCTATAAGAATTATCCCCGCCAGCAAGACCAGAAATAAAACTTATAACATCTTTAACAACGAATAGACCAGCAATAACTAAAATTAATTGCAGTAAACCAACCCAATCTCCGTTGCCGCCATATGTTCCTAATTGGATTTGGTCAACAATTGGCATTATAGTTAAGAATAGGTTCATTCCTGCCACCGCACCATAAGCGCTTAACAAATTTTTCTTAAATTCGCCAAACCAAGATTTATAAGCATTGCCTTCATCTATTGGATACATTGAGCAGACGACTGGACTTATTATAAATAATATAACTAGCATAAACAGACGTTTAACCATACCAAATGATATCGAGCCAAGCACGAATAGCATAAATATACCGCCCGCAGCCAAAGTTAAAAAGTTTATGTGTACTATGGCATAATGTGCATTCACATCTACCCAATTGCATCTCGCGGCAGACATTGCCTCAGAAGCAAAACAATCATCAACCAAACTAGCATAATACTCATAATCCGTGTCCAATCCGCCGTCGGTTGGTTGGAATGCTCTAATTTCTATGCCACAACGATCGCACAAAGCAGCAACTTGGTTATGCTTTTGCAGATCTATTCCCTTTGCGTCTGACCGTATGTAGTTTGAAGTATATGATGCTGCTATAAATAACCGCCCGGACATTGTTGCGCTTGAGCTTGAACCTGAAGTTGCGCCGTCAATTGCCACTAACAAAATATTACCAACCCAAACAGCCAACAACGAACAAGCAGGAACAATTATAAACAATCCTAACCCTTTAATTGCGCTCGCAATAATATCTTGCCATTTTTTTGGTTGAGGTTGATACATATTTTTAAGCACAGCCATAATAGTGAACACAACAAGGAGAATAATTGCTAAATATAGCATTGCTAAAAACATATTCCTAACCAAATCGGATCGCAACAGATAATAAACAATACCTGTGTCGGTATCCGCTCCCGTGTTGCCAGAAGTTACTTGATCTCCACTCACATAAACTGTTTCAGTTCCGGCAAATGCTCTAAATATTCGCTCAACTAAATCAATAACACTATATATCACACCAAATAGCGGATATATAATTGTTCCTATGATTCCAAGAATACCATCAACAAGACCTGTCATAAATTCTCCTTTTGTGTGCTACAAATTTACAATTATTATACACTTATTTAACAAAATAATCAAATAAATATTATAAATAATGCTATAAACAAATATTTCAACAAAATAAAATATTTTTCTTTTTATTTCTTCGTTAGCAATTTAATTTTTCATTTTTACTTTTCTTTTTTCTTTCTTATTTTTTATTTCTTGACGTTAGTCAAGCAACGCTGTGCCGAATTCGGCGAAGAAGAATGGTTGTTCTGAAATAAACTGCACACCTATTCCGTTAGTTTTAATTGTTTTAATGTTTGCGTCAGTTGTGCCTGTGTCATCAACAAAATCGGTCAGATAAATATCTGAATTTTCAAGTGATAGAATATCAAATAGGCTTGATTCTTCGCTTAATGCGTTTAAATTTTCGGTGTCTATATCAATAAAGGCAGAGGCTGAAATTGATAAATCGGTTGCAGTTTCGTAGTTATATGATTCAATCCCGAAATCTTCGCTTGAAGTGAATAGTCCGCCATTTAATTCGGTGAGTTCGCCATTAATTAAAAGTGACAATGTGAAGTTATCAAAATCAATTTCTCTAAGTGTGAACGAAAAGTAAGAGAAAGTTACGTTTTCTTTTGGCATATAAATCATATATTTGTAGTTTTCTTGCGGAATGTCAGACAAAGTTTCATCTCCATCCAAAATATAATCTTTAACGTACAATTTTTCAGTGCGCACGTTATATTTTGGTTCGCTTAACACATTTAAGGTTTGAGTTGTGATTAAACTTTCAACTTCGACCGCTCCGTCCTCACTTGAATACACATACAAATCATTTTCATTAATATAGGTTGAAATTATGTTTGCCATTTCAGGAGTGAATTCGCTTGAATAACCAAAATATTTAATCAGCGCTAAATTTTCTTCCAAAGTTTCGCCAATCGTTTCGCCCTCAACTAAATCATTTTCAGCAACAAGTGTGGACAAATCTAAAATTATTTCGTACGCGTCTGAATATTCCGCCATAAATGTGGTTTCATCGAATGTTGAATAGTCAAAATCCGCGCTTGGAAGTGTTAAGGTTATATCTAAATTTGAATCTGCCAACTCGACCGCGCTTTCAACTTCTAATAAAACTTCAACATAATCTTCTAAAATATCAAGTGTTGCTTGCTCGTCATCTGAGTAGACCAACCGCGCGCCATAAAAACTTTCGCCCGTAACATCCGAAATCGAACTCATCGGCCCTGTTAAATTTTCGCCGTCTTCTCCGCCGCCAAACAACATAACAATAAAAACTATAACAAACAACGCAACAAATGCAATAATAATTCCAATTAAGAACCCACCAAGTGGAGTTGCCAAAATAGACTTCACTTTTGCCCAGAATTGTTGCTTTCTAATCCTCATTAGATTTTCAAATGCCATAACTTGCGCAGGGTTGATTTTTCGCATTTGTTTAACAACATCTTTTTCTTTGCTTTTTAAATGAGGATAAATCCTATTAGGCGCTATTGCTTTTATTTTCATAAACTTATTGTTGATGGTTCGTTTCCTTGCTTCTTTTTCTTGCTTTTCTTCTTCCTCTTCAGCCTCTTCTTCTGCTTCCTCTTCGTTTTGTTCTTCTTCCGAATTGTCATCTTCATCAGAATCACCCTCTTCATCTTCTTCGGAATCTTCATCTTCGCTAGGTTCTTGCACTTCGTACCAATCAATCACAATAGGCATTTTACCCACATTAGATTTAACAAACTCTTCTGCCTCTTTATTCATTTGTTCTTCTTGATTGGCTTCATCTTGAAAATCAAAAGGATTGGTGTTGCTTTTTTGCTCAGCAAGACTTTCTTTTTTATCGTTGTTATCTAAGTTGTTATTATTTTTATTTTTATTACTATTGGAATTTTTATTTTTATTAGTAAGACCTTTTTTATCTTTATCCTTAGCCACAATCTTCCCCCTCTTTACTTTATTGCACCCACTTGCAAAGAATGTAAAACATTAAACTTTAATGTTTAATTAATACTCAATATTTTACCAACAAATTTTTTAAATTTATAAAAATTTAAAGACTGCAAGTTTAATCGACCGCATATTTACAATTATTATAACAAAAACTACAAAATTTAACAAATAAAATCACTTAAAAAACCCAAATAAATCAACAAACTCCGCTTCCACCAATAAATAATAAATAAAAGTGAATTTTACTGAAACCACCTCTACGTCGCGTCGCAACACTCATCAATGCTAGTCACCTTGTGTTACTGCGGTGCCTTAACCTTTAATCGGTTGCTCCTTATCTTAACCCCATTTCGACGATGTCTTATGGGGACCCCGAATCCCACTTCGTACTTATAGCACTTGTGGGAGCCCTTATAGTAGTTGCATCCACCTCCCCAAGCACCACCCCACTGCAACGATGTCTTGCGGGGAACCCCGGCGTGGAGGCAAGAATAAGTAATTATTATAATGATAGTCAAAAAAAACTTAGCGGGAGTGCTAAGTTCTAGTTAAAATAAGCGGAAATATTATATTAAAATTATGAAAATTTATTGAAAAAGCAAAATAATTTTAAAATAAAAATATAATTGTTTAGAAGAGAGAAAAATGTTACATTAAAATAATGAAAAATTTTTATTTAAAACAGGGCGAAAATGAAAGGTAGAATAAAATAGTAAATCATAAGTAAGATAGTCAAAACGTAGAATGTGATATTAATAAATTTTAAAAATTTGCGGTTTAATTTATCAAAAAATACTGCAAATAATATAATCGCAATTAAAAGAACAACACCAACAGCAAGGCAAATTAATGAAATTTTCACACTTGGATAACTAAACTCAACCAAAACATTAACGTTTTCTAAATTTTCCACATTGAAAGCAATAAATCCTGCAAAACTATCAACCTCTAGCCTCTCACCGTTTAAATAATATTCATAACCATAAATTGACGGATGATTGATAACTAAGTATTTACCAAACACTTCGGTTGAAGCGGAAATTGTGTCCTTTGTGTAGGTTACGTCAACTATTTTTTCTTGCATTGATGAATAAAGCGCGGTCAATTTGTCGAAATCAATGGTATATACGCGTGTGTCGTAAATTATTGTGTTTTTAGTAACATCAAATTCAAATGAATATTCGCTTTGCCCGTCTGTTTGAGTGAGGAAATTTGAGCCGGAGTAAAGCACATTTTCATTATACATCATCTCACCAGAATTTATTTTTGCATAGACGTACACCAATTCGTTTTTATTGCTAACATAATCAAAACTTGCTATGCAATCTTCGAGGTACTGCAACCCATAGTCAGTTTCCTTTCCATCAATTGAAAAATTTAATTTGCCAACTTCTGTTATTAAATCTTCGCTATCTCCTGAAATTGCTTTATAAATTTGGTTTTGATTATATATAAAATCTTTTGATTTTTCTTGGTCAAACTCGGGCAAATTATCCACAAAATACGCGTGAGATAAATACATATTGTATTCATACAAAATCGCCTCACCCTCGCGCACAACTTCAGTTAGATATGGTGCATTAAGTTCATATTCTGAAATTTGATATTTCATTCCTGAAATCATATCTGCAAAAATGTTGTTGGCATTTGAACTGATGTTGTGTCCGCCGTCTGAATAGCCCAACAATGTGTAAGTTTTAACAGTGTTTTCATCCGTTAGTGAAGAAAATCCAGACATACTTGACCAACCACGATTAAGTTGCCCGCTTTGCAGCTTCATTGCCACATTTGCGTAAGTTTCCTCTGAATTTATAATGCTAGAAAATTTGTAATAATTATTTTCCGTGCCAATTGCTATAGTGTTTCCACTTAAAAATATGACGGACTGACAAACTATTAATATAAAACACAAAATAACACTCATTGTTTTTAGTGATTTTTTAGTAAATCTAAGCCTTTTGAGTAGCCAAATTAACCCAAAAAACACTAAAATGATAACATAAAAAATAGAAATCACGCCCCACATTTTAAACCCAAAACTTTGTGTTGCCAATGCCCTACCTGCCACAACATATATGGCATAAGCAATAAGAATTGTGGCAAAAATAAGTAAGCCAAAAGTGGCAATAATTCCTGGATTTAATGTTCTCTCACTTTTCACCTCAACTTTTCCACTTTCAGCGGTCGTTTTTTGTGGAATTTCATTGTTTTTATCTAAATTTTTAACACTTTGCAAGTCATTTTGAGAAACATTATCGCTTGCGTTGTTAGATTTTTCAACATATGCTAAATTTTCAACTAAATTATTTGAATTTAGGTTGTTTTTCAATAATTTTTCTTTTTCTCTGCTTTCCACAAAAATTAGTGCTAAAACAAAGAAAATAAAGTTATACAATGCGCCAAGTCGGTTAGAATAACCCGCGTACAAACTAAAATTCATCGCAACATTTACATTATCGAAAATAGCAGGAATTAAAATTAAAAGAATGCAAACAAAATAAAATTTTCCCGCCTTTTTCTTCCAATTTTTTATAACTAACATAATGCTAGGAATTATTAGTAATGCGCTTGGAAGAAGATAACCGAATTTTACGTAAATATTTCTAAAAATATTCATATTGCTTATGCTTTCAAATAAGTTGCCCGTTCTTGTTGAATGCAGCACCTCAATAGAGCAAGGAATTGTTATAAACAAAGTTGAGCATATTGCAACCGTCGTAGCAAGCAATGTCTTAGTGCATATTTTAGTGCGCTCACCCTTTTCCACCACCAATTTTAGATAGAAAAAGAAAATCACAAGCATATATAAAATTGTGAACACACCTAAACTAAAACTCGTCACAATTATCAGTGACAACACAAGCGCAAGATAGCGAATTTTGCCGGTTTTCCTCATTACGTCAAACGCAATGAAAGTAAGCGGAAAATAAATCAAAAAATCAATCCAATCTGGCTGAGTTATCGCCATAAATAAGTAGCCACCAAATAGATACATTAGCGCAAATAATAAAGTTGTAACTCTATTTAAATGCTTGAAATATCTTCTTATAAAATAAATGCTAATTATGGCAATTGTTATAAATTTAATTGTCATCACAAGCGGAAATAAATATCTAACCCCCGCCCTACCTCCAATAATCATCAATAGCGAAAATGGAGAAATCGCAGAGTAAAAAATATTGCCAAAAAAACTAGAACCATTATTAAAATCAAAACTAAAAAATAAATCTGACCTTCCGCTAAAAACATTGAATATGTTTGAAGTTATATCAATCACTTGATAATAATAATCATAGCAACCAAAACTATTGTTGCCAAACGGAAACACTCCGCCGAGAATAAAAACAAGCAGGCTAATGGCAACCACCGCGCCTATGCCTATCCAATAGATTTTATCCACCTGCTTTAATTTCTTTACCACCTATCTATTTTACCACACAATAACCACAATGTAAAATAAATAAACCTAAAATAATATTTGATTTAGTTTATTTCCGAGAAATCTAAAGTCCACTTTATTTTACTCGATATCATTTGAAGTATAATTCTCTTATTCCTGTCGGTTTAGTGTAATTGCTTATTAATTTTAATAATATAAACCTTAATTCTTGCCTCCCAATGCACCACCCCACTGCGACGATGTCTTGCGGGGAACCCCTGTCGGGGAGGTGGCGCGACTACTTTAAGGGCTCCCACAAGTGCTGTAAGTACGAAGTGGGTTTCGGGGTCCCCATAAGACATCGTCGAAATGGGGTTAAGATAAGGAGCAACCGATTAAAGGCTTAGGCGCCGAAGTGTAACGAGGTATTGGGGTCCCCCATAAGACAAAGTCGCAACGGGGTTAAACTAGCATTGATGAGTGTTGCGACGTGACGGAGAGGTAGGCTTAAGTAAAATACCTTATTTCTATCAATGTTAATAAAAGAAAATAATAAAATCAAATAGCATCTAAAAATAAAAAACGCAAAAATTAAGAATTACTAAGAGGTAGTAAAAATAATAATATCATAATAAAAATAATAATTATACCAAACAAAAAGAGAGCGGAATGCTCTCTATTTTATATTTACCCCACTGCCACCTATTTAATTTATTAATATTGAATTTTGGACTTATAATATTTTCTAATATAATTTGTATATTTTAGAGTTTCTAATATAATTTGCCTATACTGAAATTGAGTTTATCAAATATTGAAAACTAAGTCCAAATTATAAATTAGCAAAATATGATTATAGCCTAAAACTCATAACGCGAGCAATTGAAGCACCAATATGCCCTTGACTTGACAAACTAGATTCAGGAATTAATGATGTGATGTCGCCAAATAATCCACCAGATCCTAATGCCCAAGTTAACCAGTAGAACAATGCAATCAATGCAGCAGTTACTGCAATACCGATAATAACAGAAATAAGTTTTTGCCTTGCCTCATCACGTTGACCTTTATCTTCTGCCTTAACGAATTTAATACCTACCACGATTGCATATATAATACCTGCAGTTGCAACCAAAATCAAAATAGGATTAATAACATTTTTTAATGCATTTGATAAAGTTGTAGCCCATTGGACAGCAGTTGATAATGACATACCTAAATTCATAAATTTATCCCCCTTTATATTCACAAACTTGTGAAAATGTGGCAACTAACCACCTTTAATGCTTTTATTTTAGCAAGATAGAAAATTAAAATCAACTAAATTTAACAATATTTTGCAAATTTTTTATAATTTTTTTATATTTTTTTTAATAATTTAATTAAATTATAGTAAAAATACATAAAAATTAGTTAAAATTACTAAAAAATAGCATTAATTACGCATATTTAATAAATATTTAAAAAATTTATCAAAAATATTTTGCACATTAAAGCAATTATTATTCTTTAAATAAAATAAAATTTTTGCACTAAATATTTAACTTCACAATTTTTTAATCAATCTTAACAATGCCTTTGCTTTTAATTTTCTTTTTACATATATAGCACATAACAAAATTTTATAAAAATAACTAATTTGAGAAAATATATAATTTAAAGAAGTTTTATATTAAATTTTGACTACCTCTCCGTCGCGTCGCAACACTCATCAATGCTAGTCACCTCGTTACACTTCGGCGCCTAAGCCTTTAATCGGTTGCTCCTTATCTTAACCCCATTTCGACGATGTCTTATGGGGACCCCGAAACCCACTTCGTACTTACAGCACTTGTGGGAGCCCTTAAAGTAGTCGCGCCACCTCCCCGACCGGGGTTCTCCGCAAGACATTGTCGCAGTGGGGTGGTGCATTGGGAGGCAAGGCAGATATTAATATATAAACTATAAAAAAGGTTAGGTATTATTATAAATTATGAAAAAATGTATATAAATAAATATTTGTATAAAATAATTGACAAAATAAGATAAAATAATTATCATAATAAGTAAAGAGTTTTTTTAACTTTGAGGTGAGAATGAAAAAGTTTGGAAAAAAAGTTTTGTTATATATTGGTGTTGCTATATTTGTGTTTTTAGCATCCACCGTTTTAATGACTTATATAAATGAAAGGAGATTTGGTTTTAATCCGCACTACATTTCAACCGGACAGCCTTTTATTTGGACGTTTATTATAGTGCTATTATTCTTCGCGTTTGATATGTTCAAGTTAATAGACGGAAAAGGTGGTAAAAAGGCAAAAAAGGCAGTGGATTCTGTTAAGGACGAAAAAGGAAATGAAACAAAAGAATTCTTCAGCAAAGATTTTGTTACTGAGCAAGATTTAAAAACAAACAAAGGTTTTAACTATAACACTCTTCAAACTCTCCGCTCTTGCAAGTCTGATGGTGTATTAGTTAGAGCGGAAGAAAAAGGTCACACTTTGCACATCAACTTTGTTAAACCTATTCACACTTTGATTGTTGGTACAACCTCATCAGGTAAAACCACGCGTTTTGTTGAGCCTACCATTCAACTTATGAGTATGACCGCAAGCAAACCTTCATTTGTTATTGCCGACCCTAAAGGCGAATTGTTTGACTATAATTCAAAGAAACTTCAAAAGGAAGGATATGAAGTGTTCACTCTTGACCTTCGTGACCCGTTTGCGTCCGTTCAATGGAATCCTCTATCATACCCTTATGATTTGTTCACTGAAAGTTACGAACTTGAAAAAGAAGTTAAAATGCACGCACCTGGAGATAATCCTAAAAACTATAATCTTGTTATTCAAACTCCTTTTGATTTTAGTTCTACTTCTTGGTATGAATTTAAAGGTGTTGCCTACGTTGACAAAGCAAAGTTAGATACAGATATAAAAGTTCGTTCACGTATATTAAATGACGACGCCTACAACGCGCTAAACGATATCGCAACTTCACTTGCACCTATTGAAAGCGCAAGAGACCCAAGTTGGGAAAAAACTGCGCAAAGATTACTACACGCAATTATGCTTGCAATGTTGGAGGACACTAGAAATCCAGATCTAGGTCTAACTAAAGAAAAATACAACTTTTATAATGTTTATAAAATTGTTAACTTTAGTGATTCTGGGCGCGACCCATACAAGACGCTGAAAGAATATTTGTTTAATTATAGAGATAAGTTTAGTAAAGTGCCAGCGCTTGCAAACACTGCGCTAAACAATGCCGACACAACAACTAAAAACTATATGGGTTTTGCAACTAGTATGGTTTCACTATTTAACGATACCGCCATTTCGTTTATGACAAGCCGAACTGAAATTGACTTTGTTAACATTGATGAAAAACCAACTGCAATATTCTTAAAGTTCCCAGATGAAATTAGAACACGTTATCCTTTGCTTATCCTATTTATCAACCAATTATACAAACGTTTAACCGAAAAAGCCACTGCTATTGGTGGAAAGTTAAAGAGAAATGTGTATTTCTTGCTAGATGAGTTTGGTAATATGCCTAAGTTCCCAGATTTTGGTAAGTCTATGGCGCTTGGTCGTGGACGTGGTGTGTTCTTCGAACTTGTTGTGCAGTCATATAGCCAATTGTATCAAGTTTATGGTCAAGAAGAAGGCAAAACTATTAAAGATAACTGCCCTATTCAGGTGTATGTTGCATCTGAGGATATGACAACTAACAAAGAGTTTAGCGAACTTCTCGGTAAAAAGACTATTGTTAAAAACAATGAAAATAAATCGGTTGGACCAGACGGAAAAGAAACAAAATCTTATTCTGAAACGTATTCTTCTCGACCTATTGCGTATCCTGAAGAACTTATGTCGTTTAGAGATCAAGGAAAAATAGCCATTAAAACATTCACTCCTAATGCTGCACTTAAAACTGAAATCGCGCTTTCTGATAAATGTAAGTATTATGATAGAGAAAGAGTGTTTGGTTCGTATGTGCCACGTAGAATGTTTGACGAGCAAGCAGTTTACTATGATATAACCGAACGTAACCGCAAACTCGAAGCTTTAAATAGATCAGACGACGATGACGATGATGACGACCTATTCTAAAAAATAACTAAAAATTAAAAATTCCGCTTATTTAAATTAAGCGGTTTTTTTTATTTTGATAATTAACTTTTTTATTTTGTTTTTTTATTTAACATTTTTCTTTAATATTTTTATTTAATTCTTATTTAAAATTTTTTGTTTTAGAAAAATAAAAGTATTACCAAACTTAAAACGATGAGATAGATTGCAAAGTAGTACAATCTATTCTTTTTAACG
>CALWOU010000008.1 GCA_944383245.1 uncultured Clostridia bacterium | reverse complement strand
GGTGAAATAATTTAATTTTGCAATTTATAACAAAAAATTTATAAAATTTATCGTTAATAATTTTAAACTCTGCCACAAGGCAGGTTTTTTTATATTTAAAATTATTTTTCAAAAAATTAAAATGTTTAATTCTATTTTTTAATCAAAAAAACATAATTTTTGTTAAATAAAAGTTTTAATCTTATTTAATAAAAATATAGCATTATGCAAAAAATAGATCTATGCCATATTATAATTATCACGCAATAGCAAAAAAGTTGATTGAAAATAATCATCTAATCGCAGTTAGTGTTTTCCCAGAATATAAAAACATTCGCCCAGCAATGGTGCTTTATTTTGATAATCATAGACCAATCCCAATTCGCGAATATATGTGGGATGACTATTTAGATAAAATACACAACAAAAAAATTGAAATTATCAATGAACACAACATTCCATTAAAATAATTCCAATTCACAATATTTCTCGCCTCATAATGTACCACCTAAATGCAGGGTTAAAATGATTTAAGTTATAACCAAATGTTTTAAATTTTCATAAATTATTAATATGAAATATTTTGGGACGGACGGAATACGTGGAATTGCTAATAAAAGTTTGAATAAAAATTTGATAATTAAGGTTGCAAATGCGATTGTTCGTTTTTTTAGTGACAAAACTAAGAAAGTGTTGCTTGTTGGAAACGATAGCAGAATATCAAGTGATTACATTTTATCAATTTTAGAAACGGTGCTACTAAAAAATTGCATTGAGGTGCAAAATGTTGGGGTGTGTTCTAGTCCGTGCCTTGCATATTTAACAAAGAAATATAACTACCCGCTCTCGCTAATGCTTTCCGCCTCGCACAATCCTAGTGAATATAACGGAATAAAGTTTTTTAACTCAAACGGTGAAAAGGTGGATGATAAATTTGAGCAAAATTTTGAGCGGTTTATGGATATGCGTCCGTTGAAATGCAAAAATATTTATCGCAAATCAATTAGTGTTGAACATTTAAAGGAAGATTACATAAACTATTTAAAATCATTAAAGAAAACAAATCTGCCTTGCATAATTGACTGCGCAAATGGCGGTGCAAGTGAGATTGTAAAACGTGTGTTTTCAAAAACTAAAATAATTGGCGCCTACCCTAATGGAGAAAATATAAATTTCAATTCTGGTTGCACGCATATTGAAAATTTAAGGTTGATGTGCATAAAAAATCGGTTGGTTGGATTTGCGTTGGATGGGGATGCGGATAGACTTATAGTTGTTGACGAATTCGGTAACATTATTGACGGCGACAAAATTTTATACATACTTTCATCTTTCTATCTTAAATCTAACGACACGCTTGTTGGTACAATTTATTCAAACGAAGGCTTAAAAAAAAGTTTAAACAAAAAACACATAAAATTTTATCGCTCGCCTGTTGGAGATAAGCAAGTTTATAGGGCGATGAAAGAAAGTCAAACAATTTTAGGCGGAGAAAATTCAGGACATATAATTCTTAAAACTTTTTCAAACACGGGCGACGGAATTTTACTTTCAATAATTTTATCAAACATTTTAAGTTCAACAAATTTAAGTTTTTCATCACTGCTTTCCGATTATCACACGCACTATCAAATTTTAGAAAATATTGAAAATAACAAACCTTTTAAAATGAATGAAAATTTAAAATTGATAATTAGAAAATATGAAGAAAATGGCGCGCGCATAATTATTAGACCAAGTGGAACAGAACCAATTCTGCGCGTTATGGTTGAAACTAAAAATAAAAAAAAATCAAAAGAAATTTTAAATAAACTAATGCAAAATATTAAATCTAATTAAAAAAATTATATTAATATACCTTTTTATTTTTAATTAAAAAATTCTAACAAAATTTATAAAAATAAGGAAAAATTTTTTAAAAATTCAAAAATTTAACTATTTTTTGCGATTTTTTTGTAAAATTTTAGCGATTTTATAAAATTTTTTTAATTATTTTATAATTTAATTTTAATTCCTTAATAAAATTGTGCATATGTTTTTTGATTTTTGTCTTGTTTTTATATCGAATTTTTATCTTAATTTTTTGTTAATTTTTTTATTATTTTTTTTCTTAATTTTTGTTTTGATAATTATAGTATTTTCATTTTACGTTTTATTAATTTTTCAAATTATTTTTAGTTTAAACTCATCCGCACAAATTTTAAATTAGTTGATATTTATGTTTTGATTTGATATAATTATTTTATGAGTTACGTTTTAGAAAAAAGTTGGAGCGAAATTTTATCTCCAAGATTTGATAATAGTTACAAACACAAATTATTTTCTTGGTTAAACGAAGAGTACAAAACGAAAACAATTTTTCCGCCAAAAGAGAAGATTTTTAATGCGCTAAATTTTGTGCCGATTGATAAGGTTAAAGTTGTTATAATTGGTCAAGACCCGTATCACACATTAGGTCAGGCGGACGGGCTTGCATTTAGTTGCCATAACGGGACACCTCAACCTAGCCTAAAAAATATATTTAAAGAAATCCACGACGATTTAGGGTTAGATATGAGTTCCAGCACCGACCTAACCTCGTGGGCAAAGCAAGGGGTGTTGCTACTTAACACTTCCCTCACCGTGATTGAGCATAAACCTGCAAGCCACGCAAACGAACTTTGGCACACTTTCACGCGCGAAATTATAAAGATATTAAACGAACGCAACCAGCCTATTGTTTTCCTTCTTTGGGGAAATCATGCAAAATCTTTTTTGCCACTACTTAACAATCCTAATCATCTCGTTTTAACCAGCGCACACCCAAGCCCGTTTTCTGCATACAACGGATTTTTTGGTTGCCGTCATTTTAGCAAAACAAACAAATTCTTAACAGACCACAACTTAACACCAATTGATTGGAAAATTTAATTTTTAATTTTTAAACGTTTAATAAACAAAATTTAATAAATTTATACATAACCTAATTTTGGTTATAAAATCATAGATAAAGTTCATATAGTCAAATAACAACAAACAGAAATTATTTAATTTATTTTATCAAATTATAAAAAAACGAACCAATCAGGCTCGTTTTTAATTTAACTTTCTCCTTTTTTTTGATGATAACACAAGCTTATCGTTTTGTCAATACCTAATTTTTCACTACAAGCCTACTCTTTCCATATTCCTAATTCTTCACTAGTTACCTAATTTTTTTGTTATTATATCTTTTATGTAAATTCAATTAGTTGTTAATATCTACGTGTGTACAAATAAATTTTGTTATTGAATTTATTTGACTTTAATAGCATTTTGATTGACAAATTATCATTTTTATGCTATCTTACTTTTATGTTAAACACAATAATTATCACAAACATCATTATTAGCATCTAAATTTTAGATGTGCGTTTTGCTGTGTGATAAATAAAAATACCAGCAAGCGCTGGCATTTTTTAATTAGGATTGTATTTTAAATCAAAAACAAAGTATTAAAAAAAATATCAAATCCAAATAAAAATGAGCCGAAAACCGAATTAGTCAAATCAATGATAAACTAAACGTTTAAAAATAAAGGAGAAGTTATGCAAAAAGAAAACGGGTCACTAAATTATGTGAAAATGGAAGAAGGAATATTAAAATTTTGGGAAGACAATAAAATTTTTGATAAATTAAAAGAAAAGAACAAAAAAACAGGTAAATATTTTGCAACCCTTGACGGTCCAATCACTGCAAACTACAATATGGGGCTTCACCACGCATTCAATCGTACGTTTAAAGACGCTATGATTAAATTTGCTGCCCTTTGTGGAAATGACGAACACTACCAAAATGGTTTTGATGCGCACGGTCTACCTGTTGAAAATCGCGTTGAAAAAGAACTAGGTTTTAACAACAAAAAAGATATTGAAAATTTTGGTATTGAAAACTTTGTGCGCGAGTGTATGAACACGGTTAAAAAATATTCCGCTTCACAAACTGAGTCCTCTATTCGCCTTGGTCAATGGATGAATTGGGATGATAGTTACTACACCAATAGCGACGATAATATAACCGCAATTTGGTATTTTTTAAAGAAATGTCACGAAAAAAATTGGGTGCAATTATCCTACCGCCCTATGCCTTGGTGCACTCATTGTGGAACAAGTTTGTCTGAACACGAAATGAGTGACGCCGACGCGTATAAAGACGTAACCCACATTGCAATCTTCTTTAAATGTCCAATAAATGACACAAATAACGATATGTTGGTTTGGACGACCACTCCTTGGACACTTAGTGCAAACGTTGCCGTCGCCGTCAACCCTGAATTTGATTATAACATAGTTAAAGTGAAATCAAGTGATAGAAATCTTATAATTAGCGCTGATAGAATGTCAGTTTTAAAAGATGACGTGGTTGAAGTTATAAAAACTATCAAGGGAAGCGAACTAGTAGGGCTTAGTTACGAAACTTGTTTTCCAGAACTACCTGAACAACAATTTGATCATAAAATTGTTGCCTGGGATGAAGTAGACTCCTCAGAAGGTTCTGGCGCCGTGCACATTGCTCCTGGTTGTGGTGCGGAAGATTTTGAACTCGGCAAATCTATTGGGTTAAAAAACATCATTCCTATTGACGAACTTGGCAATTTTTATTCTAATTTTGGTATACTTTCAGGTAAAAATGCAAACAGCGACGAAACGCGTGACTTTATATTTAACACCTTAAAAGAACGCGGAAAAGTTTATTACACTCATAAAATTTTGCATAGATATCCACATTGCTGGAGGTGCAAAAATCCACTAGTGTTTAGATTAATCAATCAATGGGTTATAAAAATGGATGAACTTCGCCCAAGCTTAATTCAAGAAATTGATAAGGTTGAATTTCAACCAGACTTTATGAAAAAACGTATGCTCGATTGGCTAAACAATATGGGCGATTGGGCAATTTCAAGGTCTAGGTATTACGGCGTGCCACTTCCAATATACCCTTGCAAAAAATGTGGAAAAGTAACAGTTGTTGGAAGTCTTGACGAATTAAGAAAACTATCAAACAATTACCCAAAAATTGAGAAAATGCCACACATTCACCGCCCTTATATTGACGAAATTAAAATCAATTGTCCACATTGTGGCGAACAAGTTGAACGCATTAAAGAAGTCGGCGATTGTTGGTTAGATGCTGGTATCACTCCATTTTCAACAAAAAAATATTTCACAGACAAAGAATTTTTCCACAAAAATTTCCCTGTTGAGTGCGTGATTGAAGGTAAAGAGCAAATTAGATTGTGGTTCTACTCGCTTCTTGTTATGAGTGTTGTAATCACAGGCAAAGCGCCATATAAAAAGATTTCAACTACCCCAATGTTGCTTGCGCAAGACGGCAAAAAACTATCAAAATCAAGCCCTAACAATATTCCGCTTGACGAGGCATTTAAAGAAATCGGTGCAGATATTATCAGATATAATTTTGTTGCCACTCCGCTAATAAATGACGTTAAATTTGGTCGTGACACGTGCGACGAGGTTAAACGTAAACTATTAGGTCTTTGGAATGCATACATTTTCTTAAACACATATGCGTCAATCGATAATCCAGACTTAACAAACTTTAAACCTAACAAGCAAGATTTAACATTTATAGACAAATGGCTAATTTCACGCGTGAATGAATTTGTTAAAAACTCATTTGAAGCTTATTCTCATCAAAATTTTGGTGCAGTTAGTAAAGATTTCGAAGTTTTGGTTGACGAACTCACAAATTGGTACATCAGAAACAATCGTAGGCGTTTTTATAAAAGCGAAAGTGATTTAGATAGTTTAATTGCCTACTACTGCCTAAATTATGCAATTAAAAACATATGTATGGTAATGTTCCCTATCATTCCATTTATTAGTGAATATTTGTGGCAAAATGCAGTTAGAGAACTAGATAAAAACGCAGAATTTTCAGTTGCGCTTCATAGTTACACAATTGACGAATACGAAATGACAGATGAAAATTTAATATCTTACACAAATATTGTTAAAAACATTTTCACACTAGCAAGTAAACTAAGAAATGAAAATCAAATTAAGGTTAAACAACCTTTGCGTTTTATGTTTGTTAGCGGAGACGAAACAACTAAAAAAGCGGTTGAAATTTATCGCGAAATGATTGAAAACGAACTAAATATTAAAGAGGTCGTTATCGAAAACGATAGGTCTAAATTTAACGATGAGTATCTTTCTCTTGACTTTAGACGTGCAGGTGCAGTGCTAAAAGGCGACGTTCAAAAGGTTAAAAATTTGCTTGTTGAGGCAAGCGCGGACGATATGGCTCGTATGGTTAGCGAGTATAAAAACGGAAATGTGAGAGTTGGAGAGTTTGAAAATCTATCAAGCGAACTATTTATTCTTTCAACCAAACCTAAAAAAGAGTTTGTGATTGCTAGTGATAACGGGCTTTCAGTTGTGCTAGATATAACAATTGACCGCGAACTTATGCTTGAAGGTCTTTCTCGTGAACTTATTCGCTCAGTGCAAGTTATGAGAAAATCTGCAGGATTTAACGTTGAAGATAGAATCGATATTGAATTTGTGACAAAGAGCGCTGAATTAAATGAAATTATAAGTAAATTTGAAAATAAGATAAAATCCGAACTTCTCGCCCGCTCTATAACAAAAATTAATAACCCAGAATACACCGAAACAACAACAATCTCAGACGACGAAATCACTGTAAAACTAAAAAGATAATATCGCTAACAAACAAAATATAACAATCAAATTCATTTCATTTTCATAATCAAAAAATGTATGTTACTAATTATTTAATTTTTCAAACCATTAAAAAATATATGTAACAAATCAAATTTATTTAATTCATACAATTAAAAAATGCCATTTCATATGGCATTTTTTTACATTTATTTAAACATTTTCTTTTAAGGTTAAATATCCAGGTTTCGTGACATATTCTCCTAATTCTTCGTCATAAACGCGTGTGCCGTCAACAACTGCATAGGTTTTATCTGTGTGAGAGCTATCAAAGGCAGTGCCATTACCTCCAACTAATTTAGAGCAAGACGTAAACATAATCGTTGAACTTGGAACATTATCTGTGTTCCAACCCTCGCCAACTAAAATTGTGTTTAGATTTGTGCATAAATTAAACATACCTTGCATATTTGTTACATTGCTTGTGTTAAAACTAGATAAATCAAGTTTAGTTAAGTTTGCGCAATAATAAAACATTGAGGTCATATTAGTAACGTTACTAGTGTCAAAATTAGATAAATCAAGTGTAACTAACGCTGGGCAGTTATTAAACATTCCCGTCATTTCTGTAACAAGCGAAGTGTTGAAATTGGATAAATCTAACTCGGTCAAATTTACACACGAATTAAACATATTGGACATATTTGTAACCTTACTAGTATCCCATTTTGAAATGTCTATGCTATCAAATTTGCAAGAGGTAAACATTGCACTCATATTAGTTACATTATCTGTAACAAAATTGCTAACATCCAATTCAGTTAAACTTCTGCAATGATAAAACATTGCGTACATATCTGTAACTTTGCTAGTGTCAAACCTGCTAACGTTTATGCTCGTTAGATTGTAACAAGCAGCAAACATATTTGACATATCAGTAACATTGTTTGTCTCAAAATTAGATACATCCAATTCAGTTAATGCATTACAGGTAGTAAACATATAACTCATATTAGTAACATTGCTAGTGTTAAACCCGCTAACATCTATGCTTGTTAAACTAGAGCATCCATTAAACATCCTAGACATATCTGTTACGAGAGAAGTGTCAAACAATTGATTGTTCCAAGTTATGGTTTCAAGAGCTGAACAATTTTGAAACATTTGGCTCATATTGGTTACGTTGTTGGTTACAAAATTAGACAAATTTAAATTAGTTAAATTTCTGCAACCAAAAAACATAAAATCCATAAGTGTTACATTTTCTGTGTTAAAATTTGAAACATCGAGCGATGTTACACTGCGAAGGGAAGAAAATGTCATATGAAAACTTGTAACATTATTTGTAATAAAGTTAGACACATCCAATCCTTCTATATTATAACAATTGCAAAATATTCCCTCCATACCTTTGCCTATAACATTACTTGTGTTCCACCCTGAAACATTCAATTCTGTTAGATTGTAGCAATTTGAAAACATCCAATCCAAAGATGTTGCATTTGTGGTGTTAAAATTTGCAACATTTAATTCAGTTAATGAAGAACAATCATAAAACATAGAACCAAAACTTGTTACGTTATCAGTGTTAAAATTAGTGACATCTAAACTTGTTAGAGATGAACAATTATAAAACATATTACTCATATTTGTAACATTGTCTGTTACAAAGTTATCTATATTTAGATTTGTGAGAGATGAACAACCATAGAACATATAGCTCATATTTGTAACATTGTCTGTTACAAAGTTATCTATATTTAGATTTGTGAGAGATGAACAACCATAGAACATATTGCTCATTGTTGTTACATTATTTGTTACAAAATTAGAAACATTTAAACTTGTAAGGTTTGAACAGTTACAGAACATATGATTCATATACTGAACATTGTCTGTTACAAAGTTATCTATATTTAGATTTGTTAGTACTGAGCAGTTATAAAACATATATCGCATATTTCTAACATTGCTCGTTTGAAAATTATTTACGTTTAAGTTAGTTAGTGAAGAACAATTGTAGAACATATACTGCATATTTGTTGCACCGCTAGTATCAAAATTAGACAAGTCAAATGTTGTAAGAGATGTGCAGTTATAGAATATATTCGCAAGATTGGTTGTTGCGCTGGTTATATTAAAGTTATTAAAAACTATTTCTTTTAATGCGGTTAGATTTCTAAATGAGTTGGACATATCTGCACTGCAAGTTATATCGCTAGTAGAGAGTATGTAGACTGTTGAAGTGTCATCATCATTGGTTACTCTATATATCTCAACTTTTATATCATCCCAATCTAGAGTTACTCCCGTTAGGCCTGAGAGTATGTTATACCCCTCCCCCTCTGTATATACAGGAATATCGTTTTCAACTGAATCGTATTTATCAAAAACTATTTTAGATATATTGTTATTTTCTGCTGTATAGTCATTGTTGGCTTTTATTGCTTGATTTAATGTTCTTCCACTTGAAATATCTGTTGCCACATAGTAAACTCTAGCAGGAGTTATGAATTCAGCATTGAGCGCAGCAAAGGCAATAATGGCACAAGACAATGCCATCACAAAGAAAAACATTATTGAATATATAACCAATAACACCTTTCTCTCAATCCTCATTCTTTCCTCCTACTCTTCTTACTTTTCTTTCTTCGTTTTTATTTTTTCTTTATTTTAATTTGTTTTTTTACTTTCTTTATTTTGACTTTATTTTTTGTAATTATAATTTTATTTGCGTGACACTTTAGTGTCACGCATAGATATATGTAGTTTTATGTTAGTGTTACACTAATATTTTAAGTAAATTTAATTATTTTAACATAATTTTGATGACATTCTAGTTAAAATTCACCAAATTTAACATAAAATTACTAATATTTTACCTAAAACTAAAAAATTAGTCAACAAAAATGCAATAGTTTGAATTTATAGATAAACGAGGAGTGATTATAATATTTTAGTGATTTTTGATTATAAATTAGCAATTAGTAAAGAAAAATGTTGCAGTCATTAAAATAAGCAAATTTGATTAGTATTAAAACAAAATAAATATCCTTAAAAAGTAAATTTTAATAAGATAAAAATAAAATAAATTTTTTAAGAAAACAAAACATAATTTGATTAAAAGATATAAATACCTTAAAAAATAAATTTCAATATGACAAAAATAAAAGAGGGCACATAAAAAACATCGAAAATGAGAAAAACTCAAATTCGATGAATTAAATTGTTAAATTTTAAATTTATATTTGCCACGTTTTACGTGATATTTCTAATTATTTTGCCACAAATTATTAAATTCAAGTAGTTTCAAAATTAAAGCAATTTATTAGATTTTTGCTTCAACTGTTACGATTTTTCTACCGCGACCGTCGCGTTTAAAGCGAACAACCCCGTCAATCATTGCGAACAAAGTGTAATCTTTGCCACAACCAACGTTAGTTGAAGGATGAATTTTTGTTCCTCTTTGACGAACGATGATTGAACCTGCGTGAACGAACTGTCCATCTCCTGCTTTCACACCAAGACGTTTAGATTCGCTATCACGACCGTTTTTTGAACTACTAGCACCTTTTTTGTGTGCGAATAATTGAATATTAAACTTAATCATAATGCTTCTCCTTTATACTGATATATTTTTTATAACTATTGCTTAAATTCTTTAACCCTAGATAGGTAGAACGCATTAAAATTTGCGCGTTTTTATTTTCTTCCTCGTTTAAGTTGTTAGGTAAACTTACCTTTAAATCTGGGATATCTTCATCAATAGAATATATAGGCTTAATTTTAACAACTTCTTCTAAACCTAAAATGAGGTTTTGAGTGAGTGTGCTAACAGCGCTACAAATAATATCCGAACCAGCTTCAGCATATCCAGAATGACCAGAGGCCTCAATAGTTATAATGTTTTGTTTGTCTAATAAAACTAAAATCTTAATCATATTAACCTATGCTTAAAACTTCAATCTTGGTGTAAGGCTGACGATGACCTTGTTTTTTGCGCTCATTCTTTTTAGCCTTGTACTTGAAAACTGTGATTTTCTTGTCCTTAGTGTGCGCCAAAACTTTCGCCTTAACAACCACATCTTTAATTACAGGTGTGCCCGCTTTAACTTTGCTACCATCAACAGTAAGCATAACCGGGAAACTAACTTCTTCGTTAACTTCTGCGTTTAATCTATCCACTAACAAAGTTTGGCCGACTTCAACTTTAAATTGTTTTCCTGAAATATTTGCGATTGCGTACATTTTTAGTTACCTCCTATAAAGACTCACTTTTAAGGCACCTTAATTTTTGCCTTTTTGTTGCTGAAAGTATAAATTGTTAATTCATTTTGAATTGTAACTTTAAATTTTTTTAATTTAATAAATCAACATTTAAGCTGCTAGCAACACCAAAATTAGCATAAAAAATAAGGATTTAAACCTATTCAATGTGGTACTACGCGCTTATTTTAGCATAACAAAATAAATTTGTCAACCATAAAACAAAAAATATATTAAAAATTTATGTCCTTAATTTCTGTGGAAAGTGGATACTTTAGCGCGAGCGTTAAAGCCACATCCTCATCGATATAGAGTTTTTTGTTTGGATAGTAAAAGATTGTGTATTTATGACTTTTTATTTGTTTTATCATTTTAAAGAGATTGTCACACGCGTCCACTTTTATTAAATTTACCTTTTCAAAAGAATGAGAATTATTGAATTTAAATAGCGAAAATGTTGGAGTTTGCTTTCGTTTGCTAGTTATAAAGAATATAACCATTAGAACGTAGAAATAGTTTATTGTGTTAAAGCAAGAATAAACAAACAGACCTAAAAATATAACCGAAAATAGCGCTCTAACTATTATATCAAGGCGAATGTATGCTTTATCAGATTTTATCATTGAACGAAAAATTTTTCCACCGTCGAGTGGATAGATTGGAAGTAAATTGAATAATGCAAGCGCCAAATTCGTAAAACAAAATTCACTTAAAATTAAATGAGATGTAGGAAATAGTGAATACATCGCAAGGCACAACAAACACATAAATAAATTGCACATTGGCCCTGCAATGTTTACTGCAAAACTATCTTTGTCGGATAAATCACTATCCAAATCAATGCTAAGACCAAACATATCAATTTGAATAAGTTTCAATTTATAACCGCGTGAAATAGCAAAGAGAAGATGTGCTAGTTCGTGCAAAGTGAGTGCAAAAAAATAGTTGATTAAGAGTTTGAATTGTTGAAAAATAATGCATAAAATCAACAAAAGAAAAAAACTTACTCCAATTTTGCACTTTTTCATATCTATTTATATGTGTGAATTTTTCAAATATTCAAAAATTGCGCATTAGTTTTATTCTATCCCCTTCGCAGTTGATTTCTATAGAGTATTTGCCGTTTTCGGTCTTTATAAAGACGTCTATATCATCAAAGTCTACCTCAAAATAGTTGCTTATTAAATAGAAAAAATCAGATTTTATAATGTCGGTTAAACATTTTGGATTTTCGTTATTATTTTTCTTTGATATGTTTTGAAGTCTATTAAGTAAATCCATTATAAACTCCTTTTTATCAACTTTTTTAATCCGCCTAAAAATCCGCGATATTTATATGTACAATCAAATAATTTTTTCTCTCCCGTTACAATATTATTGGCAAGAATATCAAAGGCACGATTCAATCCAATTTTAAAGTTTTTAATTTTATCGCTTGTGATTGTGATCGCGTTGTCGTCCTCTGGAATCACTCCGCCAAAATCGATTTTTAGTGTTTTTGCAATGTCATACACGTCAAACATAACCTTATCTTGAATTAAATCACCGCGCGCGCGGTTAATTACAAATCGTTTGCTGACTATATCATAACTATTTAGTATGGTTATCACTTTGTCTGCGTCGCGAATGCTGGATAGATGCGATGTGGTTATAACAATTGCCTCTTTTGCACAACTCACAGCACGTTTAAATCCTGCATCAATTCCCGCCGGGCAATCGATAAGCACAAAATCAAAAATATCGTGCATTTCATCAATCACTTTTTTTATCTCGGCAATACTGATGGACAAATTGTTGTTTAATCCACCCGTTGAAAGCATATATAAAAGTGGATAACAATCATCTTGAATTAGTGCCTCTTTTAGCCTGCAACGTTTTTCAATGACGTCTAGCATAGTGTAGACAACTCTATCTTCCATATTCATAACAACGTCTAGGTTATTTAATCCAACATCCATATCAATTAAACACACCCTATAGTTTTTGCTTGCTAGGTGCATACCTAGATTTGCGGTAACTGTGGTTTTCCCCACTCCACCCTTTCCTGAAGTTAAAACTATTACACGCGCCATAATACCCCCTAAATAAAAATTTCAATACTAAAATTACCACGCCAATAAAAAAAAGTGAAGATAAAATTAATGTAATTTTTATCTTCGCTAAAATAAGTCAAATTTCACTAAATTTAATAAAAATTTTTTAAAATTTTGAATTTTTTATTGATTTTTTGAAAAAAATTAGTGTTTTTGTGCATTTTTTGCAATTTTTTTTACTTTTTAGTTTTTTAATTTAATTTATAACTAATTTTACAATCTATTTTTTTGTTTTATGCGTTATCAATTTTAACTTAAAATTTTATTTTAATCATATTAAACTTAAACGTTGATTTTTAAAAATTCTTTGTCGCTAGACATTAATTTTCCAACTCCGTTTATAACGCAGTCTGACGGGTCATCTGGCACAATTATCGGCAAATCTAATTTCTTTTTTGCGTACTCATACAAGCCCGGAATTGAACTAGCGCCTCCAACAAACATAATTCCAAAATTGTAGATGTCGTGCAAAACTTCTTTTGAAACTTGCTTTAAAATGTCCTCAATAAATTCAAAAATTTTATCGTACAATCCAACAATTGCAACTCGAATTTCGTTTGCTGTGATTTCGTGTTTAACAAGTTTATCGTTATCGAAACCAGAATACTCAATTTTATTTAAATCGCGTTCGTACAATGACGCGATTTCATTTTTAACCATTTCGCTTGTTCTATCATTTACTTTTAGCCCGTGATTATCTGATATAAACGTCGTGATACTTTTATCCATATTAACTCCGCCAAAAAAGTAAGTTCTGCCAAACGTGAAGTTATATTCATTCAAAATTGAAATATCCGTTAGATACTTGCCAATATCCACCACCATAATGTGCGCTTGCGAATCAACATCCAACATATTTCTTGCCCCAACGCTATTTATAACAAACGAAACGTTGTTTATTCCAGCCTCTAAAAGCACGCGCTTAATTTTTATGAGTTGTTCTTCTTTCATTCCACTAGGAACGGCAACTAGTGCGCGAAGTTTTGTTAATAAAAATCTATCTTGGATGACATCTTTTAAAATCTCACTCATTAAAAGCACTGCCATTTTTTCATCCACAATTTCGCTATTTACAATAGGATTTAATACCTCAACATTTTGGCTGGACGCACGCAAAAGAATTTCTGCATTTTTACCTATTGCCTGCACCTTAACCTTTTTACCATCTCTTTTGATTGCAAGGTATGCCGGAACTTTTGCAACAATTCCATATGTTTTTCTATACACAATGATTTCATTGCTACCAAATTTAATTGCTAAATCTATTTTAAACATTTTAACCTCTATTTAATTTTAACACAAAGTTTTAAAAAACTCAAATAAATAAATGAAAAAATGCGCATATGCGCATTTTTAAATTTTAAGTTAATTTTAGTGTCTAATTAGTTTGCAGTTTAACTTTATTAAAACAAATTAATAAGAATTTTATCTTGTGAAAATTTTAAAAGTAGTTTAACTTATTTAGTATATTAAAGAATTTGCAAATTTTTGCCGTACACTTTTTTAAAGTCACCAGCAACGCTCATTGCTTGACTAATTTCTAAAGTTGAATCGTGCTCCACTTCTGTTTTTAATATTACAGTGTCACCAAGCACATCGCACGCGATATCTTTAATTGAATTTGAGTTTGTGATGTTTAGCATTGTTGCCATTTTTATAATGATTGCTAATTTTTTAACTGCGTCCAAATCCTCTTCGCTAACAATATCTCGATATCTAACCCATTCATTCAAACTGAAGTCGTCAATATTTTGGCTACTTGCAACGAACGCAGCAAGCACAATGTCTCTATGTGACGCGCCATAAATATTGCTATGCAAAATTACAGGAAAATTGTTCTTTTGATAATCTTCAAACGAAATGCGTTTTCCAGCCATACACATACTAGCAGCAATTCTTAAAACTTTAACATATGGTCTAGTGAGTTTATGCAAAACTTTTAATTGCTTATATAAAATCACTGCTATTGAATAGTTGCTATCAATATTTATATTAGTTGGATAAAATTCGTTGATTGCGCTAAGCGAATAACCTAAAATATCTAAAAGTGGTTTTTCGCCCGTTTGAGATAACAAGTTTTTAGCAACAATTCCATACATCTCACCATTAGTTGAAACTTTAACACCACCGCGCACAAACTCGTTATAAAAAACTTTAATGATTGCAAAACCGATTGCAATGCAGTCTGCACGTTTTTCTGAAATGCCTTTTAATTTTTTAGCCTTGTCCAAATCAAGCCCACGAATGAGGTTATACACATTTTGGAAACTCTCTGTTGTTACTTCGTAATTGTGTTGAACATCTAGCGGATAATGAGTTGCTTTTCTTGATAATTTTCCAAGCGAAGTGAATGCCTCGCCAACTCCTATAAATTCGCAATCCTCTTCAATATTATATAACCAATCATATTTTTTTAATTCTTTAGTTAAAACAGACACTACTTTATCCATTTTTTCAGCAAGCGTTGTGTTATCTTCTTTATCAATCAAATTGACCATACCATAAGGAATGCTTACACTGTTTGTTACAATTCTTCGATTAAATTTTACAATCTCGGTTGAATGGTCGCCAACTTGCATAATAATTCCGCGCGTCATAGCAAATGAGTACATAACCGCACTATGAAGCGCAGAAACTTGTTCTTCTTTACTTAGCACTTTAAAGTAAAGTGAAACAGTTTTATAGATTTCATCTAAGAATGCAATTTGATTTCTTGCTGTTGCAATTATTGGATTAGCATAACAAATTGTGTGCTCAATTTTTTGTGCGTCAATTATCTTTCTATAATTTTTGAGGATTGAAATCGTTTCTTGAATACGCGCAGGTTTAATGTAACCATCTCGTTCCATATCCTGAGTTAATTTTACAGGTTCTTTGATTTGTTGTTCAGGTGCAAAAAAACCATTGTTAGTGTATTTAAAAATTGTTAGGCTAATATCATTCACTCCAAGTTCAAACACTGCTAATTTATTCATATGTTTTATCTCTCCTATATTAAAATTTTTCAACTACTTTTTAGCACTATTTTTAATTATAGTCAATACCTTTTTTAAAAATTTTTTAAACTTTTTTTAAGTATTTTTTTGCGTGATTTTATAAACAAAAAATAAAGTTTAATAAAAAAATAAAAAAATTTATAAAAATTTTTGAAAAATACTAAAAAATACGCGATTTTTTACGTTTTTTCATAAAAAAATAATCATTTTTTAAGAAATTTTTTTATTTCTTTTAATATGATTATTTTTTATTTATTTATGATTTCTTCGATTTCTTTTTCAAACAATTTAAAAATTGAATTGTTATAGTCAGGTGCCACAACAAAACGCATATTTTGTTTTGTGGTTGGATGAACAAATTTTAATTCATATGACCAAAGTGCAAGGTTAGATTTATGCTTATCATCGCCGTATTTAAAATCGCCATATATTGGCATATTTAATTGCTTTGACATTTGCACTCTAATTTGATGACTTCTTCCTGTGATAAGTTCAATTTTAATTAAAGACAAATTGTTTTTTGTTGCAATCACTTTATAGTTTAAAACAGCTTCTTTTGCACCCGATTCAGACATCGGCACAATTTTAACAACATTATTTTTTTCATCCTTTTTTAAATAAGTTTTTAAACTATTTTCTTTAATTTGAGGTGTTCCATTGACAATGCACAGATAATGTTTTTTTAATTCTTTATTCTTTAATTCTGCACTAAGCCTTGATGCTGATTTGCTTGTTTTTGCAAAAACCATAACTCCGCCCGTTGGTCTATCCAACCTATGCACCAAACCTAAGAAAACATTGCCTGGTTTGTTATCTCTAACTTTAATATAATCTTTGATGATAGTTAATAAATCTTTATCTTTACTCTCATCTTCTTGCACGGGAATATTATGTGGTTTAGCAACAACTATAACGTGATTATCTTCATAAACAATATTTGGCTTAATATCCATAAATTTTTCCTTTTATTAATAATTTTTTTTTAATTTTTCGCTTTTTTAATAGTTTTTTAATTTTTTTACTTAATTTTTATTATTTTTTATAAAATTTTTTATTTTTTTCTTTTAAATTTTTAGATCTTATTGTTTTATATTTCATTGGCAAATAAAATTTAATTTTAAATCATTAAATTTATTTATCAAAAGTTTTTATTGCAGAACATCCGCACGGCAAAATTATTCCTTTTTCCTCAGTTGGAAGCCCAACTTCATACGCTTCAACTTTACCACTTTTAATTGTTGAATTTAAAATGTTTGCCATCACTGTTGGTTGAAGCCCGGTTGTGTACGAATTAATTAACACAAAAAGAGGATTATCTGATAAAAGTCTTGCTGTAAGTTTAACAAATGAAAAAATGTCCTCTTCAATCTTCCAAGTTTCGCCCTTTGGACCTCTTCCAAATGAAGGTGGATCCATAATTATTGCATCGTAGTGATTGCCTCGCCTAATTTCGCGTTCAACAAATTTTTTGCAGTCATCTAAAATAAAACGGATGTTATCAATATTATTTAGACCTGCATTGATTTTTGCAATGTCAATCATACTTTTTGATGCATCAACGTGCGTCACCTTTGCGCCCGCTAACGAACAGATTACACTTGCTCCGCCCGTGTAGGCAAACAAGTTTAAAACTTTAACCTCGCCTTTTCTTTTTTTTATGAGTTCGGACATAATATCCCAATTGACCGCCTGCTCAGGGAATAAGCAAATATGCTTAAAACTCATAGGTTCAATATGAAATTTTACGTTTTTTCTTTGAATTACGAAACTTTTTTTAAAATTTCTTGAAAATTGCCACTCTCCCGACTTATTTTCAGTACGCGAATATTTTGCGTCCACCTTGTCTGTTAACTTAACGTCAGTGTTCCAAATAACTTGCGGGTCTGGGCGCAAAAAAGTAAAACTGCCAATGCGTTCCAATTTTTCGCCGTTTGCAGTTTTTAAAACTATATAATCTTTCCAATCAGTTGCAATCTTCATATTAATAAACGTCTAATATTTTTTTCATATCAATTATGTCGGACGAAGAAATTATGCTTAAAGGTTTTGATGTGTCCTTCCCATCTTTTGTTATGAGGATTATCAAAAGTTTTCTATTGTTTTCAAAATAATTCATCGCCTCGTCAATCGTTATATCATCATCTGCAAGCATAAAATAATAATCATCACCCATAAGGGAAACTATTTCGCCAACTGTTGTGTTATCAACGAACTCTTGCAAGTTTATTCCGTCAGCAATCTTACCGCCCAATACATTAATTAATTTTCTACCATTGATTATTCCTAACAATTTATTTTCTTCATAAACGGGCAAGTTTGAATAACCTGTGCGCGCAATTAGTTCTATTGCTTTTGCAATCGATAAAGATTTATCAATTATGATAACCTCTTTATTTCCAACTCTATCAACTGCAAGCGGAGGCTCGCTTATAAGTTCTGCTAATTTTTCGATTTTTGCAACAATATCATCGTGAGGTTCTGCAATTGTGTACTTGCTATTTCCGTGATGAATAATTGCATTACGTAATCTACCATAATCTATCAAATCTTCTTCATATTTTCTAACAACTGCGTTCAGCACCACGCTTCGCCTAATCACATCGCTAAACGACATACTTCGCTTAAAATCATAAATTGTTCTTAAACTATAATCGATGGTGTTATATGCCTCGATAAATCTTTCTGCATTAGTTATTTTCACAAAATTCTCCTAAAAATAAAATATTATGCAATTATTATATCAAATTTGCGATTTTTTACAAACAAAAAAAGGACATAATCCTTATTTTGTGTAATTTGATTTGGAATTTTGCAAGTTGTTTTTGTTTAAACACGCTAATAACACCGAACTGCGAATTTGTCGCGCAACAAAATCTTCTTGAGTTTTATCTGACGTAACAATAACTTTATGGAAAACATTTGGTCTGCCTATCTCTGGATTTAATGTATTTGATTCAATCAATTCATCAAACTTTTCTCTAAATTTACTCAAAGTTTTTCTCAATTTTAAAACATAATAATAATGGAAATCAAATTTTAAATCTAAGTTCGTTGTTTGAACTGCCAATTTACTTGCGTTTTGCTTAAACGAAAGCGAAGAAAAGTGTGACACTGCTTTAAGTGTGATATCATCAATTATCTCGTGAAGAAATTTTGGATAACTATATTTTTTATTTCCAATTTGAATGCTAGCATTTGCATCTTCAGTTAAATAATCTATAAGTTGAGTATGTTTTAAATCATCATCTGTTAGATGATATTTTTTAATTACACCCTCATAATAATTTTTAATAGCACCCGTTGAAATTAATTCTGCAAACTTATCTTCAATGGCGTGCGATATTTTTTCATATTCACTAACAAAATCTAATCTATTATTAACAAAATCAGAAACTAAATATTTTTGCATAACTCTACCCTCGTTGTTGATAGATTAGCACAAGTTTATGAATTTGTCAACACCCTAATTTTGACATTTATTGCTATTTCAATACAAATTGATTTTACAAAATTTTTATAAATTTATTAAAAATTTTAGTTCTTTTATCAAATTTTAACTATTTTCAATTTTTTTATTGTTTTTTGAAATTTTTTAACTTTTTTTATAATTTTACTTATTTTTGCATTTTTTCATAAGATTTTGATTGTTTTTTACTATTCTTATATGATTTTAATTATTTTTTAAAAAATAGTTGAAAAAATTTTAGTTTTGTAATATAATAATAACGAGTTGTGCTAGGCGGGGAGCTAGTGGTGCCCTGTACTCACAATCCACTACAGTGAGGCTGAACGACGTTTGAGGCTCAAATTTGGCTGTGTTGAGTAGTGGTAGTGTATGTTGAAATTAAGGTCTTATACAATATTGCCCTACGAACCATGTCAGGGTAGGAATACAGCAGCATTAAGTTGGATACAGTATGTGATATAAGGTTGCTTTGATGGAGTGCAATATTATTATGCCAGCAGTCGGTTTGTGTCGATAACGTATGCACAACTTACCAAACGCCATTCGGCGTTTTTTTATTTTCAACCAACATTTTTTATTAAATTTTTTTTAAAACAACATTAAATCCGTACCTTTATATGCAGTTTTTTATATTAAATAGTCTGTTTTTTCATTAAAATAAGGTATATTTATTCTTATTTTTTTCTTCGATAAAATTTAAAAGCCTTGATTTCTCGCTTCCATATTTCCCATTTATATATTTTGTTAACCCACTATCATCATAATCGTCAAAATTATCAAAATAAATCATTTAAAAATTCTTTTCAATTTAATTTGTCATCCATTAATTTTATCATATTCCTCTCCTATCTAAATTCTAAAATACTTTTGGTTTTTGCTTGTTGGTTTGTCGGGTTCGGTCATGCCGATTAGTCCGGCGTCTAAAGCTGGTTGCAAGTAGTTTTTTCTGAAACCAACGCGGGACTTTAGATTTAGTTTCTGCATAAGTTCAGTCGCAGATTGCGGAAAACTTTCAATCACTTTCATAAGTTCTGTGATTTGATTATTGATATGGTTATAGTGATTTCTTGTGTCGGTCATTATATCTTTGATTGCTTTGTTTATCACATCTAACATAAACACAATAAAAATATTTGATTTTGCCTGGCTTGTTGACAGTGTTATTGCGTTGTAATATTCTTCTTGGTTGTCCTTAATAATACTTTCAATAGGTATCCAAGCAAAGATTGGCTTCCAACTTGCAAGAAGTGCTGTTTGCCAAAGCCTTCCCATTCTTCCATTTCCATCACGAAATGGATGAATAAATTCAAATTCATAATGAAAAACACTCGACTTAATAAGCATATTTGCTGGACTACTCTTTATCCAGTCAAAAAGTTGCCTTAGTTGCCCAGGAACAAACTCTGCTGGTGGAGCAAGATGAACAACTTTTCCGTGCTCGTTGTAAACTCCAACTTGCCCTGTCCTTATTTTCCCCGCTTCACTTACAAGTTCATTCATCATTATTCCGTGAATTCTTAACAAATCGCCAATAGTATAAGGATTTATATTTCCAAGTTCTTTGTATGCCAAGTTTGCATTTTGAACTGCAACTATATCTTCCTTTGGTCCAAGCACTCGTTTCCCATCAATAACATCTGTCACCTGCTCAATTGAAAGAGTGTTGTTTTCAATTGCAAGAGAAGAATGAATAGATTTGATTCTATTCACCCTGCGAAGTCTTGGCAATTTTTCAAGTTCATTAACTCCAGAGAGTTTCCCTAAATTTTCCATAATCTCGGAAACCAACTCTAACATCTCCTCAGTTATTTCATAAGGTGGAATATATTTTTCGTCCATACTATCTCTCCATTTTTTCATTATAACCTAATTTTATATTAAAAGTCAACTATCTTATATATTTTCTTATATACTTTCTTGTATATTATTTTTAATTGCTCTATCCTAATGATTTTTGCTTCAGCTTATTATAAATTTAGTACTAGAAAATCCTAAATGCTCTAAAATAGCCAGCATTTTTCTTAGATACTGAGCATAAGTGTCGATAACGTATGCACAACTTACCAAACGCCATTCGGCGTTTTTTTATTTTCAACCAGACAAAATTTTTTTTATTAAATTTGCCTTTTTGGTTTATATAAAATATTAAAAAATGCGCATATGCGCATTTTTTTGGGGGATTGAGAATGAGGAATCTGATAATGAAGATACCATTTCATCTTTTGTTTTTCTTTTGAATTAGGGATTTTCTCTAACCCCCTACCTATGTAAAAAATTATTTTACATAAGTATAATTATTATATATCTCCTATAGGAGAAAGTCAAGTATTTTTAATGAATTTTTGTCTAAAATCATTATATGAATAAAGCATTAGATGCGTTTGCTGAAAGATTAAGAGATTTAATATTTGAAAAACACAAATCTGTAAAGGAGTTTTGTGAGATTGCTAAAATTCCCGATTCAACAGTAAATCATTGGTTAAAAAAGAAACGTCAACCTACGATTTATTATCTTGATAAGATTTGTGAATATTTTGGTGTAAGCGCGGATTATTTAATTGGCAGAGAAAATTAATTTAATAAATAGAATTTTTGTAAATACTAACAAAACTTTCGTTATGTTGAGAACATATAAAAAATTAATATATTTCCTACATCCGCCCTCATTTAGATAAAGTTCTTTAAAAATGTTATTTTACATTATTTACTCTGTGTAGAATATTTTAATATTTCATTAAAAATAAAAAATGAAAGTATCTGATACATTCATTTTTTAATCATTTACGTACTCTTCTTTTATGATTGTAAATTTTTCAGTGTGTTTTTTAATTAATGATTTTAGGAAGAAAATTAAAGAAATAATAATTGGAATAATGAATATTGAAATGTAGATTAAATTTGATTTGCCGTAGTCGTTGTTAGTTACAGATAAAAGTTGAGCGAACACAAAACTCATCAAAGAAAATGCTAAGAATTCTACAGTTGTTCGAATAGCATATGCGCGTTCGATATTTTTTCGCTTCAAACAAACTTGCATATAATTATTGCAGAAAATATGGTTTGGCATACGAATGCTACACTGAATAAAAGTTGAAATTGAAATTATAACAAGTGTGACAATTGAGGTTGGCGCAATCATATAAGCAACACCATTTATTATAAACGTTGCAATCAATAAAACGTTAAACAATATCAAACTTCTAACACCAAATTTGAGGTTAAACTTGAATTGATATTTTGTTGAAATAAACGTGCACAATCTTACTCCTGCAAACAAATAACCTATTATAATAACCGGAACAATTCCATTATCTGTTAGGATGTTTAAATATGTTTTAAAAGCGGATGCATCAATGGCTACAGTTCCACGATAAAAGAATAGATAAATCATCATAGTTAAAAACATAGGAGTGAATAAAATTTTTAGATAACCATCTGGTTTTTGTATCTTTTTTTTAGATTTTTTGCGTTTTTTATCAGTTTTTTCAACTTTTTTCTCTATTTTTAATAAATTTTTTGAATTTTCTTCAATTTTTTCTATATTTACATTTTTGTTGTTTTCATTTTCCTTTGTTTGAATTTCTTGATTAATCTCATTGTTTAAATCTTTGCTGTCAACTTTTGCATCAAGTTGTATATTTGAAGGTTCAAATTTTGTTGGATTTTTAATTATAAATGAGTATAAAAATATAAACACAACCGCACCGAGCGAAATATAATAACAAGCATATGGTTGCCAATTATAAATATAGGTTATAACAATTGAACCTATTGCCTCAGCAATATAGTAAATGCTAGTTCCACTGCCATAAATACGTTGATAATCTTTATCACGATTAACAAGGCGCAAACTATCTAACAAAATGCTATTATCTTTAATACTTTTAGTAGCATAGCCAAATGCTAAACAAAACTGTGCAAGAATAAACCAAGCATAACTATTTCCAAAAATGCAAATAAGCAAAAAAGCCATATATCCTATATTTGAAATTCGCGAACAAGTCAATGCGGACACTCTTTCAAATAATTTAGATAGAGGTATGCACATCAAACTTGCAAAAATCATCACAAATGAATCTAGCATAACCACTTGAGATAGAGTTAAACCTTTTTGATTTGTGTAAAACAATGTGGAAATTGTGATAACAAACAATATGTCCCACGTAAACGCATAGTACAGGGGCAAAACTTTTATATTTCTATTCATATAAAAATCTTTTCTTTCTTCGTTCGTCATTTTTATTAATTTTATAATTATATAATTATTCTGTCAAACAATTCAATCAAAAATGCTTTAAATTACAATATTTTTAGTGTTATTTTGCGTCGTATAAGGTTTTTCCACTGCTAACACTCACAATTAGTGGCACTTTTAAATCAATAACCGACTCCATTTCCTCTTTTAAAATTTTTTCAACAATTTCTCTTTCATCTTTTGTGCAATCAACAACTAATTCGTCGTGAATTTGCAAAATTAATTTGCTTTTTAGCTTTTCTTTATTAAATCTATTGAAAACTTTTATCATTGCAATTTTTATAATGTCGCTTGCGCTACCTTGAAGTGGCATATTTTTTGCAATTCGTTCAGCAAAACCGCGCACCACGTGATTTCGTGAATTGATGTCTGGAATGTGGCGAACGCGACCCATAATTGTGGATGCATAGCCAAGTTCTCGTGCCTTTTTAATGCACTCCTCGCCATACTCTTTAACTTTTGGATAAATTTCCATATATTTTTTAATGAAATCGCCCGCTTCTTTTGGAGTTGAATTTATGTTTTGACTAAGACCATACGCGCTAATTCCATAAATAATTCCAAAGTTAACGCTCTTTGCCACTCTTCGCATATTTGGTGTGACGTTTTCTAGTGGCACGTTAAAAATTTTGCTTGCAGTGGCTGAGTGAATATCTTTTCCTGACAAATAGTCTGAAATCATATTTTCGTCGCCACTAAAGTTGGCAATTAGCCTAAGTTCAATTTGGTTATAATCCGCACTCACAATACAACCATCCTCGCTTTCGCTCATAAACATTTTTCTTAGTGCTCTTCCCTCATCGTCGCGAATTGGAAGGTTTTGAAGATTTGGTTCTCTGCTTGACAATCTTCCTGTTGAAGTTGTTCGTTGCATATATCTGGTGTGAATTTTTCCGTCATCACCAACATAATTTAACATTCCGTCTAAATAAGTGCTAATTAGTTTTGCAATTTTTCTATAGCGCATAATTTGAGGCACAATTTCGTGCTTGTCCATTATCTCGTTTAACACCTCAATTGACGTGCTTTTCTTTTTATTGTACTCAATTTTCAACTTATCAAACAAGATAGATTGAAGTTGTTTTGGGCTATTAATGTTAAACTCCTCGCCCGCAAGATTGTAAATATTCTTTTCAACTTCGCTCAATTCTTCGTGATAATTTGCACTTAAATTTTTAATGGCGTCCACATTTATTTTTATACCCGTTTTTTCCATATCGTACAAAACTTTTACAAGCGGAAGTTCAATATCGCTATATAGTTTTAATTGGAAATTGTTTATGAGTTTGTTGATATATATTTCTCTTAATTTAAATAGCGCCAATGCTTTTGCGTTTGTTATGATATTGTTTAATTTTAACGCATCTTCAAGTTTTATTTCTGCATCCATTTCGTTAGCGATGTATATTGCAATTGAAATATCTAAATAATTGTTTAAATTAATTCCGTAATCTGACAAATAGTGCATTAAGTTTTTTGCATCAAAACATATTTTTTGCTTATCACTTGAAAATAAGTTTTTTAATTTTTCAATATTTTTACTAAAAACTTCTCCGCTTGGATACATCACATACTCTTTATCTCTAGTTGCAAAATTTAAAGTCATATTCTCATTATTCACAGCAAAAGAATCTGAAATTTCACTTAACATTAAATCAAAATCTTCATCTGAATCAATTTCAATGATTTCTGCGTTTATATTTGTTTCAGGTTCAACTTTTACTGCGCGAGTGAAATATTCTTTTCTATTTAAAATGGATTTAAAACCTAGTTCGGTCATTATCTCTACCGTTTCTTGATTGAATGGAAGAGTGTATTCACAATCTGAAAGTTTTACGTCTAGCGGAACATCTAGTTTAATGGTGGCAAGTTGTTTAGATAAATATGCCATTTCTTTATTGTTCTCAAGTTTAATGCGCGTGTTTTCTTTTATATTTGGAAGATTTTTATATATATTATCTAGGTTACCATACTCATCTATCAATTTATGCGCGCCAACCTTTCCTATTCCACTCACACCTGGAATGTTATCTGAAGCGTCCCCCATAATTGCTTTTAATTCAATAACTTGATAAGGTTCAAGATTAAATTCTTCTTTTAAAACTTTTCTATCAACCTTTAAAACGCTAGATATTCCTTTTTGAGTGAGCCAAACTGTTACGTGGTCATCAACAAGTTGCAAAAGGTCCTTATCTCCAGAAATTAAGATGAATTCTTCGTTGAATTTACGCGTTAAACTGCCAACAATATCATCCGCCTCAATTTCTGGAATTTCTATTGTCTCAATCCCCATTGCTTTTAATAGGTCTTTTAACACTAACAATTGCTCGTGCAAATCTTCTGGCATACCTTCGCGCGTGCCTTTATAATCTGCATACATATTATGCCTAAACGTGTGTTTCCCAGCATCAAAAACACAAACTAAATATTTTGGTCTGTCCCCCGTTATAACACTCATCATCATATTTACAAAGCCAAACACCGCCCCACACTGCTTTCCAGACAAACTTTTAAGCGGTGGCAATCCATAAAACGCACGATTGATTAAACTGTTTCCGTCAATAATAACAAATTTTTCCATAAAACTAGTATACCAAAAATAATGAAAATTACAAAACGTTTTCAAAATAAACAATTTAACAATAAAATTTCATAAAGAAAAAAAACTAGTGCAATGCTAGTTTTTGTTATTTGCGTGTTGTCAAAAGTGTTGTCAATTAGATAAAATTTTAAAAAGTATATCTTCTTTTATTTTTTGTAAGGTGTTTAATTTGTCTATAAATATGTGGTTTTTAGTGGTGCCGGTGGGGAGTAGCGTTAAGAAACTTACCCCAATGGGTAAGTTTTAGCGTTACGAGTACGAGTGTTTACACGAGTTGGACGCGGTCGAACTTGTTCGACCCCGACATGAATCATATGTAAAAAATTCACCATTTAGGTGAATTTTTTATGTGGTGCCGGTGGTCGGGGTCGAACCGACATGATGTTACCATCGCAAGATTTTGAGTCTTGTGCGTCTGCCATTTCGCCACACCGGCATATTTAGAATGATGAATTTACAATAAGATTTAACTTATTAGATAGTAGACGCACAAGACTTGATGGTTCCTACAAGAACAAAGTTCGCAGTAGGCAAGGAACAATCAAGCAATAAACTAAAATTGCGAGTTAGAGAGCAATTTAGTAAAAGCGCCGATTGTGACGCGCGTCTGCCATTTCGCCACACCGGCATATTTTAAATTATTTTATATCTTAAAATATTATTTACCACTAGTGATATATCTCATTATATTTTACAATTGTTATAATAAATTAAATTTATTTCATACCTATTACTAGTGATAGAAATAAACAACTTTGTTATTTTAGCATAGATTTATAAAATTTGCAAGGGTTTTATTTTTAAAAACTTAAATTTTTTTAAATTATTAAATAAAATATTATAATTTATTCGCAAAAAAGGTTACAAAAATTTTATTTTATGATAAAATTGGATTGTAAAAGGAAAGATTATGAATATTTGGACAGATATTGAAAGTGAAAGAATTAAATCGGATGATTTTATTGCTTGCATTGAAATTCAGCAAGGAGATAAAACTAAATATGAGTTAGATAAGTCCACTGGGCTACTTATTATGGATAGAGTGTTATACACTAGCACTCACTACCCTATGAACTACGGCTTTATTCCGCTCACTCTTAGTGAGGATGGCGACCCGTTGGATGTTTTTGTTTTGTGCAGTCAACCACTTGAGAGGTTATGTTTAGTTAGATGTTATCCTATTGGTGTGATTGAAATGACCGACATTGATTTAAAAGACGAAAAGATTATTGCTATTCCATTTGGTGACCCGCAATACAATAATTATAAGGACATTTCAGAACTTCCTCAACATATTTTTGACGAACTAAAGCATTTCCTTTCAGTTTACAAACAATTAGAATACAAAAAAGTGAAAGTTGAATCGCTTGGGGATAGCAAACGTGCGCGCGAAATAATAGTTGAAAGTATAGAACGATTTAACAAAACAATTAAAAAATAAATCTTTTTATGTGCAAAAAAATTAAAATAAAGAACTTTGCATTTTAATTAAGAAAAATTCTGAAAATTTTATAATTTAATGGGGAAATTATGTTAGTAATCAATATTTATTACACAGGCAAAAATGGAAGTGCAAAAAAATTTGCAGAAGAGATGACAAATAGCGGAGTTGTAGATTTAGTGAGAAAAGAAGAAGGCAATTTAGGTTACAATTATTTTTTGCCTTACAAAGATAGCGAAACAATTTTACTAATTGACAAATGGGAAAACCAAGAAGCGCTCGACCGCCATCACAAAAGTGAAATGATGAAAACAATAGCCACTTTGCGCGAAAAATATCACCTCAGTATGCGCGTTGAACAATACACCCCTCTCAACAAATAAAAAAACTACCAAAAAGCCACCGATTGGTGGTTTTTTTTACAATTTAAGAAATTATTTTTTGTGTTTATGGTGCTCGTGTTTAACCAGACCTATTGCTTTACTAATCTCCATTAGGACTAGTGGTAGTAAGGACAAGCAAACAGCAATTAAATAACATTGCCAAGGCAAATAACACATTCCAAATGCTTCAACAACACCTGGAATAAATATTACAAATGCAATTAAAGCAACTGAGATTAGGTTTACAATGTTTAATTTTTTATTAGTAAACATTCCTATTTTAAATAAAGATTTATCGCTACGCATATTATATGAATGAACGATTTGAGATAAAGAAAGCACAATAAAAGCGCAAGTGCTACCCGCCTCGTGCGTTCCGCCAATAGTTTTACCCATCCAATAACCAGCAACAGTGAGAAGTCCGAACACAATTCCCTGAATTGCAATTCTAACACCAAAACCGTGTGCAAAAAGCCCTTCATTTTTTGGCTTTGGAGGATGTGACATTACATCTTTTTCCACAGGTTCCATACCTAGCGCTATTGCAGGAAGTGAATCTGTTACCAAATTTACCCAAAGCAATTGAATAGATAAGAAAGGAGAAATTTGCCATATAACCATCATTAAGAACACAACAATAATTTCGCCGATGTTAGTTCCAAGCAAAAATCCAACAACCTTTTTTATATTTGAGTATATTCCGCGACCTTCTTTAACTGCGTCAACAATTGTGGCAAAATTATCGTCGGTAAGAGTCATATCGGACGCGTCCTTTGCAACGTCTGTTCCTGTGATACCCATAGCACAACCTATATCCGCCGCTTTAAGAGCAGGTGCATCATTTACTCCATCCCCCGTCATAGCAACAACTTTTCCGAGTTTTTGCCACGCTTTCACTATTCGTATTTTATTTTCAGGAGTAACTCGTGCGTAAACTGAAATATTTTGAACAATTTTATCTAATTCTTCATCGCTTAGTTTATCAAGTTCCACCCCTGTTATGGCGCGTTCGCCCTCGTTAAATATTCCAAGTTCTTTTGCAATAGCGGTTGCAGTTACAACGTGGTCGCCCGTTATCATAATAGGTTTTATTCCTGCAGTTTTGCATATTTGCACAGCTTCTTTAGCCTCTTCTCTAGGTGGGTCAATCATTCCAATAAGACCTAAAAAAGTTAAATTGTTTTCAAGTTCTTCGCTAGTTGGATGCTCTGAAAATTTTTTAACTTCTTTGTATGCCACCGCAATAACTCGCAAAGCATTTTCAGCCATAGACTTATTTATTTTTTCCGCTTTTTTAATGTTTCCAGACACGCAAATGTTTGCAATTTTATCAAAAGCACCTTTTACAATAACCACATTTTTGTTACCTATTTTATTGATAGTGGTCATCATTTTTCTATCTGAATCAAAAGGGATTTCTTTAAGCCTTGGATAAGTTTTATTTAACTCCTCTTTTGTTTTACCTAACTGCTGAAATGCAAACACTATCGCAGTTTCGGTTGGGTCACCAATGTGAACGTCTTTATCGTCGATTTTCACAACATTTCCGTCTGAGCAAAGCGTTGCATATTCTAATAGTTGCGTGCATTTGTCAATTTCGGACGGAATGTTGTAAACTTTATCATTATCGACATATGTTTCCACAACTGTCATTCTATTTTGTGTTAGTGTGCCTGTTTTGTCTGAACAAATTATCGAAGCGCCTCCAAGTGTTTCTACCGCAGGAAGCCTACGAATAATTGCATTCTTTTTAACCATTCTTTGCACACCTTGCGATAAAATAATAGTTACAATAGCGGGCAAACCTTCTGGAATTGCAGAAACTGCTAAAGAAACTGATGTCATAAATATATTTAGAGGGTTCATTTTGGCAATCAAGCCAACCAAGAATACAATTGCACAAGCAACTAACGCAATAATTCCAAGATATTTTCCGAGTTTAGCTAGTTTATGTTGAAGCGGAGTTTTGCCTTCATTTTCGTTTGATAATAAAAGTGCGATTTTTCCAAGTTCGGTGTTCATACCTGTTGCTGTAACAAGAGCAATTGCGCGACCATAAGTTACTGCGCAACCTGTAAACACCATATTATAGCGTTCAGCAATAGGCGCATTTTCTTTTACAATTGCTTCGGCATCCTTTTCAACGGGTACAGACTCACCCGTTAGCGCTGATTCTTCACATTTTAAATTAAAACTAGATATAAGTTTTGCATCGGCAGGCACAAAATCTCCCGCTTCAAGCACAATTATATCGCCAGGCACTACTTTTGATGACGGAATCATAATTTCTTTTCCGTCACGTATAACTTTTGCACTTGGTGCGGACATATTTTGCAATGCCTCAAGCGCTTTTTCTGCCTTATTCTCTTGAATTAATCCTATAACCGCATTCAATATTACTATAAAAAGAATTAACACAGGCTCAATAAACTCGCTAGGTTCTCCCTCAATTATTGCAACAGCAAATGATATAACAGCGGCAATTAGCAAAATCACTATCATAACATCTTTAAATTGCTCTAAAAATTTCACAAATAAAGATTTCTTTTTCTTTTCTTTTAGTTTATTTTCGCCATATTCTTGCAAACGTTTTTGTGCTTCTAGCTCGGTTAGACCATTGGTTATATTACTAACCTCTGAAGTTTCTTTTTTCTTTGATTTGTTCATTACTTCCCCTAAATTACATACACTATAATAATTTTATAAAATATTATTAATAAAATCAAGTGTTTTAATTTTAATATAAGAAAAAAGGAAGAATATCTTTATCTAATTTCTTCCTCATTTACTAATTATTTTTATTATTTTGATTTGTAAATTATTTTAAATTGCATTAAGTCTATTATTTTTTAACATTTTATTACTTTTACTATAAATTTGTATTGCAATTTGTTTTTAGACTTCTTCGAATTGGCTGTTGTATAGGTCAGCGTAGAATCCGCCTTTACTTAATAATTGTTCGTGATTGCCCTGTTCAACAATATCTCCGTCCTTTAACACTAATATCAAATCAGCATTTTTAATTGTGGATAATCTGTGCGCAATAACAAACGACGTTCTATTTTCGGTTAGTTTATCCATTGCTTGTTGGATTAGGATTTCGGTTCGCGTGTCCACACTACTTGTTGCCTCATCGAGAATTAGCATTGGTGCATTTTCAACCATTGCACGCGCGATTGTTAGAAGTTGTTTCTGACCGGCAGATATATTTGTGTTATCGTCTAAAATTGTGTCGTAACCATTTGGAAGAGTTCGAATAAAGTGGTCAATTCCCGCCACCTTGCACGCTTCAACAATTTGTTCGTCTGTAACATCTTGCTTATTGTATCTTATATTTTCTTTTACCGTGCCGTTGAATAGCCAAGTGTCTTGCAACACCATTCCAAATAAATCGTGCACATCCTCACGTTTCATTTCTTTAATTGAAACACCGTCGATTAAAATATCTCCCGAATTGATATCATAAAACTTCATAAGCAGGTTAACTAGTGTGGTTTTTCCTGCACCTGTTGGCCCTACTATTGCCACCTTCTCTCCGCTTTTTATTGTGGCTGAAAAATCGTTTATAATGATTTTATCAGGGTTGTAACCAAAATGGACGTGCTTAAATTCAACATTTCCTTTAACGTTTTCGACTTTTTTATTTAAATTATCTTCATTAGACAATTCTTCCACCTCTAAAAATTCAAACACCCATTCACTTGCGGCGGCAGTTGATTGAAGATTTGTAACACCTTGTGCAAGTTGACTAAGCGGTTGTGTGAACAAGCGGATGTATATCATAATTGCAATTATAACTGAGAAATTGATATAGCCATAATGCACAAGCACCGCACCAACCACACATACCACAACATAGCCAAAATTGCCTATAAAACTCATAAGTGGTTGCATAAGGCCTGAAAAGAATTGAGATTTCCAACCGCTAACATATAGTTTTTGGTTGATTTTTTCAAATTCAGTTTGAACCTCATCCTCTGCGTTGTATGCTTTGATTATTTCTTGACCAGAATACGCTTCTTCAACATATCCATTTGCCTGACCTAGCACGTTTTGTTGCATAATAAAGTATTTTTGCGATTTTTTAATGATTACATTCATTAAGATAAAGCCAATAAGTGTTGCAACAATGCCTGAAAGCGCCATAATCCAATTTGTTACAAACATCATTATAAGCGAACCAATAAATAGCGCGCCCGCACCAATTATCGTGCTGATTGAATTGTTTAGAGTTTGACCGATTGTGTCCACATCGTTTGTAATACGGCTTAGCACATCTCCATAACTAGTTGTGTCAAAATACTTTAATGGAATGCGGTTGATTTTATTTGATATTGCTCCTCGCAAATTTTGGCTGACTCTTTGGTTGACTGTTGCCATAATGAAACCTTGGAAGAAGTTAGCAAAATACGCAACTATGTACAATATTACAAGTGTTATACAAATTCTAAATATTTTTTCAATATCAACTCTTGATTCTGTGTTTAGCCAAATTGAGAGAGTGTCATTTTGATAACTTATTCCTAAATTTCTATTATCAAAATTAACATATCCATTTTCCTTAATAATATCTAGTTTCTCGCTTGCTGAGATTTCCACATTTTGATTATTGTTGCTTGTTGTAAACGTTATTGTTATTTCATCGTTTGATGTTATTTCGTCTGAGTAATCTTCGTAATCTAACACGAAATTTCCTTGCTCTGTTTCAATTGTTAGTTGTTTGTCTGATAAAAGTGTGTTGTACTGCTCGCGAGTTAAATCTAAATTCACACTAAGACCCTCTTCTATAACGTTTGTTACTTCACTTAATCTATTCGGTCCAATTAAAGTGCAAACCGTGCTTAAAATGATAAGAATTATTGAAATGATGATTATAAACGTATATGGCTTTAGGCTTGATAACAATTTTTTAATTGACGCCTTAAAATTTTTTGGCTTACTAAAATCTCTATTTCTTGCTGGCATTTAATTCCTCCTCGCTCAATTGCGAACGTGCAATTTCTCTATACACATTGCAAGTTTTTAGCAAACTTTCGTGCGTGCCAAGACCAACAACCTTACCCTCATCTAGCACCATAATTTGATCAGCATCTTTAATCGTGCCAATTCGCTGTGCCACGATTAAAAGTGTGGTGTCACCAAGTTCTGACTTAAGTTCACTCCTAAGCGTTTTATCTGTTTTATAGTCAAGCGCGGAAAAAGAATCGTCAAAAATCAAAATTTCTGGCTTTTTTGCTATTGCTCTAGCAATAGTGAGCCTTTGCTTTTGACCACCGCTCACATTTTTACCACCTTGGCTAATGTGTGCATTTAATCCAAATTCCATTTTTGAAACAAATTCGGCACTTTGAGAAATGTCGATTGCCTTTTCAACGCTTTCTTCGTCTGGCTTAACCTCTCCGCCACCAAACGCAACGTTTGATAACACACTTCCTGAAAATAAAACTGCGCGCTGTGAAACATAACCTATTCTATCTCTAAGGTCGGTCAAATCAAAATCGCGGACGTCTTTTCCGTCAACTAAAACCTCGCCCTCTGTTACGTCGTAAAAACGAGGAACTAAGTTAATTAAAGTGGATTTTCCGCTTCCTGTTGAGCCAATGAAGGCAATTGTTTCGCCCTTTTTCACTTTAAAGTTTACGTTTTCAAGCACGTATTCATCCGCATCTGGATATTTAAAACTAACCGATTTAAATTCAACTGTGCCTTTATCTTTTTCATTAACCACAACACCCGAGCCAGACACAATGCTCGAATTAGTGTTTAACACTTCACTAATACGACGCGCTGAAACACTAGCACGTGGAAGCATAATAAATACCATAACAAGCATTACAAAACTCATCACAATTTGAATTGCATATGAACTGAACACCACCATATCTGAAAAGATTGTAAGTTTATCCACAACTCCTGCAGAATTAATCAAATACGCGCCAATCCAATAAATTGCAAGTGGTAAACCATTCATAACCACATTCATTAGTGGCGAAAGCACTGATAGAACTCTATTTGCTGTCATATTAGTTTTTGTTAGTTCATCGTTCGCTTTTCTAAACTTATTTTCTTGGTAGTTTTCCGCGTTATATGCGCGAACTACCTTTAAACCAACCAAATTTTCGCGAGTTATGTTGTTTAAATTGTCTGTTAAGGTTTGCATTTTTCTAAATTTTGGAATAACAAACGTAGTGATTGTTATAACCGCTACAAACAACACCAACACAGCCACAAGTGTTGCAATCGACCACTGATAACTCTTTCCACTAATTTTAACAATCGCCCAAACAGCCATAATTGGCGCACGTATTAGCGCAGACAATCCCATAACAAAGAAATTTTGAATTTGAGTGATATCGTTTGTTGAGCGAGTGATTAAACTTGCAGTTGAAAATTTCTTAATTTCGTTTGTTGAAAAACTTTGCACCTTATTAAATATTTCTGACCTCAATCTCATCGACACGCTTGCAGAAATACGAGCGATTATGTAACCTGTAATGCTAGCAAGAATTGTGCTAACTATTGCACAAACTAGCATTTTCGCTCCAGCAATTAGTATTCCACTTAGTACACTAACCTCAGATTGGACGAGTGTTGTTATCTCACTCATATAGTCAGGAATTAATAGTTCCAAATACACTTGACCGCATATTAGCGCCACAACTGCAAGCATTCCTAGCCATTCTTTCTTTTTAAGTTGTTTAAAAATTAATCTAAACATATTTCCACTCCGTTTTTATAAATATTTAATCAGATTTAAATGATAAATTATCTAAATTGTAAAATAATGCATAAATAATAAAATTTTTAACTTTGAAATATTATAGCAATATAGTAAAAATGTTTACAATAATCAAAATATATCAATATTTTTTTATTTTAACTTTTTTTAAAAATTTAAAACCTTAGATAGTATATAAAATATATGTTGAGTTGTCAACTAAAATAACCACAATTATTTATTTTTGTAAGTCAATTATTTTTGTTTTTTTAAAATAAATTTTTGCCACATTATTTTAATATAACGCAAACTAAAAATAGTTCTATTTATGCAAAAATTTATTGTAATATTGTTTGGAAATTTTTTTTAAATTTGGTATAATTAATTTTGGTTAAAAGGAAAACATACTATGGAATTACAAAAACAATTAGCATACGAATTTAATTTAAAAGAAGTTTATGCGGAAAACATTATCAATCTTATTGATGAGGGTAACACTATACCATTTATCGCGCGATATCGTAAAGAGATGCACGGCGCGTGTGATGACCAAGTTTTAAGAGATTTTGCAGATAGGTTAAATTATCTTAGAAACTTAAACAAAGAAAAAGAAAAAGTTGAAAAAGTGATTAAAGAGCAAGAAAAGTGGACGGATGAAATTGCTCTTGCTCTTGAAAATGCACTCACTTTAACTGAAGTTGAAGATATTTATAGGCCATATAAACCAAAACGTAAAACTCGCGCAACCGTTGCCATTGCAAAAGGACTAGAGCCACTTGCTGATATGATTCAGGCGCAAGAGATAACTGAACCTGTTGAGAATGTGGCGAAAGATTACGTTAGCGAAGAAAAAGGTGTTAATTCTATCGAAGAGGCAATTGCTGGTGCGAAAGATATTATCGCCGAACGCATTAGTGATGACGCTAATTTAAGAAAAACGTTGCGTGAAATTATTGCTAAAAAGGCGCAAATTAAAGCAGTTTGGGATGAAGAGGCGGACGAAAATAAAACGTATGAAAATTATAAAGATTTCGTGGGCGACGTTGCTAAAATTCCAAGCCATAGAATTCTTGCCCTAAACCGCGGTGAAAAAGAAAAATGCTTAAAAGTTAGCATTGAAATCAATCCAAAACTCACAATAAGTGAAATTGAAAAAGTGTATAAAAAAGATAATGAATTCACAAACACTATAATGGACGAAACAATTTTAGATAGTTATGATAGATTGTTGTTCCCGTCATTAGAGCGTGAATGCAGAAACACTCTAACAGATAGAGCAAACGAGCAAGCAATTAAAATGTTTGAAGTGAATTTAAAGCCACTTCTTCTTCAAGCACCACTTAAAAATAATGTGATTATGGGTTACGACCCGGGATATTATAATGGTTGCAAAATTGCAGTAATTGACCAAAAAGGAGACGTGCTTGACACTGCAGTTGTTTACCCTACTCCTCCACAAAACAAAACAGAGGAAGCAAAGAAAAAACTCACTGATATGATTGTTAAAAATAATGTTGACATAATTGCAATCGGAAATGGAACAGCAAGCAAAGAAAGTGAGATATTGGTGGCGGATTTAATAAAGTCTTGCCCTAGAAAAGTGAGTTACGCAATGGTTAACGAGGCGGGTGCGTCTGTTTATAGCGCAAGTAAACTCGCAGCAAAAGAATTCCCAGATTATGATGTGAATTTGAGAAGCGCCGTGTCTATTGCAAGGCGACTTCAAGACCCACTTGCTGAACTTATAAAAATTGACGTTAAATCTATTGGTGTTGGTCAGTATCAACACGATATGCCACAAAACAGATTAAATGAAGTGCTAACTAACACGGTTGAAGATTGCGTTAATAGTGTTGGAGTTGACCTTAATACTGCCTCAGTTAGCCTACTTTCATACGTTTCAGGAATTTCTGGTAGCCTTGCTGAAAATATCGTGGACTATCGAAGCCAAGTAAAACACATAAGTAATCGCGCGGAACTTATGAATGTTAAGAAAATGGGTCCAAAAGCATACGAACAATGCGCGGGATTCTTGCGCATCACTGACGGAAATAATATATTAGATAACACAGCTGTCCACCCTGAAAGTTATGGTGCGGTTGAAAAACTATTAAAATTATTTAATTTAACTGACGAACAAATCAAGGCGGGCGAACTTAGTATGCTACCAAACCTAATTGATAAAAAAGGCGAAAATGTGGTGGCGGAAGCAATTGGTGTTGGTGTGCCAACCTTGCAAGATATTGTTAAAGAATTATTAAAACCAGGTAGAGATGTGCGTGAAGATATGCCTCTTCCAGAACTCAGAAGTGATATATTGTCAATGGAAGATTTGCGTCCTGATATGGTGCTTGATGGTGTGGTTAGAAATGTTATTGACTTTGGTGCGTTTGTTGATATCGGCGTTCACCAAGACGGACTTGTTCACATTTCACAAATTAGTAACGACTTCATATCTCATCCAAGTGACGTGTTAAAAGTTGGTGAAAAAGTGAAAGTGAAAATCCTTTCTGTTGACCTTCAAAAGAAACGAATTTCTCTCACTATGAAAGGCATTGAATAAAATGATTCAATAATAATTTTGTAAACTATTTTAAAATAAATAATTCATAAATTTAAACAAATCTTATTTAATATTTAAATGTTATCAAAAAAGAAGGAATTAACCTTCTTTTTTTTATTTTATTAATAATTAAACGCCAAAGCCAGATTCTCTACTGCTAATAATTTCTTCAATTTCATCGATTTGTTTATCTAAAATTTTTATTTCTTCTTTTATCTTTTTAATCTTTTCTTTTTGTTTATCCATTGCAGAATTTAATCGGGTCATAAATGCGGTTGTGTAATCTTCATCTTGGATATGCTCACGTGTGTAGTGACTATGCAACGAATCTTCTTTATTTTTCAAAATTCCTTGTTCGTAATCAAGCAATTTTTCTAATTTATCGTGTTTTTCATTTAATTCGTAAAGACGGTCCTTCAAGTTTTCTATATTTGAGTCAATTATCGATTTAGTTATGCCACTCATATTAGATAGCGAACGTTCGATTACACTTGCGCCCTCATAAGATCTAGATGTTTCATCTAACAATTCTTTTTCTGCACGCGCATCCTCTCTTTGTTTCTCGTCCTTTTCCATAAGTGCGAATTGAACATCGTCATTTAAATTTTCCACTCTTGACTTTATAAAACTATCAGAAAGACCTAATTCTTTTAAAGCCTTTTTAGTTTCTTCAATCATTGTATATGTTTTTTCAATATATTCTGTTGATTTACCTTTTCTTTCTTTTTGTTTTGAATAAAGTTCAACTAAATTTTCACTATTTGATTTTTTTCTTTCGCTTGCTAATTTTAATGAGTTAGCCACTAAGTCTTGATAACTCGTTATTGACGTAATCAAATTATACATCACACTCAATTCCACATCATCAAACTTATTAAACTCAGCAATATTCATTTTAAGCGCATTAATATTTGCACGCACTATAAGCCCTGCACGGCTTTCGTCAGTTGAACTTGTAGCATTTTCATACATCTTTAACGCATAAGCGATACGATTTAAGTTTGCGTAAATTTGCATTGCATAGTCTTGCGCTGACTTTATCTTTATTGTAGGATTAGATATTTCAACAGTTTCAAGTGCGTCAGTCATATTAGTAGTTTTCTTATCATTATCGTTTTTAGACGCATCAAATGTGTCCGTGTCCACATACTTAAAATCTGACTTGCCTAGCGCCGTTAAAATATCTAAAGGAATGTTAAGACCTGCATTATTTAGTTTCTCTGTGTCAATTGAAATGCCATCGATAGTAATTTTATCTTTATCTATAGGCGGAATATCAACGTTATCGTCATCATTAACCTCAGTATTATTGCTACGCGTTGTTTTCCTTGAACTTCTTTGTATGTTATAAGGCGCTCTAATATTTACTAACTCTTCAATGTTTTTTGCTAAATTGCTTTCATCACTTCTAGCGATAACGCGCTTTAATTTTTCAACTAATTTATCGCTATCCATTGACATAAAATTGTAGTTAGACGAAAAGATTTTTTGAATGTCTTTTAACGACAAAACTGAACTTAATATCTGCACATTCTTTTGCATTGTGTTATAAATGTAACTATTTTTATGTATTAAATCGGTCAATGCATTTGAATCAAATATTTCCACAATGTTATCTGCAGTTATTATTTCGTCCACATTAAAACCTAGTGATTTCAATTTTGCGATTTTTTCGCTCACAGGCGCACTTTCGCTTCCTAATGAAAGCGCTGAATAAATGTTGTTAACAATGCTAGTTGCAACTTTATTGATGTTATCTAAGTGCAAAGTTGAAAATAAAGATGTTCTTTTTTCTAAAATATACATATGTTTTGCACTAGTCATACCTGTTAGATGAAGTGACGGGAAATTAACAACCAAATTATTAAATCCATCCAATTTTTCTAAATATTCTTTCGGTTGAGTGTTTAAAATTTCACTAACAGGTGCACCCATTAAAAACCTTATTCCTGATTGAATATTGTCTGGACTTCTTATTAATAGTGCTCCACTATTTAAAAATAAATCTTTAGTTGTGAAGTTTTCAATTGCAGAAAAATCAATTTTTTCATCTTCTATTGAAAGTTCTGCAACATAGTTTATATAATCTTTAAAAACTGAACGCGTTTGAATTAATTTTTCTCTTGTGACGTTACCTATTATTGATGCAGTTTTGTTTAGCAATGCGTACACATCACTTGAAGAAAATAATTCATTTTGATCTGCAGTTTTACCGCTGGTTAGTTCATCCAAAAATCCGCTAAATTCTTGCACGTCTTTTAATGATAAACTCTCTAAACATTTTAAACGCAAAAATCTCTTGATTATCAATTTATCTAATTCAGATAATAATTCTTCTTCATCTTTTGCATTTGACTTGAGTTTATTAGTAGAAGTTTGAACATACTTTGCAAGGGATGAATATAGGCAAGCAAAATTGTATATAAAAGCATATGAATCATCACTAAAACTTTCAATTTCAGAATTATTCTTTCTGTTTATTTCATTAACTTTTTCAAATAGCGCTTTAATTATTTTATCAAAACTCTTTGGAAACTCTAAGTTATTTTCTTTATAATACTTTTTTAATTGCGCATCAATTTCGCCAAATTGCTCGTATGTGCGTGTGTCTTGAGTTTTCAATATGTCCACTATCATTTGTTTTAACTCTCTTGGACCAATATATTTAGAATTTTTCCTTGTTGCAATTGCATACTTTTTTGCACCGCTAAAAATTAACTTTAATCTATCAGCCGTGTAGCCATTATTATAGAAAAATCTATAAAGCGCCCTCTTTTCTTCATCGCTTAATAACTCTTTAAATCCATTTAAAAGCAAAATTTTATTAAACTCAGGAATTGATAATTCATTTTTGTTTTCCATATACACTCCTAAACACTATTACTTATATAAAGTTTATCATAATTATTTGAAATTTTCAACTTATTTCGTATTAATTTATGTATAAACTTATCCTTAGTATACCCCCCCCCTTCTCCTAAAATTTTTGTCAACCCTTTTTTTAAAAATTAATGCAAAAATTTGAATTTTTTATAGTACAAGTTACTTTTTACGCGTTTTTATTTAATAAAAATTTTTTCAACTTGTGTTAACAAACTTTTAACTCAAATTTTTTCAAACAACTAAATGGTTAGGCCACGAAAATCCGGCAACAACTAAAAAATACTATATTGACGTATTATCAGATTTTGAAAAAGAACAGGCAAACAAAATTAATAAATTTTTTAAAATTTATATAAAAAATCTAAAAAAATAGTTGACAATTAGTTAAATTTAACATATAATAGACGTGTTAAATGCCTCGATAGCTCAATGGTGGAGCACTCGGCTGTTAACCGATAGGTTGTAGGTTCGAGCCCTACTCGGGGCGCCAAGTAGACTGCATTGCAGTCTTTTTTTATTTTGATTAGAGCTCGAACCTAGGTTCCACCTTCGGTGCCAACTCGTGTAAACACTCGAACTCGTGACGCTAAAACATACCCATTGGGGTATGTTTCTTAACGCTACTCCCCCTACTCGGGGCGCCAAGTAGACTGCATTGCAGTCTTTTTTATTGTAATTTACAAATATTGCGAGGGTTTTATTAAAAAAACAAACTCCCGGGTGGGAGTTTTAAACATTGGTTAATTGATTGTATAGTTTTGCATCATTTAAAATTTTTAGATAGTTTAATTTAAGCAACAGTTCGCTAGTTTTTTTAGAGAACAATTCAACGATTTCATCATCCACATTTGGATTTTGTTTCACAAAATTTGTTAAATCGAACGAATAAACGTCAATATTAAAGTAGCCTCCTGTGTTTGAATAGTATACAAGCATTTCCTTAGTTTCTCCATCTAATGTGTAAACATAATCTTGTATAGCATATGCAAAAACGGATGAACCCAAATATAAATTTTCGTTAAATTCAATTCCTAACAAATCAAAAATTGTTGGAATGATATCGTAAGTGGTTGTAAATCTTGTGGTGACAGTATACTCGCCCGAATATTCACTTTTTAATCCAGGACTTGACAAAATCATTGGAATCCTATTGACTTCCATACTTGAATAATCTAATAACTCTAAACCTTTGAATCGGTTTGAAAGATTTGCATAATATGAATAGTGGTCAGAGAAAAGCAAAATTGTGGTGTTATCATACTCTCCTATTTCTTTTAACCTATCCACAATAGCACCTATAGCCTCATCTAGCCCCATAATTCCGCATTGATAATACAACAATTCTTCACAAAGTGAAGGGTCCTCATCGTAATAATTATCTAAAACATTTTGATACCAATTTGTGTAAGTGTATTTGTTTTCAGTTGGATTGTCATCAGGTTGAACTTCTTCTGATTGACTATCTAGCGGTTGATCTTCTTCTAACACACTTTCATTTAAAAGCCATTTATAATTTGCGTTTGGATAAACAGATTGCAACGTTTCAACATCGGTTATAACATTTTCTTCTAAATCTAAGAAAGGCTCATCCGTTTCTGCATCAACCAAAATGCAATCATCTGCACCATACATAACATAATCGCGATATCTAACGCAATCATCCTCGTTTTTATTGTATTTGTACGAGCCGTGAGAAGAAACATTTAAATAGAATGTATAGAACGGGTTGTCCGTTTCAGGAATAATATAATCCATAGCATTTCTAACAAAATCCGCTTCACTAGCCCAATGGTCCCACGACAAATCAGAACCCGTGTAAATTTTATCACCATTTTCATCAACAAGGTTATCTTTTCCTATCACATTATCAAATCCAAGATTGCCGTGCGTTTTATCGCGGTCGTAGAAATCTATCACATTTGAGTGAACATAGTTTGTTGTGTAGCCTAAGTTTTTAAGCATATTTGGAAGTGAATAACCGAGTGCGTTAGTACTTTTATCATAATCTGAACCTGCAATATCTGTTAGATTTTGACCGGTTGGATAAAAGCCAAGAATTGCTTGTGCTTCTGAAAAGTTTGTTTTAGATTTTGAATAATAATTTGTTGCTATAACTGAATCGTTTGCTTTATTTACATTATCCGTGTCGGTTAGATAATCTTCTCCGTAAATTAATGAGTATATATTTGGAGTTAATTCGTATGACAAATTTTCAACATTTGGATCATATGTGCCATCGCCAAAACCGAACCATTCAAGTGACTCCATCATAACAACTATCACATTATTACCCTCATCAACTCCGAAAACTTCACTTGAATTTGACGAATATCTATTTCCGCTATTCATATACTCGATTGTTTTGTCAGTTAACTTCTTCACAACAGATTGTGAATTGGCAAATAACATATTTGAAATGTAGCCATATGTACCGAACTTTTTATAACTTTGTAATTTTAAATATAAAGTGTATTGCGCTGAATAATCGAACAAAATTTCTGAAATATCGATTTCTAATAGGTTTATTTCATTTCTTCTTTCCACATAATATGAAATTGAAAAACATTGAATCACAACTAAAGCGATAACACAAAAAACTGAATAATGTTGCCATACTTTAATTTTATCTTTTCTGCAATATTTGAGTATAATTGCACCTATTATAGCAATTGCCAAAAACACTGCGATAAGTTGCAAAATTACACCTATGTAGACAAAACTTGAAGTCATAGCCGCCGCTGCCTCATCTATCAAGGTTATCATTTCAATTGAAAAGAGGTCGCCATAGATTGTATAAAGTGAATAGTTTACATAAATTAATATTGTTTGCACAAGTAAAATAATTGTAAAAATAACGTATTGCGCAACATAGTTAGGAATTGCAAAAACAACAAAAGCAATGATTAATATTAAAGATAGGTCGTATAACAAACACTCGGGCAAAAACCCAAATCCTAACACTGAAAAAGAAACCACCTCTAAAATCAAGGCGCCAACAATAAAATATAACACCATTAAAAACTTGTTAAAAATAACTTTCATACTAAAATAATTTGTGCTTTTTCCTAAATATTTATTAAATTTTATAAGTATTATGTATATTATATAATTAAATAGGAAAAGTGTCAATTCAATTGCAAAAATAAACTAATATTTTAAATATTTAAAACATATTTTTTATTAAAATTGTCATTAAAATTTACAAAATTATTAAAATTGTGGTATAATGTTTAAGTGTTTAATTGGTTTAAATCAAAGAAAAACTCAATAATTCCATCAGATTTAGAAAAAGGATTTCTAACTTCTGTTTTTGTTAACTTGAAGTTAAACACTCATATAGACATCCCAGAAAATGTTGTCTGTTTTGCCTGTTATAAGGACAAACTATATTTCGAAACAGAAAATGAGCTTGTGATAGATAAGAAAAACTTTTTATCACTATATAAGCGCCAACACAAAAAAGATAAAGATAATAATCTTGATTTGGACTTATATTTTGTCAATTTAAATTCGCAGTTTAGAGAATTTAGTTATAAAGATAAAATGGTTATAAAACGTGGGTTGTTTAAAGTAAATGTAAAAATGAGTATGGATTTAAAAGTTGAAAAGGCTAAAAAATTTTTAAATTCAGTTAGAATTGATTACGCGCTTCCATATGCAGTTGATGTGGATAATTTTATTGAAAATTATTTAGTTGAAACAACAAAAATGTTTTTTTTAAGAAAAAATTTAACAAGCACAAATTTGGATGAAAAAACAAACGAAAAGTTAACAGATAGAGTGAATAAATTTTTTAAAAGTATTGGAATGGTTGTTTCTAATTTTAAATTTGCAATCTCAGCTAATGAAAATTTTGAAAATGAGAAAATTAGAATATTTAATAATTCTAAAATTAACGAAAATAATAAAAAAGAAAGTGAAAATTTGATTGACCAAACACAAAAAAATGATTATAATAATCTTGCAACACTTGAGGAAAAACACTGTCCTATTTGCGGTGGAAAACTAATTAAAGGTTCTAAATTTTGCCACATATGTGGAGCAACTATAAAGGAGTAAATATGAAAAAATTTAAAGCAACTGATTTAATAAGTTACGTGTTAGAAAATCATCCAAATGCTGTTGAAATTTTAACGCAATTTGGGTTTCATTGTATATACTGCCCAGCATCTCAAATGGAAAGTTTAGAAGAGGCGGCAGCAATCCACGAAATTGATATAAACGAATTATTAAAAGCGCTAAACGCATAACAAAAACAAAATTTCAAAGTTTATATATCGCTTATTTTTAAATAAAATTAACAAATCGACTCAAAACTAGCAAATAGTTACGGGTCGTTTTTTGTATCAATTTTTGTGTTCTAAAGTGTTTTTTACTCTAAATTACAAGTTTAGTGCTTACAAAATTTTTGCAATCGCTGTTGACAAATCGATTTTAGTACGTTAAAATGCGCCAAACAAATTAATTTTGGAGGATTTATGAGCAAAGTTGATAATACAGCAAATATTGAAATCGCAAATAATTTTATTCGCAGATATGGAGCAATATTTTCTAAAAAACAAATTAGAGTATTGATAGAAAGAATATCAACTAAAGAGAGTCGCACTTGCAAACACGTGTTGGAAAATGGGTCAAAAAGGCTTTCTTTTCGACCAAGCAACACTCCTTCTAAGGCTGGATATGTGTTTGATATTGTTGTCGACACAATCGGTGAACGTAAGGAAATAATCGACCCAAGAGGAAATGTAACAGTATTGAGAACTAGGTCTATTGATTTTAGTTTGTAAAAAAATTATGTGTTATGTTATAAAAGATAAAGGTTAGATTGTGTTTTAAATTATCAAATTACGTTAAATTATAATTATAGATTAAAAAAATTATATTTTTAGATTTTAAAAGATAGTTACTAAAAAAGTTCGCTTAATGCGAACTTTTTTAACTTGACCAACAATAATTAATTTTATTTAGTTTACTAACTTCTAAGTAAACACAATGATTTAGTTCTTTTTTGAAATTTTAGATTTTTTCTCTAATTTTTTCTTTGCATCTTCCATTTTTGCGCTCTCTTTAGCAATTTGATTATTTATTTCATCTAAATATGCGTCTAAATCATCAATATTGCCCTCAACCTTAGTGATGTCTACCTTTTTTGGTCGACCTCTGCCTTTTTTTTGATTGTTTTGAGTGTTTTCAGATTGTGCATTTGGATTATCGCTAGTAGAATCGTCCTTTTTTGGCCTTCCACGACGTTTTACTTGGTTTTGTGTATTCTCATCATCACTAGTTTCAGATTTTACACCTTCTTTTTTAGGTCTACCGCGTTTAGAGGTTTTTTCTTGCTTTGCAGTTTCATTTTTAACTGAATTTTGAACTTCACCATTTTGCTTTTTAGGACGACCGCGCGACTTCTTGCTTTCGCTCACAACCTCAGTTTCTACGCTCTCTTTTTTAGGTCTACCACGTTTTGAAACTTTAGTTTCATCAGCCTCAACCGCTGATTCGTTTGTTACCTTTTTTGGCCTTCCAACAGATTTTTTACTTACATTTTCATTTGTTTGCTTTCTTGGTCTACCCGCTTTCTTTCTTGGCTTATCTACAATGTTGAAAACGTCTTTTGAATCTACATTTATATCTTCAATTTCATCAAATCCACTATTTTCGTCATTATCTATTTCATCATCTAGAGTTTGAGGTTGTTCTTGTTCATATGACGAACTATCGTCAGAATTTAGATTTATATTTTCTTCGTTGGCGCTTTCATCTAAATTTTCGCTAGATTGATTATTTTCATCGCTATATTGTTCGTTATCATCACTTGGTTGAGAATAATCATCTTGGTAATTTGGCTGTTCGTCATAATTTTCTACGTTTTCTTCGTTGATATCAGAATTTTCGCCTTGTGATTCTTCATCGGTTTGATTGTAATAATCAGAATTTTCAGAATACTCGCCTGCATTTTCCTCATCATTGTATTGCTCGTTATCAGTATAATCATTATTTTCGTACTGCTGATTTTGGTCATAATTATCATATTGTTGAGCATCATCTTGTGAATTTTGGTCATAATTATCATACTGTTGATTATACTGCTCGTCAGTTTGTTGATAATTGTTGTTATCACTTTCGTTATTGACATCTTGCGAAACATCATTTACATTTTCGTTAATGTAATTTTGATACTCCTCAGGACTTAAATTAAGTTGATTTAAAAGGTCTTGATTTTGCTGTTCAACCTGCGTTAGTTCGCTCTCTTTCTCTTTTAATTGCTCTGAAAGATTGTTGATTTGGTTTTTCATTTCTTGCGTCTTTTTGCTTTCGCGCTCTTCAACAACTTTATAAGCCTCTTTGTAAACTTTATTGCTGTATGTATCGAACTCGCTCATCATTGCTTTTTCAAGTGCTTGACGCGCTTTTGTGATTTCATCTTCGACCGCCTTTAATTCGGTTTGATAATTGTCTAACAATTTTTTATGCCTATCGGTTGCGGTGTCGTAATCGCGCTCTAGGTTACGTTGCCTGTCTAATTCTTGCTGTTGCTGTTTCTTTAAATAGTTTGCTTGAATTGATGAGGTAACTTCATTTAATTGTTGCTTAAAGTTTTCAAACGTTTCCTTACTAACTTGCATTTGACGTTGATACTCTTTTGTTGTTTCTCTAAAGTTCATCTCCTCTTGAGTGATATCCGAGTTGATTAGTTCAATATCTTGCAACAATTTTTTTCGTTGCGCCATATAACTTTCCGCCTCTTGCATAGCGCGCTCTAACACAAGTGAACTAGCAACTCCTGCCTCATCAAAATTGAATTTTTCGTGTTCAACATTTTTAAGGCGCGCTTTTTCGAGTTCTTTCTGCTCTTCTTCTGCGCGTTTTTGCAAGTATGCGTAAAGGATTGGAATGCCACGTTTAATTTCGTTACGGTCAAACAACACTTCATAGTCAACATACTCTGGGAGAGTTTGAGTTGCTTTATCAATGTTTACTTCGAAATATTGATAATTAGAGTTTAAATCACTAACTATTGCGTTGTGCCTCAAATCGAGGAAAATTGTTACTATGTAATTCAAAACTAAAATTAGTATTGGGCAAAGAAGTGATTTTTGAAGCACCATTCCAACATCACCGACTGCTCTATATATGTTTAATATGAAACTCAATAAAGCCAAAATGTAGGCAATAATATTCATAGTTGTGACATCTCGTTTGTATGTACTATTTTTTATAGGAGTTGAAACGCACGCTTCAAACGACATATAATCACTTGCTTTTTTCTCTCTGTATAACACAAATTGTTGCCATTGCTTTCTTAGTTGTTTTGGCACTTTTCTTAATTTCATACGATTATTAAATGCAACCAAATTATCTTCGTTTATCTGCGGATTATCAATAAAATAATTATTGAACATATCTATTGCTTTAATTAATTTTGCTTCGTATGATTGAGATGTGGAAATAATCACAATAACAATTGTGAGAATAAATAAACCTAAAAATAATAGAAATATAAAATTATAAGTTATATAATCATTTATAGATCTGAAAAAATTTTCAACTTCATCAAATATATTTACCATAAACACCCCAAAATTTATGTTTTATTAACTTTATTATAACACATTTTATATTTATTTACTAATAATTTTTAAATATTTTTGAAATATTTTGTAATTTTTTTTAGATTTTTTTGGATTAAATAATTATTAAATTTATTAAAAAAAATTTATTTTTTATATTTTCTAATATTAAATTAATAAAAAAATTAATAGAATTATCATTTTTTATCAACAAAAATAATTAAATTATTTTTTTAATTCTTTTTATATTAAAAATTATTCTATAATTTTTAAATTATTATTTATTTATATTTTTTCATAGATTCTTTCTATTATATAAAGATATTTAATTAAAAATTATTTTCAATATATTTTAAATTATTTTTATTTTAAAACGATTTATTTTAATAATAAAATAATAAAAAATTATTTTTTAAAGAAAATAATATATAATTGACAAAATTAAAAAAAAGTTTTAGTATATTATTGTTTTAATAACATAATAAAACCTAATAATTTCATTTAATTTTATTTAATAACAATTAATTTTATTATTTAAAAATTAATCGTTAATAAAAATTTGTAATAATATTTATTTAATATTCGAAATAAAATAAAAATGAATTTAATTGGAGGAAAAATGTTTGCAGTTTATTGGATATATTATCTGCTTGGAATTGTTATGATACCAGGGCTAATTCTTGGAATTTGGGCGCAAACTAAAGTTACGTCAACATTTAATCACTATAATAAAATTGAAACAAAGCACGGAAAAACAGCAAGCGAAGTGGCGCGTTTTATGCTTGATGCTGGAGGCTGTGTTAACACAAAAATTCAGCCTACTCTCGGTCAGTTAACAGATAATTACAACCCGCAGACGGACACTGTTTCACTATCAGAAAGCACTTATAATCAATCGACAATTGGTGCAGTTGGAGTGTGTGCGCACGAGGTCGGCCACGTGTTCCAACATAGAGAAAATTATGGTCCTGTTAAAATGCGTAGAGTTATGGTTCCAATTTTAAACATATCTGGATTTTTCGTTTGGCCACTAATATTTATTGGAATCTTTCTTGAAATTGGTGTCACTGCGACAACAAATATTACTGTTGCAAATTGGCTTATTGGAATAGGTATTGGTCTTTATGCACTAAATATAATTTTCTGCCTTATCACCCTGCCTGTTGAACTAAATGCAAGCAAGCGTGCATACAAAATGTTAACTGCAACAGGCGAAATGGACCAAGAGGAGGCTGAAGGTGTGAAAAAGGTTTTAAACGCTGCCGCTTGGACTTATGTTGCCGCCCTTGTTACAAGCATACTTTCTCTTGTTCGCTTAATCTTATTCGTGTTTATCATGCGTGGAGATAGAAATTAATTTTTGACAATTTCAAATTATTAATTTTGAATAAAACGAGATAAAAACTAACCTTAGTATTTCTTTAATAGGTTAGTTTTTTATTGCAATAATTAATATTATCGGAAGATTTTGTCTGAAAGCACTATTAGTGTTTTCAAGCAAAATCGATGTTAATTCAAACGTAATGCCACAATTTATTGTGGTAAATGTGTCAACATTTATAAAATTTTATGCTAATAAAATTTTAACATTACATAGTTTATATTATCGAAAGGATTTGTACTGTAAGCGCACAAGCAGTGTGTGTTTACAAGCAAATCCGATGTTAATTCTAACGTAATGCCACAATTTATTGTGGTAAATGTGTCAACATTTATAAAATTTTATGCTAATAAAATTTTAACATTACA